>NZ_CP108032.1:0-607123 GCF_036169555.1 Streptomyces sp. NBC_00306 | reverse complement strand
AACCGTGTCGTCGTCTTCAACGCCGAGGGCTCCGGCGGCGCCCTCGCGACCGTCTGCACCCTCGCGACCATGACCCTGGTGCTGCCCACGTTCACCACGAGTCAGCCGGGTCCGGAGTTCACCGGGGCGCAGCTGACCTTCGCCGCCGTCGCCTCGATCTGTCTGTACGGCCTCTTCGTCGCCGTCCAGACCGTGCGGCACCGGGACTACTTCCTGCCCGTCGAACGCGACGGCCGGGAGCCCGCCGCCGACGAGCACGCGCCCCCGCCCACCGACAGGCAGACGGCGGCGAGCCTCGGCCTGCTGATGGTGGCGCTCGTCGCCGTCGTCGGAAACGCCAAGCTCGTCTCGCCGACCATCGAGAACGCCGTGGAGTCGGCCGGGCTCCCCACGGCGGTCGTCGGTGTCGTCATCGCCCTCATGGTGCTGGCGCCCGAGACCCTCGCCGCGGTCCGCGCCGCGCGCCGGAACCGGGTGCAGACGAGCCTCAACCTCGCGTACGGATCCGCCATCGCCAGCATCGGTCTCACGATTCCGGCCATCGCGCTCGCTTCGATCTGGCTGTCCGGGCCCCTGGTCCTCGGTGAGGACGCCACCCATATGGTGCTCCTCGTGCTCACTGCGGTGGTGAGCGCGCTGACCGTGGTGCCCGGACGAGCCACTCTGCTCCAGGGCGGCGTCCATCTGGCGCTGTTCGCCGCGTTCGTCTTCCTCTCCTTCAGCCCGTGACGCGTTGAGCCCTCGCCGTCAGCGCTCCCGCACCTTCACGATCCTCAGCTTCGGCGAGCGGAGGATGTCCTTCTCGCAGAACCGGGACGGCACCCACCGCTCGCCCGAGAACAGCACGGTCTGGTCGCTGTAGTGCGGCGACGCCGGATTCGACGACTGGGAGTACGTCAGCAGGGTGCGGGCCACCGGGCAGCGGCCGCCGTCCCAGCCGACCGCCTGGATGTGGCTGGACCCCGTCGAGACCTCCGTGTAGCCGCCGCCGGCCGGGTTCCACACCGGCTCGACCTTGTTCCACACGCCCAGCGCCTCCGTACCGCCGTGGACCGGGATGCGCTTGCCGTTGCGTACCACGAACTGGTGGGCACCGAGCGGGGCGTCGAGTGGGATGCCCGCGGCCCGCAGTTCGGCGACGGCGCCCGTCAGGGCCTTGGCGAAGCCGGGGGACGCGGTGTTGAGCGTGTTCGGCGTGTTCACCGGATCGGCCGCGGAGAACGGCACCTTCCACTGTTCGGCGAGCGGCAGCGTGGCGAAGCCGCGCCAGAAGCGGTCGAACAGCAGCGCGCCGCGGCTGTCCGTGTCGGCCCGGCGGTCCCACGCCGCGAGCGCCGCGCACGCAGCGGTGTCGCCGGGCAGTACGGCGGGGCAGGCCCGCGCGGCATCGGCGGCCGCCAGATCGGCTGCGGGCACCCGGTTGGCGAACTGCTGCCGCTGGAGGTCGGCCACGGTCAGCCCACGCCGCTCGGCCATCGCCGCCACGTCCTGGATCGCGCCCCGGGTGCGCAGCGAACGCGGCGTGGCGAGGTTCCCGAAGACCCGTTCGTAGCCGGTCAGCGGACGGTCGGCGTTGGCGAGCCAGGCGCTGTCGTTGGAGTTCTCCGCGTACGGGGCGTCCCGCAGCGTCGGCATCGTCGACGGTCCGAAGATCCCGGGCTGCACCGCGTCCTTGTCCGAGCCGAGCGCGCAGTCCGTCCGCGAACCGTCCAGCACGGCCACACCCGAGGCCGGATAGGTGACCTTGCCCAGCGGAGTGGAACAGCGCTGGGCGAGGTCGTCCGTGATCCGGGGCAGCACCTGGGACTGGGTGAACAGCGAGTGTCCCTGGGCGTCGGCGGCGATGGTGTTGATCCAGGGCAGGCCCTGCGTTCGCCGCAGGGCACGGACCATGTCGTCGGTCGAGCGGGCCTTGCCGAACGCGAGCGCGGTGTCGGACGCCCGCAGATTCGCGGCGTTGGGGTCGTTCAGCGCGTACGCGGTCGTCGCCGACCACGGCAGCGGCAGCGACGGAGCGAGCGAGGTGACGACCGGCCCGTACCGGGTCCACCACTGCGTGCGCGTCACGGGCTCCCCGCCCTTGACCCCCACGGTCACCGTCCGTTTCCGCATCCGCTCCGGACTGCCGTCCACCAGGTACGTCGTGGGATCGGCGGGGTCCAGGACGAGCTGGTGCAGATTGAGCGTGACGCCGGTCGCGACGGTGTGGCTCCAGGCCACCTTGTCGTTGAAGCCGATGTTGACGACAGCGGTGCCGAGCAGGGAGGCGCCGGAGACGTTCAGCTCGCCGGGGATGGTCTGCTGCGACTGCCAGAAGCGGCGGCCGCCCTGCCACGGGTAGTGCGGGTTGCCGAGCAGCAGACCGCGCCTGTTCGCGGTCGTGGCGCCGCTGAACGCGACGGCGTTGGAGCCCATGGCGGCGCTGTCGGGGGAGAAGAGGTCGCGCGCCGCCTTCGCCGTAGCCGCGGCATCGGGGGCGGCGACCGGCGCGGCGCCCGGGGGCCCGGCCGCGATGATGCCCTCGATGCCACGGCCCTGACCGCCGAGCACCGAGACCGCGAAGCCGCGCCTGGCCACGTCCAGCGTGCTGATGGGCCGTACCCAGTCGGCGCCGCGGCAGGCCGGATCGGTGATGCGGTTCTGCTTCAGCCAGGCGTTGTAGCCGGCCGCCCAGCCGCGCATCAGCTCCTTGACCTGACGTCCGGGGCCCGCGGGTGCCGGGGTGGCCAGCAGCTTCTCCACGGTGCGGGCGTCCCGCACACCGGCGAAGTAGAGGTCGCTGGAGAGGTTCTTCGTCGCGGACGACAGCGAGCCGTCCGGGGCCGCGTCGGGGCCGAAGTGACGGGAGCGCTCCCCGCGCACCGTCACGAAGCCGTCGGCGAGGACGCAGACCTGGTCGGCGGCCTGGGCCCAGCCGGTGCCGAAACCGAGATTCGCGTAGTCCTTGGCCGCGATGTGCGGAATGCCGTGCTCGGTGTAGCGGACGACGGCGGAGAGCCCGCCGCCGGAGGGGTGCCGGTCGTGCCGGTCTCCGGAATCGGCGACGGCCGCCGACGGCAGCGCGGCCGCCGCGGTCATGAGCGCGACACCGGCGAGTCCGAGGCGTCTCAGGCGGGTGCGGAAGAGCAACGTGCCTCCCAACAAGGTCAGTTCGAACTCCCGGCAAGGTCAGTTCGAAGCAGGATGGTCCATGCATTCAGTCGCGGCGCGAGGTGTCAACATCCCGTTCGGTATCCGCGGACTTGACCGTCCACCGGGCACCGCACAGGATCGCGCCATGACAGCTGTACGCAGCAACACCGTCGACTCCGTCCTGCGGAGCAGCGCCCGGCGCACCCCCGACCGCACGGCCGTGCACTACGCGGACCGGACCTGGAGCTACGCGGAACTCGACACCGCGGTCACCACGGCGGCGGCCGTCCTGACCGGCCACGGTCTGCGGCCGGGGGACCGGGTCGCCTCCTACGGCCACAACTCCGACGCGTACCTCATCGCCTTCCTGGCCTGCTCGCGGGCGGGTTTCGTGCACGTACCCGTCAACCAGAACCTCACCGGCGACGACCTGGCGTACATCATCGAGCAGTCGGGCAGCGCCCTGGTGCTGGCCGATCCCGACCTGGCGCCCCGGCTCCCGGACGGACCCGCCGTCAGGTCCCTGCGCGACGCCGACGACTCGCTGCTGGCCGAACTGTCCACACCGCGCGACTTCACGCCCCAGCGGGAGCCGGAGACGGAGGACCTGGTCCAGCTGCTGTACACCTCCGGCACCACCGCGCTGCCCAAGGGCGCGATGATGACCCACCGGGCGCTGTCCCACGAGTACGTCAGCGCGATCGCGGCCCTCGATCTCAACGAGAACGACCGGCCGGTGCACTCGCTGCCGCTGTACCACTCCGCCCAGATGCATGTGTTCCTGCTGCCCTACCTCGCGGTCGGCGCGGAGAACATCATCCTGGACGGACCGGACGCCACCGCGATCTTCGACCTGGTGGAGGCCGGACGCGCGACCAGCCTCTTCGCCCCGCCGACCGTGTGGATCGCGCTGGCGAACCACCCGGACTTCGCCACCCGCGACCTCGGCGGGCTGCGCAAGGCGTTCTACGGCGCCTCGATCATGCCGGTGCCGGTGCTCGAACGGCTCCGGGAACGCCTGCCCGAGCTCGGCTTCTTCAACTGCTTCGGCCAGAGCGAGATCGGCCCGCTGGCCACCGTCCTCGGCCCGGCCGAACACGAGGGACGGATGGACTCCTGCGGCCGCCCCGTGCTCTTCGTGGACGCGAAGGTGGTCGACGAGGACGGCAAGGACGTCCCCGACGGCACGGCGGGCGAGGTCGTCTACCGGTCCCCCCAGCTGTGCGAGGGCTACTGGGACAAGCCGGAGGAGACCGCCGAGGCGTTCCGCGACGGCTGGTTCCGCTCCGGGGACCTGGCCGTACGCGACGCCGAGGGCTACTTCACGGTCGTCGACCGGGTCAAGGACGTCATCAACTCCGGGGGAGTGCTGGTGGCTTCACGGCAGGTCGAGGACGCGCTCTACACCCACCCCGCCGTCGCGGAGACCGCGGTCATCGGCCTGCCGGACGACCGCTGGATCGAGGCGGTCACGGCGGTGGTGGTGACCCGCGACGAGGTCACGGAGACCGAACTCATCGACCACGCACGCGAGAAGCTCCCCCATTTCAAGGCCCCGAAGAAGGTCCTGTTCGTGGAGGAACTCCCGCGCAACGCGAGCGGAAAGATCCTCAAGCGGGAACTGCGGGACCGGTTTGCCGAGTAGGAAGGCCGCGCGCTCCCGCTGCCGGATCGCCGGTCACCCCTGCCGGCGCGTCCGTCACACCCACGGTGGCGGCCCCTGCGGGATCAGTTCGTGGACGTCCAGCAGCAGCGCCGCCTCGACGCCCAGTGCCGGACCGGCCGTCCTGGCCGCCCAGGTCAGGAACGGTCGCGGCTCGAAGCCGTTCGTTCCGAGGCCCTTGGTGTACTCCGCGTGGGCGGCGAGTGAGGCGATGCCCCTCTCCAGCGGATCACCCGTCACATCCACACCGTGCGTGGGTTCTGCGGCCCCGGCGAAGCACACGAGGCGCACCCCGCCCCACGGCTCCAGGCCCTCGTCGGCGAGCTCGGGGAAGATCCAGCGGTTGCCCGCGTCCCTCGCCGCGTCGAGCGCGGCGAGGCCCACCACCCGGTGGTCGGCCTGGTTGGTGATGCCGCCGACCATCCGCACGGTGAACGCGCCCGACACGATGACCTCGGGCCGGTGCCGGCGGATCGCCCGGACGATGTCGCGGCGCAGCGCCGGGCCGTATTCGACGACGCCGTCGCGGTGGTCGAGGAACTCCACGACGTCCACGCCGACGGCGCGGGCGCCCGCGCGCTCCTCCGCCTCGCGCAGCGTGCCCGCCTGATCGGGGTGCATCCCGTCGATGCCGGCCTCCCCGCGCGTGGCCAGGAGGTAGGTGAAGCTCTTGCCCTGCGCGGTCCAGCGCGCGACCGCCGAAGCCGCCCCGTATTCGATGTCGTCGGGGTGCGCCGCGATCGCCATGCCCCGCTGCCAGTCCTCGGGCAGCGGGGGCAGGGGCGCGGGTCCTGTGCCTGTGTCGCCGCCTGTGTCCTCGAAGGAGCTCATACGCTCATGATGGCCGTGCGGGCACCTCACGGCAGCCGCAAGGACAGAACCGGCAGCAAGCGGTCAGCGGAGGTCGACGATGCGCTTGATCTTGCCGACCGAGCGCTCCAGCGTCTCCGGATCCACGACGTCGACCGAGACCGACACCCCGATGCCGTCCTTCACGGCCGCGGCGATCGCCCGGCCCGCCTCCTCCCGCTGGTCGGGCGTCGCTCCGTTGCGGGCCTCGGCGCGGACGGTGAGCGCGTCCAGACGCCCGTCGCGGGTCAGCCGCAGCTGGAAGTGCGGAGCGACATGCGGTGTCCGCAGCACGATCTCCTCGATCTGGGTGGGGAAGAGGTTCACTCCACGGAGGATCACCATGTCGTCGCTGCGGCCGGTCACCTTCTCCATCCGGCGGAACACCCGGGCCGTGCCCGGCAGGAGCCGGGTCAGGTCCCGGGTCCGGTACCGGATCACGGGCATGGCCTCCTTGGTGAGCGAGGTGAAGACCAGCTCCCCGGGCTCGCCGTCCGGCAGCACCTCGCCGGTGAACGGGTCGACGACCTCCGGATAGAAGTGGTCCTCCCAGATGTGCAGGCCGTCCTTGGTCTCCACGCACTCCTGGGCCACGCCCGGCCCCATGACCTCGGAGAGCCCGTATATGTCGACGGCGTCGATGGCGAAGCGCTCCTCGATCTCCCGCCGCATCTCCTCGGTCCACGGCTCGGCGCCGAAGATCCCCACCTTCAGGGAGGTGGACCGCGGATCGACACCCTGCTTCTCGAACTCGTCGAGCAGCGTGAGCATGTAGGAGGGCGTCACCATGATGATCTCGGGGCGGAAGTCCTGGATCAGCTGCACCTGACGGGCGGTCATGCCGCCGGAGGCCGGGATGACGGTGCAGCCGAGGCGCTCGGCTCCGTAGTGCGCGCCGAGGCCGCCGGTGAACAGCCCGTATCCGTACGCCACATGGACCTTGTGACCGGGCCGGCCGCCGGCCGCGCGGATCGAGCGGGCCACCACATCGGCCCACGTGTCCAGGTCGCGCTCGGTGTAGCCGACGACGGTCGGACGGCCTGTGGTGCCGCTGGAGGCATGGATGCGCCGGACCTCGGACTGCTCGACCGCGAACATGCCGAACGGGTAGTTGTCCCGCAGATCGGTCTTGGCGGTGAAAGGGAAGCGGCCGAGATCGGCGAGGCTGTGGCAGTCCTCGGGACGCAGACCTGCCGTGTCGAACGAGCGGCGGTAGAAGTCCACATGGTCGTACGCATGACGCAGGGTCGCCCGCAGCCGTTCGAGCTGCAGCGCCTCGAGCTCCTCGCGGCTCAGCCGCTCCGCCGCGTCCAGCAGGTCCGTCATGCCGGATTCTCCCGTCCCAAATCGGACGACCGATCATTCGGTCGTGGTGCGTCGGGATCAGTAATTCAGCCCTGCGGCCAGGCGTCAAGGGATGTGGATGGCTCCTACGGACGGCACCGGGATTGTCTCCGGCGGTTCGTCACCGGGTGAAGTGGAGGGGTGCCTCCGGGGTGATCGCCGCCGGACGGGGGAGGATGCGGGAAGGAAGTTGAATCCCGCATGCATTTTGACGAAGGAGACCGCGATGCCGCAGCCCGAGGGTGCCGAACTGGAAGCCGTGCAGGCACGCCGGGAGCTGCTGAAGCAGCGGTATCTGCGCGCGCCGGAGGACCGGCCCCCGACGACGGTCCGCGGCATCCACCACGTGGCCTTCATCTGCCGCGATGTCGAGGAGACCATCCGCTTCTACCAGGAGTTCCTGGGCTTCCCGTTGGTGGAGATCGTGGAGAACCGCGACTACCGCGGCTCCACCCACTTCTTCTTCGACATCGGCCACGGGAATCTGCTGGGATTCTTCGACTTCCCCGGACACGGCCACCCGCCCATCGAGGAGACGATCGGCGGCGTACAGCATCTGGCGCTGTCCGTGGACGCGGAACGGTTCACCGCGGCACGCAAAAGCCTCGACGACGCGGGCGTCGAGTATCTCGGCCCGGACCGCGGGGTCGAGGACAGCCTCTACCTCCGGGACCCCAACGGCGTTCCCCTGGAGCTCTATCAGGAGCGGCTCGGCGTCTTCAACGGCGAGCAGATCCTGGGAGCGGACCCCTCCTGAGGCCTGTCCCGCCCTCGCGGCCTGCGAACAGGGCCTGTCCCAGGCCGTCCTCGCCTCGCGGGAGATGCCCGGCCCGAAGCGGGTAGCCGACCGGCATGGGTCAGATCCTCGTCGGTACGTGTTCGTGGACGGACAGTGCGCTGCTCGCCAGCGGCTGGTACCCGCCGGGCAGGCGGGACGCCGAAGGACGGTTGCGTCACTACGCGGAGCGGTTCCCCGTCGTCGAGGTCGACGCCACCTACTACGCCCTGCCCAGCGTCCGCAACAGCCTGCTGTGGGTGGACCGTACGCCCGAGGGCTTTCGGTTCGACGTGAAGGCTTTCTCCCTGCTCACCGGGCATCCGACGCGATCGAAGGCGCTGCCGTCCGACCTGCGCGACGCCTTCGCCCGGCGAGGGAGGCCGGGGCAGGGCGACGACGACCCGGGTCTGCTCGACGAGGTGTGGCGCCGCTTCAGCGAGGCGGTGCTGCCCCTGCGGGACGCGGGCCGCCTCGGGACGCTGCTCTTCCAGCTCCCGCCGTGGTTCGCCCCGGGCGCCACTGCGGAGGTCCTGCTCGACCGGTGTCGCAAGCGGACCGAGGGATGGCCGGTCGCGGTTGAGTTCCGGCATCCGGCGTGGTGGCAGGAGGACCGGTGCGTGGCCACCTCCGCGCTGCTGAGGGACCTCGGTCTCGCCTCGGTGAGCGTGGATGTCGCGCCGAACCTGCCGCTGTCGCTGCCTCCCGTCACGGAGGTCACCGCCGCCGGGCCGGCCGTGGTCCGCTTCCACGGACGCAACGCCGCGTGGGGTTCGGGCACCAAGGAGGAGCGGTTCCGCCACACCTATACGGACGGCGAGTTGACCGAGTGGCTGCCCCGGCTGACGGAGATGTCCCGGCGGGCCGAGCAGCTCCACGTCCTGTTCAACAACTGCTGCGGCGACGCGGCCGTGCGGGCCGCCGAGTCCATGGAGCGACTTCTCGCCGGGGCGTCCTGAAGGAAGCGCCCCGGCGAGGCATCCGTGTCCGGGCGCTCACTGCCCGGCGGCCTCCGTCGCCACCGTGCGCGCCCAGCGGTAGTCCGCCTTGCCGCTCGGCGAACGCTGGATCTCCTTCGCGATCACCAGCTGGCGCGGAATCTTGTAGCCGGCCAGCCGGGTGCGGCAGTGCGACTGGATCTCCTCCAGACCGGGCTCCGTCGCCCCCTGGCGCACCTGCACCACCGCGGCCACATGGTTGCCCCACGTGGCGTCCGGCACCCCGGCCACCAGCGCGTCGTACACATCGGGGTGGGACTTGAGCGCCTGCTCGACCTCTTCCGGATACACCTTCTCGCCACCGGTGTTGATGCACTGCGAGCCGCGGCCGAGGACGGTGACGATGCCTTCCTCGTCGACCGTCGCCATGTCGCCGAGCAGCACCCATCGCTCGTCGCCGCGCTGGAAGAAGGTCTCCGCGGTCTTCTTGGGGTCGTTGTAGTAGCCGAGGGGTACATGCCCGCGCTGGGCGATCCGGCCCGGCTCGCCCACCGCGACCGGTTCGTACGTCGCCGGGTCGACCACCTCCGTACGGGAGTTGACCCGCAACCGGAAGCCCTTCTCGGGGCCGGAGTCCTCCGTCGCGGTGCCGTTGAACCCGGATTCCGACGAACCGAAGTTGTTCAGCAGCATCACGTTCGGCGCGAGCGCGGAGAACTGCGCCCGTACCGTCTCCGACATGATCGCGCCGGACGAGGAGACGCTGAACAACGCGGACAGGTCGGTGCCCTTCAGGGGTCCGTTCAGTGCGTCGATCAGCGGCCGCAGCATCGCGTCGCCGACCAGGGACACGCTGGTGACCTTCTCCTTCTCGATCGTCCGGAGCACCTCCTCCGGCACGTACTTGCGGTGGACCACGATCCGCTGGCCGAAGTTGAAGCCGATGAACGCGGTGAGGGTGGACGTGCCGTGCATCAGCGGGGGAGTGGGGAAGAACGTGATCCCGTCACCGCCGGCGGCCACGCGCTCGGCGAGCTCCTCGGGGAAGGAGACCGGCTCGCCGGTCGGCGCACCACCGCCCAATCCAGAGAAGAACAGGTCCTCCTGACGCCACATCACCCCCTTGGGCATGCCGGTCGTGCCGCCGGTGTAGATGATGAACTGGTCGTCGGCGGAACGCTGTCCGAAGCCGCGCCCGGGTGACGCGCCGGCCGTCGCGTCGGCGAAGGACACGGCGTCCAGCGGCGGTGCGTCCTGCGGGGGTGTGCCCACGCGGACGAGATGCCGCAGCTTCTGTGTCTTCGGCAGCGCGGCCGCGACCCGCCGGGTGAACTCCGCGTCGAAGACCAGGGCCGCGAGGTCGGCGTCGCGGTAGAGGTAGACGAGTTCCTCTTCCACGTAGCGGTAGTTGACGTTGACCGGTACGACTCTCGCCTTGAGGCAGCCCAGCACGGTCTGCAGATACTCGATGCCGTTGTAGAGGTGCAGGCCGAGATGCTCGCCGGGTTCGATGCCCGCGCCGATCAGATGGTGGGCGACACGGTTGGCCGCGGCGTCGAGCTCCGCGTAGGTGAGCCTGCGCTCCGCGCCGGTGCCGGGGTGGTCGATGTACACAAGCGCCTCGCGGTCGGGGACCACGTCGACGACCGACTCGAACAGGTCGGCAAGGTTGTACTCCACCGTTCCTCCTGACCGCGGCGCATCCCCGGCGAACTCCGGCTCGGCGGTCATTAGAGCGCCGGGGGACACAACTGGGAAGGGGCGCCGCAGAAGAAATCTGACTGGGTGTCAGAAAACTATTGAACTGGGCCCCGGCCTACTGCAACCTGTTCCAGGTCGAGACGGGAGGTCCGCACATGGAAGAACGAGGTGGAACCGAGCACCTCACCGTGCGGCGCGAAGGCGCCACACTCGTGCTCACCCTGAACAGGCCGGCGGCGAAGAACGCCCTCTCGCTGCCGATGCTGGTAGGCCTCCACGACGGCTGGATCGAGGCCGACGAGGACGACTCCGTACGCTCCGTCGTGCTCACCGGCGCCGGCGGAGCCTTCTGCGCCGGCATGGACCTCAAGGCGCTCGCCGGCCGGGGGATGGACGGAGAGCAGTACCGCGACCGGATGAAGGCCGACCCGGATCTGCACTGGAAGGCCATGCTCCGTCATCACCGCCCCCGCAAACCGGTGATCGCCGCGGTCGAGGGCGCCTGCGTTGCCGGCGGCACCGAGATTCTTCAGGGCACCGACATCAGGGTCGCGGGCCGCAGCGCCACCTTCGGACTGTTCGAGGTGAAGCGGGGACTGTTCCCCATCGGCGGCTCGACCGTACGGCTCCAGCGCCAGATCCCGCGCACCCACGCCCTGGAGATGCTGCTGACCGGCCGGCCCTACAGCGCCGAGGAGGCGCGGGACATCGGGCTCATCGGCCACGTCGTCCCCGACGGGACGGCACTCGACAAGGCCCTCGCCGTCGCCGAGCAGATCAACGCCTGCGGTCCGCTCGCCGTCGAGGCGGTGAAGGCATCCGTCTACGAGACCGCCGAGATGACCGAGACCGAAGGACTCGCCGCCGAACTCAAACGCGGCTGGCCGGTCTTCGACACCGAGGACGCCAAGGAAGGCGCCCGTGCCTTCGCCGAGAAGCGCGACCCCGTCTACCGCCGCGCCTGACCCGAGGGAGAGACCCCGGATGCCCGAGCTGCTGAGCGCCCCGCTGGTCGTCGAGTTCCCCTTCACCCGCTCACTCGGCCCCGTACAGAGCGCCTTTCTCACCGGACTGCGCGAGCGGACGGTCCTCGGCGTACGGACGGAGGACGGCCGGGTGCTCGTACCGCCCGTCGAGTACGACCCGGTCACCGCGGAGGAGATCCGTGACCTGGTCGAGGTCGGCTCCTGCGGGACCGTCACCACGTGGGCCTGGAACCCGGCCCCGCGACGCGGTCAGCCCCTAAGCGAGCCGTTCGCCTGGGTGCTGGTGCGGCTCGACGGCGCCGACACCTCCCTCCTGCACGCCCTCGACGCACCCGGGCCCGAGGCCGTCCGCACCGGGATGCGGGTGCGCGTCCGCTGGGCCGGGGAACGGACCGGCGCGATCACCGACATCGCCTGCTTCGAGCCGTACGACGGCGAGCCCGAGGTCCACGGGACGGAGCACGACGGGCAGTTCGACGACGCCGTCACCGGCATCGTGGCGCCCGCCCGGCTCGACTACGTCTATTCGCCCGGCCGCGCCCAGACCGCGCACATCGCCGCGCTGGCCGACCACCGGACCGTCGGTGAGCGCTGCCCCTCCTGCCACAAGGTCTATGTGCCGCCCCGGGGCGCCTGCCCCACCTGCGGCGTCGCCACCACGGACCGCGTCGAGGTCGGTCCGCGCGGCACGGTCACCACCTACTGCATCGTCAACATCAAGGCCAAGAACCTCGACATCGAGGTCCCGTACGTCTACGCCCACATCGCCCTGGACGGCGCCGACCTCGCCCTGCACGGGCGGATCGCGGGGATGCCCTACGACCAGGTGCGGATGGGTCTGCGGGTGGAGCCGGTGTGGAAACCGGGCGGCCGCCACCCCGACCACTACCGCCCCACCGGCGAACCCGACGCCGACTACGACACCTACAAGGAGCTGCTGTGACGCACGACGTGGCGATCGTCGCCTTCGCGCAGACGGACCACCGGCGCCGCAGCGACGACCTCTCCGAGGTCGAGATGCTGATGCCGGTCCTCCACGAGGTCCTCGCGCACACCGGCCTGAAGACCGGCGACATCGGCTTCACCTGCTCGGGCTCCTCCGACTATCTCGCCGGACGGGCCTTCTCCTTCACCATGGCCCTCGACGGCGTCGGTGCGTGGCCGCCGATCTCCGAGTCCCATGTGGAGATGGACGGCGCCTGGGCGCTGTACGAAGCCTGGGTCAAGATCCTCACCGGTGAGGCCGACACCGCACTCGTCTACTCCTACGGCAAGTCGTCCCCCGGCCAGGTGCGGGACGTCCTCACCCGCCAGCTCGACCCCTACTACCTGGCCCCGCTCTGGCCCGACTCGGTGGCGCTCGCCGCACTCCAGGCGCAGGCGCTGATCGATGCCGGAAGCGTGGACGAGCCGGAGCTGGCCGCCGTCGCCGCCCGCAACCGCGACGACGCCCGGACCAACCCGCACGCCCAGCTCAGCGGATCGGTTCCGCAGGGCGAGTACATCGTCCAGCCGCTGCGGGCCGGGGACTGTTCCCCGATCGGGGACGGCGCCGCCGCCGTGATCCTCGCCGCCGGGGACCGCGCCCGTGATCTGTGCGAACGACCCGCCTGGATCCGGGGGATGGACCACCGGATCGAGGCCCACAGTCTCGGTGTACGCGATCTGACCGACTCGCCCTCCACCCGGCTCGCCGCACAGCGCGCCGGAGTCTTCGAGCGGCCTGTCGACACCGCCGAACTCCACGCGCCGTTCAGCTCCCAGGAAGTCGTCCTGCGGCGAGCTCTCGACCTCGACGACAGCGTGAGGGTCAACCCGTCCGGCGGAGCGCTGGCCGCCAATCCGGTCATGGCGACCGGCCTCGTCCGGCTGGGCGAGGCCGCCGCCCGTATCCATCGCGGCGAGTCCGACCGGGCACTCGCCCACGCCACCTCCGGCCCCTGCCTTCAGCAGAACCTGGTCGCCGTCCTGGAAGGGGAGGACCGTGCCTGACACCGCCCGAGGCAAGGAACCCGTCGCCGTCGTCGGCGTGGGCCAGACCAAACACGTCGCCGCCCGCCGGGACGTCTCCATCGCCGGCCTGGTACGCGAAGCCGCCCGCAGAGCACTCGACGACGCCGAGCTGACCTGGGCGGACATCGACGCCGTGGTGATCGGCAAGGCCCCCGACTTCTTCGAGGGCGTCATGATGCCGGAGCTCTACCTCGCCGACGCGCTCGGCGCCGTCGGCAAACCGATGCTGCGGGTGCACACCGCGGGCTCGGTCGGCGGCTCCACCGCCCTCGTCGCCTCCAACCTGGTGGCCTCCCGGGTACACGGCACGGTCCTCACCCTCGCCTTCGAGAAGCAGTCCGAGTCGAACGCCATGTGGGGCCTGTCCCTGCCGGTCCCCTTCCAGCAGCCCCTGCTCGCCGGCGCCGGCGGCTTCTTCGCCCCGCACGTACGCGCCTACATGCGGCGCACCGGAGCCCCCGACACGGTCGGCTCCCTGGTCGCCTACAAGGACCGCCGCAACGCGCTGAAGAACCCGTACGCCCATCTCCACGAGCACGACATCACGCTGGAGAAGGTCCAGGCCTCCCCGATGCTGTGGGACCCGATCCGCTACTCCGAGACCTGTCCCTCCTCCGACGGCGCCTGCGCGATGATCCTCACCGACCGGGCCGGGGCCTCGCGCGCACCGAACGCGCCCGCCTGGGTGCACGGCGGTGCGATGCGCAGCGAACCGACGATGTTCGCCGGCAAGGACTTCGTCTCGCCGCAGGCCGGCAAGGACTGCGCCGCCGATGTCTACCGGCAGGCCGGCGTCACCGACCCGCGCCGGGAGATCGACGCCGTCGAGATGTACGTCCCCTTCTCCTGGTACGAACCGATGTGGCTGGAGAACCTGGGCTTCGCCGCCGAGGGCGAGGGCTGGAAACTCACCGAGTCCGGCGTCACCGAACTCGACGGGGACTTGCCTGTGAACCCGTCGGGCGGAGTGCTGTCGACCAATCCCATCGGCGCCTCCGGCATGATCCGCTTCGCCGAAGCCGCACTTCAGGTACGCGGCCGGGCGGGCGAGCACCAGGTCGAAGGAGCTCGCAGAGCCCTCGGGCACGCGTATGGCGGAGGGTCGCAGTTCTTCTCGATGTGGCTCGTCGGCGCGGAGCCGCCCCGCACCTGACGCGTCCTTCCGTCCCCGGTGGCTCCCGGCCTTCTTCCGCGGCCTGTCGGTGACCGGGGACGATCGCTAGTCTGAGGCCGGAGACGATGCGGGAGGAGCACGGACGTGGCCGAGAGCACGACCACCACGCAGATGTTTTCGGGCTGGGACAAGCCTGAACTCGACCTCACCAACGCCGACTGGCAGTCCGGCAGTCAGGGAACGGGGGATGTCCAGATCGCCTTCGTGGAGGGCTTCATCGCGATGCGCAACGGCGGACGGCCGGAGAGCCCGTCCCTGATCTTCACACCGGCGGAATGGCGAGCCTTCGTGCTGAACGCCCGCGGTGGGGAGTTCGACCTCACCTGACGGCTCGCGCTGTCCCTTCCCCCTCCCGCCCGCCCTCGATCCCGGTCGATGTGGCCGCGACGGTCCGACCGCTGCGGCCACCGAAGCGATGCCGCGTGGACCCCTCGGGGCGCGTGTCGATGCGGGACGGGGCCGGGGGAGGCGCCTGCCCCGGTCATCCGCGCGGGCCGTGAACCCCGTCCGCCTGCTTGCCATCCGCGGGCTGCGGTGCGGGCGACCGATCCTGCCGCCGTGCGCGCGCCTCAGGTCCCGTACGGCCCGTCCGCACCACGCGTCCCGCGCCTCAGGTCCCGTACGGCCCGTCCGCACCACGCGTCCCGCGCCTCAGGTCCCGTACGGCCCGTCCGCACCACGCGTCCCGCACGGCCCGTCCGCACCGCGCGTCCCTCGCGCACTCGTGCGGCACCCCGCCGACGGCCCGACTCGTACACCCGTACGTGCCTACACGTGTGAGTGAACGCTGCGCGGACTTCTCCCGTATGACTCTGCATGCCCCGCACGCCGGGGTGCGCAGCGTCCCGCGAGGATTCCGTTCCAACAGCGTGAGGATCAGCCATGAATGACGCCATCAACCCGTCTCTCCAAGCCCTCCCTGACGGGGAGGCCGAACTCCGCCTGGTGGTCCGTCTGCAATGGGAGGACGTCGCCGCGCTGGGTCAGGAAGCGGGTCGGCTGTCAGCCCAGATGCAGCGCCCCGTGAGCCTCGACGAGGCCGTCGGCCACCGGCTCCGCTCGCGGACGACCGCGAGCCATGCCAGGCCCG
This sequence comes from Streptomyces sp. NBC_00306, assembly GCF_036169555.1. Lineage (GTDB taxonomy): Bacteria > Actinomycetota > Actinomycetes > Streptomycetales > Streptomycetaceae > Streptomyces > Streptomyces achmelvichensis. Next base: position 591,458 of record NZ_CP108032.1, on the reverse strand, counting down.
CGGCAGCGCAGCAGACCGCGCCGTCGTCCGTCTCCTCGCTCACCGGACGATCACCCGGCGAACACGCACGGCAGGCGATAGAGAAGATCAACGGAACCGCCGGCCCCGGAATGAGCCCGACCCAGACCTCCGCCTAGGACTTCGCGGTCCTGCGCCCACGGCGGCCGCACCTCACCAGGCAGACCCCGGCCCACCGCACGCGGTCGTATACATGTGCGGCGGGCCGGGCCGCAGAACTCCCCACGTACCGACAACTCCCTTTCCGGACGCCCACGTTTCGCAAGGACAGGTCCCTGAGAGCGCGCGCGGGCGTACGCTGAGGTGCCTCAAGGACGTGTGCCGGCGGCCCCTTCACCGCGCCGGGAGCACGCCCGGCCGTGGGGGTTACAGATGACGCGACGTGCCGGCGGAACGAGACGCCGACTCTTCGAGCGTGAGGCCGAACTGGCCGCCGTCGACGAAGCTCTCGATGAGCTCACCGGCTTCCGGACGGACGACCTCGACCCGCCCGAGCGGCCGCGCGGCGCGCTGCTCGCCTTCGCCGGCCCCGCGGGTCTCGGCAAGACGACGCTGCTCAACGAGGTGCGCCGACGGGCGGCCGCAAAGAGCTGCACCGTTCTCTCGGCACGCGGCGGCGAGCAGGAGCAGCAGGTCGCCTTCCACGTCGCCCGCCAGCTGATCCAGCCCCAGCTGGCCGGCACCTCCGAGGCCACCCTGCGCATGCAACTGGGCAGTTGGTACGCCATCGTGGGCCCGGCGCTCGGACTGTGCACCGCGGACGCGGGCGCCCCGCCCGACCCGCAGGGCCTGCGCGACGGGCTCGACTGGGTCCTCACCCACCTCGCCGTGCAGCGCGCCCCGCTCGTCCTGGTCCTCGACGACGCCCACTGGGCCGACCCGGAGTCGCTGCGCTGGCTCGCCGCGTACGCGCCGCGCGCCGAAGAACTGCCGATGCTGCTCGTCGTCGCCTACCGCCCCGACGAACTCCCCGACCATGCCCAGCAGTTCCGGGGGATCACCGGGCGGGCCGGACAACGCCCCATCGACCTCGCACCGCTGACCGCCCCGGCCGTGGGCAGTCTCGTACGCGACCGGCTCGGCGCGCATGCCGACGAGGCGTTCTGCCGCGAATGCTGGGCCGTCACCGCGGGCAACCCCTTCGAGGCCGTCGAACTCACCGCCAAGGTCAGCGACCGCGGCATCGAACCCCTCGAAGCCGGCGCCCACCTGCTGCGCGACCTCGCCGCCGCGGTCAAGGGAAGCGGTCTCGTCTCCCGGCTGGAGCGGCTCGGCACCTCCACCGTCCGCTTCGCCTGGGCCGGAGCCGTCCTCGGTACCGAGATCCAGCCGTCGCTCGCCGCTTCCGTCGCCGGGCTCGGCAGCGAGGCGGCGGCCGACGCCGCGGACCGGCTGCGCGACGCCCGTATCCTCACCGGCTCCGACACCCTCGAATTCGTCCACCCGCTGATCGCCACCGCCGTATACCGGGCCATTCCCGATGCCGTGCGCGTCGCGCTGCACGGCCTGGCCGCCTGGGCGGTCGTCGACGCCGGGCTCGGCTCGACCGCCGCCGCCCGCCACTTGATGGAGGCCCATCCCGACGGCGATCCCTGGGTCGTCCAGCATCTGCGCCGGGCGGCGGGAGAGACCCTGCGCGCAGGTGCCCCGGACGCAGCCCGCCGCTTCCTCGCCCGCGCACTGCGCGAGCCGCCGGCCTTCGACGACCGGGCCGCCGTCCTGTACGAACTGGGCTGCGCCTCCCTGCTCACGGAACCCGCCACCACGGTCAACCATCTGCGGGCCGCACTCGAAGAACCCATCACCGACCCCGCCCTGCGCCAGGCCATCGTCTACCGCCTCTCCCAGGTCCTCGCCCACTCCGACCGCCTCGCCGAAGCCTGTGACACGCTCGCGCGCGAGACCCGGCGCTCGACCGACCCGCGGACCCGGCTGCGGATGCAGTCCGAGAAGTTCATGTGGGACGCCTTCCGCGCGGACGAGCCCGACTCCCCGGCCCGCTCCCGGCGGCTGGCCCGCCTCGCCGACCGCCTCCCCGGCACCGATCTCACCGAGCGGTACATCATCGGGCTGCGCGCCTGGGACGCCACGCTGCGTGCCGAACCCGCCTCCGTCGCGCTCCACCACGCCGAACGCGCTCTGGAGGGCGGCCTGAGCTGGGCGGTCGAGGACCGCGGCTTCGAAGTCCCGGTGCTCGTCGCGCTCGCGTTCCTCTACGCGGACCGGCCCGGCCGGGCCGAGGAACTGTTCGCGGCAGGTACGGCGGAGTTCGAGCGCCAGGGCTGGCGCGGCGCCCACCTCTCCTTCGCCTACACCCTGCTGGCGTACATCCGCTACCGGCGCGGGCGGCTCGCCGAGGCCGAGGACTTCGTCCGGGCGGGACTGCGTCTCGCCGAGCGTGTCGGTCCCCGCACCCCGGCCGCGTGGTACGCCGTCGGCACCCTCATCGAGGTACTGCTGGCCCGCGGCCGCACCGACGAGGCAATCACCGTCGCGCAGGACCACGGCTTCGGCGAGCCCTTCCCCGCGGCCGTCACCTTCCCCGACTCGCAGTCCGTCTACGGCGAACTGCTGCTCGCCAGGGGCCGGACCAAGGAGGCGGCCGTCGAGCTGGCCGCCGTGGGCCGCCGGCTCGACCCGCGCGGTATGCGCAACCCCGCCTGGTGCCCCTGGCAGCTCCATCTCGCCCTCGCCGAGGCCCACGACGCACCGGAGAGAGCGCGGACCATCGCCCTCGACGCCGTCCAGCGTGCCCGCCGGTACGCCACCGCCTCCGGGATCGGGCAGGCACTGCGGGTCGCCGCCGAGGTGTGCGACGGCAGCGAGCGCACCGCCTTCCTGCGGGAAGCCGTCACCTGCCTCGAACGCTCACCGGCCGCGTACGAACTGGCCCGCGCCCTCGTCGGCCTCGGCACGCATCTGCGCCGCACCGGCCACCCGAAGGAGGCCGCGGAGTATCTCTACCGAGGGCTGGAGGCCGCCGGCCAGTGCGACGCCGACGGGCTCGCGGACACCGCCCGCGACGAGCTCGCCGCGGCGGGGCTGCGCCCCCGACGGCTGCGCGCCATCGAGACGGACGCCCTCACCACCCGGGAGCGGACCGCGGCCCTGCTGACCGTGAAGGGGGACGACGCGGCCGCCGTGGCCGCCGCCCTGCACCTCGACGAACCCGCCGTGATCAAGCTGCTCTCGGCCGTCTACCGCAAGGTCGGCACCGACGAGGCGGGACTCGCCACGGCACTCGGCGAGGACACCGAGGAGGCGACGGTCGGCGGGCGCGGAAGGTGACCGAACAGTAGCCCGAAGGCACCCGGCCCCGGCTCTGGCGCACCCTTGCGGACACGTACCATGGCGGTATGTCCTTCCTCCGCCGCCGCAGCGCCGCCACTCCCGCGGGTCCGGACTTCGACGTCCTGGCCATGGACCCGGGAGACTGGCCCGGCAACCTCGGCGCGGGCCTCCTTCCCGCTCCCGACGGTTCCTGTCAGGGAGTCTTTCTGCGGTACGACCTGTTCGGCGGCCGCGGCCCGGCGATGATCATCGGCAACCTCCCGGAGGGCTCGCCCGCCCGCGAGGTCGACGAGGGACAGGTCCCCTTCGAGGTGGCGCAGCTGCTGCTGGCCCTGGAGAACGAGGAGCCCGTCGAGGTCGTCGAGACGGAGGACCTGCCGGTGATGCAGGGGGACAATCTGCTGATCGTCCGCCGGCTCAAGCTCTCCGAGAGCCGTATCTCCTGCGTCCAGTTCGACCGCAGCGACAATGTGCTGGTCACCATCGCCAGCTGGGACCGTCCGATCACGGACGACCTGTACGCGCTGCTCAAGCCGCTGCCCGCGGAACTCTTCCAGCAGGGCTGACCCTGCGGCTCGAACAGGGCTGACCTTCCGGCCGCCTTCCGGTGCGGGGCCGCGAAACCCGTCCGGCTCCGCGGCCCGCGTTCCTCGGCCGCCGCTATCGAGCGAGCATCGCGGCCACCCGCATCGCCGAGGTGCCGAGCCCCGTCGGCTCCTTCAGCAGCGTCGTGCCCGCGCCCCTGCGCAGATCCTCCGCCTGGTAACGGCGCACCCCCCGGTGCCAGTTGAGGATGCCCGCCAGCCAGTCCTCCAGCTCGTGCACATAGGCGTCGAGTGCGGCCCTTCCCGCCTTGTCGAGGGAGAAGTCCTCGTACAGCAGCGGCAGTTCCCGCTCCTTGACGTGAAGGAACTGGCGGAGCCGGCCGCGCATCAGATCGTCGACGATGGAGACCGCGGCCGGATAGTCGCAGTCGAAGAACGTCTGCACCACCAGGACCGCGTTGTGCACCTCACCCTCGACCTCGATCTCCTTCTGGTAGGAGAAGAGATCGTTGACGAGAAAGGCGTAGTCCGCTGCGGCGTTCTCCAGGCTCCGCACCGTCCCGCTGCGCAGCACCTCCGGTGGCAACTCCCCCTCGTGCCGCAGCCGGCACAGGCTCATCGTGAGGTCCGACCCGAAGGTCAGCCGCCGCATCTCGATGTAGTCGACCGGGTCGGGGACGCGGTGCTGCGCCTGGTTGTGCAGCTCCCACAACCAGCTCTCGAGCATCACCTCGATCGACCGGCGCAGTTCCACCCGTGCCCCGCCTTCCATCGGGCCGGCGGTGCGCGCCCACAGATCGGCGAGCGCTCGCTCCATCGGGCTGACGGCAAGGGCCGAGGCAGCGGCCGGTTCGTCGACGGGCATACAGGCCAACAGCCGCTCGTTGCACAGCTTCGCCCCGACGAGATTGCGCGGACGGCCGAAGACGAGGGGGTAGTAGTCGTCGCCGTAGGTGCCCCAGGTCAGCCACTCCGCGCTGAGCTCCAGTTCCTCGGCCGTGGCGTCCGGGTCCAGGCCCGCCGAGCACAACGCGAAGTCGAAACCCCGCAGCATCGGCCCGTCCCAGATGTCCCCGAGCAGGCCCATCCGGTCCGCCCAGGCGACCGACTTGTCGAGCGCGTCCCGGTGGTGCGGACTGATGGAGAGAGGGAACGGCAGGTCGAAGTCGGGCAACAGCGACGGTCCCACCCGCTGGTGCGGAACGTGGGCGAGACCGCGCAGCCGCGTTGCCGCGGGACGGCCGAAGAGTGTCGTGATGTCGAGGGCCGAGGTGCCCACCACCCCACCGACGTGTGAAGGCCCGGTGTCCATGCCCTCGTTCATATAGCGGCTGGAGCGCATGTGCCATTCGTGACCGCCGGACTGCCAGTCCTGAAGTCCCTTGGTGTACGCGGCGATCGCGGCGCAGTCGACCGGAGTCAGGCCCTTGTCCACACAGAGGGCGGGGACTTCGGTCAGCGCGGTGTTCTCGAACTGCTGGACCCGCGAGGTCAGCAGGTCGTTGACCGCCTCGGCCGCCTCCTGCGTCGTACACCCCAGGAAGGTCTCCAGCACGAGCACGCCGTTGCTGAGCTCACCCTCGTCCTCCACCTCGCGCTGGTAGGAGAACAGGTCGTTGCGCAGATGGACACCGTCGGAGAACGCGTCCCGCAGCACTCGCAGCGGACGTGAGTCCGCGACCGCCTCGGGCACTTCGGCGCCCGCCGCGTACTCCACGAGCCCCGCCGACCAGGGTGCGCCGCCGACCTTCCGGCGCATCTCGATGTACTCGACGGGGTTGGAGATCCGCCCCTCGTTGATGTTGGTGAGCTCCCACATCGACTCGTTGAGGAGGTTCGCCGTGGACTCGGCGAACCTGGCCCGCCAGCCGTCGGACATGCTCGGCACGGTCCGCGCCCACAGATCGGCCAGTCCCGCCTCCACCGGGTTCTGCGGCTCCGGGATGTCGGCCGTGGAGCCCATCGGCATGAAGGCCGGCAGCCGGTCCAGATACGCCTTGCCGCCCTCACGGTCCTGGCTGCGCTTGAAGACCTCGAGGAAATGGTCGTCGAAGAAGAAGACCCACACATACCAGTCGGTCACCAGGGACAGCGCCTCGGCACCGCAGTCGGGGTGCGTATAGGCGCACAGCAGGGCGTAGTCGTGCGCGTCGAGATCGGCCTCCTCCCAGATGCCGGACCCCTCCAGCATCCCCATGCCGCGGGCCCACTCCTTGGTGTGCCGCCGTGCCTCCTCGACATGGGGGTTGAGCCGTGCCGGATACGGGACGTAGAAGTCCGGCAGAACGAAGGGCTGTGCCATCTGTGCGTGGGCCTTTCGGTGAGCATCCGCGCCAGCGCGGACCGGGTGGACGGGCGAGCCCTACCCGTCCCTCGGACGGCCCACGCACAACGGCCCATTAGTCACACAAGCTCACAAAAGGAGACGGTGCGCCACCGGACCCCTCGACCGGTGGCGCCCGCCGGCTACCTCAGGACGCGCACATCCGCGGCCTTCACGAACGCCACCCGGTGCCCGAACTGGATCTCGTAGTACAGCTCCTTGCCCCGCACGACGCGATGTCCCGCCGCATCGAAGGTCGTCGCGTACAGGTACTCACCCGGGACCCGGTCGCCCACCACGTACTTCTGCCCGGCGAGCAGCTTGTACGGCAGCGGCGACACCGGCTGCACCGGCACACCCTCGGGATAGGCGGCCGCCTCCGGGTAGGCGCGCCCGTAGACCGGGATCTCCGCCAGGCCGGCCCTCGGGGTCAGCAGGGCCTCCCGCGCGCCCACGGCCGTCGGCCGGCTGTGCGGATTGTGGAACCAGGCCTTCTGTCCGAGATACCAGATGGCGGTCCACTCGCCGCGGCGCTCCGCCACGGCGTACTGCTGGCCCGTCGAGGCACGCGCACCCGTGTCGTTGACCCCGGTGGTCGAGTCCTGCCCGCCGGGCCGCAGGCCGATGTCCTTGACCAGCGGCGCGTCGTCCGCCGGGGCGGTGTGCAGCCGGACCGCACCCGAGCCGTGCGGTGCGCACGCCTCGGCGGGCTTCACACAGCCCGTGTAGAGAGGCTGGTTGCGGACGTAGTCGGGACGGATGGTCACCACGTCGCTGCGGGGACCGGCACCCGGCACGAACGGACGGCCCAGCAGCGTGAAGTAGTGCGCCCAGTCCCAGTACGGGCCGGGGTCGGTGTGCATGCCGGCGATCGTCGCGGGGGTGGTGCCCGGCACCGTGTCGTGCCCGAGAATGTGCTGCCGGTCCAGCGGGATGTCGTACCGCTGCGCCAGATACCGCACCAGCCGTGCCGAGGTGCGGTACATCGCCTCCGTGTACCAGGCGTCCGGCGAGACCAGGAAGCCCTCGTGCTCCAGGCCCACCGACTTCGCGTTCACGTACCAGTTGCCGGCGTGCCAGGCGACGTCCTTGAGCGGCACGTGCTGGGCGATGTGCCCGTCGGAGGACCGCAGGGTGTACTGCCACGACACATACGTCGGGTCCTGCACCAGCTTCAGGGTGGTGTCCCAGGAACCCTCGGTGTCATGGACGACGATGTACTTCACCGACTGCGACGCAGGGCGGTTCGCCAGGTCGTGGTTGCCGTACTCGCCCTCGCCGAACTCCTCGTACGGCGCCGGGATCCACTCGCAGGCCACGGTCCGCGGACACTCGGTCTTCCCTGCGTCCGCCGTGCGCAGCCCGAGCCGGGCCGTCTGCCCGGCGTCGGTGACCGCCGACGGGTCGGCCGCCAGGGAGACATGCTCGCCGCTGTCCGTGGTGCGGGACTGGCCGGTGCGGATCACGTCGAAGACGTCGCCCGCGTAGACCGCGGCGGTCGCCGTGTCGTCGGCGCCCGAGAAGCGGGCGACGGCGCCGAACCAGTCGGAGGGCCGGTCGCTCAGCGGTCGGCCCAGCTTCTTCTGCGCGTCGGCGAGGAGGGCCGCGCCGCCGCGCACATTGGCCGCGGCGTTGTCCCGCAGTTGCGCCGCGCTGTAGCCCGACAGCTCGGCCGCGCGCTCCAGCGTCCGCAGCCGGGAAGGGAGTTCAGCGGGATCCGGCAGCGCGGTCCCGGCGGCCCGCAGGGGCTCACGAGCGTCGTCGCCGCGCGGGTCCTCGCTGTCGTGGGAATGGTGCGGAGCCTCGGCCAGCGCCGTGCGGGCGTCCGTGAGATGCATCGGCCCGTAGCCGCCGGTGACACTCGCAGCGCCTCCGTGCGTGTCCCACCGGGACTGCAGATACGACACACCGAGCAGCACGCTCTGCGGTACGCGGTACTGGGCGGCGGCCGCGGCGAACTCGCGCTGGAGCGACCCGGATCCGCGCTGCTCGGCGGTGGCGGACGGGCCGGCCGAGACCAGCGGCAGTAGCAGGGCTGCGGACGCCACCGCGCCCCCTGCCCTCAGCATGCGACGGCGGGCGCTTCGCGGGCGCGCGGGGGCGGAACGTTGCAAGGCAGCCTCCAGGGGCGGATGGTGCGTGGCGGGGCCTGCGGGGTCGGTCTCGACTACAGGGGTATCGGCTGCCGGACGATCCGTCAATCGCACTCAGGTGGAGGAAATTTGCACGTCAGCGCAGGTTCCGGGGAGTTTCGCGGTGAGGGGCCGCGGGCCTGCGGTGCGTCAGTGGTCTGGGCCAATTCCCCTCCACGGAACGGACATTGACCACGGCACGGCGACGCCCGGTTCCCGGGCCCGGCGAGCGGCTCGGTTCACCTGAACGGCGAGCCGGACGGGCGTCGTCGTGGGCCGAGCGTGTGTAGTCCGCGATGATCCGGTCGAGCGGCTCACCGGGGGAGCGGCCGGCGTTCTCCGTCAGGCGCGCGCGAGCCGGTCCATGCCCTCGGTGATGTTCTCGCCCTGGCGTTCCACGACGCTGTCGGTGTCCAGCGGCAGAGGATCACCGCTCTGAAGCCGCACCGAAGCGGTCTCGTGCGGGAATTTGGGCATCGTGATCCGTCGCGCCGTGCGTAGGTGGTGCGCCGGGTGCCCCGCGCGAGCGTGTACGGCCGCTCGGCCCAGAGCCGTCCGGACGGGTGACGGGCCGTCGGGGGCACCGGACATCGCCCGCACAGTGCGCTGCGCGCCCAGTGTGTCGGCACTGGGCGCGCAGCGCGCTTCCCCCTCTGTGGCGGCCGGTCAGCGAGTGCCGACCGCCGCACGCACGGCCCGGCGGGCCAGTGCGCAGTCGTCGTGCAGCCGCCTGAGCAGCAGTCGCTGTTCCTCACCGGCCGACAGACCGCCGGCGGCGGGTGCGGTGGCACCCGTCGCGGGAGCGGCCTCCCGCATCGTGCGCTGCACCGCTGTCTCGTAGGTGCGGATCTCCCGGGTCAGCACCAGCATCAGATTCACCAGGAAGGCGTCCCGGGCCGCGGGTCCCTGCTGCTGGGCGAGCTGGCTGATCTGCCGCCTCGCCACCGGAGCGTCGCCGAGTACCGACCACAGGGTGGCCAGGTCGTAACCCGGCAGATACCAGCCGGCGTGCTCCCAGTCGACCAGCACGGGCCCCGTCGGCGACAGCAGGATGTTGGACAGTAAGGCGTCGCCGTGGCAGAACTGGCCCATGCCCTGCTTGCCACCGGCGTGCGCCAGCCCGTGCAGCAGCTTCTGGAGGTCGCCGAGGTCACGGTCGGTGAACAGACCCAGTTCGTGATAGCGCGAGATACGGGACGCATAATCGAGGGGGGCGTCGAACATTCCGGCCGGCGGCCGCCAGGTGTTGAGCCGCGCGATCGCGCCGAGGGCGGCCCGCACATCGGCACGGGGCGGTGCCTCGGCCGGGTGTCGAGCGAGGGCCGCCGCCCGGCCCGGCATCCGCTCGATCACCAGGGTGCAGTTGTCGGGATCCGCGGCGACCAGCCGCGGGACCCGCACCGGTGGGCGGTGCCGGACGAAGGCGCGGTAGGCAGCTATTTCGTGCCGGAACCGTTCGGACCATGCGGGTGAGTGGTCGAGCAGACACTTGGCCACCGCCGTCATCCGCCCCGTCGTACCGACGAGCAGGACCGAACGTCCGCTGCGGCGCAGCACCTGGACCGGATTGAACTCCGGGCAGATGCGGTGCACCGACGCGACAGCCATGCGCAGCTGCGCGCCCTGAGGGCCGGACAAGTCGATTCTCCCGCTGAGGGGTTGGCCGACCGCCCCCGCCGGCCGTCGAGTCCGGCCGGCGTTGGTGGGGTCGAGATACGGTCCGGAGCCGGCCGGTACGGCGGAGCGCTGCGGCCGGTGTGGGGCGGACACGGAGGACGATGCTGTGTACATGGGGGTGACAGATCCCTTCGTGCGCCGACAGTTTGCGTGCGCGGCCCCGCCCCGGCAGCCGGTCAACACCCTGGGGAGTGCGATCGGCTGCCGGGCCGGGGTGGCGCGTTCCTACGTCACACCAGAGCGCGGGTGGCACACCATCTGGCGCACCCTGGCGAACCCTGGCGAATAGTCGCCCCGCATCTGACAGGGGGTTACTGTCAACTCAGCCGAGAACCTGGGGGCTTGACGTGACCGGAGAACCCAACACCCGCCTCTGCGACCTGTTCCGCCTGGCCGGCTGGTCCAAAGGGGAACTCGCAAGACTCGTGAACCGGCAGGCGGCGGCCATGGGCCACCCGCAGCTGGCGACCGACACCTCGCGGGTGCGGCGCTGGATCGACATGGGGGAGACCCCGCGCGATCCCGTGCCGCGCGTGCTGGCAGCTCTGTTCACCGAGCGACTCGGTCGTGTCGTGACCATCGAGGACCTCGGGTTCGTACGAAGCGGGCGAGCAGGAAAGCGGAAGGACGCGCAGGGAAGTGACACCAACCCTGACGGCCTCCCGTGGGCGCCCGAACGCACCGCGGCGGTCCTCACCGAATTCACGGGAATGGACCTCATGCTCAACCGACGCGGCTTGGTGGGCGCGGGCGCCGCGCTCGCCGCAGGCTCCGCACTCAGCAGCGCCATGCATGACTGGCTGCACACCGACCCCGCACTCGCCAAGAACGCACCACATTTCGAGAACGCCCTGCAAGCCGACTCCGTCGGGTTCGACCGCTACGAGGCGGCGCCCATCGGATCGCAGGAGATCGAAGCTCTGGAACGTTCCGTCGAAGTGTTCCGCGCCTGGGACGCCGCCCGTGGCGGCGGCCTCCAGCGCAAGGCCGTGGTGGGCCAGCTGAACGAGGTGGGCGGCATGCTCGCCTACCGTCACCCGGACCACCTCCAGCGGCGCCTGTGGGGCGTCGCCGCCAACCTCGCCGTACTCGCCGGCTGGATGTCGCACGACGTCGGCCTCGAACCCACCGCCCAGAAGTACTTCGTCATCGCCGCGCACGCGGCACGCGAGGGCGGCGACCGCCCGCGGGCCGGCGAAGCGCTCTCCCGTGCCGCCCGGCAGATGGTCCATCTGGGCCGTCCCGACGACGCACTCGACCTGATGAAGCTCGCCAAGACCGGCTCGGGTGAACAGACCCTGCCGCGTACCCGGGCGATGCTGCACACCATCGAGGCCTGGGCACAGGCTTCCATGGGCCGCGGTCAGGCCATGCGCCGCACCCTCGGTGAGGCCGAGGACCTGTTCGTCTCCGACAAGGGAGATGTGCCGGCGCCCAGTTGGATGCAGATGTTCGACGAGGCGGATCTGCACGGCATGGAGGCGCTCGCCTACCGCACGCTGGCCGAGCACGACCCGTCGGCCGCGAACATCGCGCAGAACCACGCACGGCAGGCGCTGCAACTGCGTGAGGGCGGACGGCAGCGGTCGAAGATCTTCGACTACATCTCCCTGGCCTCGGCCTGTTTCATCGCGGACGATCCCGAGCAGGCCGACCGCTATGCACGGCTGGCGCTCGTCTCGATAGGAGAGACCTCGTCGCACCGGACGTGGGACCGGCTGCGGGAGATGTACCGGCTCACCGGGCAGTACTCGGGCTACGCCAGGATCGAGGACCTGCGCCAGGAGATCCAGCAGGCCCTGCCCACGGGCCCGTCGAAGAAGGCGAGGAGCACCGACATCTAGGCGCGCAGTGCGCCGAGCGCGCCGAGTGCACCGATATCCGACCCGCGCCCGGGACCCACGTGCCCACACCCCGGACCCACGTGCTCATACCCAGGACGCTCGCGCCCGTGCACAGCACCCCCGTGCGGTCGGGCCCGGTGGACCGGATGCCTCCTAGGCGCCGATCTTCACCACCATCACGCAGGCGTCGTCCTCACGGCCGCCTTCACCGAACACCTCGAGGACTGCCCGTACGCACTCCTGCGCGTCCCGGGCCGCGGCGAATCGTGGCGCCAGTGCCAGCAGCCGGCCGGTGTCGCTGTCCCCTGCGGCGCTGGTGCGCGTCAGACCGTCCGTGTGCAGCAGCAACAGGTCACCGGCGAGCAGGGGTACTTCGGCCTGCTCGTACGTGGCGCCGGAGGTGGCACCGAGCAGCACACCCTCGGGGGGCGTGAGGACCTGCCCCGTCCCGTTGCGGAACAGCAGCGGGGCGGGGTGTCCCGCCTGCGCCCAGGAGAGGGTGCGGTTCGCCGGGTCGAAGCGGCAGCACACCGCGCTGCCCAGGGCCGGCTGGACGGAGGTCTCCAGCAACTGGTTGAGGTGCGCCATCAGCGGTCCGGGTTCGATACCCGCGACGGCCATGCCGCGCAGCGCACCGAGCAGCATCGCCATGGCCGAAGTCGCGCTCACGCCGTGCCCCGTGAGGTCGCCGACGCTCAACAGCGATCCGCCATGGGGCAGTTGCAGGGCGTCGTACCAGTCACCGCCGATCAGGGCGCTGTTGGCGGACGGCAGATAGTGCGCGGCGACGTCGAGTTCGGCGGGGCCGTCGAGCGGGAACTGGAGCGAACCCCGCCACGGCGGAAGCACCGCTTCCTGGAGTTCGACCGCGAGCCGGCGCTCGGTCTGCTCGAAGTGCTGTTTGCGCTGTGCGTGGTCGCGGCTCTCGCGCAGCGCGCGCTCGCTGCGGCGCAGCTCGCTCACGTCCCTGAGGACCGCCCACATGGAGGCGGTGGACCCGTCGGAGTCGAGGACGGGCTCGCCCATCATGTGCACCGTACGGACGCGGCCGTCGGCGCGGACCATGCGGAACTCGCCGTCGATGGGGCGCCCGTCGACCAGACAGTCCGTCACCATCGAGGTGAGCAGGGCCTGGTCATCCGCGAACACGATCGACGGCAGCTCGTCCAGGGTCATGGGACCGCTCTGCGGGGAGCGTCCGAGGATCTGATAGAGCTCGTCGGACCAGCTCACCTCGTCGGTGAGGAGGTTCCACTCGGCGCTGCCGACCCGGCTGAGGAGCGATCCGGTGCTCTGCACGCTGTCGGCCTCGTACTCCGCGAGTTCGTCCTCGAAGAGACCGAGGGACTCCGCGGGCAGGCCTTCCTTCAGCTGTCCCAGATGGGCGCCGAGGTCGTCCAGGTGATGGACGGCGAGGTCGCACAGCGCCCGCTGCCAGCGGCCCTGGGGATCGTCCTCCTCCAGCACGGCGTCGCGGCGTACGGCGTCCACGTCACCGCGCAGCCGGCGCGTCCGGGTGATCAGAGCATCGACGGCGCCACGCTCCGGCGGCTGTGGTGCGGCACGGTCCGCGAACACATGGGAGGGCATGACGTACTCCGATACAGGCGTGGCCACGGCCAGTCTGAAACACGGTCTGAACAATGGACCAGTTACGACTGTTGCACAGGGAGCGATGGCCCGTAAGGGATTTGGCAACACTCGATACGGTGGTGCCTCTGTCATATGCCACAGGCCGGGCAATGGGATGGCCCGGCCGGGGGTTGAGCGATGAGTTCAGGGGGCAGCAGGGGTCTAACCGATGGAGAGAGCATGCGGCAAAGTCGCCGCACGCGCCACAAGTTGGAGGTCCACCATGTGTACGCACCAGTCACAGGTGGAATCTTCTCCTCAACGGTCCGACGCGTACGAAGCCGTTGCGGCTTGAGAGGGTGAGTCCGATGGCCAAGGCCGCTCAGATCCGTATCCGAAAGCCCGCTCCGCAGAGGCCCGCCCGAGAGCTGGACCTGCGCACTCCGTCGGGCCGGGTGCTTCCCTACTGACAGCGCGCGTGCCAGGCACGCGCCCATGACGACCGTGGCCGCGACCGAGACGGCGAAACCCAGCCAGGAAGCATCGAACCAGAGGCTGTTGAGCCGTCCCAGGCCGGTGAGATAGCCGGCCCACAGTACCCCTCCCACCACCGACCAGAACAGATGGCGACGCCGTGACACCCCCGTGGTGCCCACGGCGACCGCCAGCACGGTGCGGCCGCCCGGCACGAAGCGGGCGGCCACCGTCGTACGCCCCAGCCGGCCGGTGAGCGCCTTCCCCATCCTGGCCGCCGCGGATGTCAGGGCCGGACGTCTGAGCGGGCGGCTGCGTGCCAGCGTCACCACGAGCAGGTCCCCGAGCACCGAAGCGGCCGCCACCGGCACCGCGACGGCCAGCAGGCCGACTTCCTGGGTGGTCGCCCACAGAGAGGCGGCCAGCACGAGCGTGCCGCTCGGCATCACCGGCACCAGCGCGTCGAGGAAGACCGCGAGCAGGGCGACGGCGAGTATCAGCGGAGAACCGATGAGCTCGTGGGTCAGGTCGGACAGCATGCCGTTCAGCCTGGTGCGACGGCCGCCCGACGGCAACTCCTTTTGTCACTCGGCGTGTTGATCCGGTCGCGGACTTCGCGAGGGGCGTTGTCAGTGGTGGGCGGCAGGATGGACACATGACGACGACCTCACCCGCCGCCCCTGCCGCGGCCGCATCGATCGCCGACTCCTCCGCCTACGCGGAGGCGGTCGAAACCGCCTCCCGCGCCGCCGCCGCGTACTACGCGACGGGGGAGAGCACCCTCGACGACGACGCGTACGACCGGCTCGCCCGCGGGATAGCCGCCTACGAGGAGGCACATCCCGAGGAGGTCTCGGCGTCCTCGCCGACGGGCAAGGTGGCGGGCGGTGCGGCCGTGGGGGACGTGCCGCACACCGTGCCGATGCTGTCGCTGGACAACGTCTTCTCCGCCGAGCAGCTGGCGTCCTGGACCGCGTCGGTGGAGCGGCGCATCGGCAGACCCGTCGAGCAGTGGAGCGTCGAGCCGAAGCTGGACGGCCTCGCGGTGGCCGCGCGCTACGAGGAGGGCAGGCTCGTGCGGCTGATCACCCGCGGCGACGGCACCGCGGGCGAGGACGTCTCGCACGCGATCGGCACGATCACCGGCCTGCCCGACCGGCTCGCCGAGCCGGTCACCCTCGAGGTGCGCGGTGAGGTCCTGATGACGAACGAGCAGTTCGAAGCGGCCAACACCGTGCGTACGGCCCATGGCGGCGCCCTCTTCGCCAACCCGCGCAACGGCGCCGCCGGCACTCTGCGCGCCCGGGACCGGGCCTACCGCGTCGAGATGACCTTCTTCGGCTACGGGGCGATGCCGATGTCCGGGACCGGCACCGACCTCGCCGACCAGCTCGCCCAGTGGCCCCACAGCACCCTCATGTCCCATGTCGCCTCGCTGGGTGTGCACACCGCGGAGGACACCGCCGTCGCCCCGCGCACCCTGACGACGGCCGACGAGATCATGGCGAGGATCGAGGAGATCGCCGCCCTGCGCGCGGATCTGCCGTTCGGGATCGACGGCATCGTCATCAAAGCCGACCGGGCGGCCGACCAGGCCGCGGCCGGATCCGGCTCGCGAGCCCCTCGCTGGGCCATCGCCTACAAGCTCCCCGCCGTGGAGAAGGTCACCACCCTGCTGGACGTCGAGTGGAACGTAGGGCGGACCGGGACGATCGCGCCCCGCGCCGTCCTGGAGCCGGTGGAGATAGACGGCACGACCGTCACCTACGCCACGCTGCACAACCCCGCCGACATCACCCGTCGTGACCTGCGCCTGGGCGACCGCGTCATGGTCTACAAGGCGGGCGACATCATTCCCCGGATCGAGGCGCCGGTCGTCCATCTGCGGACCGGCGATGAGAAGGCGATCGTCTTTCCCGAGGTCTGCCCGCAGTGCGGTTCCGGCATCGACACCTCCGAGCAGCGCTGGCGCTGTGTGCGCGGACGCGACTGCCGGCTGGTGGCCTCCGTCTCGTACGCCGCGGGGCGCGACCAGCTCGATATCGAGGGACTCGGCGACACCCGGGTCGTCCAGCTGGTCGAGGCGGGCCTGGTGGGCGACATCGCCGACCTGTTCACGCTCACCCGTGAGCAGCTGCTCGGTCTGGAGCGGATGGGCGAGACCAGTACGGACAACCTCCTGGCGGCCATCGAGACGGCCAGGTCCCGGCCCCTGTCGAGGGTGTTCTGCGCCCTCGGCGTGCGCGGCACCGGGCGCTCGATGTCGCGTCGGATCGCCCGGCACTTCGCGGCCATGGAGCACATACGCGCGGCGGGACCCGACGCGCTTCAGCAGGTCGACGGCATCGGGGTGGAGAAGGCGGCGGTCGTCGTCGCCGAGCTCGAGGAGCTGTCTCCGCTGATCGACAAGCTCATCGCCGCGGGGGTCAATATGACGGAGCCGGGTGCGGTCCCGCCGGTCGTCGGCGAGGGCGCGGACGCGGGCGGCGAAGAGTCCGCGGACGGCAGCGGGCCTGCCCCTCTAGCCCGCCCACTCGACGGCATGGCCGTGGTGGTGACGGGTGCCATGACGGGCCCGCTGGAGAAGCTGTCCCGCAACCAGATGAACGAGCTCGTCGAGCGGGCCGGCGGCCGGTCCTCGTCCAGCGTCTCCGGGCGGACCTCGCTCCTGGTCGCGGGTGAGGGCGCGGGTTCCAAGCGGGACAAGGCGGAGAAGCTGGGCACGCGGATCGTCTCGCCGGAGGAGTTCGCCGATCTGGTGTCCGATTTCCTCGGTGAAGAAGGCTGAGCTCCTCGGCAGACAGGCGAACAGGCGCACAGGACTGAGGGGGCCCGGCCGGCCGGCCGGCTGAGCGGGCCGGGCCGCCTGATCGGGCTGCGCGAGCGGCCGACCGCACGCGCCGGACCGGGCCGGGCCTGAGCCGACGGCCGGCCGCGTATGTCTGCTGCCGCGGCCGACCACCTGCCGGTTGCCGCCTGCTGCCGGGCCCGCCACCTGCCGCCTGCTGCCGGGCCGCCACCTGCCGGGCGGCACTTTTCCGGGTGTCGCCTGGCAGGAGGCAGTGCACGGCGGCAATAGGGCCGCTGTGCACTTACCCCGTGGGAAGTGGGCGCGTATCCAGGAATCAGAGGCTGCTGATCAGGTGCCTGGACCAGGGCTGATCCCGAGGAGGGCTCATGGACGCCCCGACCGCCACGACGGCCGACACGGACCTTTTGGAAGAACCCCAGGAGGACCCGACCGTACACATTCTCTGGATCAACGCGGGCCTGAGTTGCGACGGGGACTCGGTGGCGTTGACCGCCGCGACCCAGCCGACGATCGAGGAGCTGGCGCTGGGTGCCCTGCCCGGACTGCCCAAGGTGGCCGTCCACTGGCCGCTCATCGACTTCGAGTGCGGCCCCGTCCAGGGCGCCGACAACTTCATTGAGTGGTTCTTCAAGGCCGAGCGCGGTGAGCTGGACCCGTTCGTCCTGATCGTCGAGGGCTCGATCCCGAACGAGCGCATCAAGCCCGAGGGCTACTGGTGCGGCTTCGGTGACGACCCCGAGACGGGCCAGCCGATCACCACCAGCGAGTGGCTCGACCGGCTCACCCCCAAGGCCCTGGCCGTGGTCGCCATCGGCACCTGCGCCACCTACGGCGGCATCCACGCCATGGCCGGCAACCCGACGGGTGCGATGGGCGTGCCGGACTATCTCGGCTGGGAATGGAAGTCCCAGGCGGGCATCCCGATCGTGTGCATCCCCGGCTGCCCGGTCCACCCCGACAACGCCTCCGAGACGCTGCTGTATCTGCTCTACCAGGCGGCGGGCGCCGCCCCCATGATCCCCCTGGACGAGGAGCTGCGGCCGACCTGGCTGTTCGGCGCGACCGTCCACGAGGGCTGCGACCGTGCCGGCTACTACGAGCAGGGCCAGTTCGCCGAGGAGTACGGATCCCCCCAGTGCCTGGTCAAGCTCGGCTGCTGGGGCCCGGTGGTCAAGTGCAACGTGCCCAAGCGCGGCTGGATCAACGGAGTGGGCGGCTGCCCCAACGTCGGTGGCATCTGCATCGCCTGCACCATGCCGGGCTTCCCGGACAAGTTCATGCCCTTCATGGACGAGCCACCGGGCGGCCATGTGTCGACGGCGGCGAGCGGCATGTACGGCACGGTGATCCGACGGCTGCGGGGCATCACCGCGAGGACCGTCGACAAGGAACCGAAGTGGCGCACCAAGAGCGAGACGCTCAAGACCGGCTACCGGCCGCCGTGGTGACCCGAGTTCCCCTCTGAGCCGGACACTCAACAGGAAGGTGGCGCGCACCATGGCGACGGCGACGAACAAGCCCGCCGGTGACGGCGACGGCCTCATGGAGATGTCGTGGGACCCGATCACCCGCATCGTGGGCAGCCTGGGTATCCACACAAAGATCGACTTCGCCGCGAAACGCGTCGCGGAGTGCTACAGCACCTCGTCCATCTTCCGCGGGTACAGCGTGTTCATGCGCGGCAAGGACCCGAGGGACGCGCACTTCATCACCAGCAGGATCTGCGGCATCTGCGGCGACAATCACGCCACCTGCTCGGTGTACGCGCAGAACATGGCCTACGGAGTGGCGCCGCCGCACCTCGGCGAGTGGATCATGAATCTCGGCGAGGCCGCGGAGTACATGTTCGACCACAACATCTTCCAGGAGAACCTGGTCGGTGTGGACTACTGCGAAAAGATGGTCCGCGAGACCAACCCGGGCGTGCTCGAACTCGCCGAGCGTACGGAAGCACCGCACGCCGGCGACCACGGCTACCGCACCATCGCCGACATCATGCGCTCGCTGAACCCCTTGGAGGGTGAGTTCTACCGCGAGGCCCTCCAGGTCAGCCGCTACACACGGGAGATGTTCTGTCTGATGGAGGGCCGCCATGTGCACCCCTCCACGCTGTACCCCGGAGGCGTCGGCACCGTAGCGACCATCCAGCTCTTCACCGACTATCTGACCCGGCTCACGCGCTACGTGGAGTTCATGAAGCGGGTCGTCCCGCTCCACGACGACCTCTTCGACTTCTTCTACGAGGCGCTGCCCGGATACGAGGAGGTCGGCAGGCGCCGTGTCCTGCTCGGCTGCTGGGGCGCGCTCAACGACCCGGAGTACTGCGACTTCACCTACGCCAACATGGCCGAATGGGGCCGGCGGATGTTCGTCACCCCTGGTGTGGTCGTGGACGGCAAGCTGGTCACCAACAACCTCGTCGACATCAACCTCGGCATCCGGATCCTGCTCGGCAGTTCGTACTACGAGGACTGGGCCGGCATGGAGAAGTTCGTCGAACGCGACCCGCTGGGCAACCCCGTCGACGAGCGGCACCCGTGGAACCAGCACACGATTCCCGCCCCGCAGAAGCGCGACTTCGACGACAAGTACAGCTGGGTCATGTCGCCGCGCTGGTTCGACGGCAAGGACCACCTCGCCCTGGACACCGGCGGCGGCCCCATCGCACGGCTGTGGTCCACGGCCCTGTCCGGCCTGGTCGACAACGGCTACGTCAAGGCCACCGGACACAGCGTCGAGATCAATCTGCCCCGGACCATGACCAAGCCCGAGATGGCGCTGGAGTGGAAGATCCCGGAGTGGAGCAACGCCCTCGAACGCAACCGGGCCCGCACCTACTTCCAGGCCTACGCGGCCGCTTCGGCACTCCACTTCGCCGAGATGGCGATGGAGGAGGTACGCGCCGGACGCACCCAGACCTGGGCGAAGTTCGACGTGCCGGACGAGTCCATCGGCTGCGGATTCACCGAGGCCGTGCGCGGTGTGCTGTCCCACCACATGGTGATCAGGGACGGCAAGATCGCGAACTACCACCCCTACCCGCCGACCCCGTGGAACGGGAGCGTCCGTGACGTCTACGGCACGCCCGGCCCGTACGAGGACGCGGTGCAGAACACACCGATCTTCGAGGAGAACCCCCCGGAGAACTTCAAGGGCATCGACATCATGCGGGCCGTCCGCAGCTTCGACCCGTGTCTGCCGTGCGGCGTGCACATGTACGTCGGCGGAGGCCGGACGGTCGAGCAGACCCATCTGCCGACGGGACTGAGCGGACTGGCCTTCTGATCCTCAGGAGAGGGGCTTGCCGATGGCCGGACAGGACACGGGTGAGCGCATCGCCGCGCTGCTCGACGAGCTGGGGGACAAGGCAGGACCCGAAGTACGCGACACGGCCGACGAACTGGTGCGCTGCGTCGTGGAGTTCTACGGCGAGGGGCTCGCCCGGACCGTGCGCCTGCTGCGCGCGGCACCGGGCGGGGCCGACCCGATCGAGGTGCTGACGGCCGACGAACTCGTCAGTGATCTGCTGATCCTGCACGACCTGCATCCCGAGGACACCATGACCCGGGTGGGCCGGGCCCTCGACAAGGTCCGCCCCTATCTCGGCTCCCACGCGGGTGACGTCGAGGTCGCGGGCCTCGACACGGCGCCGGCGGAGGGCCCCACGCTGCGGCTCCGCCTGCGCGGCAGCTGCGACGGCTGTCCCTCCTCCACCCAGACCGTGCGCTGGACCATCGAGGAGGCGGTCTCCCGGCTGGCGCCGGAGATCGCCCTGATCGAGGTCGAGGGCGTCGCCGAGGACACCCCCCAGGAGCAGCCGCTGCTCCAAATCCTGCCCCACCGCCCTGACGACGCACCGGACGGGCCGCCCGCCGGCGACGGCGGGCGCGTGTCCGTCAACGGCGATGGAGACCCGGCCCACTGGCACACCGTGGCCCGGCCGACCCTTCCCGTCCACGACCGCGACACCGGCGTCATCGATGTCGCGGGGCACGCGCTGCTGCTCGTCCGCCTGCCGGGCAACCTGTACGCCTATCGCGACCACTGCCCCGGATGCGGCGGCAGCCTCCACGACGCGCTGCTGGAGGCGGAGTTGCTGCGGTGCGCCCGGTGCGCCGCAACCTTCGACGTACGCCGGGCAGGGCGGGGCGAGCGCGGGCATCTGGAACCGGTACCGCTCCTGGAGGAGGACGGGTCGGTGCGGGTCGCGCTGCCCGTTGAGCTGCTGGGGGCGGGGCCATGAGCGCGGACGTACTGAAGCAGTTCACCCGGCGGCCCCCGCCGCCGGGGGAGCGCTGCGAGCTCTGCGGGGAGCCGCTGGCGTCGGAACACCGGCATCTGGTGGACACCTCACGGCGTTCCCTGAAGTGCGCCTGCATGCCCTGCCACATGCTCTTCACCCGTCCCGGTGCCGGGCAGGGCCGTTTCCGGGCCGTCCCCGACCGGTATCTGACCGACCCCGACTTCACGCTCGACGAATCCGGCTGGAACCGGCTCCAGATCCCCGTCGGCCTCGCCTTCTTCTTCCGCAACTCCTCCCTCGACCGGCTGGCGGCCTTCTACCCCAGCCCGGCGGGCGCCACCGAGAGCGAGCTGGACCCCGAGACCTGGGACGCCGTTCTCGGGCGCACCCGGCTCGCGGAACTCCTCGAACCCGATGTGGAGGCGCTGTTGCTGCACCAGGAGCGCGGCTCCACGGCCACCTGCACCCTCGTGCCGGTCGACGTGTGCTACGAGCTCGTCGGCCGGATGCGGCTGCACTGGAAGGGCTTCGACGGCGGGGCCGAGGCCCGTGAGGACCTCGCCGAGTTCTTCCGGCGCGTCACGGCGGCGGCCCGTCCGCTGGAGGCCCGCCCCGGGCGCGAGCACACCGCCGGTGAAAGGGAGCCTCAGCCCGCTCCGGAGCCGGGGGGCACCCCATGACCGACCTCCACTTCGAGTGCACCGGCGCGCGGCCCGAACCCTTCGGAGCGAGCCCCACCCTGCTGTTCGGGCTGCGGATCGAGGAGTCGGACCATCAGCCCGTCCATGCGATCGCGCTGCGCTGCCAGATCCGGATCGAGCCCGTCCGCCGGCAGTACGAGCCGGAGGAAGTGGGCATGCTGGGCGACCTGTTCGGCGAGCCGAGCCGCTGGAGCAGCACACTCAAGCCGATGCAGTTCGCGCACTCCTCCATCACCGTGCCCGGTTTCACCGGCACGACGAACATCGATCTTCCGGTGCCCTGCACCTACGACACGGAGGTCGCTTCCGCGTCGTACTTCCGGGCCCTGTCCCGTGGCGAGATACCGCTGCTGTTCCTCTTCTCCGGCACGGTCTTCACCGGCAGGAACGGTTTCCGCGCCGAACCCATCCCCTGGCACAAGGAGTCGAGCTATCTGATGCCCGTGGATGTGTGGCAGCAGATGATCGAGGAGTACTTCCCCAACTCGGGATGGCTGAGGCTGCGCAAGGACTGCCTCGAATCGCTCCGGCGCTACCGCTCGCAGCGTGCCCTGTCGTCGTGGGAGCAGGTCTTCCAGGAACTGCTCGCCACGGCCGGTGCGAAAGGGGGTGACTGAGATGAAGAACCCCGTCGAGGACGCCTTCGACCAGGCCCGCGCGGTCGCGGACGCCGTTCTGTTCGAGGGCTATGTCCTCTACCCCTACCGTGCCTCCTCGGCCAAGAACCGGATGCGCTGGCAGTTCGGCGTCCTGGTGCCTCCCGCCTGGGCGGTCACCGGCGGCGAACACTCCGTACAGCGCACCGAATGCCTCCTGGAGCCCCGTGACGGCGAGCGGCTGCACGCGGAGTTGCGCTTCCTGCACGTCCGGCGGCGCACCGTCGAACGGCTCGGACCGGACGGCTCCTACACCGAGGTGCCCGAACTGGAGCTGGCGGACCGGGTCGTCGTGCCCTGGGACGAGGGCGCCGAGGAACGCGTCCTCATCCATGCGCCCCTCATCGAACTGACGGAGGATCAGGCGCACGCGCGCGCCGTCCGGTTCGACCTGCCGCCCGCCACCACGTACGAACCGGTGCTGGACGAGGACGGCACCACGCTGGGCCGGCTCGTCCGGCGCAGGGAGCGGCTGTCCGGCGAACTGCGCCCGCAGATCGAGGAACTGCCCGGCCCCTACCGGGTCTCGCGGCTCACGGTGACCGTGCACAACACCACCGAGGACGCCGGTCCCGAGAGCGGCGGCCGGGAGGGAGCCCTCGCCCACAGCATGATCGGCACCCATCTGCTGCTCGGAGTGCCCGGCGGGCGCTTCCTCTCGATGACGGACCCGCCCGAATGGGCACGCCCGGCCGTCGCCGACTGCCACAACGACCACACCTGGCCCGTCCTGGCCGGCACGGACGGCCGGGAGGACATCATGCTCTCCTCGCCGATCATTCTGGAGGACCACCCCGTCCTCGCCGACGAGAGCCCGGGGCCCCTCTACGACGCCACCGAGATCGACGAGATCCTCTCCCTGCGCACCGCCGCCCTCACCGATCAGGAGAAGCGCGAGGCACGCGGCACGGACGTCCGCGCGTCCGAGGTCATCGACCTGGTCGACACCATGCCGGAAGCGGTGATGGAACGGCTGCACGGGGCGATCCGCGGACTGCGCGAGGTGACGGGCGAGGAGCCGGCGGGCCGGGCGCCCGCGCCCGAGGCCGGGCTGAGCCTGCCCGACGGCGCCGGACACCCCTGGTGGGACCCGGCGCAGGACGCCGACGCGATCGACGTGCCCGCCACCGTCACCATCGACGGCGAGGCCGTGGGCGCGGGAAGCAGGGTTCTGCTCACCCCCGGCGCCCGTCGCTCCGACGCCCAGGACGCCTTTCTCCTCGGCCGGCACGCCACCGTCGAGGCGGTGGTCAGCGACCTGGACGGCGAGACCCACCTCGCGGTCGTCGTCGACGACGACCCGGGCACCGACGTACGCCGGCAACAGGGCCGCTTCCTCTACTTCAAGCCCGACGAGGTGGCCCCGCTGAAGGAGGAGCCATGACCGCAACGGAGACACCACGCCGTGTCCTCGTCGCCGGAGTGGGCAATGTCTTCCTCCAGGACGACGGATTCGGCGTGGAGACCGTCCGGTGGCTCGGCCGCGACCCCTCCCGACTGCCGCCCGGCGTCGAGCTGATGGACGCCGGTATCCGCGGTGTGCACCTCGCCTACCGGCTGCTGGAGGGTTATCGCACGCTCGTCCTCGTCGACATCGTCAACCGGGGCGGCGCACCCGGCACGCTCTACACGATCGACGTCGGCCCCGAGCCGCCTCAGGCACGCGAACCAGGGCCGCTCGACACCCACGCCATGGATCCCGCCACCGTGCTGGGCCTGCTGCACGACCTGCACGCGGGCGCGGGCGGCACCCTTCCCGACGAGGTCTACGTCGTCGGGTGCCAGCCACAGAACACGGACGAGGGCATGGGCCTGACCCCGCCGGTCGCGGACGCCGTGGAGCCGGCAGCGGGACTCGTGCTCGGCCTCGTGCACCGCGCAACCTCCGTACCCCAAAGGAGCTGAACACGATGGAGGCACACATGGAATGGACCTGGGCCGGACTGGCGGCCGTGGGACTCGCGATGGTCTACGGCGTCGCCAGGGTCGTGCCGGACGTACGGCGTTACCTGCGCATCCGGCGCATGTGATCCGGATGGTGCGGACCGGGGTCCGGGGCTTCCCCGCCCCCGCCCGCGACGTCCTCGAGCTGCACATACCGCTCGAGGAAGAGGTGGAGGGTGCTGTGCAGCTCACCGAGGCGTACGAACCACAGGGCGAGGTCCATCGCGCCCTGCTGGGTGATGGAGTACACCCGGCGCGCGGGACCCGTGGCCGAGGCGTGCCAGTGCGAGGAGACCTCCCCGCAGCTCTCCATACCCCTCAGCAGCCGGTACACGTGCGCCGATTCGGCCTCGGCCCAGCCGAAAGCCCCCAGTCGCTGCACCAGCTCGTAGCCATGACCCCGACGTTCGGCGAGCAGCAGGAGCAGGACCGGGGTGAGCAGAGCCCGTCGCTCGACCTCGTGACCAGCCATCGTTCTTTCAGAGTAGCCAGGCAGGCCGGGTCCGCCCACCGGGGCGGGGCGGCCCGCGGGCCGGGCAGGTGAGCGCCGTGCACGAACTCTCCATCGCGATGGCCGTCATCGACCAGGTGAGGGACGCGGTCCCCGACGACCGGGTCGAATCGCTGACCCTGCGGATCGGCGAGCTCGTCGCGGTGGTCCCCGAGGCCCTGGACTTCTCCTTCGGTCTGGCCGCCGACGGCACTCTGCTCGCGGGGGCCCGGCTGGTGATCGAGACTGTTGACGGAGAGGCCCACTGCGACGGCTGCGGCCGGGACACACCGACGGGGATGCCCCCGGTGCTGTGGTGCGGCGACTGCGAGCGCCCGCTGACCCTGCTCGCCGGCCGGGAACTGGAGATCGTCCGGGTGGTCGTGGCCGACGAAGGCCCGGACGGGACCGCGGTGGGTGACACCGCCCGGGACAC
The DNA here is from genome assembly GCF_036169555.1 of Streptomyces sp. NBC_00306. Taxonomy (GTDB): domain Bacteria; phylum Actinomycetota; class Actinomycetes; order Streptomycetales; family Streptomycetaceae; genus Streptomyces; species Streptomyces achmelvichensis. The sequence continues at coordinate 566,300 of NZ_CP108032.1, read as the reverse complement.
GACGCGCGACGAGGAGACGAGCCATGTGCCGCACCGTTGACCTCCACCAGGCCGTGCTCGCGAAGAACGACGAGAACGCCCTGGCGCTGAGGCGCTTTCTGGCGTCGCGCGGCACGGTCGCCGTGAACCTGATGTCCAGCCCCGGCAGCGGCAAGACCGCCCTGCTCGAACAACTGCTGACCCGCGCGGTCGCGGCGGGCACACCGGCCGCCGCCGTCACCGCCGACCTGGCCACCGAGAACGACGCCACCCGGCTCGCCCGCTCCGGCGCCCCCGTGCAGCAGATCCTCACCGACGGCCTGTGCCATCTGGAGGCAGGGATGCTCCAGGCCCGGCTGGAGGACTGGCTGCCCGACGGCACCCGTCTGCTGTTCGTGGAGAACGTCGGCAACCTCGTCTGCCCCGCCTCCTACGACCTCGGTGAGACGCTGCGGATCGCCCTCGCCTCGGTGACCGAGGGTGAGGACAAGCCGGTCAAGTACCCGGCGGCCTTCGGTCTCGCCCAGCTGGTGGTCGTCACCAAGACCGATCTCGCGGACGCCGTGGGCTTCGCGCGCGAGACGTTCCTCGGCGGAGTCCAGCAGGTCAATCCCGGTGTTCCGGTCCTGGAGACCTCCGCCCGCACCGGAGAGGGTGTCGACGCGCTCCTCGCCCACATCCTGCGCGGCGCCGAGGGCGAGGAGACACACACCCCGGTGCTGGCGCGGCAGCACGAGAAGCATCTGCACAGCCACGCGAACGGCACGGTGCGGGAACCGGGGCCGGTGTCATGACCGGCGACCGGAGCCGAGAGCGCAGGCAGGTCACCGTCCGCGGTGTCGTGCAGGGCGTCGGCTTCCGGCCCTTCGTCTACACCCTCGCCGAAGAACTCGGTCTGACGGGTTGGGTCACCAACAACGCGGACGGAGTCGTCGCCGAGGTGGAGGGCCCGGGGCGAGCCGTCGCGGACTTCTGCACACGGATCGCCGCCGAGCCCCCGCCGCTCGCCGTCGTCGAGTCCGTCGAGCACCGCGCCGTACCCCCACAGAGCGGTGACCACGGGTTCACCATCCGGCCGTCCGCCGGCGGACCCGGCCGCACCCTGGTCTCCCCGGACACCGCAACCTGCGACGACTGCCTGCGTGAACTCGCCGATCCCGCCGACCGGCGGCACCGGCACCCGTTCATCACCTGCACGCACTGCGGTCCGCGCTTCACCGTGGTGACCTCGCTGCCGTACGACCGGGACCGGACCACCATGGCCGCGTTCCCGATGTGCGCCGACTGCCGGCGCGAGTACACCGCGCCCGGCGACCGGCGGTTCCACGCCCAGCCCATCGCCTGCCCCTCCTGCGGTCCCCGGCTCACCCTGCGCCGCGGCACCGCGGACACCGCTTCGCGCCAGGACGCCGCCGCGCTCGCCGAGGCCCGCAGCCTGCTCGCCCAGGGCGCCGTCCTGGCCGTGAAGGGTGTCGGCGGCTACCACCTGGCCTGCGACGCGAGCGATCCCGCGGCCGTTCGGACGCTGCGCAAGCGCAAGAACCGTGGCGACAAACCCTTCGCCGTGCTGGCGGACTCGCTGGAAACGGTCGAACGGCTCGCCGAAGTCGGTCTCGAGGAAAGGGAGTTGCTCCTCGGTCCGCGCAAGCCCGTCGTCCTGTTGCGGCGTCACCGGACCGAGACCGCCGCCGACGTGGCGCCCGGTGTCGCGCCCGGCAGCCCTGACCTCGGCGTGATGCTGCCGTACACCCCCCTGCACCGGCTGCTCCTCGGACTGCCCGGTGATCCGCCCGGTCCCGCCGTCCTCGTCATGACCAGCGGGAACCGCGCAGGCGAGCCCATCGTCACCGACGACACCGAGGCCCTCACCCGACTCGACGGACTGGCCGACGCCTGGCTGATGCACGACCGCCCCATCCATGTGCCCTGCGACGATTCGGTCGTCCGGATCTGCGCCGGTGCCGAGTTGCCCGTGCGCCGCTCACGCGGCTACGCCCCCTTCCCGGTCGCCCTGCCGGTACCCGTCGTCCCCGCCCTCGCCGTGGGCGGCGATCTGAAGAACACCTTCTGCGCGGGCGACGACCGCTACGCCTGGATGTCCGCGCACGTCGGGGACATGGACGATCTGGCTACCCTGACCGCGTTCGAACGCGCCACCGCGCATCTGACGGACCTCACCTCCGTCACCCCCCGGATGCTGATCGCCGACCGGCACCCCGGCTACCGCTCCACCCAGTGGGCGCTACGCGCGGCCGAGACCTCCGGACTGCCCCTGCGCCAGGTCCAGCACCACCACGCCCACGTCGCCTCCGCGATGGCCGAACACGGCCTGGACGGCACGGCACCGGTCATCGGGATCGCCTTCGACGGCACGGGGTACGGCGACGACGGCGCGGTCTGGGGCGGTGAGGTGCTCATCGCCGACTACGACGGATACCGGCGGTTCGCCCACCTGGCCTATGTGCCGCTGCCGGGCGGCGACGCGGCCGTCCGCAACCCCTACCGGATGGCCCTCTCCCACCTGCGGGCGGCGGGGCTGCCCTGGTCGGACGACCTGCCGTGCACCGCGGTCGCCACACCGGGGGAGCGCAGACTGCTCGACCGTCAGCTGGAGCGCGATCTCGCCTGTGTGCCCACCTCCAGCATGGGGCGCCTCTTCGACGCGGTGTCCTCGCTGGCGGGGGTCTGCCACCGGGTGGAGTACGAGGCGCAGGCCGCGATGGAACTGGAGAACGCCGCACTGTCCGATGTCACCGGCAGTGTCGGCGACGACGCGCGGAATGACGCGTACCGGTTCATCCTGAGAGCGGAGACCGAGGACCCCGAGGCTCCGCTGATCGCCGATCCGGCGCCGGTCCTCGCGGCCGCCGTCGCGGACATGCGCGGCGGGGCTCCGGCCGGGCCCGTGGCCCGTCGTTTCCACCAGGGCGTGATCGCCCTGGTCCAGGAGGTGTGTGAGGTGGCCCGACACCGTACGGGCATCGAAACGGTGGCTCTGAGCGGCGGGGTGTTCTGCAACGCCCTGCTGACACAAGGCTGCTGCGGCGTCCTGGAACGGGACGGCTTCACCGTGCTGCGGCACCGCCGGGTGCCGCCCAACGACGGCGGTCTGGCCCTCGGACAGCTGATCGTCGCCGCCCGAGCCGAGGAGTGAGGGAGGAACGCATCATGTGTCTGGCCGTACCCGGCAGAGTGCTGGAGATCGAGGAACGTGACGCGACGCGGATGGCCAAGGTGGACTTCGGCGGCGTCGTCAAGGACGTGTGTCTGGAATACGTCCCGGACATGCAGGTCGGGGACTACGCGATCGTCCATGTGGGCTTCGCGCTGCAACGCCTGGACGAGGAATCGGCCAAGCAGACTCTCGAACTCTTCGAGAACCTGGGCGTGCTCGAGGAGGAGTTCGGCGACGCCTGGGGCAAGGCTGCCCGGGACGCGGGCGCGGAACGCCCCGCCGGCACCGAACTCCCCGGCGCCGGGGACACCCCCGTGGAACCCGCCGACAAGGAGGCGCGGTCATGAAGTATCTGGACGAGTTCAGCGACCCGGTCCTCGCCAAGCGGCTCTTCGACGACATCCGGGCCGTCACCACCCAGCCGTGGTCGCTCATGGAGGTCTGCGGCGGACAGACGCACTCGATCATCCGGCACGGCATCGACCAGCTGCTCCCCGAGGAGATCCAGCTGATCCACGGACCGGGCTGCCCCGTGTGCGTCACCCCGCTGGAGATCATCGACAAGGCGCTGGAGATCGCCTCCCGCCCGGACGTGATCTTCTGCTCCTTCGGCGACATGCTGCGCGTGCCCGGCAGCGGCCGCGACCTCTTCAAGGTCAAGAGCGAGGGCGCCGACGTACGCGTCGTGTACTCGCCCCTGGACTCGCTGCGGATCGCGCAGGAGAACCCGGACCGTCAGGTCGTCTTCTTCGGCATCGGCTTCGAGACCACGGCACCCCCGAACGCGATGACCGTGTACCAGGCCAAGAAGCTCGGCATCTCCAACTTCAGCCTGCTGGTCTCCCATGTCCGGGTGCCCCCGGCCATCGACGCGATCATGAACTCCCCGGACTGCCGGGTGGAGGCGTTCCTCGCCGCCGGCCATGTGTGCACCGTCATGGGCACCGGCGAGTACCCCGGTCTCGCCGAGAAGCACCGGGTGCCGATCGTGGTCACCGGTTTCGAGCCCCTGGACATCCTGGAGGGCATCCGCCGCGCCGTGCGGCAACTGGAGTCCGGGCAGCACACGCTGGAGAACGCCTACCCCCGCGCCGTGCAGGCCGGCGGCAGTCCCGCCGCCCAGGCCATGCTGGCCGACGTCTTCGAGGTCACCGACCGGTCGTGGCGCGGCATCGGCATGATTCCGCAGAGCGGCTGGCGCCTGTCGCCCAAGTACCGGGAGTACGACGCCGAGTACCGCTTCTCGGTGACCGGCATCGACACCGAGGAGTCCACGGTCTGCCGCAGCGGCGAGGTGCTCCAGGGCCTCATCAAGCCGCACGAGTGCGCCGCCTTCGGCAAGGAGTGCACACCGCGCAACCCGCTCGGCGCGACCATGGTCTCCAGCGAGGGCGCCTGCGCCGCGTACTACCTGTACCGGCGGCTGGAGGCACCGAACAAGGAGGCGAGTTCCGTTGGCTGACTTCGCTTCGGCACCCGTGGACTTCTCCGGGTGGACCTGCCCGGCGCCCCTGCGCGATCACGAGCGGATCGTGATGGGGCACGGCGGCGGCGGGACGCTCTCCGCCGAGCTGGTGGAGCACCTCTTCGCGCCGGCGTTCGGCAGCGACGTCCTCGCCGAACTGGGCGACTCCGCACATCTGACACTCGGCGGTGCCCGTCTCGCGTTCTCGACCGACTCGTTCGTGGTGCGGCCCCTGTTCTTCCCCGGCGGCAGCATCGGCGACCTCGCGGTCAACGGGACCGTCAACGACCTGGCGATGGTGGGAGCCGTGCCCGCCTACCTCTCCTGCGGATTCATCCTGGAGGAAGGCGTCGAACTCGCCCTCGTCGGGCGGGTGGCCGAAGCACTCGGAGAAGCCGCCAGGACCGCCGGGGTGGTCATCGCCACCGGGGACACGAAGGTCGTCGACGCGGGCCACGGCGACGGCATCTTCATCAACACCGCGGGCATCGGCCTGATCCCGGACGGTATCGACATCCGTCCGCAGCGCGCGGCGCCCGGCGACGTGGTCCTCGTCAGCGGACCGATCGGTGTGCACGGTGTGGCGATCATGAGCGTGCGCGAAGGGCTGGAGTTCGGCGTCGAGATCCAGAGCGACACCGCGTGCCTGGCCGGGCTGGTGGCGGACATGCTGGCGGTGTGCCCGGACATCCACGTCCTGCGCGACCCGACCCGCGGTGGTCTGGCCACCTCCCTCAACGAGATCGCGGCGGCCGGGGGCGTGGGCGTCACGCTCGACGAGCGGTCCCTGCCCGTGCCCGACACGGTCGCCAACGCCTGTGCCTTCCTCGGGCTCGACCCGCTGTACGTCGCCAACGAGGGCAAGCTGGTCGCCTTCGTCCCGCCGGATCACGCGGACGCCGTTCTCGCGGCCATGCGCGCGCACCCCTTGGGCAAGGAGGCCGTGGCGATCGGCCATTGCGTCGAGGAGCACGCCGGGATGGTGGTCGCGGCCACCGGTCTCGGCGGCACACGTGTGGTGGACATGCCGCTCGGCGAGCAACTCCCGCGCATCTGCTGACGAACAACCCGACCGCCGCCGCCGGCTCAGCGGCGGCGGTCGGGCATGTCAGTGCCTGTGGAGGTCCGGCCGGCGGCCGGGTGTGTCACGGTCCGACGAGCGCCCATCTGTCGAGCGTTTCACGGCTGAGGAAGGCCAACTGCGCCCTCTTCTCCGGCTTGTCGATCTCGGGCCCGAGCACGAAGCCGGACCGCACCATGCGGGCGACGGCCTTCTCGTTGCGGGCGTCGGGCTCGACGACCACTCGCAGGACCTGCGGATCCTTGAGGACGAATCCCACCAGTGCCGCAAGAAGGGCACTGGTGAAGCCGCGCCGCGATCCGCCCTCGGCCGGCGGGCCGACCAGCAGGTGGATGCCGAAGTCGCCGGGCTGTACGTCGTAGCACTCACCGACCGGGTCGGCGCCCGGCTCGTACGTCTGGAACAGTGCGACCGGCTCGTCGTCGAGGTGGACGAGGTAGGCGTGGTGGGTGGCGAGCGAGTCCACGAACTCGTAGATCTCCTGGACCTGTTCGCGCGTATGACCGCCCATGCCCCAGTACCGGGCGCGTTCCTCGGTGACCCAGCGGTGGACGAGGGCCGAGTCGGCGGCGGGATCCAGCGGGACGATGCGCACCGTGCCGAACCCGTCGACAGCGGCCTCGTGCACGGCCGTACGGGAGCGGGTGGTGTGTTCAGCGGGCATGTCTTCCTCGGTGAGTAGGTTCCAGTCGGTGATGACGGGGACGAAACCGCCGTGCAGCCACAGCGGCAGCTGGTCGCGCCGGTGCGGGTCGCCCGCGGCTCCGGAGGCGCCGAGCGGCACCACCCAGAGGCTGTCGTCGCGGCGGGCCAGGTCCCAGACGTAGCGCGCGGCAGGGCCGCGGGCGCTGAGGTCGCTGACGCCCGGGATGCTGGAGGTGGACAGCACACAGTCCTGGTCGCCGGAGAGCCCCGGCCAGTCCTCCGGCTCGCCGTCCGGCTCCGCCTGCCAGGGCGCGAGCCGGTGCGTCTCGCCCCAGGTGGCAGCGGTCGGTGCCGCGGCGGCGGCCTCCTCCAGGGCCGTCCGCACGAGCTCCTGGCGGTCGATTTCCGGCAGCGCGGAGGTCACGAGCAGCCCTTCCAGGGCGAAGGCGACCTTGGGGACCAGTGCCAGCCAGGGCCGCAGGGCCTCGGGGTAGGCGGCGAGGTCGACCTGCTCGGCGAGCTTCGCGAGCGCCGGGTGCTCCGCGACCAACCGCACCACGACGGAGCGCAGCCGGGCGTACGCCGCCGCGTCCTCGCTGTCGGCGTCCATCCGCCGGTTCCAGCCGACCAGCCGCTCCCGCAGCCGGGCTGCCTCGGGGCTCAGCCCGTCGGCGCCGGCGACGAGCCGCAACAGAGGCTTCGCCGAGTCCAGTTGGGTGTCCATGTGGACGGTGGCCATGCCCGCGGCGGTCCAGGAGTGCTGCTCGTGCAGCAGGGTACGGATGCGCCCGGCCCGGTGCGGGGGAGCGAACTCGACACCGAGTGGGCCGGCGATGCCCCGCTCGTTGGCCATCACGGCGATGCCGTCGACGCCCCGTCGCGGTGACTCGTGCCATCCGTCCCAGTCGTGACCCGCCTCCCACGCCGGTACGACGCGCAGCATGTTGTCGGGGTGGCGCACCGGGACGCGTCCCGCGACGCGGTGCAGCACCCCGCCCTCGGTGTCGGCGGCCTGGACCACATTGACCGGCTCGGCCCATCGATCGAAGGCTCGGTCCACGTCGTCGACCGTGCGGGCCCGCAGCAGCGCGGGCAGTGCGTCGAAGCCGAGTTCGCCGGTGATGCGCGGTGGTATGCGCAGGCTGATCGACTCGGCCGCGCCGGGACCGCCGATGATGACGGGGCCGCGTTCGGTCTCCACGACCTCCACGGTCACGGGGTCGGCGTCGGCCACCTCGATGGTCTCGCTGTGCACGGAGACGGAGCGCCATCCGTCCGGGCCGAGGGCCTCCAACTGCCCGTCACGGTCCCGGAATCGCTCGCGGTAGAGGTCCTGGTAGTCGGCCATCGCATTGGTGATGGCCCAGGCGACCGAACCGGTGTGGCCGAAGTGGGCGATGCCGGGGACTCCCGGCACGGCCAGTCCGACGACGTCGAACTCCGGGCAGGCCAGATGGATCTGCTGGTAGATGCCCGGGTCCTCGATGAACCGGTGCGGGTCGCCGGCGATGAGCGGCGCGCCGCTCGCCGTACGGTCCCCGTCGACGAGCCAGCCGTTGCTGCCCGCCTGGCCCATGCCGTCGGTGGCGAACAGATCGATCGCCTCCTCGCCCAGCGCCCTGGCGACCTCCTCGCGCCACAACTTGGTGGGGAAGCCCGCGAAGAGGATGTGCGTGCTCAGCCAGATGGCGAGAGGCACCCACGGCTGCCACGGCGCCGGTCGAAGACCGGTCGACGCGAACTGCGGTGCACGCCCCGCTCCTTCGTCCAGGCCGGCGTTGACCCCGTCGACATAGCTGGTGATCCAGGCCGCCGTAGCGGGCTCCAGGCGCTCGAAACAGCGCCGCGCGGTGTCGTCGAGACGGGACTGCCGCGCGAACCGGTCCCAGCCGACGGCGCCGCTTCCCAGGAAGGACGCGGAGGTGCCCCGCGCCCTGTGTCTCTCCACCTCGATCTGCCACGCCCGGTCGAGGGCGGCATTGTGCCCCTGCGCCCAGGCGAGTTCGGCCGCGCTGCCGGCCCGCAGATGCGGGACCCCCCAGGCGTCGCGGTATTTCCTGATGTCCACTTTTCCCCGCCCTGTTGGCTCAATCCCCCGAGTGCTTAGGTTAGGCTGGCCTAAATTAGAGCACGGATGTTCGGGAGACAATCCCGGACCAAGGGGGAAGGAGCGGGCTGTGGGGCATGGCTGGGAGGGCGTCGTCCTCAAACTGATGCGAGGCAAGGACTTCGCATTCACCGTGACAGGAAGCGAGGACGTCACCGATCACTTCCGGCGGGTGCACTTCACCGACGGCGGCATGCTGGCGCAGACCGGGGTCCACCCCACCATGTGGGTCCGGGTGTGGTTCGACAACGCGGGAAAGCCGCATCAGCGCGCCTACACCCTGGTGGACGCCGACCCCGACGCGGGGACGTTCAGTCTCGAATTCGCACTGCACGACGGCTGCGCGAGCGAATGGGCGCGGAAGGCTCAGCCCGGCGACACCGTCGAGGCGACCCTCCAGGGGACGGGGTTCACCACGCCCGACCCGCTCCCCGGCAAGCTCCTCGTCGTCGGCGACCCCGCCTCGCTGCCTGCCATCAACTCCCTGCTCGCGGCGCTCCCCGCGGTGCCGGCGGTGATCTGGTTCGAGACGACGCACGACTCCGACAAGGAGCTGCCGCTGCGCCTGGACCCGGCTCTCCACGAACTGCGCCCGGTCCCGCGCCGCGAGGCCGGCAACCACCTCGTCACCGAGGTGAAGGACGCCCTGCCCGGCCTGCTGCGCGACAACCCCGGGGCGTACGTCTGGGTCGCCTGCGACACGGCGACGACCCGCTCGCTCAGCACCTTCGCGCGCAAGGACCTGGCGCTGCCGAAGGAGCAGGTCAACGCCCTCGGTTACTGGCGCGCGGCCTGACCACGACGGAGCGCCGCCGGGGCCGGCAGTGGCCGCCCCCGGCCGGCGCCCGTCAGTACTCCGCCGAGACGCGTACCTCGCCGGCCCACACCCGACGGGTCGCTGTCACCGCGCCACCGGCAGCGTGATGCTGCTGACGCCGGTGCGTACGGTCATGCGGGTCCCCGCCGGGTACCGCAGCGTGTAGTCGTGGTCGGTGGAGATGAGGACCACGCCCAGCCGGTGCCCCTTCTTGAACACATGGTCCTGGGGCTGCATCGACCACCTCAGCCGGTACTCCCGCCCCTCGACCACCCGGTCCTCGCGGGAGAGGGAGTGCCGGTTACGGGCGTCAAGCCAGCCGCGCGAGACGATCTTGAAGTCGGTCGTCTCGGTGCGGTGCGCCGTGCGGTAGGCGCAGCCGGTGTCCCCGGGGATGCCCTCGCCGTAGCAGACGAGCTGCGACGTGTCGGCCACCGTGCCCGCGGTTGCCCGGGTGTCCAGGCCGTAGTCGACGAGCAGCGCCGTGACATACGGCGATGTCCCGTCCAGCGAGGCACGCACCGACACCTCGGGCACACCGTTGACCCGCAGATCGCTCGGCAGCGGGCCGGTCGTGTACGCGAGCCGGTGCGGGTCGGCGCTGTCGGGATCGGCCACCAGCGTCTCCGCCGGCAGGGTGCGGCCCGCGTCCGTGAGTGACTGCTTCACCTGCGCTCCCGGCAACGCCTCCAGCCCACGGACTCCCAGACGCAGCGTCAGATCGCGCGTGCCGCGGGCAGGCCAGTCGGACTGACGTCGCCAGCTGAAGTCCGCCTGCTCGACCTCGACCGGCGGCTCGTCGAGCGCGCCGTTGTCCAGGTCGTACAGCCAGTAGTCGAACCACTGGTGCAGCTGGCGAAGCCATTCCTCCATCCGCAGGGGCATCGGGTTGATGTGACCGGCCTGGTGCAGCCACAACTTGCGCGGCACGTCGTGCTTCTTCAGCGCCTGCCACAACTGGCCGAAGTGCTGCGTCTTCACGTTCCAGTCGTTGCCGCCGTGCACCGCGAAGACGCCGGCGCGGATCCTGCCGACATCCCGGAGGTAGTCGCGCTCGGCCCAGAACCTGCTCCAGTCGCCGGTGACGCGGTCCTGCTCCGCCGTGAGGCGGTCCAGCACCGGCCGGCAGATCTCGCGGTCGGTGCGGCTGTAGACGCCTTTGGCGAGAACGTCGGTGTCCTCGCCCTGAAAGCCGCCCGGAGCCACCACCCCGCCGCCCGCCCGGTAGTAGTCGTACCAGGAGGAGATCCCGGAGATCGGCACGATGGCCTTCAGACCTCTCACACCCGTCCCGGCGACGGCGGTCGGCAGCGTCCCGTTGTAGGAGATCCCCATCATGGCCGCGTTGCCCGTCGACCATGCGGCGCCCACCGGCCGCCCGGCCGGATCCCAGCCCCTGGCACGGCCGTTCAGCCAGTCCACGGCCGCCTTGGCGCCGAGCGTCTCATTGCGTCCGCCGGAGGTCGGGCAGCCGGTCGAGTCACCGGTGCCGAGGCTGTCGACCTGCGCGACCGCGTACCCGCGCGGCAGGAAGTAGTTGTCGGTGTAGCCGGAGAACGGCACCGAAGGACCGATGAGCCCCGGCAGCCGGGTCCGGTCGCCGAGCCGACGGCCGTCGGGCAGACCGTCCTCGTCGAGATCCACCGGGTGGAACGGCACATCGTTGCCGCCGCCCCAGTACGGACTCGCCTCGATGATCGTGGCGACCCTCAGCCCGGCGTCCGTCTCCTTCGGACGCAGGATCCGCATCCGGACCGTGTCCCGTCTGCCGTCGTGATCGCTGTCCGCCTCGGTCTCGACGTCGACGAGCTGCGAGACGGCGTCGGCGCGGGAGAAGGCGGGTTCGGTCCGGTTCCCGACGATCTTCAACGCCGGCTCGTCGTCACCGTGCGCCACCGGCGCCGGAAGCGCGGCGAGCAGGGAGGCGGCGAGCGCGGTGACGCCGAGCCTGCGTGCCGTACGTAATGCGGTGGGTCTCGCCATCGTGTCTCCAGGGCCCGGAAGGTGACGATCACGCGGGGAGCGCGCGCACATTCCACCGCGTGCACGCGCCCCACGCCAGACACGCTCCCGCCACTTCCGCCCCATGGCGCAAAGAGCCGCCCTCGGCTCCTTTTCCGATCTGATCCCGGCGGATCACCGACCGATCACAGGCGGGTCATACTCGTTCCATGCAGTCGGACATGACAGGAGCCGGCCGGGGCCGGCGGCGGCAGGCCGCGCTGATCCGGCGGGCCACCGTCCGGGACGCGAAACGGCTCACCGCGCTGGTGCGAAGGTCACGCGCCTACGAGGGCCCCTACGCCCCGCTGGTCTCCGGCTACCGGGTCGGCCCCGACTACATCGACACCCACCGGGTCTTCGTCGCGGCCGACGAGACCGGCACCGTACTCGGCTTCTACGCGCTGCTCCTCGACCCGCCCGAACTGGACCTGATGTTCGTCGCGGACAGCGCCCAGGGCCGGGGCATCGGCCGGCTCCTCGTCGCCCACATGGTCGCCGAGGCGAAGGCCGCCGGGATCGAAGCCGTACGCGTCGTCGCCCATCCGCCCGCCGAAGGCTTCTATCTGAGTGTCGGTGCCCGGCGGACCGGCACCGTCCGCGCCTGCCCGCCCGCGGTGATGTGGGACCGTCCGGAGCTGGTCATCGACACGATCTGACCGCGCCCCCCGCGCCGGACGACCACTCTGACTGCCCCCCCGGCCGGACGACCACCCCTGTCCGTCCGCGATACGGCGACGGTACCGCTGTCCGCGACCCCCTTTCCGGCCATTCGCCCGGCTCATGGGCGGGGTCGACGATCACGCAGAGCCGCAGGCCGGACACCGTGTCGGACCGGCCCGAACGCATGGTGGACAGCTCCCTCACCTACCGCCGCCGGTGCCTTACGATCGCGACGGACGGTCTCGTCGTGTCACCGCCCGCCCTGTACCCCATGGAGGTCAACCGTGTTCTGGACGGCCAGAGGACACCGCAGTCACCGCAGCAGCTTCCGCATCCGCGCCGCGGCCGGTGCTGCCGCCGCGGGGATGTTCCTTGCCGTCGGCTGTTCCTCCGGCAGCGACGGTCCGGGAGAGGCGGCGGGCGGCGTGCCCGTCGTGGAGAAGGGCAAGTTGACCACCTGCACCCATCTGCCCTACCCGCCGTTCCAGTTCGAGAAGAACGGCAAGATCGTCGGCTTCGACGTCGCCCTGGTGGACCTGGCGGCGAAGAACCTCAAGGTCGAACAGAAGATCCTCGACACCCCGTTCGAGAACTTCAAGACCGGTGCCTTCCTCAACTCCGGCGAGTGCGACCTCGCGGCCGCCGGCATGACGATCACCGAGGAGCGCAAGAAGAACGTCGACTTCACCGTGCCCTACTTCGACGCCACCCAGGCCCTCCTCGCCACCAAGAAGAGCGGTGTGACCTCGCTCGCCGACGTGAAGGCCAAGAACAAGAAGCTCGGCGCACAGGCGGAGACCACCGGCGAGAGCTACGCCAAGGAGCAGGGCTTCAACCCCGTCGCCTTCGAGAGCTCCGACGCCGTCCTCAACGGTCTGCGCACGGGCCAGGTCGACGCCGTCGTCATCGACTACCCCGTCGTCCAGGGCTGGCTCAAGGACAAGAAGAACGCCGCCGAGTTCGCCCTCGGGCAGAACATCGAGACCGGTGAGCAGTACGGCTTCACGGTGAAGAAGGGCAACGCCAAGCTCCTCGCCGCGCTCAACAAGGCGATCACCGACGCCCGCGCCGACGGCACCTACGACAAGCTCTACCAGCAGTGGATCGGTCCGCTGCCCAAGGCTTCGTCGTGACCTCTCGGCTGACCAAGCGGCAGCAACGCCGCATCTCGCAGGGCATCCAGTACGCGGTCTTCGTGGCGGTGCTGGTCCTGATCGGCGTCTTCGCCGACTGGGGCCGGCTCCAGCAGCAGTTCGCGCAGACCGACCTGGCGTCGCGGCTCTTCCCGGACATCATCACCATCGCCCTGCGCAACACGGTGGTGTACACCCTCTCCGGGTTCATCTTCGGGCTGGTGCTCGGGCTGATCATCGCGCTGATGCGGCTCTCCTCGGTGGCGCCCTACCGGTGGTTCGCCGGCGTCTACATCGAGGTCTTCCGCGGCCTGCCCGCCCTGCTGATCTTCATCTTCGTCGGCGTGGCGGTCCCCCTCGCGTTCCCGGGGGTGGAGATCCCCGGTGGCACCTACGGCAAGGTCGCGCTCGGCCTCGGTCTGGTCGCGGCCGCCTATATGGCGGAAACGATTCGGGCGGGCATTCAGGCGGTCCCCAAGGGACAGATGGAGGCCGCCCGGTCGCTGGGCTTCTCGCACGCCCGCGCCATGGTGTCCGTGATCATCCCGCAGGCCTTCCGCATCGTCATCCCGCCGCTCACCAACGAACTCGTCCTGCTGTTCAAGGACTCCTCGCTGGTGCTGTTCCTCGGCGTGACGCTGGAGGAACGGGAACTGACGAAGTTCGGCCGTGACCTCGCGAGCGAGACGGCCAACTCCACACCGATCCTGGTCGCGGGCCTGTGCTACCTCCTCGTGACCGTGCCGCTGAGCTTCGTGGTGCGCCGCCTCGAAGCGCGCGCCGACAAGGCCAGGTGAGGACGAGATGCCGAAAAAGACGGAGACCGCGGAAACCATGGCCACCGACCGCCCGGAGATCGAGATCCGAGGGCTGCACAAGTCCTTCGGGGACAACCACGTCCTGCGGGGCATCGACCTGGAGATCGGCCGCGGCGAGGTGGTGTGTGTCATCGGGCCGTCCGGCTCGGGCAAGTCGACACTGCTGCGCTGTGTGAACCTGCTGGAGGAGCCGAACGAGGGCCAGGTCTTCGTCGGCGGCACCGAGGTCACCGACCTCGATGTCGACATCGACGCCGTGCGCCGTCGTATCGGCATGGTCTTCCAGCAGTTCAACCTGTTCCCGCACGTGAGCGTCACCGAGAACCTCACCCTGCCCCAGCGCAGGGTGCTCCGCCGGGACAAGGCGCAGGCCGCCGCGGTCGCCCGGGAGAACCTGGCACGCGTCGGTCTCGCAGACAAGGCGGACGCCTACCCGGCGCAGTTGTCCGGCGGACAGCAGCAGCGGGTCGCGATCGCACGGGCCCTGTCGATGGGCCCCGCGGTGATGCTCTTCGACGAGCCGACCTCGGCGCTCGACCCCGAACTGGTCGGCGATGTGCTGTCGGTCATGCGGCTCCTCGCCGCCGAGGGCATGACGATGATGGTCGTCACCCATGAGATGAGCTTCGCCCGCGAGGTCGCCGACCGGGTCGTGTTCATGGACGAGGGTGTGATCGTCGAGCAGGGGCCGGCGGCGCAGGTCGTGGGCGACCCGCAGCACGAGCGGACGAGGAACTTCCTCAACCGCATCCTCGATCCGGCCGCTGCCGCCGCACCCGTGGCCGAATCGCAGGACCGGCTGCGGAAGTCGGTTGACGGGCCGTCCGAAGAGTGATGGGATCCCACGTCAGCGTCGCGGTGTACCCGGCAAAGAGACCGCCGTGGACATGGAGGCGCCGCACCATGGGACACAGATGGACACCCCTGTCGAACCCGACGGCCGCATCACGGCCCTCGGTAATCAACTGATCGGCATTCATCTCGCGCTCCGCGAAGAACTCGAACAACTCCGCGAGGACGCCGACGCCTGGCTCGAAGGCCGGGGCGCGCGGCCCCGGGAGCTGCGGGCACACTGTCTGGCCTTCTGCACGGCCCTCACCCGGCACCACACCGGTGAGGACGGCGGGGCCTTCCCGGCGCTGGCCCGACAGCACCCTGAACTCCGCCCCGTCATCGAGGAGTTGGAGCACGACCATCAGACAGTCACCGAGATTCTGCGTGCCGTGGAGGATCTCGTGGCCGACGAGGCGGCAGTAGACCCCGCGCGCGTACGGGCCGAGCTGGAGGGCCTCACCGCGCTGCTGGAGTCGCACTTCGCCTACGAGGAGAAACGGCTCGTGGCCGCGCTGAACGCGCTGCCCGCGGGAGCCGGGGACGCCGAGAGCCTGCTCGGCACACCCGGCACCTGAACGCCTGACCGTCCGACCGCACGGCGGCCGGGACTCCGGAGCCCCGGGCTCCCAGCTCTGCGCTCCGGCCGCCCGGCCCGCCGTGCGGTCCTCGGATCAGCGGGTCCTGCCCCGTCGCACTAGCGTGGACGTATGCGCCCGCACGACACCGCAGGTCCGCCGCCCGAGCCCGGTGACGGCGACTTCCCCGCCCGCCGCGCGCCGCTCTGCGGCGATGTCGCCGAGCTGGATGCCGTCGTCACCGGCTGCCGCGCGTGCCCGCGCCTGGTCGCCTGGCGCGAGGAGGTCGCCGTGGTGAAGCGGGCGGCGTTCCGGGACTGGGATTACTGGGGCCGTCCCGTGCCCGGCTTCGGCCCCACGGACGCGGCTCTGGGCGTGGTCGGACTCGCCCCCGCGGCCCACGGTGCCAACCGGACCGGCCGCATGTTCACCGGCGACCCCTCGGGAGACTTCCTCGTCAAGGCGCTGTACCAGGTCGGACTCGCCTCTCGCCCGACGTGCACCGACATCGACGACGGCCTGGAACTGTACGGGTTGCGGATCACGGCGCCCGTCCGCTGCGCGCCGCCGCAGAACAAGCCCACCCCGGCCGAGCGGGACACCTGCCGCCCGTGGCTGGCACGCGAGATCGAGCTGCTCGCCCCCTCGCTGCGGGTGATCGTCGTACTCGGGGCATTCGGCTGGCAGGCCCTGCTGCCCGTGCTGCGTGACGCGGGCTATCAACTCCCTCCGCGCCGACCGGTGTTCGGTCACGGTGTGCACGTTGTCCTGCCCGCCGCCGGTGACGCCCGCGATCTGCATCTGCTCGGCTGCTACCACCCGAGCATGCGCAACACCTCCACGGGACGGCTCACTGCGCCGATGCTCGTGGAGGTCTTCGACCGCGCCGCGCACCTCGCCGGCCTGGATCGACGGGACGGGTGAGATGCCCTTCTCCGCTCATGGCGCGAGGCGGAACCTCACAGCGACGCCATGTGCGGCAGGACGACATCCGGGGTGAGCGGCAGCTCCCGCAACCGCACCCCGATGGCGTGATGGACGGCGTTACCGATCGCCGCTGCCGCGCCCACGATGCCGATCTCCCCGATGCCCTTGCTGCCCATCGGGTTGAGGTGATCGTCCTCCTCGTCGATCCAGTGCGCCTCGATCTCCGGGACATCGGCGTTCGCCGGCACGTGGTACGACGCCAGGTCGCTCTCGGTGAAGTCGCCGAAGACCGGGTCCAGATGGCTGCCCTCCGTGAGCGCCATGCCGATGCCCATCGTCATCGCGCCGGTGAACTGGGAGCGGGCGGTACGGGCGTTGAGGATCCGGCCGGCCGCGAACATCCCGAGCAGTCGGCGGACGCGGACCTCGCCCGTCACCGTGTCGACCTGGACCTCGGCGAACTGCGCGCCGAACGCATGCCGTGAGTAGGGGGATTCCTTCGCCGTCTCCTCCTCCGTGTCGACGGTCACCGTCAGTCCCTGCGCCGGCAGCTTGTCCACCAGCCCGTGCAGACGCTCGACGAGGGTCCGGCAGGCCTTGTGCACCGACCAGCCCCAGGACGCCGTCCCCGACGAGCCGCCCGCCAGCGGGGCATGGGGCAGGTCGCTGCTGCCGATGTCCACACGGACGGACTCCAGCGGTACCCCGAGCGCGTCCGCCGCGATCTGCCCGAGCACGGTTCGGGCCCCGGTGCCGATGTCCGTCGCGTTGACCCGGATGCGGAACGTGCCGTCGGCGGCGGCATGCGCCGAGGCGCTGGAGGCGCTCACCTGAACCGGGTAGGTGGCGGCCGCGACCCCGGTGCCCAGAAGGAGGGCGCCCTCGCGGCGGATGCCCGGCTGCGGGTCCCTGGGCTGCCAGCCGAAGAGCCGGGCCCCTTCGGCGAGGCACTCGGTGAGATGACGGCTGCTGAAAGGTCGGCCGCTGTCGGGCTCCTCGTCCGGCTCGTTGCGCAGCCGCAGAAGTACCGGGTCCACGCCGGCGGCCACGGCCAGTTCGTCCATGGCCGACTCCAGGGCGTACATGCCGGACGCCTCGCCGGGCGCCCGCATCCAGGAGGGGGTAGGGACGTCCAGCGCGGTGACCCGGTGACTCGTACGGCTGTTCGGCGAGGTGTACATGATGCGGGCGGGAACGGCCGCCTGCTCGACGAACTCCCTGATCGTGGACGTCTGCGTGACGACCTCGTGGGCGAGGGCCCTGATCACGCCGTCGGTGTCCGAGCCGATCCGCACCCGCTGGATCGTGGGCGCGCGGTGACCGACGACCGCTGCCATCTGGCGGCGGGGGAACACCACCTTGACGGGCAGCCCGGTGTGACGGGTGGCCATCGCGGCCAGCACCACCTGGGGCCGGGGCGTGCCCTTGGAACCGAAGCCGCCTCCGACGTGTTCGGAGAACACGGTGATCTTCCCCTGCCGCAGCCCGAACATCGCGGCGAGGGTGTCGCGTACGGTACTTGCGCCCTGGCTGCTGTCGTAGACCGTCAGATGTCCGTCCAGCCACCACGCGGTCGCGGCATGCGGCTCCATGGGGTGGTTGTGCAGCGCGATCATGCTGTACGTCGCGTCGACCTGTACGGACGCCGAGGCGAAGGCTCCGTCGAAGTCCCCGCGCTCTCGCAGGCCGGCCGCGCCGGCGTTGGCCTCCTCCGGTGTGTAGAGGCCCGGGTGGTCGGCCGTGAGCGTGACGTCGGGCTTCTCCTCGTCGTACTCCACCCTCAGCGCGTCGGCGGCCGCTTGGGCGTTCTCCGGGCTGTCGGCGACGACGAGGGCCACGTACCAGCCGCGGTGGGGAACCTCGGCGCTCTGGAGGACCGCGAGGTTGGCGTCGTCGGGAGGCTCCAGCCGGGGCGCGTTCTCGTGGGTGAGCACCTCGTGCACGCCCGGCAGAGCGAGCACCTCGTCCGCGTGGACGGCGGTGACCCGCCCCCGGCCGATGGTGGCCGGGACGGGCCAGGCATAGAGACAGCCCGGTGCGGTGTGCTCGGCCGCGTAGCGTGCGACGCCCGTGACCTTGTCGGCGGCCTCCCGGCGTACGGCAGGCGACCCCAGAACGCCCGGTGTCTGCGTCATGACAGGTCCTCGCTGTTCGGGTGTGGGGCGAGCCCGGTCAGCACGCTGACGGCGAGATTGCGGGCGAGCGGCACCTTGAATCCGTTGTCCCGCAGCGGCGATGCGGCGGCCAGCTCGGCTTCCACGGCCCGGGCGAAGCTTTCCGGGGTCGCGGGCGCACCGTGCAGTGCCTCCTCGGCGACGCGAGCGCGCCAGGGGCGGTGGGCGAGCCCGCCGAACGCGAGGGCCGCGTAGCGCACGGCGCCCTGTTCGAGGTCCAGCACGGCGGCGACGGACACGAGGGCGAAGGCGTAGGACGCCCGGTCGCGGGCCTTGCGGTACCGGGAGCGGACGCCGATGGGGCCGGGCGGCAGTTCCACGGCGGTGATCAGCTCACCCGGCCGGATGACGGTGTCCTGCTCGGGGTGGTCGCCCGGGAGCCGGTGGAAGTCGGTGACGGGCACGGCACGCTCACCCTCCGGGCCGTACAGATGCACGGTGGCGTTGAGCGCGGACAGGGCCACGGCCATGTCCGACGGATGGGTGGCGACGCAGTGGTCGGAGTGGCCGATGACCGCGAGATCCCGGTGGGCGCCCTCCCGTGCGGGGCACCCGCTGCCGGGGAGCCGCTTGTTGCAGGGTTTCGTCGTGTCCTGGAAGTACGGGCACCGTGTGCGCTGGAGCAGATTCCCGCCGGTGGTCGCGGTGTTGCGCAGCTGGCCGGACGCGCCGGCGAGCAGCGCCTGGGACAGGCAGGGGTAGCGGGACCGGACGCCGGGGTGGGCGGCGAGATCGCTGTTGCGCACGCCCGCTCCGATACGCAGCCCGCCCTCGGGGGTGTCGGAGATCCGGTCGAACGGCAGCCGGCGGATGTCGATGAGCAGCTCCGGCGCGGTGACACCGAGCTTCATGAGGTCCACGAGATTGGTGCCGCCGGCGAGGTACTGCGCTCCGGGGTGGGAGGCGAAGGTGTCGATGGCGTGATCGGCGGTGGCCGCGCGGAGGTACGCGAAGGGTTTCACCGCGCCACGTCCTCGATCGCCCGGACGATGGACGGGTAGGCGCCGCAGCGGCACAGATTGCCGCTCATGCGCTCCCGGATCTCCATGGGGGTCAGCTCCGCCTCACCGCCGCCCGTGTACTCCGGCGGTGTCACATGGGAGGGGTGCCCGTCGGCCGCCTCGGTCAGCATGCCGACCGCGGAGCAGAGCTGGCCCGGGGTGCAGTAGCCGCACTGGAGGGCGTCCCGCGCGATGAACGCCTCCTGCAACGGGTGGAGCGACGCGCCGTCGGCGAGGCCTTCGACGGTGGTGATGTCCGCCCCGTCGTGGGCGACCGCGAGCAGCAGACAGCTGTTGGCGCGACGGCCGTCGACGAGCACGGTGCAGGCGCCGCACTGTCCGTGGTCGCAGCCCTTCTTCGTACCCGTCAGATCCAGATGCTCCCGCAGCACGTCCAGGACGGTGGTCCTGTGGTCGAGTGTCAGAGGGCGCTGGGTTCCGTTCACCCGGAGGGTGAGGGAGGAGCGGTGGACGCTCACCGGGCTCTGGGTGACCGTGCCCTCCGGTCGGCTGGTTGGCTCCACGGCGCAGTGCCCTTCGCTCGCTCGTCCGGCGCTTTGCCCCTTTCCTACCAGTAAGCAGCGTTCGGCGCGGCTCGGGAGACCGGGACGTGCGTCGGGCCGGCGGCCCGCCTCGCGGCGGACCACCGGCCCTCGTCGTGCGTCGATCGGGTGTGCCCGGTCAGCGCCCCGATCGCTGAGCGGATCGGGGCGTCGAACCGGTGTGTCAGAAGACGCTCACGCCATAGGCGCTCAGCGCCTCGGTGACCGGCTGGAAGAACGTGGTGCCACCGGAGCTGCAGTTGCCACTGCCGCCGGAGGTCAGACCGAGCGCGGTGGAACCGGCGAACAGGGAGCCGCCGCTGTCGCCGGGCTCGGCGCAGACGTTGGTCTGGATCATGCCGTAGACGATGTCGCCACCGCCGTAGTTGACCGTCGCGTTGAGACCGGTCACCGTGCCGCCGCGCAGACCCGTGGTGCTGCCGCTGCGCTGCACGGCCTGGCCGACGGAGGCGTTGCCCGCGGACGTGATGTCGCGGTACGAGCCGTTGTAGAGGTAGACCCGGCCGTCGGCGGCCGACGCGTTCGAGTGCCGGATGATGCCGTAGTCATTGGTCGGGAAACTGGATCCCGTCCTCGTGCCCAGCACCGTGGTGTTGGCCGAGTTGGTGTACCAGGTGCTGCCGATGTTGGTGCAGTGGCCCGCGGTGAGCGCGTAGTAGGTGCTGCCGCTGCGGACGTTGAAGCCGAGGGAGCATCGTCCGCCGCCGGCGTAGATGGCCTGGCCTCCCGCGATGAGCTTGTTGAAGGTGCCCGGGGTGCGCTTGATCTCGAGGGTGCCGGCCTGTGCCCCGGCGGCCTTCTTGATCTGGGCGATCTCGGCGGCCGAGACGCTCTGGTCGGCCGTGACGACGAGCTTGCCCGTCGCCTTGTCCGTGTACCAGGCGGTGCCGGCGACGTCCGCGCCGAGCACGGCGTTGTTCGCCTGGGCGAGCTGGGCCGTCGTGGCTCGTGCGACGGTGCCCGTTTCGGCGACGGCGGTGGGGGCGGCAAGCGCGGAGACGGTCAGCAGACCGGTGGCTACGGCGATCAGCCGGCCACGTCTGCCTACGCCGCCGAGGGGGGAGAAGCGCTTGATGTTCACTACATCCTCCGGTGGGGGATCCGGGGCCCGTTGGGTGGGCGGGCCCTTGAGCGCCGAACGGCCGGCTCGTCGACCGGGTGAACGGTCATGAGCCTGCCAAGCGGTGCGGTAGGAATCCTGTGCTCCGGATGGGGTGGCGACAAGATCGCCTTTCGGCCGCTCTACGCGCGTCCATGGTCCGCGCGAGGCGAATTGCCGGGCGGCGGCCACTGGTTGGGCCGTGCGGGCGAGGGCGGCGCGGGCCTCGCGAAGGGGTGGCGCGGTGCGAGCCACCGTTTGCTCACGTAGCGTCAGCTGGCGGGCGCGTCAGGTGTGACACAAGGTTTTCGAGTGGTACGCGCGGCGTGAACCGGAACGTCACGCACCGTTTCGGCTGTTCAGCGTCTGATCGACAGCGGCAGCGTTCGTTCGCGGCCTCTCGGGTGATCTACGCGCATCGAACAGGCCCACCCGTGGCGGGTGCACACGGGCGCGAACCCTTCCGAGGGTGCCGTCGGGAGGTCCGGGCGGGGCCTGGCGCGGCGGTGACACCCCGCCGGCGACTCGGCCGACCGGTCCGTGAGGGGCGGACGGCTCGTGGGAAGCCGCCGTTATGGGCCCGATCGCCACCCTTGGGTCACCCTCCGCACGTGTCCGGAACTGGACGCGTCGATTCGGCTCTTCGCGGGAAGGGGCGCTCCGGACCGGACTACTTCGTCATTCCCGATGCGTCCATGAGGGCCTGTGCGGTGATGAGTGTCAGTCCGTCGAGCTGCTCGGCGCCCACGCCGGCCCGTGCGCTCGCCCCGTCGAACAGAAGCGTCAACTGCCGTGCGAGCAGGACCGGGTCGTGGGCGCCGCCGTGCTGCGCCTCGAGGCGGAAGAACTCCGTGAGGGTCCGCTTCACCTCGCGGGCGACCTTGCTCGCCGGATGCTCCGGGTCCTTGAGCTCGACCTGTGCGGCGAGGAACGGGCAGCCCCGGAAGTCGGCGGCCAGGGCCTCTGCCTCCAGCCGCTCGAAGACATGGAGGATCCGGTCCCTCGGCGGTCGGGAGTCGTCCGCCGCGGGGAAGAGCGCCGTGGCATACGCGGGGGCGCGCCGCTCCAGGCAGGCGGCGAGGACCGCGTCCTTGCCGTCGAACAGCTGGTACATCGAGCGCTTGGAGACCCCGGCGGCCTTGCACAGCGCTTCGACGCCGATGTTGACGCCCTGGAGGTAGAAGAGCTCGGCCGCTGCGTCGAGCAGCCGGTCGCGGGTGGACGCCATCGCTGTCGTGGTCATGCGAACGAGATTACCTCGCGGACTTGCCTATGGAAAACGATCGGTTTACCTTGGTGGAAACCGATCGGTTTCCATGCCGTGCGAAACACCCCTCTCGCGGCCCCACACGGAACGAGGAGAGATCACCATGCAGATCGAGGGCGCAGTAGCTCTGGTCACCGGAGGCAACCGCGGACTGGGGGACCAGTTCGTCAAGGCGCTCCTCGACCGCGGAGCGGCGAAGGTCTACGCGGCGGCCCGCAACCCGGACACCGTGACCACCCCGGGTGCGGTGCCCCTCGCGCTCGACATCACGGATCCCGCATCCGTACGGGCCGCGGCCGAGCAGGCCCAGGACGTGACGCTCCTGATCAACAACGCGGGAATCTCCACCGGGACGGGCATCCTCGACGGCAGTACGGACGGGTTCCGGCGCGAGATGGACACCCATGTCTTCGGCACGCTGGACATGAGCAGGGCCTTCGCCCCCGTGCTGGCCCGCAACGGAGGCGGCGCGCTGCTCAATGTGCTGTCGGTGCTGTCCTGGTACGTGTTCCCGGACAACGCCGCGTACAGCGCGGCCAAGGCCGCCGAATGGGCCGTGACGAACGCCCTGCGGGTCCAGCTCGCCGCGCAGGGGACCCTGGTCACCGCGCTCCACGTGGGATACATGGACACCGACATGGCCGCGGCGGTCGAGGGGCCCAAGACCGACCCGGCCAAGGTCGCCCACGGGGCGCTCGACACCGTCGAGGCCCGCCGGTTCGAGTACCTCGCCGACGACATCAGCGCGCAGGTGAAGGCCGGCCTCGCCGCCGACCCCGCCGCCCTCTACCCGCAGGTGGCCGAGCTGCTGGGCTAGATCGTCCCCGCAGGCCGGCGTCCTGCGCCAGGCCTGACGGATCGCGGTCTCGCGCATCCCGGCGGCGCCCGGCGGCACCGGACTCCCGCGGCTCCCGTTCCCGGCGGGGGCCGCGGGTCTTCCCCGGCCGGGCGGCCCTCAGAGCAGCAGCCGCAGCCTGGTGTCCGCGACACCGACACGTACGCTCTGGCCCCAGGTCAGCTCCAGGGCGTCGCTCTCGATGCCGTCGCCGAAAGCCACCAGGCGGTCGGACTCCACGACCAGTCGCAGCTGCTCGGTGCGTTCGAGGACGCCCCCGACCAGTGTGGTTCCGGTGGTGGGGGAGGGCCAGGCCTCGCGGACGAACCAGACGAGCCGGGGATCGGCGGGACCGGGCAGCACCGGCCGGCTGGCGCGCTCCTGCCACAGGGAGCGCAACCAGCCGGTCGATCCGGTGCCTGTGCCGACGAGAACACCCGACGAGGCCTGCGTCTCCGAAGCATCGTCGTCCCCGCCCGCATGCAGCCGGTAGCGGGCGCTCTGGTGGCCGGGCCGGCCGAGATAGATCTCGTTCAGTGCCCGCAGCCGCTCGGTGTTGTCGGCGACCGCCTCCACCATGGTGAGCTCGTCGAACGAGCCGCCCGTGCTCGTCGCCGCTCCCAGCAGCCGGCCGGCGTCCCGCGACCGGTGGCGCACCAGGACGCCCGGGTTGCGCCCCGGATCCGTGTCGATACCGATGACCGGCTGACCGGCCAGATACTTCGCGGTGTTGGCCACCAGGCCGTCCGCCCCGACGACGACCACGACGTCCTCGGGGCCGAAGAGGAAGCGGTCGAGATCGGCTCGCTCCACGCGCGCCTGCCGCCAGTTCAACGGCACCGAGGCCGTCACCTCGGAGAGGATGCGCCGCGCGCGCCGATGGCGTTCGGCGACCTCGTCGATGCTCCGCCCGCGTGAGGAGAGGAAGAAGCCCGCCTGCCCGTGTGTCCCGTGCAGGGCGAGCAACTCCTCGTACTCACTGGTGCGGTGCACCAGCACCGCCCGCGGGGCGAGACTCATTCCTGTTCCCCCTGCGGGCGGCCGAGCTTGGCGAGCAGCCCGGTCAGCACGTCCGGGGACACGGTGAGACTGTCGATCCGCGGCAGGTTCTCGGCCAGCCGGGAACCCGTCAGCGCGTGCAGCGTGGACGCGTCGACCTCGGCGTGCACCCGCAGCCAGGCGGCCTGGGCGTGCGCCCGGGCGTCACCCACCTCACGGGCGGCCTCGGCCTCCGCCTTCGCGAGCCGGACCGTACGAGCCGCTTCCGCCGCCGCCCGTACACCGTCGGCAGCGGCCGTCTCCTCGGCCTCGCGACGGGCGTTCGTGCCGCGCTGTTCGACCAACTGCTCCTCCCGGCGGGCGAGTTCGATCTTGCTGGCGAGCTCGTTCTCCGCGATGGCGCGCTCGCGCTCCACGGCCACGGCCCGCCGTTCGTAGGTGGCCCGGTCCGCCTCCTGCTGGATCTGTTCCCGCGCGGGCGTGCGCAGCGCCCGTTCCACCTCGGGCTCGGGCCGCAGGGCGACGACGCGGACGGCCACGACGGCGATGCCCGTGGCCGCCAGCCGGGGCTCCCCGGCCAGCCCGTCGCTCATGCGCTCCCGTACGGCGGCGACACCGTCCGTCAGGGCGGCGGCAAGGGGGGTGCGGGCCAGTACGTCGAGGGCGTGCTGCTGGGCGGTCTCGGTGAGCAGGGTGGAGATCTGCTCCAGCGGTGCGCCGCGCCAGACGCCGGTGTCGGGGTCGATGGAGAAGTCGAGCCGCGAGGCGGCGGTGGACGGTTCGCCGATCCGGTAGGTCACGGCGGCCTGGACGGTCACGTCCTGGAAGTCCGCGGTGCGGGCGTGGAAGGCCATGGACTCCTCCCGGTCGTCCACGGGAATCTCGCACAGCGCGGCGGTGAGCGCGCGGTACCAGAAGCTCAGGCCGGGTCCGTCGTGGACCAGCTCGCCCCGCCGGTGGTGGCGGACGTGAGCCGTGGGCGCGGAACGAAGGTGGCGCCATCCGAAGCGCCTGATGATGTCGGCCATGCCGGGACCCCTTTTCGTCTCCTCGACGATATAGGCTCCGACGGGTTATCGTCAATAAGACGAAAGTGGTCGGGTGTCTGTGCGTCGCTCGCCCCTGCTGTGTCCTCCGGCCGTCAACGCGCCGCCCGCTCGGGCCGGTTCGCCCCCCGGTGGTCACCCGCACCGATGCGCACCCACAGCGAAGCGGCCGGCCCTCAGGGGGCCGGCCGCTTCGCTGGTGCTGATGGTCCGGTCAGGCCACCGGAACCGGGTACGTCGGGTACTCCACCCCGGAGACGTGCTGGACGACGCGGATGACCTGGCACGAGTAGCCGAACTCGTTGTCGTACCAGAGGTAGAGGATCGCGTCGTCGCCCTCGACCTTGACGGCGCCGGCGTCGACGATCGAGGCGTGGCGCGAGCCGATGAAGTCGCTGGAGACCGCGTCGGGGGCGCTGATGAAGTCGATCTGGCGCTTGAGCGGCGAGTTCAGCGAGACGTTGCGGAGGTGGTCGAGGACCTCCTCGCGGGTGGTCTCGCGTGCGAGCCGCAGGTTCAGGATCGCGATCGAGACGTTCGGCACCGGGACGCGGATCGAGCTGCCGGTGATCCTCGCCTTCAGGTCGGGCAGTGCCTTGGCGACGGCGGAGGCGGCACCGGTCTCGGTGATCACCATGTTGAGCGGCGCGGAGCGGCCACGACGGTCGGCCGCGTGGTAATTGTCCAGCAGGTTCTGGTCGTTGGTGAACGAGTGGACGGTCTCCACGTGACCGCGCAGCACGCCGTACTCGTCGGCCATCGCCTTCAGCGGCGGGACGATCGCGTTGGTGGTGCAGGACGCGCAGGACAGGATCTGCTCGTCCGGCTTGATCGTGTCGTGGTTGACGCCGTGCACGATGTTGGGGACGTCGCCCTTGCCCGGGGCGGTCAGGACGACCTTGTCGATACCGGGGCGCAGGTGCTTCGACAGCCCCTCGCGGTCACGCCACTTGCCGGTGTTGTCGATGAGGATGGCGTCCTTGATGCCGTACGCCGTGTAGTCGACCTCCGACGGGTCGCCCGCGTAGATGACCTTGATCTCGTTGCCGTTGGCGTTGATCGTGCTGTTCGACTCGTCGACCGTGATGGTGCCCTGGAACTGGCCGTGGATGGAGTCGCGGCGCAGCAGCGAGGCGCGCTTGACGATGTCCTGGTCGCCACCCTGGCGGACGACGATGGCCCGCAGGCGCAGGCCGTTGCCGGAGCCGGCCTTCTCGATGAGCAGCCGGGCGACGAGACGGCCGATGCGGCCGAAGCCGTAGAGGACCACATCGCGCGGCTCGCGGCGCTCGATCTTGTCGGCGCCCGTGGCGCCGGCGACGGCTTCGGCGGTGAACTCCGCCACCGAGAGGCCGCGGTCGTCGGTCCGGTAGGTCTCGGCGAGCAGGCCGATGTCGATCTGGGACGGACCGAGGTCGAGCGTGGTCAGGGCCTGCAGGAACGGAAGCGTGTCGGTGACCGAGAGCTCGACGCCGGCGATCTGCCGGGCGAAGCGGTGGGTCTTGAGGATGCTGACCACCGACTTGTTCACCAAGGAGCGGCTGTGGAGAAGGACCGTGACGTCCCGCTCCCGGTGCAGCTTCCCGATGACGGGGATCATCGACTCCGCGATCTCCTCGCGGTTCTTCCAGTTGGTGAACGAGTCGTCATTGACAGTCACAGGAATATCTTTCGAGCTAGGCGGTGCTCATATGCTAACCCGTCCGTCTTTTGATCATGCGGGCGGTGTCGGCCCGGTGAGAAAGGCGCCCTTCCCCGCCCGGCCCGTATGGCAGGCTGCGCCGCATGTCGGGAGATCCGTACGACGGCCACAACCCCCTGCTCGTACTGCTGCTGGCCCTGGCGGGCCTCCTTGTCACACCCTGGGTCGGAGTCCGGGCGGTGGTGTTGCTGATCCGTGCGGGCGCCACGCGGTCCGCGCGTGCCGGCGCCAAGGGGCTTGCCGTGCTGGCCTGGGCGGGTGCGGTCGGTGTGTACACCTGGGGCGTACTGCACCTCGCCTTCCTGGACGAAAGCGGACAATCCCTGGCGTGTCGGGAGGCGGTGGGGAAGGAGAACGCCCAGCGCGTCGAGGGCTATGAACCGTCGTTCGTCCCCCTGCACTTCGGGTGCCGCGTCGACGGCGGGCGGATCCACGAAGGCGCTGTGCCCGGCTATGTGAATCCCGCGGCTGTGGTCTTCGGCGTGATCGCTGTCGCTCTGACAGTCGCCGTCCGCTCCCACCCCGAGCCGGCGGAGACAACCGCGACCAGTGCGCCCTCGTCAACCTGAGGTGGAGCGCCGGTAGTCGCGAACACCTCCTCCAGTCCCAGGGGTGTCAAAGCCGTCGGCTTGATCTCGGCATGTCCGACCAGGAGCCCGTCGCGACGAACCGCCCGGACGTCGAACAGGCCCTGGGCGTAGACCTTTGCGAAGAGCCGCCCGAACAGGCGCGGTCCGCCGCTTCAGGAGCCGGGCCGTCACCCATCCGCTCCCGCTCCCGCTCCCGCTCCCGCTCCGGCCCTCGATTCCGAGGACGTGCCCTGGGCGGCCGCCCGGTGGAGGCTGGGCCGGGTGCCGTACACACGCTTGAAGGCCACACTCAGTCCGAAGGCGCTTCGGTAGCCCACCTGCCGGGCGATCGACTCCGCGGTGGCCTCGGTGCGCGCCAGCAGATCCGCGGCCCGTGCGAGGCGCCAGCCGGTCAGATAGGCCATGGGCGGCTCTCCGACCAGGTCACTGAAGCGGCGGGCGAGAGTCGCTCGCGATACGCCGGCCTCCTCGGCGAGTGTGGTCACCGTCCACGGGCGCGCGGGTTCGTCGTGGATCAGTCGCAGGGCCTTCCCCGCGACCGGGTCGCCGAGCGCGCGGTACCAGCCGGGCGGGTCGGCCTCCGGGCGTGTGAACCATTCCCGCAGCGTGGCCAGCAACAGCAGATCGAGCAGTCTGTCCAGGACGGCTTGCTGCCCCGGATCGTCCCGGCTGATCTCCAGGGCGGTGAGGTCCAGGATCGGCGAGGGCCTGCCGTCGTGGCGAACGACGAGCACCCGCGGCAGCGCGCTCAGCAGCCGTTCGGAGACCCGGCCGCCGACCTGGTAGCTGCCGGTGAGCAGGACGGTAGGGCCGTCCAGGCTGTTCCCGCAGGTGCGAACGCCCAGAACGAGTTCGTCGCTGATCTCCTCGCCGTCGGCGGTCGTGCAGTGATCGGGTCCGTGGAGCACATACAGCGGCGCCGTCGGTACGTCGGCGCAGTCGGCGACGGAGAACGGCTCCGAGCCGACGACGATGGCCACATCTCCACCCCCGAGCGCCACGGGCGCGGCGTCGCCGGGAACGACCCAGCCGGTACCCCGCAGCATGGTGATCAGGGTGAGCGGTGTCCGGTCGGCGAAGCGCACCGACCACGGCGGGGCCACGAAGTTGCGGCTGAACAGGGCACCGTCCGACCGCACTTCGTAGAGCAGGCTTGCCAACGCATCCATGCCGCAACGCTAGACGCCGATGCGCCGTCGCGGGTGAGACGTTGAGACATCGGACTGAGCGGACAGGCCATTCCACCGCTCACCCCCGAACGCATTGACTGTCCGCATGACAAACAAACCGATCCTGGTCCTCGGCGGCACGGGCAAGACGGGACGCCGCGTGGCTTCCCGCCTCCGGCAGCGCGGACATGAGGTCCGGGTGGCTTCTCGGAAGGGGCCGACCCGATTCGACTGGAACGACGAGAACACATGGGAGCCGGTACTGGAGGGCGTCGGCGCGGCCTACTTGGTGGACTCGCAGCTCGATGACGCGGCGGTGTCGCTGAGTTCCTTCAGCAAGCTGGCCGTGTCGGGCGGCGCGGAGCGGCTGGTGCTGCTGTCCGTCCGCGACTGGGTCGTGCCGGCCGGCGAGGAGAAACTTCCCTGCGAGCGCGCGGTGCGGGAGTCCGGTGCGCAGTGGACGATCCTCAAACCGGCCTGGTTCGCGCAGAACTTCAGCGAGGACGCGTTCTTCCGAGGTCAGGTGCAAGACGGTGATGTCGTGATGTCGGCCGGGAACGGGGTCGAGCCGTTCATCGACGTCGAGGACATCGCGGACGTCGCCGTGGCAGCCCTCACCGGGGACGGCCACGGCGGGCAGGCCTACGAGCTGACCGGGCCGCGTCTGCTGAGCCTGCGGACCGTGGTCGACGAGATCGCCCGGGCCACCGGCCGGGACATCGCCTACCGTCCCGTCCCACCGGCCGACTTCGCGGCCTACGCCGTACGGCAGGGCCTGTCGCAGGAGTACACGGCCCTGCTGAACATGCTCTACGGGTGGATCAGCGAGAACCGCTTCGCAGAGCTCGCCGATGGCGTACAGCAGGTTCTGCACCGCGAACCCCGTGACGTCACGGACTACATCAGAGCCACCGCCGCCACCGGCATGTGGCACGGCTGACCGGAACCCGCCCCGGCCGGACACCGTCCGGTCGGGGCGGTCGGTGTCCGCGGGTCTGCAGCCGACCGTGATTCCGGTGCCATGCTGGGCGAACAACGACACAGCGAGGTGAGGGCACACCATGCGGTTCCGTATCACCGTCGAGACCGACGCCCCCGACGGTCCGGAAGAGACAGTGGCCCTCTGCACGGACGCCGAGGCCTACTACGTCGACCTGCCCCTTCCTGCTCGCCACCGTTACGAGCTGCGCGGGTGCTTGCCGAAAGGCGGACTCGCCGCGGCCGTCGCATCGGCGCTCGCCGGCGGCCCGGCTCCACTCGGAGGGCTCACACTGCACGCTCTGGACCGGCACGGAGTGCCCGTGGAACCGGCCTGGGACGTGTGGTGCCTGGCGGAGGTACGGATTCTGGGCGGTGGGCCGGCGGGCGCGCATGACGCTCCGGTCGACATCACGCTCGAGGCAGTCCTGGGCGGCCACGCAGGGGAGAACGCCGACGAGCAACCGGAAGTCCCCGAGGTGCCCCCGCCGTTCAGCGGATTCGTGCTGACGGGCACCGGCGACGAGGACTTCGGCGTCTGCACGCAAGTGGCTCTGATCGACAAGGAACCCGAACCCGACATCGCACCTCCGCGGCTTCTGGGATGTGAGCTCCGGGGGCCGTTGTCGGCCGCATGGGGATCGGGAGAGGACCAGTTCGACCTGGGCGGTGTGTATCTGTCGTCCCTGGACCGCACCGGCGTGGTCATCGACGAGCACTGGACCTGTCTGCACGTCGCATCATGGGCTCCCTCTCCGGCGGGCACGGGGCGCGTGGACCTCACCCTCGACATGTCGTGCAACGATTTCAGGTCCTCGGCTGCCGGCACGGTCCACGACATGTGGTGGGACGGGCCGCCCCGGGAGCCCAATCTCTGGGCCCCGCTCAGCGGCTTCGAGCGCGGCGCCTGGTCGAGGGCCACGCAGAACAATCGGGCCGCGCGTCCCACGCCCGGCACTCGGCCCGAGGCCACGCGCCATCTGGACGGCAGATACATCACCGACGAACAGGGCTTCGCCCTCGCCCTCGGCGAGGCCGTCAACGGCCCGGGTGGCTACTTCGGCTCATGCTTCGGGACCATCGAATACGCACTCGGCGACGACTGTGGCGCCCGGCCCCCTTTCACCCTGGTGTGGCACGACCACGAGGTGGCCCGCGCATGCCTCGGTCGCACGCCTCTCACGTACGACGCGTCACCCCCCTTCGCCGAGATCCTGGCGTTCTTCGCTGCGCACAAGGTGGACGTCGTCCTCGCCTGAGGGCGGGGCCTGACGCTGCTGCATTTGCCTCACGTGCGCGGTGCGGTGAGTGTGTGGGACCGGCGGCGGGTATGACGGACCGCATGATCGCGCCGCCGATTGCGGGTCCAGTGGCGTGGCGGCCCTATCGGTGCACGGCGAAGTGTGGGTGACAGGCGATGCGCGTGGTGTTCCTGCTGTCTCTGGGGGTCGTCTTCGGCGGCCTGATCTATTTCCTCGGGGTGGCTCTGCTGTAGCCATGACCGGCCCGGCTCCGCGACGGCATGCCATCAGGCGCTCACTGCCGCGGCCGCGAGGCCGCAGGCGTCCTCCACCCGGGGAACGGGCGAATGTCGTCCCGTGCGGACGGGCGTAGTGTCCCCTTATGGGTGAGGTTCGGTGCGGTTGGTGCCGCGCACGCGCGATCGGACGGACGCGGGTGTTGCGCCCGGTCGCTCCGCGGGGGGCCGGATGAGCCGGAAACCGTTCCGCCCCACGGCGACCGTGGACTCCGGCGGTCAGCTGCTGGACACCGCTCTGATCGATGTGGTGCGACAGGCCGGTGCGTCCCGAGGGATGTTCTATGTGCTGTCGCCGGCGGGGGAGGCGTTGTGGCTGGTGGTGGTCACCGGCACCCCCCGGGAGATCGCCGCTCCGTGGACCCGGGTGGGGCTGGCCGATCCGATTCCGGTGGCGGACGCGGTGCGGGAACGGCGTCTGGTCTGGGTCGGCGGCATGGAGGACGCGGCGCGCCGGTACCCGCGGCTGTCCCTGGTGCTGCCGTACGACTTCGCCCTGGCGGCTGCCCCGGTCACGTCGAAGGGCACAGTACGGGGCGCGCTGGTCCTGCTGTGGCCCGGTTTGCATGCGCCCGGTATGAGCCCCGCCGAGCGCGAGGCCACGGAGGAGGGCTGCCGGCGCCTGGGGCGCATCCTCCAGGTGGCTGCCGACGAGGGGGCGTCACTGCCGCCGAACCGGCCCCGCATCCTGGCCCCCCTGGCACTGGGGGAGGCGACGGCGACGGCGGCGTTCATCGACCGGCTGCCGGGCGGGTCGTGCGCCTTGGACCTGGGCGGCCGGATCACCTTCGTCACCCCGGATGCGGCCGAACTCCTCGGCGCCGACGCGGCCGACCTGCTGGGCGCACGGCCCTGGGAAGCCCTGCCGTGGATGGACGTGCCCGAGGTCGAGGACCGCTACCGGGCCGCGCTGGTCAGTGAGCAGCCCACGTCGTTCACCGTCGTGCGGCCGCCGGACACCTGGCTGGCGTTCGAGCTGTACCCGGACCCCTCCGGCATCAGTGTCCGCATCACCCCGAGCCGCCCCGCCGAGAGCAACGCCGCAGCTCAGCCCGTGCGCAGCGCGGGGCCGAGCCGTGCCACCCTGCTGTACCACCTGATGCACATGGCCGCCACGCTCACCGAGGCCATCGGCGTCCAGGACGTCGTCGACCAGGCCGCCGACCAGCTCATGCCGGCGCTCGGCGCGCAGGCCATGGCCATGATGACCGCGGAGGAGGGGCGACTGAAGATCGTTGGTCATCGCGGCTACAACGCCGCGCTCATCGAGCGCTTCGACCTCATCCCCCTGTCCGCGGACACTCCCGCAGCCCATGTCCTCGCCACCGGCGCTCCGAGCTTCTTCGCCTCCTTCGCCGACCTGAAGCGCTCCTATGCCGCGGCGGTCCATCAGGACGACATGGCCTCGTGGGCCTTTCTGCCGCTGATCGCCTCCAACCGCACCATCGGCACACTCGTTCTCGCCTACGCCCGGCCCCGCACCTTCGCACCGGCCGAACGTGCGGTCCTCATCTCCCTGGCCGGCCTGATCGGCCAAGCCCTGGACCGGGCTCGGCTCTACGACACCAAACACCGCGTCGCCCGGCGCCTCCAGGACGCGCTGCTGCCCGACGCCCTTCCTCGCGTCCCGGGCCTGAGCGTGGTGGCCCGCTATCTGCCCGCCGGACACGGCATGGATGTCGGTGGTGACTTCTACGATCTGATCCGTCTGGACCGCACGACCGCCGCGGCGGCCATCGGCGACGTCCAGGGCCACAACATCGACGCCGCCGCCCTGATGGGGCAGGTCCGCACCGCCGTCCACGCCCATTCCACGGTGGGCGCACCCCCAGGGGATGTCCTGAGCCGGACGAACCGTCTGCTCATCGACCTCGACCCCGGCCTGTTCACCAGCTGTCTGTACGTGCACCTGGACCTCGGACGCCAGGCCGCCTGTCTGGCCACGGCCGGCCACCCCAGACCACTGCTGCGTCACGCAGACGGCCGTACGCATGTCCTGCATGTCCCGCCCGGGCTGCTGCTCGGCATCGACCCGGAAGCGGAGTACCCGGCTCTCGAAATCCCGCTGCCACCCGGCAGTGTGCTCGTCCTGTACACCGACGGACTCATCGAATCCCCCGGAGTGGACCCCGACGACGCCGTTTCCGCACTCGCCCGGCTCGTCGAGGACGCGGACGCCGACGACCTGGAAGGCCTCGCGGACACGCTGATCGAGCACGCGCCCGGCCGTGGCGACGACATCGCCCTGCTGCTCATCAGCCCGCAGCAGAGCGGTGGATGACCGGAATCCAGGCGTGACGGCCGCCCCGACTCCCCCCGAAGGAGGGTGGTGGGTCGCGACAGCGGGTGTGTGAACCGGGTTCCCTCCCGGTCGCGTTGAACGGTCCGGCACCTTCGTCCGTACTGACGGGTGCGCGCCGTGCCAGTCGCCGTCCCAGTGCTCCCGACACAAGAGCAGTTCGTTCGTCGGACCGAACCGGGAGGCACCCATGCCATCGAATCGACGCGCCCCATCCGCCCTGCCCCTGCGCACGATCGGGATCATCCTCGCCGCATGCGCGGTCGTCGCCACGCTGCTGATCGTCACGCGAGGCGGCGACGAGGAAGCGGCCGCCGATCCGGTCTCCGCGGGAGTGCCGCAGCATGCCGGCGCCCATGACGCCGGTGCCGACGCGGCCGTCGAGGCGGCGCCACCGGAAGGACAGTCCCTTACCGAGTTGGACAAGACGTTCCTGGTCAAGGTGCGTCAGGCGGGCCTGTGGGAGATCCCGGCCGGGAAGCTGGCACAGACGCACGCCGCGAGTGAGTCCGTGAAACGGGCCGGACTGCACCTCATCGACGGTCACAGCAAACTCGACCAGCTGGTCCGCGAAGACGCCCGGATCCTCGGCGTCGCCCTGCCCAATGAGGCCACAGCCGAACAGCAGGGATTCGTGAAGCAGATGGAGAACGCCCAGGGGGCGGAGTTCGACCGGATCTTCGCCAACCTGCTGCGGGCCTCGCACGGAAAGATCTTCGCCACGATCGCCGAAGTCCGGGCGGGTACGCAGAACGACCTGATCCGCCGCCACGCGCGTCAGGCAAACCAGACCGTCCTGGACCATCTCGAAGTTCTCGAGGACACCGGGTTCGTCGACAGTGCGACGTTCCAGGAGGTCGAAACGGCCGTGAAGCCGAAGTAGTGCTGCGTCGTGCCGATCGCACCCCGTGGTGGCTTCGACCAGCCCTCTGGACCAATCCATTGCACTGTGCAAGGCTTCCGGGTGGGGAGGCCCGGCATCGAGCCGGCCCCTGCCCGGGAGCACGGCACTGGCACGGTGACGCCGCTCGCATAGGGCAGAGGGTTCGATGACGGATCTCTCCTTGTCAGGTGGTCGGTGAAGCGGGCCGCGTCCGGCCGTACCGGCGTCCTCGGCGCCCTCGTTGTGTCTGCTGCCCGGTGGCCGGTCCGTAAGCTCCACCCCATGACCGGATCCGCAGCCGAGAGTCTCCATGCATGCCGGACGAACCTCGGCCCCGCGCCACGCACGTTCGACTTCGGCGACAAACGCCGCTATCTGCGGATCCCCCTGCCCGAGTGGATCGCGGCCGCGGAACCCCTGCGGGAGATTCTGTGGCAGCAGAACACCCTGCTCCGGGAAGGGCGGTTGGTCTGGGCTTCCTTGGTGCAGGCGGACGAGCGGCTCTTCCTGCCCGGTGATCACGACCACCCCGCGACAGTGATCTACAGCCCGGACGCCGCCGCCTTCGACGAGCACCCCGATCGCCTGCGCGCCACGGCCCAGGCTCTGTACGCGCTGAAGAGCGACGGCCACGAGGATCCCGCGTCGGGTGCCTTCGCCGCGACGCTCGCCGACGAGACGCAGTACCTGCCGAGGATGCGCGTGCCGAGGAATCTGGCGGGTGACGACGAGGTCTACTGCACCCACATCATCGTCTGCCGCCGCCATCTGCCCGACGGCGTCCTCCGTCACGCCCTCTTCCCGTTGCTCATCCACCCGGACCTCACACCGAGGGCGATGATGCTGCCGAGCCGCTACTGGCCCCCGGAACTCGCCCACTGACGCGCAGCCCTGGCCCGAAGCCCGTCCTTGCAGGAGTCGGTGCCGGCGCGCGGTAAAGGCGGGGTGTCAGCGTCGGACCGGGCCCAACTCCCGTTCGGCGACGGCGCGGAAGCTGCTCGGCGGGCGGCCGGTGAGACGCTCGACCGTGTCGGTGGTGCGGTCCTCGTCGCCTTCGGCGATGGCGAGGTCCATGCCGGCGAGCATCTCCGCGAACTCCGTGGGCATCTCGGCGCTGAGGCGGTCGCGCATCTGCTCGTACGTCAGCCGACAGTGGCTGACGGCCCGTCCGGTGACCTCGCCGAGAACGGCGGCGATGTCGTCGTGGCTCAGTGCCTGCGGTCCGGTCACGACGAGGTCGGTGTTCGGGGCCTGCGCCTCGGTCAGTGCGTGGACGGCGACGGCTGCGATGTCATCCGCGTCGACGAACCCGATGCGCCCGTCACCGGCCGCCGTCCGGATGGTCCCCTCCTCGCGGATGGTCCGGGCGTGTGCGTGGTCGCCGGTGAAGTTCTGCATGAACCACGAGGGCCGCAGGACCGCCCACTCGGGGAACAGCCCCGGTAGCGCCCGGTGGACCTGGCCCACTGCGGGACCGCCCTCGGGGATCGCCGACGAACTGAGCAGCACGGCACGGTGCACCCCTGCGCCGCGGGCCTGCCGGAGGAAAGGCAGCATCACGGCCGCCGGGTCCGGAGCGCCGAGCGGCGGGATGAGATAGATCCGGTCCACGCCTTCGAGGGCGCCGGCGAAGGAGGCGGGGTCGTCCCAGTCGAACCGCACCGGGCTGCACCCCTCCACCGGTGTGGCGCGTCGGCCGGCCGCCTTCACGGGGTGTCCCGCGGCGGTGAGCCGCGCGGCGACGCGGCTGCCAGTGGTGCCGGTGGCCCCGACGACCAGGGTGAACTTGCGGGCCGTGGTCATCCGTTGCTCCCGGCGAAGTCGGTGGCGGGGTCCTGGAGGGCGAGCGGGTTCCAGTAGTCGCGGTACCGGGTGATGAGGCCGTTCTCGACGGTGACGACGGCGATGTAGGACATGTCGAAGGGGCCTCCGGTCTTTACCAGGCGGCCCACACCACGCATCTCGACCACGATGGTCTCCGGGGTGACGGTCCGGTGGATCTCGACATACGGGAAGTCGTGAAGATCGATGTGGTCCGGGTAGCCGCGCATGTAGCCGGCGACGGCGGTCTTGCCTTCCAGCCGCTTCGGCCAACCGTCCGGTGCGAAGGGGAATTCGAGGACGCCGGCCTCGTCCCACAGGTCCACCCAGGCGGGGATGTCCTTGTCCAGCAGCAGCTTCAAGCCGTGCCGGTACAGGTCCGCGGGTGTGGTGATCGCGGTCATGGGGTGACTCCGTCCAGTACGATGCGGACCGTGGGTCCGCTTCGTGTTCGACAATACGGACCCGTGGTCCGCTTTGCAAGGAGGAGCCGCATGCCCGACCGCAAACCCCGCGCGGACGCGACGCGCAACCGTGAGGCCGTCCTCGCGGCCGCCGACGCACTCTTCGCCCGCTGCGCGAGCCCCGAGGCGGTCACCATGGCCGACATCGCGGCAGCGGCCGGCGTCGGGAAGGCGACGCTCTTCCGCGGCTTCGGCGACCGCACCGGCCTGATCCGTGCGCTGTACGAAATGCGCCTCGCACCGGTCAGACACGCCGCCGAGCAGGGGGAGTCGCCGTTGGGCCCGGCCGCTCCGCCGCTTCAGCGCGTGCCCGCCCTCCTCGACGCCATCCTGTGCTTCAAGATCGACAACCGCCATCTCGCGCTGGCGCTGGAAGGGACCGGCGGCGACAGCCCTTACGCGGCGGAACACTACGAACGCTGGCACGGCACGCTCCGGGCCGCGCTGGAGCGGATTCCCGGACTCGCGGACAGCGAGTTCACCGCGCACGCACTGCTGGCCGTGACCCGGGCCGACCTCGTCGAACACCTCGTGGGCCGGCAGGGGATGACGCGTCAGCAGATGAGAGACCGCCTGGCGGCGTTCACTGCCAGAGTCCTGGAGGCACCGGGGGACTGAGCACCGCACCGGGTGAGGCCCCCGTACGGGTCGCTCGCCGCGGTCCGGCACGATGGCTCGCATGAACGCCGGGGGAGACGAGTACGCACAGCTGCTCACGAGGGCGGGTCTGGAGATCGTGGGTGACGGTCGCGGCGACGACGTCCTGCCGACGTGGGTCGCCATGCGTCCTGTTGTGGCGGGCAACGCGGAGCCGACCGTCGCAGTAAGGCACGGCCGGCCGGACCTCGTCGCCGAGTTGAACGCTCAGTGGTTCCGCCTCGCCGTGGAGTGCGGAGTGATCGGCGAGGACGGCGACTTCCTGATCTCCGCGCCGGGCGGTGCGGGTGGGGGATGGACGCGCGTCCGCCTGGCCCACTCGTGGGACCTCGCGGGGACGCTGGGGGACAGGCCGGGGTTGGCGGAGTTCCTCACGGCGGCGACCGACGGGGACGCGATCCTCGGGATGACGAGCGAGGAGTACGAGACCTGGCTCCTCGCGAAGGACCGGGTGGGGCAGTGGCAGGAGGAGACCGCTCGGGCCGCGGCCAGGGAGAGCCCTCAGGAACGGGCGGCCGCCTGGGCCTCGTTGCTGAACGGGCCGCGTCCCACCGAGCAGCTGTACGCCTCCTGGATGGAGGGGCTGGGAGGCAACAGGGCCGCGCCCGAAGACGTCCTGCGGCGGTTGCTGGGCAGGGCCCATCCCGGCCGGCCGCACGGGCACCCCAACTTTCCCCGCACAGGTCTGCTGCGGTACGCGGACGACCCTCATCCACGGATGCGCCTGCTGGCGTTGGACGACCCCGACTCCACGGCCGAATTGGTGGAGCGGTTCAGCCGGGACCCCGACGAGGAGGTACGGGCGCGGGCCGCGAGCGACCCTCGGCTGTCCGCCGCATCCGCCGTACGACTGACCGACGACCCCCGGTCGTCCGTGCGCCTCGAGGCCGCCGGGAATCCGTGCCTGCCCGCACGAACGCTGATCGGACTCCTGCGGGACCGCGAGCGTGCGGCCGGGAATCCCGCGCTGCCCGTGTCGGTGATGCACGGGATGATCGACGCCCGCGAGTCCCCCCTCACGGGGTGAAGCGGCGGCGCGAGGCCTCGATGTGGCCGAGGTAGCGGTGGGTCCAGTCGCACATGCCGTCGATCGTCACCCGCAGGGCCTGGCCCGGCTCGGTGAGGGTGTACTCGACCCGCGGCGGCACGACGGGGTGCACTGTCCGCTCGATGAGGCCGTTGCGCTCCAGCATGCGCAAGTTCTGGGTGAGCATCTTGTGGCTGATGCCCTCGATCTCGTTCCGTATCTCGCCGAAGCGCAGGGTGTGCTCCCCGAGGGCCTCGATGATCAGGAGCGCCCACTTGTTGGCGACGTCCGAGAAGATCTCCCGCGCCAGCGAATCCGCGCGCCTGAGGTCCGCTTCGTCGGGCGAGCCGCTGAACTGCTTGGTCACCATCAGGTTCCCCAGTCACCGAAAAGTGCGTTCTTCCACGTCAGCGGTCACTCTCCTACAGTTCCTGAGTAACCACAAGAGACCGGGAGTACCCCGGTCCGGTGACAGCGGGCCCCTGGGCCCGTCATGAACAAGGAGGCGGGCAGCATGGCCATCACCCTGGTGAACCCCAGCGGATTGCCGCAGATCGATGCCTACCGGCAGGTGTCGATCGCGACCGGGTCGAAGCTGGTCTTCATCGCCGGCCAGGTCGCCTGGGACGCCGAGGGGACCACGGTCGGCGAAGGTGATCTCGCCGCTCAGGTCGAGCAGTGCTACCTCAATGTCGGCACCGCGCTGGCCGCGGCCGGTGGATCCTTCGACGACGTGGCGAAACTGACCGTCTACGTCGTCGACTGGACCCCCGACAAGATGCCCCTGTTCCTTGAAGGGGTTGCCCGGGCAGCCGAGAAGCTCGGGGGCACCCCGGTGCCGCCGGGCACGCTGCTGGGAGTCGCGGCACTGGACGTACCCGACCATCTCGTCGAGGTCGAAGCCACCGCGGTCATCGACTGAACAGGCCTTCCGCGCGCGCAGGTTGCCTGTGGTGCGCGTGACCGCAGGACCTCGGACGCCGACTCGCGCCGGCGCGATCGGCTGCCGGCCCGGGCGGGCTCACCGGACCCCGGGGCCGGACCCGATGTGCGTGACTCGCGCCCACGCCGGTGGCGAGTCCGGCACATAGTCCGGATCGTCCTCGTCCCAGGTCGCGCGCGTCTGCCGAGGGAACAGACCCACCACCGTCCGGCACGGTGGTCGCGTGTCGGGCCACGGCGTCTGTCCGTCGGTGAGGGCCACGACGACGTCCGGCCGGGGTCGCGTGCGGAGTGCCTTGGCGAAGCCCGTACGCAGATCCGTACCGCCGCCGCCCATGAGTGGAATTCCCTCGGCGCGGCACAGCGAGTGCGCGAACTCGGCCGCCGCGTCGCACGGCACCACGGTGACCAGGTCGCGGCGGCCGCCCACGGCACGGGAGATCGCGGCGACTTCGAGGAGCGCGCTGCCCAGTTCGGCATCACTGACCGACCCGGACGTGTCGATGACCACGGCGACCCGGGGCGGCACGCGCCGCAGGCTCGGCAGGACGGCGCCCGGCACGCCGGCCGAACGCCGCGACGGCCGGCCGTAGGTGTAGTCCTCGCCCGCACCGGCGGCGGAGGCCGCCGAACGCACCGCCGCCCCCAGCAACTCCCGCCACGGTTGCGGCGGGTGGAAGGCTTCCTCCGCCCATCGCCGCCATCCCTTGGGCGCGCTCCCCGGACGGCCGGTGATGCCCTGCGCCACCCGGAACCGGACCGCGTCACGTTCCTGGTCGCTGAGGCCGTGCGCGCCGTCCGGTCCCAGTTCCCACTCCCGTGCCAGTCCGTCGGCGCCACTGCCGCAGTCGAGCCAGGTCATGCTCTGCGTACGCGGCCCGAGCCCGAACTGGCGCAGATAGTCCTCCATCAACTCCCCCTCGGGGAGCCCCAGAAGCTCCGGATCGACCGCGCCGTCGGGCCGGACCAGCCCGTCACCGAAGGCGTCGTCGTTGATCTCGCAGTCCGCGGCGATGTTCATCCGCAGCCGTTCCCCCGGACCGGTCAGCCCCCGCTCCTTGGCGACCCGGTCACTGCGGCCGTGATGGTCGCGCAGCAGGTGCGACACCTCGTGCACCCACACCCCGGCCAGTTCCTCCACCGGCGTCCGTGCCACGAAGGCCGGTGAGACATAGCACCGCCAGTGCCGGTCCACGGCCATCGTGGGTACCGTCCGCGACTCCACGGTGTGCAGGGCGAAGAGTGCGGTCGCCAGGTACGGCCGGGCCCGGGCGGCCTGAAGCCGGGCGGCGAAGAGTTTGTCGAGGTCCAGTGTCCTCGGTGCGTCCGGCATCATCGTCCGGCCCGCGTGGCGACCGCGGCACGGGCCGCCGCCTTGTCGGCTCGCCGGGACAGGGACACCACTCCGGCGAGGCCTTCGATCGACGTCGGTACGTCCCAGTCCTCGCGGCGCAGCGACGCGAGGGTGGTCGCGGGGACCACCACCAGATCCGGAGCTCCCGTCTCCAACGCCCTGACCAGCAGCGCCCAGGCCGCGTCCCAGCGGGACTTCTCCGGCCGGGTGCGGACCGCCTGCACGACACCGTCGAGCACGGCCTGGCGCAGATCTCCCCGTTCGGGCAGGACCGCGCTCGCCGGGTCGGCGAGCAGCACCTCGGGATCGGGGAGGTCCATCCGGTCGAGACCGGCCAGCAGCTCCAGCCCCGGACCGTCGCCCACGGTGCCCCTGACCAGCAGGGAGAGTACTTCCCGGGAGCAGCCGGCCGCGGTCGCGAAAGCGATCAGACACAGGGTCATCTCCCAGCTCCGCGGTGACGGCCACGGTCCGCCCCTGCGCATGTCGTTGCTGGGCAGCCGGTGCACGAGACCCGGGCGGGCGGCGAGCAGCCCGCACACCGCGCGGCGGGCGAAGTCCACGGCGTCCGGCAATCTCGCCGGGTCGAGCCGGGGCAGTGTGGCCCGCGGCCACGTCCCACCGAGGCCGCGTACCACCACCTCGTGGTCGTGGGTCCACTGGAGATGGACGAAACGGTTGGCCAGCGGCGGACTCAGCTCCCAGCCGTCCGCTGCCGAGGACCGAGGGTTGGCGGCGGCCACGATCCGTACGCTGGGCGGCAGTTGGAGGGAGCCGATCCGCCGCTCCAGCACAAGACGCAGCAGGGCGGCCTGAACGGCCGGTGGCGCCGTGGACAGTTCGTCCAGGAACAGCAGCCCTTTGCCTGCCCGTACGAGTCGCACCGCCCAGTCCGGCGGGGCCATCGGGACACCCTGTTCCGCCGGATCGTCCCCGACGATGGGCAGACCCGAGAAGTCGGAGGGCTCGTGCACACTGGCGATCACCGTGGTCAGCGGAAGGTCCAGAGCCGCGGCGAGTTGTGTCAGGGCCGCGGTCTTGCCGATCCCCGGCTCGCCCCACAGGACGACGGGCAGGTCGGCGGCCACGGCGAGCGTGAGTGCCTCCAGTTGTGTGTCGGGACGCGGTTCGGTGGTGGTATCGCGCAGCAGCGTCAGCAACTCACCGGCGACGTCGAGCTGGGAAGCGTGGGAGGGGTCGTCGGGGAGTGTGCCGGTGGAGGCAGTGGCGGACGGGGTGCATGTGGGCATGTCTGATCACCTTTGGGGTTCGTGACGGGGCGAGTGGGTGCGGAGGACCGAGGTCCCCGGGTCAGCGTGCGGTGGTGTGGCGCGGGCGGGAGCGCAGGTCACGGGGACGAGCGGGCCCCGGGCGGAGGCGGTCGGGCCCGGGGCCGACCAGGCCTGCCCGGTAGATGCCGTAGGCGATCCGACGCTGCGCGGCCGCCTCCAGCGCGTCCCTGAGAGCGCCGTCACGCAGCACGGCCTCGCAGCCCAGCAGGCCCTCGACGACGGCCAGCGCACCGGCGGTGTCACCGTGCTCCAGACGTTCGCGCACGCCGACCAGACAGTCCGGCCGACGATGTGCCTGGTCGATGAACCGCAGGCAGGGAAGGGGGGTACCGGTCAGTGCGACCAGCAGTTCTTCCCGGAGGGTCTCGGCGGGGTCGTGGTCCAGGGGCACGAGGACCCCGTCGACCAGACCGACCCGATGCCGAACTCCCCGGCACTCCACCAGGTGTGGCTGTCCCGCGCTGGTGGGAACGGGGGAGCCTGCCGCCGGCGCATGGCCGGGTACGAGTGCCGAGGCGACCAGGGGGTGCAGCCGGCCGGCCTCGATCGAACGGGTGCGGATCAGGTCCAGATCGGGCAGCACCCAGGTCGCCGCGTCGGGCAGGACGGGCAGGGTCGAGATGTCGCCGTCGGCCGGCGCCGGCGTGATCCGCAGGGTGGACGGTCCGGGGCCGTCCCTGTCCGCGGCGGGCTCCAGCAGCAGTCTGCGCCGTCCGCCGAACCTCACGGCGACCGTGCCGTCCGTCCGCCCCTCGGCGCGCAGCAGGATCGCCGCCTCGTCCGCCCATCGGTCAACGGCACACCGGAGCTCCCGCGGCACCACCCCCGACGGATCCGGATCCGGATCCGGGGGAGGGAAGTCGGCGGACAGCGCACCCGCGCCGGAGCGGACCCGCAGCTCATCGGTCCTGCGCGCGTCCCAGAGGTGCCGGTGCAGGTCGAGGCGGAACCGCCGGTCGGGATGGGGGTGCGGATGCCGTCGGGCGCCGGGCTCGGCATGGGCTCCGTCCCACAGGGCGAGGCTGATCCGCTGACCGCCGTCCGCCCAGGCAGGCGGAGTGCGGACCACCAGTTGCACAGTCGATCCGTCGTTCTGCCCGGCAGCGTCGTACCGGGCGAGGACAATGGTCAGACCTGGGCGCAGCAGTCCGTCGGGAGCGACCCTCGGCATGTGCCAGCGCAGCAAGTCGGGGGCCAGATGGCGGAGATCGGCCCGGATCCGGGTCGCGAGCTCGCGGCCATGAGTGCGGGCCACGGAGCGCATATCGAGGTCGACATCGATGCCTGCGGCGGCGCACGCGCCTGCCCAGTCCCCGGCATGGCGGCGGGCGGTCGCAGTCTCGATCATGGACGGCGGCACGGCATAGTCACGCACGCGCAGCCAGAAGGAAAGGCGGGAATCCCCGTTCGCGATCTGAGTGAGCATCAGCACTCACCTTGCGCGGACGGGACCCCCAATCTGTGAACAGAATGAGTGATCATCGCGGCGAGCATAGCGCGCCGGACCGCGATCTGCCAGGTTCCGCGGGCGGGAGCGGGGTCCGCCGGGCCAGTGGGCCGCCGTCCCGGGGAGGCTAAGCGGCATGGCACCGGACGACCGGGACGGCGCGAGGCCGGCGATCCTCAACCGCCTGCTCCGCCGCACGAGTTGCCTGACGATCGGCGTACGGGGCATTCCCATTCTCGTCGGGACGGTGCTGTTCGTATGGGGGTGAGCCGATGGCGACGGGACGTGCCGGCACGCCCGCCCGGCGCCGGACGCCGAGCCGTCGATCGGCAGGCTCGGCCATGCCGGCGCGAGCCGCTTATCTGCGCGCCCTCGCGATGACCTGACGACCAGCGGTCGCACGCCGTCCCCAGGGCGTTCAGAAGATGCTGGACCGCTGAGTCGGCCGGTCCGGCTAGCTGCGGGCGGCCAGCCAGATGATGAGGTCGCCGGCGATCCCGCCGATGTTCGTGTCGGTATCGACGCTGTGTTCGCGTCGTGTGCTGTCGCGCAGGACGATCTCGTAGCCCCCTTCGTCGAGGACGGTCACCGAGGCGAACCATGCGGGGTCGTCCTCGTGGGGCTGGACGACGATGAACGTGTTGTCCGAGTCGTTGAGTTCGCTGATGAGGTCGAACAGGGCGTCCTCGGACGGGTCGTCGATGTGGTGCCCGTTCTCGCTGTCGGCGCAGTAGTAGGTTGCCGCCACGATCCGTCCTCCTCTGTGCCGAGTTGCCGCCGGACGGCGCACTTGGACGCGGCGCGCCGCAACCACCGCTGAACTGCCCGGTGTTGTCAGTACCTCCGTGGCGTCCAGCGATGGATGAGTGAGATAGAACAGGCGGAGTTCATCCACTTCACCCTCGAAACGCGGCGGCCAATGGGGCGACGGGGTGAAGTCGTCCAGGACGAGCAGGCCACCGGGCGCGAGCATCTCGACGACCCGCCGTGGGTCGTCACGCTTGCCGCCGCCGTCGCAGAAGAAGACGTCGAAAGGGGCGTGCTGCTCCAGCAAGCGCCAGTCGCCGGTGAGCACGCTGACGCGTGCGTCGTCCGCGAAGACATCGGCCGCTCGACGGGCCGGCTCCTCGTCCCGCTCCACGGTGACCAGGTACGCGTCGGCGCCCAGCCCACTGTGCAGCCAGGCGGTGCCCACTCCCGAGCCGGTGCCGCTCTCCGCAATCACCCCGTCGGGTTTCGCAGCGGCGGCCAGACTCAGCAACCTGCCCACTTCCGGAAGGCAACTCTTCGTGAATCCCGTCTCGGAGGCGACACGCTCCGCGGCCACCACGCGAGCCGGAACCGCACGTTCTGCCACGGTCACGCCCCCTTCATCGTGAACGGGACGCTATCCGTCGGCGGGAGCGT
The DNA here is from genome assembly GCF_036169555.1 of Streptomyces sp. NBC_00306. GTDB lineage: Bacteria > Actinomycetota > Actinomycetes > Streptomycetales > Streptomycetaceae > Streptomyces > Streptomyces achmelvichensis. Next base: position 521,527 of record NZ_CP108032.1, on the reverse strand, counting down.
CCGTACGGACTTTCAGCCGTCAGGCCGTGTCGAACCCTTCCCGGCCGAAGCACTGGGGTCGCCCGGATGACGCAGGCCATGAGTGATCCACTGGAAGGATAGGGGTACGAGCACGTGAGGCGGCCCGCCCGTATGCGGCTGCCCGCGCAGCAGGCGCGCGGCGCGTGGGTGGCGAGTGGCAGAGGGGAGACGACGTATGGCCGAGCAGCCGGGCCGCGACTGGACGGCCATGACGCGCGCGGACTTCGACCCTGACGTCCCTCTGCAGTTGGCAGTCCCCACGGGGCCCGCGGCCATTCCGGCCGAGCCCGACGAGTGCGGTACGGCCCCGCTGTTCGGTGACGAGTCGCCCGTCCGGCGAGCTCCGCGCACGGTCCGGCGCCGGGCGGTGCGCATCGATCAGGACGGCCTCTTCTGAGTGCATGCGGACGATCCCGGTGTTGACGCCTTCGGGACGGTGGAAACGCCGACTGCACAGGAATCACAGCGCAGTTCGTCAGGACGGCGGACCCGGTCCGGTTGCGCGCACCCGGCAGCAGGCGGCGGGACCGATGACGGAAAACTCCGTTGCCCGGTCGCCCTGTGCGCGCGTACCTTCGTCCGCATGGGAACTCTGTGACAGCCCCCCGCACGACCGTGTCGAGCTCTGCTCCGCGGTCGCGGCGTTGATTCGTCCTCGAATCCGTTCTATCGGCATCGGCCGAGAACTGGGGCTTTCGCATGCGTGCGCCACATCCCTCATCATCCCTCTCACAGCTTTCCCTGCGCGGTGTCTCCAAGCGTTACGACGACCGCACCGTGCTCGACCAGGTTTCGTTCAGCCTCACCCCCGGTGAGAAGGCCGGCGTCGTCGGTGACAACGGGGCCGGCAAGTCCACCTTGTTGAATCTTCTCGCCGGCAGAGAGCAACCCGACGCGGGGGAGCTGACTGTGACCGCGCCCGGCGGGACCGGGTATCTCGCCCAGAGCCTCGGCCTGCCCCCGGAAGCCACCGTCCAGGACGCCGTCGACCTGGCGCTGGCGGAGCTGCGTGCACTCGAAGCGGCTCTGCGACATGCCGAGAGAGCCCTCGCAGAGGCCCCCGTGGACGCGGATCTGACCGATCGCCTCGCCGAGTACGCGCGGCTGACCGAGCAGTACGAGGCCCGCGACGGCTACGGCGCCGACACCCGTGTGGACGCCGCGTTGCACGGGCTCGGTCTGCCGGGGCTCGCCCGGGACCGGCAGCTCGGCACCTTGTCCGGCGGTGAGCGGTCGCGGCTGGCGCTGGCCGCCACCCTGGCGTCCCGGCCCGAGCTGCTGCTGCTCGACGAGCCGACCAACGACCTGGACGACCGGGCCGTCGGGTGGCTGGAGGAGCATCTTCGGGCCCACCGCGGAACCGTCGTCGCGGTCACGCACGACCGCGTGTTCCTGGAGCGGCTCACCACCACGGTTCTGGAGGTCGACGGCGGTCGCGTTTCCCGCCACGGCAACGGATACGCCGGCTACCTCGCCGCCAAGGCCGCCGAACGCCGCCGACGGCAGCAGCAGTACGACGAGTGGCGTGCTGAGCTCGACCGGAGCCGCCGGCTGGCCGAGTCCAACGTCGCGCGCCTGGGCAGCATCCCGCGCAAGATTCCGAAGGCCATCTTCGGTTCCCCCGCGTTCCGCGCGCGGGGGCGGGCACACGGCGCGATGAGCCGTATCCGTAACGCCAAGGAAAGGGTCGAGCGGCTCACCGCGCACCCCGTGGCGCCGCCGCCGGACCCGTTGTCGTTCACGGCCCGCATCGCCACCGACAGCGGACCGGGCGAGGCGCCTGCGGCGAAGCTCGACGGTGTCGTCGTGGACGACCGGCTGCGGGTGCCCGAGCTGAGCATCGGCCCGGCGGAGCGGTTGTTGGTCACAGGCCCCAACGGAGCCGGTAAGAGCACCCTCTTGCGGGTCCTGGCCGGGGAACTCGCCCCGGACGTCGGCACCGTGGTGGTTCCCGGGCGAGTGGGACACCTGCGGCAGGAGGAAACGCCGTGGCCGTCGCCGCTGACCGTCCTGGAGGCGTTCGCACACGGCCGCCCCGGTGACCGGGACGAACACGCGGACCAGCTGCTGTCGCTGGGGCTGTTCGCACCGGAGGCACTGCGGCTGCGCGTCGGGGAGTTGTCGTACGGCCAGCGGCGCCGTATCGAACTGGCACGTCTGGTCAGTGAGCCGGTGGACCTGGTTCTGCTGGACGAGCCCACCAACCATCTCTCACCGGCGCTCGTGGAGGAACTGGAATCGGCGCTGACCGGTTTCGAGGGCGCGCTGGTGCTGGTCACCCACGACCGTCGGATGCGGTCGCGCTTCTCCGGCTCGCGGCTGGAGTTGCGCGAGGGGGCGGTGACCGGCGAACGGTGAAACGTGGGGACTGCCGTGTGCGTTTCGGTGATGGCGCGCACGGCGGTCACCGCGTTGCCGGGGGTGCAGCGGGCTGGTGACGACCCCCACGCCCGAGGTGTGCCGGGTCGTCCGGTGGCCGGTGACATGGATCTGCGGGAGTGAGGGAACGACGTCCGGTGGTCGCGTGATCTCGCGTGCGTAGGTGATCGACGTGGTGGAGCGGCACCTGCTCGTGGCAGCGGCCGGGCAGGCGACGCCGCCGATGGTGGTCGTCGGTGGGGAGCGACATGCGCTGGGCCGGTTGATCCATTGTCGGCCGGCGCGGTGCGCACGAACGCGGGAGCCGGCCGATGCCCTCGTCGGCTACGGCCCGTTCATCGTCGACGCTCTGGACGGCAGCTTGCACATGGTGCACCGGCAGTTCTGCGGTGACGGCCCGGAATGGGAGGACCAGTACCGGCAGAAGGTCCGGGGCGAGCTCCCGCCCGGGGCTCGATGTCGCGGTGCGGCGGCTCGCATGGGCGGGCCGCCGGCTCGACGCGTGCAAGGCGGTGCGCCGCGCCAGGGGGCGGGCTGAGTCCTGCCGACGCCCTCCGCTCCGTGGATGCCGTCGCTGCGGGAACCGACCCGCCCGCCGAACTGGCGTCCCGACTCCCGCAGCCCGACACGCGATACCTGGCCATCACCACGTACGGCGGCCCCTGCCCCGAGCCGGCGCGCTGGTCGGGCGCAGGGGACCACTCCTCGCGCTGACCTTCGTACGGCACTGGTCCCGAGACGGGAAATGCCTGGTCAAGCACTCGTCTGCCGGTGCTCCGCTTGACACGGGGTATCTCGGTGGCAGGCTGGTGGCAGCGCCTGCCGCTGTGAATCCGGCGTGTTGTGCGGCCGACGCCGCTGAGTCATGCCGGTACGTACAAGCGGTACGTGCAAGCCGGTACGTACGTCGCCCGCGGGTGGTCCAAGGAGATCTGCCGAGGAGGTGCCACCATGACTGACGTGTTCCGTGTCTGCAGTCACCTCGACCAGGTCCGGCCCGTGGTCACACCCGACAGCCCGGATTCCTGCATGGAATGCGTCGCTGAAGGTGGCACATGGGTGCACCTGCGGGAGTGCCAGATGTGTGGGCACGTGGCCTGCTGTGATTCCTCACCCGCCCGCCACGCCACCGCACACAACGCCTCCACCGGCCACCCGTTGATTCGCTCGTACGAACCGGGCGAGACCTGGTGGTGGTGCTACGAGGACCAGGTGGTCTTCGACGTCGAGGGTGAGGGCCCGGCCCGAGCGGCTTAGGGCCTCGCCCAGTCGGTCCGGCAGTCCCCGCGAGCTTGCGCGACGGGCCACCCGATCACCGGTGACACACATGTCTGATGCTCAAGGAGCTGTCATGCAGGAAGACAAGCACCCGGCCTACCGTCCTGTGGTGTTCCGAGACCGTGCGGCGGGTTACGCCTTCCTCACGCGTTCCACGGCCACGAGCGATCAGGAGATCACCTGGGACGACGGCGAGACGTACCCGGTGGTGGACGTCGAGATCTCCTCGGAGAGCCACCCCTTCTACACCGGCAAGGCGCGGACGGTCGACTCCGAGGGGCGCATCGCCCAGTTCGAGCGTCGTTTCGGGAGCACCCCCGAGTCCGGCGGCGAGGGCAGTGCGTGAGGCGACCGCGTGGCTCACAGCACGGGGCCGTGTGCGTCACGTTTGATCTTGTGGGGCGAGCACACACCGCCGAAGCGGCCTGATCCCGGACACGGCTTTCCCGGTCCACCACCCCTGTCCTGGCCACCCTCGACGGCGGGCCGACACCGGAAACGGCGCACCACGACTTGATAGGCAAGTGAATGCTTGCCTATTATGTGGTCGTGGCCGACGACCTTTTCAAAGCCCTGGCCGATCCCACCCGGCGCACCATTCTCGACGAGCTCACGGAGAAGTCCGGACAGACCCTGTTCGAGATCTGCTCGCGATTGAGCATGAAGCATCAGCTCGCGATCTCACGCCAGGGGGTCTCCCAGCACCTTGCCGTGCTGGAGGCCGCCGGGCTCGTCGAGACCAGGCGGGAAGGCCGCTACAAGTTCCACGACCTGAACACGGCCCCCCTTCGGCAGATCGCCGAGCGATGGCTCGTGCCCGACACATCCGGACCGGAAGAGAGCACCCCATGAAGATCCGTCTGACCAGCGTCTTCGTCGACGATCAGGCCAAGGCCCTGCGCTTCTACACCGAGATCCTCGGCTTCGTGAAGAAGCATGACGTCCCGTTGGGGGAGAAGGACCGGTGGCTGACCGTCGTCTCGGCCGACGAGCCCGGCGGCACCGAACTCCTCCTGGAGCCCGCCGGCCACCCGATCGTCAAGACCTACCGGGACACGCTCGTCGGCGACGGCATCCCGCTCGCCCAGTTCGCCGTCGAGGACGTGACGGCGGAGTACGAGCGCCTGCGCGGCCTCGGTGTCCGCTTCACCCAGGAGCCGCTGGAGATGGGGCCCGTCACCACCGCCGTCTTCGACGACACCTGCGGCAACCTCATCCAGATCGCGACCCAGCCGCAGTAGGCGGTCGGCTGCGCGGGCCCGCCCGCGACGGGAGCACCCGCCCCGGAATGCAACGGCGGCGGGGTCGCGGCTCCGGCAGCACGGCTCAGTCCGTGAAGAGCGCCGCGATCCGGGGCAGCCGGGCGGCGATCCGGCCGTGGTCGTCGAAGTCGAAGTCCCAAGCGGGGTCGAGTGGGGGGTAGTTGATGCTGAAGGAGCCTCCGGGCAGCTGCGCATCGGTGGCTCTCTCGTAGGCGTCCCAGGCGATGCTCAGGGTCCGTTCCCCTTCCAGATCCATGCCCACGTTCCAGATCCATGCCCACGCTCGCTGCCGCGCGGACGGCGGGCAGGTCGGCGAGACGATCGGCATCGTCGACGACCTGCTCGAAGGCGGTACGACCCTGGGTGATCAGCCTTCTCTGCACTGGTCAAAGCCAGCCGATCTGAGCGGTATCGGTCGTAGCCGGAGAGTGGCAGCGGATGGGCGGCGGTCACCAGTCGCGGACGGAGTCCACGGCTTCGATCAGCGCCGCGCGAGCGGCGCTCAGGTCGCGCCCGGCAGCTGTCTGCGCTTCGTCCGTCAAGAAGTCCAGAGCGTCGAACAGCTCCTCACGTTCCACGGTCTCGATGAAGTGTGTGCGGCTGTCGAGCGTGTTGATGGCGGCTCCGAAGGCGCGCCCGATTTCCGCGATGTTGCCACGCTGCTCGCCGCTGGTGACCTCGGACAGGAAGGCGTCCCGGGTGGCCTTGTACTGGGCAACGGCCTTGCGGTACCCGGCGTGGGGTATGTGCTCGCGGCCATCCCAGTCGCGGAGCGGGTTGGCGGCGTTGGCAGCTACCCATTCGGGCTTACGGGCACCGCGGACGTCGAGCTCGACTCCGTGCCGCACGTGCGGACGCCAGGTCTTGCGCATCGCGGCCGCGTAGTCCGCCGGAATGCCGTACAGCGACACGTCCTCCGCCTCCGGGACATGGCGCGGCAGCAGACAATCTGATGGCTCCATCCCGAACAGGTCACTGATTGTGAGCCCTTGCAGTCGTGGCAGCTGATTCAGGGCTGCCGCCGAGGTGAGCGTGCCCAGGTTCCCCGACAGCGACAAGCGGGTCAGATCCGGGAAGGCGGCGACCAGGCGGGCGCAGTTGAGCCGGGTGATCCCGCGGACGGTGAGGTGTTTGACGCCCGCCCGCACAACGTCGCGGGTGTGTTCGGTGGCAAGTTCGTCGGCTGTGCACGTCAGCGCGTACGGGGCATTCCAGTCCTCGCGGTCACCGGTGTCCCAGTGCCGCTGCCGGGCCAGCTGTTCGCCTCGCCCCCACATCGGGCTGTAGGAGTACGAGGGTGAGGTCACCAGCGAGGTCAGGGAGCCGATCACTGTGAAGCTCTTCGGAAGGACCCACCCGTGGTTGCAGTGCGAGAGCTTGCCGCCCCAGCTGTGGTGGGTGAGTCGGAGCGGCTGCACGTCGTCGCCCAGGTCGGCCACGGTCTCGGGCTCGGGCCCGGACCAGTCCAGTTCGAGAACCGCAGCGCACTTCGCCGCGGCGTCGATGCCGGTGACCTGTGAGGCGGTCCAGGCACCGAGCGCCTCGGAGTACACCGCGACGACGTCGCCGACGGCAACGGGCCTCGGTGGTTGGTCTCGTCTCATGCCCGGATGCTAACTGGCTGCGTCCGTCTGCTTGGTGCGGACGAAGGTCAGGGTCATGTAGCTTCCTTCGATCGCTCCGAGCCCCTATTCCTCCTCCGCCTTCTTGCGACGCAAGAGGAGATCCTTCTCGTTCCAGAACTCTTCGGTGTCCATGGCGCGGCACAGCCTGGCACTCGGGTACGACAACCGACGGAATCCCACCGTGCCGTGCACCCCGGAATACAGAGGCGCGGGACGCGTTGAGAAGCTACAACTCCCTTGCAGCAAAGGGCTGTACGGCGACTGGAGGGCGTGTGGCGGAGCGTGGACCGGGGTCACGTACCCGGCTGGACCGGATATCTTTGCTCGGCACCTTGCCCTTCGCGGCCACCGCGCTCACCGGCACCGTCGCGGTGTACATGGCTCTGGTGGCCTTCGGGAACATCACCGACTTCGACACCAATCGGCAGTTCGTCCAGCATGTGCTGGCCATGGACACCACGTTCAAGGACGAGGACGTCATGTGGCGGGCGATCGAGTCCCGCACGCTGAGCGACATCGCGTACGTCGGGATCATCGTCTGGGAAACGGTCGCCGCGGTCGTCCTCGTCGCGGCCACCTGGTGGTGGGTGAAAGGTCTCGCACGAGGGGAGTTCATCCGGGCGCGCCGGGCGTCCACTCTGGGGCTGACCATGATGCTGCTGCTCTTCGGTCTCGGCTTCATCGGTATCGGCGGTGAGTGGTTCCAGATGTGGCAGTCGTCCGACTGGAACGGCCTGGATGCCGCGAGCCGCAATGTGATGCTCGCTGCCTTCGTGCTCGTCGTGATCCATCTGCCCGCAGTGCGCGGCCGGGACGAGGGGGCGGAGGCCGCCGGCCCGGTGCGGTGAGTACGGCTCCATGAGCCCTCCGACGCCGGGCAGGCGCCGCGGGGCTGCCGGACCGCACCCCTGAAGCGTGGTCGACGCCGGAGGCGTGACGGAGGCCCGTCATGCCTCCGAGAGCGCTCCCGCATCGTCCGCGCGCCCGCCTGACCCGACGTACCAGGCCTCGCTCGGTGGCCCGCCCGGCCCGGATCGACAGACCCAGCTGTGTCAGGTTCATTGACAGAAGATGAACGCGGCCGGATTCTGAGAGCGCTCTCACCCTTCAGGCACCGTCCATTCCCTCCCCTCTGGCGACCCACAGGCCGCGTGGGCGCCGCACTTCCTGTCCCTCGGGATTCACCCCCACAAGGAGGAAAGAGCGTGTTCCCCTTACCGAAAATGCTCGCGTCCGTGGTGTCGGCATTGGTCGTCGCCACGGGCCTGACGGTCCTCGGCCCGTCGACATCCGCGGAGGCCGTGCCGGCGACCATTCCGCTCACGATCAAGAACAGTTCGGGGCGCAGCGAACCCGTCTACATCTACAACCTGGGCACCGAACTCTCGTCGGGCCGGCAGGGCTGGGCCGACGCCAACGGTACGTTCCACCCCTGGCCGGCGGGAGGCAATCCGCCGACGCCCGCCCCCGACGCCTCGATCGCGGGACCGGCCAACGGGCAGACCAGGACGATCCGGATGCCCAAGTTCTCGGGCCGCGTCTACTTCTCCATCGGCCAGAAGATCGTCTTCAAGGTCACCACCGGCGGTCTGGTGCAGCCCGCCGTGCAGAATCCGTCCGACCCCAACCGCAACATCCTGTTCAACTGGTCCGAGTACACGCTGAACGACGCCGGTCTGTGGATCAACAGCACCCAGGTCGACATGTTCTCGGCTCCGTACGCGGTGGGCGTCAAGCTCGCCAACGGCACGGTCAAGAACACCGGCAGGCTCAAGCCGGGCGGGTACAACGCCGTCTTCAACCAGCTGCGTTCGGCGGGCTGGGGCGGACTGATCCAGAACCGCCCCGACGGCACTCCGCTGCGTGCGCTCTCACCCGGTCACGGCATCGAGGCGGGCGGCCTCTCCGCCGGCGTCATGAACGACTACATCAACCGGGTCTGGAGCAGGTACAGCTCGTCCACGCTCACCGTGACGCCGTTCGCGAACCAGCCGAACACCAAGTACTACGGCAGGGTCTCGGGCAACGTCATGAACTTCACGAACGGCTCGGGAGCAGTGGTCACAAGCTTCCAGAAGCCCGACTCCGACAGCGTCTTCGGCTGCTACAAGCTCCTCGACGCCCCCAACGACCTGGTCCGCGGACCGATCTCCCGCACCCTGTGCGCGGGCTACAACCGCTCGACGCTGCTGACCAACCCCAACCAGCCCGACCCCAACAACGCCAACTTCTACCGGGACGCGGTCACCAACCACTACTCGCGCATCATCCACGGGCAGATGGTCGACGGTAAGGCGTACGGCTTCGCCTTCGACGACGTGGGTGCCCATGAGTCCCTGGTGCACGACGGCAACCCGCAAGAGGCCTACATGACGCTGGAACCGTTCAACTAGGGCCTGTCCGCCCCCCTGGGCCCTGTCCGGAGAACGGCCGGACAGGGCCTTCCGGCCCGTCCGCCACTGTCGTACCCAGGTTCTATGGTGGATCTCCCGAAGGAGGACACCTACGGACGGGGCGAACGGCATGACGGACTTCACGGGACGCTGGAAACTGCTCGGGGCGGTCTCCCACGACCCCGACGTGGCATACGAGTCCGAGGACGAGATCAGGATGGACGCGGTGATCGGCGGCACCCGGCTGGACCTGGAACTGCTCCTGCGCAAGTGGCTCGCCGGCGAGACGTTCGATGCGGAACCGCCCCTGGAACCGGCGGCGGGACTGACCCTGGACATCGGTGACGACGACACCTTCACGGAATCGGGTACGGCCGAGGTGGAGTGGTTCTGCGAGGAGGGTGTCCTCGAAGCCAAGGCCCTGCCGTTCGACGGCCGGATCGTCACCACCCCGGCCGGGAGCCACCTCCTGCTGCACGATCCCGTGACCGAACCGGCCTCCGCGGCCGGCTACCGGTACGGCGACGTCCGACTGCGGCTGGACGACGGCGACACGCAGATCGCCGACACCGTCGTACGGGCCGGCGACAGGCTGCGCCGGACGGTGTCCGTGGTGACCGACGAGATGTACCTCAGCCGCGTGCGGTACGAGTACGGGCGCGCCTGACCCCGCAATCCACCTGACCCCTGCGACCGTCGACGCTGCCACCCGTGAACCGCCCGCCGGTCACCGCCGGTTCCCGTCAGGGGCAGCTGTATGCGAACCGGACGTCCGCCGTGCGCGGGGACGGTGAGACGATCCGCAGTTCCGCCCGGGCGCGGTACTCCCCGGACCCGTGGAACGTCCACAGCAGATGCAGACGCGCCCGCTCCTGGCCGCGCGTCAGCTTCTCGGTCAGCAGTCCCGATGTGGTGCCGTCGCTCCGCACCCAGCGGTAGGTGAGGGTGCCCGGCCGGCCGTTGGTGTCCACCACGCCCACCACATCGGCCGTGCCGTCGCAGCCGGGACCCTCGGTGACCGTACGGACGGACACGTCCTGCACGGCGAGACCGGGCCCGAAGCGCTGCCAGGCGAGGAAGACGAGAACCGCCAGCAGCACCACGCCCGCCAGGGTGTACCGGCGGAGGCCGCCGCGGCGGGGCTTCTCGGGAGGCCGGCCGTTCTCGGGCAGTCCCGCCAGGGTGCCGCCGTGCCAGACCGCGGCCGTGGAGTTGTGGGGGACGCAGTTGCGGGCGAGCGCCGTCACGCCCGGCCCGAAGCGCAGGACCTCTCCCTCCACCCGGTCGGGCTCCGCGTCCGGCCGCACACGCTGGACCAGGGTCGCCCTCTCGGTGCCGGTCTCGGGTTCGTGTTCGGGTTCGGGGCGTTCGAACCACTGGCTGCCGAGCGCGGTCGCGCTGTACTCGTCGCCGCCGTCGTCGTGGCCTCGTCCGACCTCTGAACGGTCATGGCCGCCCTCGGAGCCGGGTCCTCCGTCGTGGTCACGGAGACGGTGGGTTCGGTCGTCGTTCATGAGATCGTGCACCGCCGGATGAAGACCTGCTGGGAGGAACTGCCGGAGGCGGCCGCCGGGTTGGTCGACGCCCGCACTCCCCAGTAGCAGCCCCGCCCCTGGAAGGTGTGGTCCAGCGTCAGCGTGTACTGCGTCGCGCCGCTGCGCTCGAAGGTCTGCGACCCGTCCGGGACGCCGAGTAGCCCTTGGGTGTCTCCCGTGAACCAGGTGATGACGACGGTGACGGGTCCCGTTCCGTCGGTGGCGACGTCCACCGACGCGACGCCGCCCGTGGTCGACACCTGGCGCAGGCCGGTGACGGACACGGACTTGACCCTCAGCGGAGCCGTGGTGGGCTCCGAGGGTGTGGGTGCGGCGGTCGTGGGGTCCGCGGTCGGTGGGCTCGGGGGAGTGGTGGGCGGATCCACGACGGGCGTGGGGGTGACGGCTCCGCCGCTCGCGGTGTCCGTCGGTGATGGGGACGGGGAGTCCGTGGCGGACGGCGAGGCGGATGCGGACACGGAGGGACTCGCCGACGGGGACGGGGCCTCGCTCGGCCAGACGGTCGTGCCGGGCCGGGCACTGGTGGTGGCGAGAGACTGGGCCGTCACCGGTGGGACGCCGCCGCCCGTGGCATCCGCGGCCACCACGACCAGTATCCCGATGACGATGGCGGCGACACCGGTCAGGATGCCCCGGAGACCGGGTTTCCAGCTGCCGGCCCGGCCTCCGCCGAGCGCCGTCGTGGCCACCGCCGTCGTTCCCGCCGATTGTCCGCCGGCGGAGGGGAACAGCAGCGGCAGCAGGGCGGCCAGCGCGGCGAGCCGGCGCTGACCCCGCTCTTCCCAGTCCTCGCCGTACGCGGCCCGGGCGACGTCCTCCAGCTCGTTCACGAACGCCGCCGCGTTCTCCGGGCGTTCCTCCGGGGTCTTCGCCAGTCCGCGCCGGATCAGCGGCCGTACCGGTTCGGGGGCGTCGTCGTCGGGGACCGGCGCGCCGATGTGCTGAAGGGCCAGTTCGGCGAAGTTCTCGCCGGTGAACGGCTTGTGTCCGGTCAGGCATTCGTAGAAGGTCGCGGTCGCCGCGTAGACATCGGCGGCCGGAGAGGCGGGTTCCCCGTTCCACTGCTCCGGCGCCATGTACGCGGGGGTCCCGGCCACCCCGGGGGTGGTGCCACGGCCCGCCGCGATACCGAAGTCGACCAGCTTGGACGTTCCGTCCGCGGCGACCAGGACGTTCTCCGGCTTGTAGTCACGGTGGACGACCCCCGCGCGGTGCGCCGCGGCCAGCCCCAGCAGGGAGCCCTTGAGGACCACCAGTGCGGCCTCGGGCCCGGTGGCGCCCTCGCGGAGCAGCAGCGTGCGCAGGGCGACACCGTCGACGAGCTCCATCACGATGGCGGCGCCGTGCGGGGCTTCGACGTACTCGTACAGGCCGACGACGTACGGCGAGTCGAGACCGCCGAGCAGCCGGGCCTCGGAGCGGAAGTCCTGGACGAAGGCGGTGTCCGTCCGCAGGGTCTCGCTGAGGTACTTGACGGCCACCGGAACGCCGGTCGCGTCATGGACGGCCAGGACGACCCGCCCGCTGGCGCCGGAACCCAGCTCACGGGTCTCCGTGTACCCGGGCACTGTCCACGCGTTCATCCGTCCCCCTTGCCGCAAGTGCTCCCGCCGTATGTCCGGGGCGTGGTCGCACGGAACGCGACCGCCGCACGGTAGCCCACTTGCTCTCCCCAGGGCAGACACAATTCCGTCACGACCGGTTCCCGTGCCCCGGGGACCGAGGAACAGCCCCCGGTCGGCGGCTCCTGCCGCGCTCGCCGTCCCCGGCGCCGCTCGTTGCTATGCGGTCCGGTAACGCAGCAGCAGTACACCGGAGTTGAACTGCCGTGTCTCGACCAGGCGCAGCCGCGGGACCTTCTCGGCGTCCTCGAAGAGACGCTGCCCGTGGCCGATGACGACCGGGTACACGAATAGCCGGTACTCGTCGACGAGTCCTGTCCCGACGAGTTCACGCACCAGGGTCATGCTGCCGGTGGTGACGATGTCCTTGCCCGGAGCGGACTTCAGCGCCTCCACCTCCTCCATGAGGCCGCCGCGCAGAACGGTGGTGCGGTCCCACTCGGGATCGTCCAGGGTGCCGGACACCACGTACTTGGACACCGAGTTGAGGTAGCCCGACACGCCTGTCGTGTCGTCGGTCCGGCGGGGCCAGAAGCCTCGCATCTCCTCGAAGGTGACCCGCCCGACGAGAAGCGCGTCGGCGGCCGCCATATGGGTGCCGAGTGCTGCCTCGATGTCGGACCGGTCCGCCTCCGCGTCGACCCCGGCCGGCCCGAACCAGCCCTCTGCCGCATCGATGACGCCGTCGAGCGTGATGTTCTCGGTGATGATCAGGTCGCGCATGTCCGGGCTCCAGACGTCGGTTCGGTCTCCTCCATAGGACTGCCGCCGTGCGCCGGACTCATCGGGTTGCAGGACTCAACGGGTTGTGGCGTCCGGGATGCATTCGCGCTCCGTGCGAGGCACGGTGGAGGCATGCCTCCTCACCCACCGGTCATCGTTCACCCTCCGTCGCCCAGCGGCGGCCGAAGAGTGACCATCCACGGACAGATCGCCGGCCTCGCGCACGGCCGCGGCGACCTGGCGGAACTGCTGCGCAAGGAACTCGGTGCCCAGGACGAGGTGATCGATCTGTCCGACACGGATCTGATCGAGTGGCGTGGCGGCGGAGTCGACGACTGGCCGCATCCCTGAGGAGCGGGCCGCATCGGGAAAGAGGAAGCCCCGGCTGGAGGGGGGAATCCAGCCGGGGCGGTATGAGGTGGACACGGAGGGCGGTCGCCTCGCGGCGAAAGGCTCCATGGGGCTTCAGCCGAACGATCTTCCCCATGGGCTGTAGGTAGGGCCCGGGGACACTGTCCCCTCCGCAGCCACATACCGCTCAACGGGCGGCCGGCCCCCGTTGTTCCGGTATTCACCGTTCCGGCATGTGATGTGCCTCATGCCGACCGCGGCCTCGGTGCCAGGAGCGGTCACGCAGGTGCGAACCGGCCCCCGGGGCCCAATGGCGTCGATCACCACGGCCGGTTCGGGGAGTTCCGGCGTATCCATGGTCGCGACGGCTGCACGGCGGCCTCAGTGGAGGGCGCCCGCTCCTGTGCTCGCGGCGCGGGCCTGCGCATCATCGTCGTGGACGGCCAGGTGGTAGACGGCGAAGGCCCTGCCGATCACCGGCTGGGCGACATTGCGCACCCGTACACCGCCGCTGGTCATCCCGTGTTCGGCGCCGTGATGCGCGTGCCCGTGGACCGCGAGGTCGGCGCCCGCGGCGTCCATCGCCTCCGCCAGCAGATAGCTGCCGAGGAAGGGGAAGATCTCCAGCGGCTCGCCCGCCAGCGTGTCCGCCACCGGCGCGTAGTGCGTCAGCGCGATCCGTACGGTGCAGCCGCGCGCCTCCAGATCCTCCAGGGAGCGCCGCAGTTCCGCCGAGCAGCGTTTCGTCAGGCGGATGAAGTCCTTCATCTCGGGTTCGCCGAAATCGCCGCCCTCGCGTCCCGCGAAGCCCCCGCCGAAGCCCTTGGTCCCGGCGATCCCGACGCGTACACCGCCGATGTCGAGCACCGTGCCGTCGCCTTCCAGCACGGTGACGCCAGCCTCGCCGAGCAGGTGAGCGATCTCGGTCTGGAGATCGCTGTGGTAGTCGTGATTGCCCAGCACGGCCACCACGGGCACGTCGAGGCCGGCCACCTCCCGGGCCACGACGGCGGCCTCGTCGAGCGTCCCGTGCCGTGTCAGGTCCCCGGCGAGGAGCAGCAGATCCGCGCACTCGCCCAGCGTCTCGAAAGCGGGGCGGAGCACGCCGGCGCTGTCCGGGGCCATATGGATGTCGCCGACTGCTGCTACGCGGATCACGCCAGCTCCTCGGGGTGGTCGGGGGCGGTGGCACACACCACCACCAGGTCCTCACGGACGGGCAGCCCCGAGAGCTCGTCCTCGGCGATACGCAGGATCTCGTCGCGGCAGGCGGCGCTCGGCACGCTGCCGGACAGCAGGACGCTGTCGCCGCGCATCTCGATCCGCACGCCCATCTCCGCGGCGGATCCCTTCGCCAGCCGCTCGCGCAGATGGGCGATGCGGTACTCGGCGGTATCCGTGTGGCTCATGAGTCCTCGTCCCCCTGCTCGGTGTCCGTACCCCGCTCGTCGATGATCTCCAGACGTTCCAGAAGGTAGAGGAAGGCATCGGGCATCGGAGCGTCCTCGTAGTCCCGGCGCAGCCGGTCCCAGTCGATCTTCTCCCGCAGCGTCCGGGCGATCGGCAGGACGGCGCCGAAGTCGCAGTGGTGCTCCGAGAACGCGGCCATCAGGCTGCTCACCAGGTCGGTCGGGGAGAGGACCGGCATCCGGACCGAGTCCACCGGCAGGATCTCCGCCCGGTCCAGCAGCTCGTGCGTCACGGGTCGCTGGGCGAGCTCGAAGATCAGGTCGATCTCCTCGCCGTGGCTGCGCGCCTTGATCAGCCAGTCCTCGGGAGGCGTGCGGACCTCGACGCCCGCGGCCTCCAGCTCCTGGGTCACCGCCTCGGCGTCCTCGCGCAGGATGCAGAAGTCCACGTCGTGCTGGAAGCTCGCGGGCACCCCGTGCGCGTAGGCGGCGACGCTGCCCACCAGGGCGAACGGGTGCCCGCCGCTCTTGAGCCGGGCGGCGACGTGCTTGGTCGCTTCCAGGATGGCCTGCGTACGGTCCGGCGGCAGGGGCCATGGGCTGCTCCGCCGGCCGGCGCCCTGGGCGGCTTCGGCGGGGAGACCGGTCGCCGGGCTGCCGACGGCCAGGTGCAGGCCGGTCGGCTCCGCGCGGTCGCCGAGCTGCGTGGCGTCCTGAGAGTGCTTGCTCACGAGTGCACCGTCCTCCTCGTCGGCCGGCCGGGAACTGTCGGCTTCCCGGCCTGTGGCGTGGTCCCTCTTCACTCCGTGCCCATCTCGCGGCGTTCCTCATCGCTCCAGGCCCGGGTGTCACGGGGCTGGACGTACGGTTCCTCGTCCGCGGGGTGCCCGCCGACGATGGCCCGCTCGCGTGCCATCTCGGCGTCGAACTCCAGGCCGAGCAGGATCGCCAGATTGGTGATCCACAGCCACACCAGGAAGACGATCACGCCGGCGAGGGTGCCGTAGGTCTTGTTGTAGGAGGCGAAGTTCGCCACGTAGAGGGCGAAGCCGGCGGAGGCCGCGATCCAGATCAGCAGGGCCAGGAAGCTGCCGGGCGTGACCCACTTGAAACCGCGCCCCTTCGCGTTCGGGGAGGCCCAGTACAGGATCGCGATCATGATCGTGACCAGCAGCACCAGGACGGGCCACTTCGCGATGGACCACACCGTCAGCGCGGTGTCCCCGATGCCGAGGGCGCTGCCCACCTGCCGGGCGATTCCGCCCGTGAACACGACGATCAGCGCGCTGGCGCAGGCCAGGACCATCAGCACCACCGTGACGACGAGGCGCAGGGGAGTGACCTTCCAGACCGGACGGCCCTCGGGGATGTCGTAGACGGCGTTGGAGCTGCGGATGAACGCCGCCACATAGCCCGATGCCGACCACAGCGCCGCCAGCAGACCGACGATCGCCAGGACCGATCCGGTGCCGCTGCTGGCCTGGAGCTGCTCGACGGCGTCGGAGATGATCTGGCGCGCCGACCCGGGGGTGAGCTTCTCGAGATTGTCGAGAATCGACTGCGTCGTGGACTTCCCCGCGACGCCGAGCAGTGACACGAGCACCAGCAGCGCCGGGAACAGCGCGAGCACTCCGTAGTACGTGAGCGCGGCGGCCCGGTCCGCGAGTTCGTCGTCCTTGAACTCCGCGGCCGTACGGCGCAGCACCGACCACCACGACTTCTTGGGCAGCTCCGCCGGAGTGTCCGGGGCCGCCTCGGACTCACCCGGAGGAGGGTTGCCGGTCTGCGCCGAGGGGTCCTCGGGGTGTGCCGGAGGCTGTTCCTTGGTGTGCCAGATGCGTGCCATGCCGTTACGGGTAACCGCAAAACCGCTGAAGTCACCTGCCCGGCAGAAGTCCCGCCGTGCGGCGGCCGTGCGGATGCCCGGCGGGCCCGCAGCCGCTACGGGGTGCCGTCCTCCTCGTCGGGAATCGTGTGCATCGCGGCTTCCTCCGCGGACGCCGCGCCACCGTCGATGCCGACGTCCCGCGCCGTCACGTCGTTGTACTGACGGGACGCGTAGCCGTCCTGGGTCAGCCTTCCGGAGCGGGCGTCTCCCGCCTCGTCGTCGATGGGCTCGCCCTCGCCGCGGGGCAGATCGCCGATCCCGTCACCCGGCTCCGGTTCGACGTCCGGAGTCTCCTGGGCGAGCCGCTGATCGAGGGACTCACCCTCCCGCTGTTCCTCGCCGGTGGTGCCGTACTTCCCCACACCCAACGGGCGCTCGGGCGGTGAGTAGCCTTCCTCGACGATGTCGTCCAGATCCCGCTCGCCGATCGCGTTCTCCAGGTCGAGGTCGTCGGTCGGACGGTTCTGGCTCTCCGTCGCGTCGGGCTGGTACACGTCGTCGCCACGTGCTTCGTCGGACATGTCAGGCTCCTCGTCTCCCGTGAGATCGGCCCCGTGGTGGGCGGGCACGACTCGAAGCGCGTGCCGCACCGGCGTGCGTACGCGCAAAGTCGCACATTCCGGGTGCCCGAAGAGAAGCGGGTAAACCTCTGGGACTGCTGGGAAGCCACGTCGCCATGACGGCGGCGTCCGCTGCCGCAGGTGCCCCGCTCGGGCCGAAGCCGCAGGGCCACCGCTCAGGACGACGCCGCAGGGCCACCGCTCAGGACGACGGGATCCTGGTGAACCGTCCGGCGATGCGCAGATCGGCCTCGATCCGGGCGGCCGCCGACCGCAGCGCGGGCAGCACCTCCGCCATGCACTGGTCCACGGTGCGGCGGCTGCTGTGCATGGCGACGTTCACCGCCCCGACCGCTCGGCCGCCGAGGTCTCGCACCGGCACCGCCAGGGAGCGCAGTCCCTCTTCGAGTTCCTCGTCGACCAGTGCGTATCCGTCTTGCGCGACCTGTGCGAGAACGGCGTCGAGCCGCTCCCGGTCGGTGACGGTCCGGGACGTCAGTGCGCGCAGTTCCGTTCGTGCCAGCAGCGCCGCACGATCGCGCGCCGGCAGGTCGGCCAGCAGGACGCGACCCATGGACGCCGCGTACGCCGGAAATCTCGTACCGATCCCGATGTTGACGCTCATGATGCGGCCGGTCGCGACCCGGGCCGTGTACTGGATGGCATCGCCGTCGAGCACCGCCAGGGATGCCGAGTCGTGCACCTCCCGCACGAGGGCGGCCAGATGCGGCGAGGCGATGTCCGGCAGCGTGATGCGCGACAGCGGCGGATACCCGAGCGTCAGCACCTTCGGGGTGAGGCGGAAGGTCCGCTCGCCTGCCTCCACGTGTCCGAGGTGCTCCAGGGTGATCAGCGCGCGGCGGGCGGTGGCGCGCGCGAGTCCGGTGGCCTGGGCGACCGCGGCGAGCGTGAGCTCCGCGCGTCCCTCGCCGAAGGCGGTGAGCACGGTCAGGCCGCGGGCCAGCGACTCCACGAACTCGGCGCCGAGTTCCTGCTTGGAGGCGCCGGTCCAGGCGGCGAGCCCGCCCGCCCGGGGCCCGGTCGCGACCCGGCTCGTCCTCAGCCGCTCCTCCATCGCGGCCACGGCGTCCCGCGCCCGCGGCAGCAGCGACTCGCGCATCGAAGCCGCGGTATGGCGGCTGGTGTGGCTCACCACGCCGACGGCGCAGACCACCCGGCCGTCGGGGGAGCGGACCGGCAGGGCGAGCGTGATCAGGCCCGGTTCGACGAGCTGATCGTCCAGGGCCCAGCCCTGTGCGCGGGCCTGTGCGGCACGTTGCTCGAAGCCGCGCTCCTCTTCGGCGGGATCCGCAGCCGGCAGGACGGCGTGGCCCTGCGGGCCGGCGCCGCGCCGTGCGCGCCGGTGCGACCACTCCTTCTCGCTCCAGGACGCGGCGAACACCGCTCCCTGCGCGGTCCGTTCGGCCGGCAAGAGGTCTCCGATGCCGAAGGTGAGCGACATCGCACGCCTCCGCCTCGTCCGGTGGACGAAGCGGATGCCGTCACCGTCGGGCACGGCAAGCGAGACGGACTCGTCGAGTGAGTCGGCGAGCTGTTCCGCGAGCGGGCCGAGCGGGCCGGGCAGCCGGATCGCGGCGAGGTAGGCGTTGCCGAGTTCCATCAGCCGGGGCGCGAGGACGGCGGTGTGTCCGTCGAGCCGGAGGTAGCCCATGCGCGCCAGGGTCGCGGCGATCCGGTCGACGGTGGAGCGGGCGAGTCCGGTGGAGCGTACGAGCTCGCTGACGGTGGCCCGTCCGCCCGCCTCGCTGATGTCGTCGAGGACGGCGATACCGCGCATCAGCGGGCCCACGGCCTCCCGGGGCGCCGCGTCGCAGATCGGGGTCGTGACGGCCATCGGCCCTCCGTGCGGTCGTCTTGCGTCGATGCCCTGGAGCCCGGCCTCGGCCCTCAGTCGGCCCGTGGGGCCGTTGACATCGCGTGGCCGGTGAACGCACACTCGTCCGAGTGAAAAATGAACTGTAGTTCATCTGGCGAACCACCGCATCCCTGTCGGTGCTTCCGCCCCATGACAAGGAACCTCCGCGATGGACAAGGTCAAGCAGAGCGCAGCCGACGCGGTCGGTGACATCGGGGACCACGCCTCCCTGGCGGTCGGCGGCTTCGGCCTGAGCGGAGTGCCGAACACCCTGATCGCGGCCGTCCTCGCCCGCGGGGTCCGCGGACTGCGGGTCGTCTCCAACAACTGCGGGGTCGACGGTGCGGGCCTCGGAACCCTGCTCGCCGCCGGCCGGATCGCCCGTGTCACCGGCTCGTACATCGGGGACAACAAGGAGTTCGCCCGCCAGTACCTCGGGGGAGAGCTGGAGGTCGAGCTCGTACCGCAGGGCACGCTCGCCGAACGGCTGCGGGCCGGTGGCTGCGGCATCCCCGCCTTCTTCACCCCCGCCGGTGTCGGCACCCAGATCGCGGACGGCGGGCTGCCCCTCCGCTACACCCCCTCCGGGCCGGATACCGGTACGGGCGCGGTGGCCGTGCCGAGCCCCGCCAAGGAGGTCCGCGTGTTCGACGGACAGGAGCACGTCCTCGAGTACGGCATCACCACCGACTTCGCGCTGGTCCGGGCCGCGAAGGGGGACCGCTACGGCAACCTCGTCTTCAACAAGGCCGCACGCAACTTCAATCCGCTCGCCGCGATGGCCGGGCGGGTGACCGTCGCCGAGGTCGAAGAACTCGTGGAACCGGGAGAGTTGGACCCCGACGCCGTCCACCTTCCCGGTGTGTTCGTGCAGCGCGTGGTCGTGCTCGACGCCGGGCAGGCCGCGGACAAGCGGATCGAGAAGAGGACGGTACGAGCCTGATGGCGTGGGCGCGGAACGAGATGGCCGCCCGCGCGGCCGCCGAGCTGACCGACGGCTCGTACGTCAACCTCGGCATCGGACTGCCCACCCTCGTCCCCGGCTTCCTGCCCGAGGGTGTCGATGTGGTCCTCCATTCCGAGAACGGCATCCTCGGCGTCGGGCCCTATCCGACCGACGAGGAGGTCGACGCCGACCTCATCAACGCGGGCAAGGAAACCGTCACCGTCCGTCCCGGAGCCGCCTGCTTCGACTCCGCCCTCTCCTTCGGCATGATCCGCGGCGGTCACATCGACACCGCCGTCCTCGGTGCCATGCAGGTCTCCGCCACCGGTGACCTCGCCAACTGGTCCGTCCCCGGAAGGATGATCAAGGGGATGGGTGGCGCCATGGACCTGGTCCACGGAGCCCGCCGGGTGATCGTCCTCACCGAACACACCGCCCGGGACGGCACCCCGAAGATCGTCCGGGAGTGCACGCTCCCGCTCACCGGCAGGGCGTGCGTGCACCGCGTCATCACCGACCTCGCCGTCCTCGACATCACCGAGGAGGGGCTGCTGCTCGTCGAGACCGCGCCGGACGTCACCCCCGACGAGGTCCGGGCGAGAACCGCGGCGCCCGTCCGTCTGCCCGTCACCACCCCATGACACCCCCTTACGCCCGCACCCAGGAGCTGACATGACCGACCGCCTCCGTGATGTCTACGTCGTGGACGCCGTCCGCACGCCCATCGGCAAGTACGGCGGCGCGCTGTCCGGCATCCGGCCCGACGACCTCGCGGCCGGCGTCCTCGGCGCACTCGTCTCCCGTACGCCCGACCTCGACCCGGCGCGGATCGACGACGTCATCTTCGGGAACGCCAATGGGGCCGGGGAGGACAACCGGGACGTCGCACGCATGGCCGTGCTGCTGGCCGGACTGCCCGTCACCGTGCCCGGCGCCACGGTCAACCGGCTCTGCGGTTCCGGTATGGAGGCCGTCATCCAGGCCGCCCGTGCCATCGCCGTGGGAGACGCGTCCATCGCCGTCGCGGGCGGTGTCGAGTCCATGAGCCGCGCGCCCTGGGTCGTGCCCAAGCCCGAACGCGCCTTCCCCGCGGGCCACCAGGAGATGTTCTCGACCACGCTCGGCTGGCGGATGGTCAATCCGAGGATGCCCGAGGAGTGGACGGTCGCCCTGGGCGAAGGCGCCGAACTGGTCGCCGACCGCTACGGCATCGACCGTGAGGCACAGGACGCCTTCGCGCTCGCCAGCCACCAGAAGGCCGCCCGTGCCTGGGACGCGGGGCTGTACGACTCCGAGGTCGTCCCCGTCGACGGCGCCGACCTGGCCCGAGACGAGTGCATCCGCGACAACACCTCCATCGAGGCACTCGCCAAGCTGAAGCCCGTCTTCCGCCAGGGCGGCACGGTCACGGCGGGCAATTCCTCACCGCTCAACGACGGCGCCGCCGCTCTGCTCCTCACCGACGAGGACGGTCTGCGCGCCACCGGCCGGGAACCGCTGGCCCGCATCGGCGCCACGGCCGTGACCGGCATCGAGCCGCAGTACTTCGGCGCCGGGCCGGTCGAGGCGGTACAGCGCGCACTCAAGAAGGCGGGCCGAGGGGTCGGTGACCTCGGCACCCTCGAACTCAACGAGGCGTTCGCGGCCCAGGCGCTCGCGTGTGCCGGCCAATGGCCCGGACTCGACCCGGCCGTGATCAATCCGCGCGGCGGCGCCATCTCCATCGGCCACCCGCTGGGCGCGTCCGGCGCCCGGATCACCGGAGCAGTGGCGCACCAGCTCGCGGCTGCGGGCTCCGGCACGGGCATCGCGGCCCTGTGCATCGGTGTGGGCCAGGGTCTGGCGCTCGTCCTGGAGAGGTGACCGTGTCGGGGGCGGCGGGCCCCGGTGAGCTGTCCGTGACCCGGCCCGCGGTCACCGGGAGCTGACCCGGCGCCGGGAACGCCCCCACCATCGGCCCGGCTCAGGGAGCCTCATCCAGGGAGGAGGAGTGCTGATGGACACCACCGTCGGCATCGTCGGGGGCGGCCCGGCCGGGCTGCTGCTCGCCCGGCTGCTGCGCAACGCCGGCATCGCGAGCGTGACGCTGGAGTCCCGCGACCGGGGGTACGTCGAGAGCCGCCAGGGCGCGGGCATCCTGGAACAGGGCACGGTGGACGTCCTGCGCTCCGCGGGGGTCGGCGAGCGCATGGACCGCGAGGGAATGACCCACGACGGAATCGAGCTGCGCTTCGACCGGCGTGCCCACCGGCTCGACTTCCTTGCGCTCACCGGCGGCCGGAGTGTGTTGGTGTACCCGCAGGCCGAGGTGGTGAAGGACCTGATTGCCCGCCAACTGCGCCAGGGCGACCCGCTGTTGTTCGAGGCGGAGGTGCTCGCGGTGGAGGGGGCCGACACGGACCGGCCTGTCGTCCGCTTCCTCCACGAGGGACGGGAACGGACGCTGTCCTGCGACTGTGTCGTGGGCTGCGACGGCGCCGACGGAGTGACCCGCACCGCGATCCCCGAGTCGGTCCGGACGACGTACGAGCAGGTCCACCCGTACTCGTGGCTGGGCATTCTCGCCGAGGCGCCGCCCGTGTACGACGAGTTGATCTACGCACACTCCGGTCGTGGGTTCGCCCTGGCCGGCATGCGGTCCGCCACGGTCAGCAGTCTCTGTCTCCAGGTGCCGAACGGCACCGATCCCGCCGACTGGCCCGACGACCGGGTATGGGACGAGCTGGACGCCCGGTTCGCCCTCGACAGCGACCCCGGGTGGCAGCTCCGACGAGGACCTGTGGTCGCCAAGACCGTGCTGCCGTTGCGCAGTTCGGTGACCGAGCCAATGCGGTACGGCCGGGTGTTCCTGGCCGGGGACGCGGCCCATGCCGTGTCACCGACGGGGGCGAAGGGCCTCGATCTCGCGGCATCCGACGTGATCACCCTGGCCCGCGCCCTGATCCACGAACAGAACACCGGATCGGCGGAGCTCCTCGACGCCTACTCCGACACGTGCCTGCGCCGGGTCTGGCGCGCGGAGTACTTCTCGTACTCCATGACGACGATGCTCCACACCGATCCGGCCCAGTCCGCCTTCGACACCCGTCTGCAACTGGCCCAGCTGAACCGCCTGGCGACCTCGCGGCACGCGGCGGCGGAGCTGGCGGACAACTACACGGGGCTCCCCGTCGGCTGAGGCGGCACGAGTGCGGACAGGGTGGTGGCCCCCGGGATCCGGGGGCCACCACCCTGTCCGCGGCAGAGGGTCTCCGAGCGGGCTGTCGCACCCACCGGTCAGGACGCGGCGGGGCGACGGTGCGTCAGCCGGATCGTCAGCACCGGGATGATCACGGCCGCGGCGACCAGATGGGACAGGGCCAGGACGATCTGGGTCGAGAGCGATGTGTGCGGAGCCATGAACGGCGGTGCGAGGGACAGCACGGTCATCGCGACGGTCGTGACGGCGAAGGTACGGGCCGGACGCTTGGCGAAGCGGGCCAGCAGCACCGCGAGGACGATGCCGACGACGGACCAGAAGAGCACACCGAACGCGAAACCGAGGGGTGGGATCGCCGCCGCCGCATCCGCGCCGGGATTCGCCGCCTCCATCGGGACGCCCGCGCCACGGGCGACGGTGGCGAAGACTTCGGTCGTGATCGCCCCCGCGACGGCGGCGACGACTCCGGCCCGCCACACGGGCTGCGCGATCACTGCGGCACGGAACACGCGGGCCGCACGGGAGGTACGGGGTTCGGTGGTGAGGGTCGTGGTGGTCATGATGCTGCCTCCTGGCGCATGACGGGTTGCATGTGTCATCGAGGCAGACGGGACCGTGGCCGTGAACTCATCGGTTCCGGCAGAGTTTTCTCCGAGGTGTCGAGATCGCCGGAGCCGGCACTGTCGGACCCCGGTGACAGACTCGTGTGCACCACGGAACGGAGCACGACGAAACCGTGTGCACCAGAGAACGGAGCACAGAACGAAACACGGAACGGCCGCCGCGATCCGATGAGTTCTCGTTGCCGGCCCGGTCGTATCCGGTGACACAAACAAGACGTACGGAGCGCAGCATCCTTGATGAGAGACCCGGACTCGACACGAGTCCGGACGCGATGAGAGACAGACCCGGAGATTCAGGAATCGGAGACATGAGATGTGCACACACCGACCCACCTGCCCGACCGCCGCCCACCCCGACCGTGACGCCGCACGTATCGTCGCCGCCCACCCCGAACAGGGCTGGAGCCTCCTGTGCAACGGCACGGTCGTCTTCGACGACACCGGCGAGCTGCTGCCGGACGGTGAGATCATCCCGCCGCACCGTCCTCTCGCCACCACCCCGCCTTCCCGTGGGCAGTTGACCGTCGCCGCCTGACCTGTCCGAACCGCCTGATGTGCCCGTCAGGACTCCCCTCACCGATCACCTCGCGTGACCCGCCGCCCTCGCGTACCACCCGCTGACCCGGACAGCCGCCGGTGCCACAGCCGGCCGGCATCGCCCCGCGTGTTCTCGCTCGTCCGACTCCGTCCGACGGTGTTTCCGTCCGTCGTGAGCACGGGCGCCCTCGCACCACCGGTTTGGCCGCTGCAATCCGGGCAACCCGGCGTTCGAACGGCGTCCAGCAAGCGAATTCACCGAGTTGGGCACATGACACGTGATACGGGAAGGCAGCCATGTCCACAGTCCTGACCATCGTCGCACTGGTCGCGGTAGTTGCGATCGTCGTCGCCGCGGTGTTCTACCTCGGCCCGGGCAAGGGAGGCGGACGGGGGCTCAAGCGCCGGTTCGGTCCCGAGTACGACCGGGTGCTCGCCCGCCACGACGGCGACACCAAGGCCACGGAACACGAACTGAACGAACGGGTCAAGCGGCACGGTGACCTGAGGCCGAAGCCCCTCGCCAACGAGGCGCGCGAACAGTATGTCGCCCAGTGGGCCGGTCTCCAGGAGCAGTTCGTCGACTCCCCGGCCCAGGCGGTGGCCGACGCGGACAAGCTCGTCGCCCGTCTCGCTCGGGACCGGGGCTTCCCCGAGGCCTCGCAGCACGACGAGCACCTGGACGCCCTCTCCGTGCACCACGCCCAGCACGTCGGCGGCTACCGCCGTATGCACCTGGCCACCCGCGCCAAGTCGAGCACGGAGGAACTGCGCGAGGCGATGGTCGAGGCCCGCGCGCTCTTCGAGGCCCTGGTCACGGCCGGGCCCGAGGACACCCGCACCACCCGTGAGCGTCCTGTCGACAGCGGCCGCCGCGGCCACCTGCTGAAGCCGAAGGGGAGTGGCGTGTGATGGCGTACGAAAAGGAGAAGGTCCCGGCACCGAAGCGCATCGGTACCCCCGACCCGCTGGAGACGGAGAAGCCGGCCACGTCCCGCGCACGGCCCGAGTCCGGCGAGCCGCTGGAGCCGGCGAAGCCTGTGGACTCCGGCCGACCGGTCGAGCCCCGCGAGCCCGCCGGACCGGCGACGTTCGTCGAGCCCGCCGCCGCGACCGGCACCCGTGAACCGGCCCGTCCGGTGGCGGCCGACGCCGACGCCACCGCACAGCGGATCGGGACCACGGACGTGCCCAGGACTCCGGAGTCCCACGACACCCCGGTTCCGCACAGCGCTCCGGCCGGCCCCGCGCACTCCGAGCCGCAGGAGCACAAGACACCGGGTCATCTGATCGCGCAGGATGAGCGGGAGAAGCTGGCCCGTCGTCTGCACGACTCCC
The DNA here is from genome assembly GCF_036169555.1 of Streptomyces sp. NBC_00306. GTDB lineage: Bacteria > Actinomycetota > Actinomycetes > Streptomycetales > Streptomycetaceae > Streptomyces > Streptomyces achmelvichensis. Next base: position 495,941 of record NZ_CP108032.1, on the reverse strand, counting down.
TCAGCGGGTTCGTCGACGCCCCGCGGCACGCCGTCGAGGACGCGGCCGCGGTCATGGACGACGCCGCCCAGAAGATCACGACCGCGCTCACGGAGCAGCGCCGCGCCCTTCGCGCCGACTGGCACGGCGAGGGGAAGGGCGGCTCGAGGGAGGCGGACACCGAGGATCTGCGCCTTGCGCTGCGCTCCTACCGCGAGATGACGGAACGACTGCTGCGTCTGTAGAGCGTGTGACTGACGGCTGTCGACGGATGAGGCCCGGCCATCGGCCGGGCCTCATCCGTGCGCGGGGATCCACCGCCCGGCGCCCCCGTCAGGCGCAGACCTCACGCTGATGCGGGCGGGCTCGCCGTCCGGCGCCCGAGCGTGTCGACCGCCGCGATCACCCGGTCCCAGAACAACTCGGTCTCCAGGTGCACGGCGACCCGCGCGTTCACCGGCCTCTCCAGATACTGATGGAGATCCACCACCGTCGCCCCGCGCGTGTACCGGCCGTGCAGTTCGACCGCGACATGCGCGTCGACGCACCGCACGATCGCCGGATCGATGACCCGCGCCACCGCCACCGGATCGTGCACCGGCGGCGAGGTGAAGCCCCACAGCCGCTGGTACGTGGAGGCGAAGTAGGTCATCAACTCCACGCACATACGGCTCAGTTCCGTGTCCAGTCCGTCGAGCCGCGCCAATACGTCGGGGGTTGCCGGAGCCTGGTGCGTGACATTGAGGCCGCACATCGTGACCGGCACACCACTGCGGAACACGATGTCCGCGGCCTCCGGATCGACATGGATGTTGAACTCGGCGGCCGGGGTCCGGTTGCCACGCTCCGTGGAGCCGCCCATCAGCACGATCTCGCGGATACGGCCCGCCGCATCGGGATACCGGGTCAGCAGGAGGGCGATGTTCGTCAACGGCGCCGTCGGCACCAGGGTCACCGGCTCCGGATGCCCGGTCAGGATCCGGTACATCAACTCCACTGCGTGCTCGGGAACCGTGTCCACCGTCGGTTCCCCGAACCGGGGGCCGTCCATGCCCGAGTCGCCATGGACGTCCTCCGCCACGAGAAGGGGCTGTACGAGCGGCTGAGCGCACCCCGCCGCGATGGGAACGTCGGTGATGCCGGCGACCGTACAGACACGGCGCGCGTTGAGCGTGGTCTTCTCCACCGTCTGATTGCCGGCCACGGTCGTGATGGCCAGCAGATCGATCGCCGGGTCTCCCGCGGCGAGCATGATGGCGATGGCGTCGTCGTGTCCGGGATCGCAGTCGATGATGATCGGAACGGGCGGCACGGTGCTCCTCGTCGTCAGAATCGGCAGCGTGTTCAGTGTGCCCCTCGGCCCGTCCCGCGGGGCGGACATCAGACCTGACGTCGGCCGGCCAGGCTCCGGAAGAACGCCCGTACGTCGCCGACCAGCAGATCCGGCACCTCCATCGCCGGAAAATGCCCTCCGCGGTCGAACTCTGTCCAGCGCACGAAGGTGTTCGTCCGCTCCCCGATGTGGCGCAGTGGAATGAAGTTGTCCATCGGGAAGACGGCGAGCGCGGTCGGCGCGTCCGACACGTCCGGCGGCATGCCCCAATAGGCCGCGTGTGCGCGCTCGTAGTAGATGCGGGCGGACGATCCGGCCGTACGCGTCAGCCAGTACAGCATCACGTTGGTGAGCAGGTGATCGCGGTCGACAGCGCCCTCGGGGTGTTCGCGCTTGTCCGTCCACTCGTGGAACTTCTCCGCGATCCAGGCCAGCTGGCCGACCGGGGAGTCCGTCAGTCCGTACGCCAGGGTCTGCGGCCGTGTCGCCTGGATGTCGGCATAGCCCTGGCGCTCGCGGATCCACACCTTGTTGCGCTCCCAGGAGGCGTGCGTCCGCTCGCGCTCCGCCGGGCTCAGGGCGGCCAGAACCTCGGCGCCCGGCTCCTCGGGCGCGGCCGCACCCGGCAGGAGGTTGAGGTGGACACCGATGACCCGGTCGCGGTGGATGCGGCCGAGCTCACGGGCGATGGCCGCACCCCAGTCGCCGCCCTGCGTGCCGTACCGCTCGTAGCCCAGGCGCGCCATCAGCTCGCCGAAGGCGGCGGCCACCCGCTGGAACTCCCAGCCGCGCTCCTTCGTCGGCCCGGACAGTCCGAAGCCGGGGATGCTGGGCATCACCAGGTGGAAGGCGTCGGCCGGGTCGCCTCCGTGCGCCCGCGGATCGGTCAACGGGCCGGCGACGGCGGCGAACTCCACGACGGAGCCCGGCCAGCCGTGCGTGACGATCAGGGGTGTCGCGTCCGGCTCCGGGGACCGGAGATGGGCGAAGTGGATGGTCGCCCCGTCGACCGTCGTGGTGAACTGCGGCCATGCGTTGAGTGCGGCCTCCGCCGCCCGCCAGTCGTACTCGTGCCGCCAGTACCTGACGAGCTCCCGCAAGTGACCGAGCGGGACTCCGTAGTCCCAGCCTGCCCCGGGCAGTTCGTCCGGCCAGCGGGTGCGGTCCAGACGTTCGTGCAGGTCGTCGAGCTCGCTCTGCGGGATGTCGATACGGAAGGGGCGGATGCTGTCGTCGTTCGAGGTCGTCACGGCGACGGATGCTATCTCTGTGCTGCGGCCGTCTGTCGACGCATTTTCAGCAGACTCCCACGGGCGCCATCCCAGGTCGGGCGGCGATCCGGGCCCGTCGACCGCCGGGGGCCGGCCGGAGCCGGGGTCGTTGGCGGAACCCGGAGGCGGTCGGCACCTGGTCGGTGGCGGCTCGGGAAGCGGCGCGCGCGGTCACCGGCGGCCGCACCGGGGCTCATTCGGGGGTCTGCGCCGCCGGCCGTTCGGCCGCTTTTCTCGCCGCCGACGCCTCGCGGCGCGCCGACTTCGCGGCATGCTCGGCCGCCTTCGCGGTGTCGCGCGCGGTCCGTGCCTCCGCGCGGGCGTCCTTCTGCTTCCGCTGGGCGGCCTTGAGTTCCCGGGCCAGTTCCGACACCCTTTCCTCGGCCTCGTCCCGCGCACTGTCCGCCCGATCCCTCTCCGACTCGGCCTCCCGCTGCTCCGCCTCCAGGGCACGCGCCTTCTCTTCCGCGGCTTCGGCGGTCTCGGCCGCCTTCCGGGCCCGGTCGACCTGCTTGCGCTGTTCCCGCTCCTCGGCCCGCGACCGCGTCTGCGTACGGGACTGTGTCCGCTTCTCGGGCTTCGCCGGGCGGCCCGGCGGCGTGGCCGGTTTCTCCCGGGGAGGCACCGTGGTCTGCACTGCCCCGGCAAAACCCACGGCCGCGCTCAGCGGCCTGGCCAGACGTCCCGCTGCCCATTCCTCGGCAGCCCGAGGATCGGCGAGCACGGCATGCAGCGTGTCCTCGATCTCGCGCTGCGCCGCCTCGCCGACCGACTGGCCGGCCGCCTCCGCCAGCTTCCGCGCTTCCCGGGCCAGCGCACCCACGAGAGCGTGCTGCTGCCGGCCGAGCTCCCTCAGCTGCCCACCGTCGAGCTGCTGATGGGCCTGGCGCAGCCCTTCCCCCAGGCTGATCAACGGCTGCACCTTCTCCGGCTGCTGCCGTACGAGAAGGTTGCAGGCCCAGGCCGACAGCGTCGGACGCCGCAGATCCTTGATCTGTGCGGCCAGTTCGCGGTCTCCCGCTGTGCGGGCCCGGGCCGCGCGCTCATTGCGCGCGGCCGTGAAGTCCTGGGGCAGCAGCTGGTACAGCTCGTCGGTCACGCTTTCCAGATCCACGGTCCTCCAGCGGGCGCTGCCCCCGTGATCGATTCTCCCACCGCCGGACCGGCGTCGCTTCTGGAGCCCGGCCGGGAAGGGAGCGCGGTCGAGGGGCAGCGACCGCGACCGTCGGGGTTCCGGGGAGTGAACTGCCTCTCCCCGGAACCCCGACGCCCCCTGAACTCCGGAACCCCGACGGACGCCCCTGAACTCCGGAGCCCGGCCACGGTCCGTCTCACCGCCGGACGGTTCAGCCGACCGTCGTGGTCTCCTGCTCCGGCGTCTTGGCCGCCGCCTCCTCCGCGGAGGCTTTCCGCCGCCTACGGCCCGGCAGGACGAACAGCACGAGCAGCGTGCCCGCGCCCATCGTGATGCCTCCGACCAGGCTGGTGCTCGACACGGCTTGGGCGAACGCCTGGTGGACGGCGTCGAGGAGCGCCTGTGCCTGCTGGGGCCCGACGGCAGGGTCCTGGGCCAGGCGCTCGGCGACGGCGAGGCCTCCGCCGACGGAGTCCGTCGCGGTGTCGAGGGCCGCGGCGGGCAGCCGACTGCCGACCAGGTCGGTCAGCTCGCTGCGGTAGGTGGTCCCGAGCAGCGAGCCGAGGACGGCGATTCCCAGTGATCCGCCGAGTTCGAGTGCGGTGTCGTTGGCGCCGCCGCCGACGCCCAGTTCGTTCTCCGGGAACGTCGACATGATGGTGTCGGTCGCGGGGGACACGCTCAGCCCGATCGCCACTCCCAGCAGCACCAGGGGCCCGACGAAGTCCGTGTATGTGGAGTCGGTGTCGATCAGCGTCAGCAGAAGGACGCCGACGGTGCCGATGACCATGCCGGCCACCACCGTTGTCTTCATGCCCAGCTTGGGCGTGAGGCGTCCGGTGAGAGCGGCACCCACGAACACCGCGCCGGCGAGCGGCAGAAGACGTACGCCGGTGTCCAGCGCTCCGTAGCCGAGCACGAACTGCAGGTGCTGCGTGGCGTAGTAGATCGAGCCGAAGGTGCCGAAGAAGAAGAACAGCACGGCGAGCATGGAGCCGCTGAAGGAACGGATCCTGAACTTGCGTACGTCCAGCATGGGCTGCGGATGACGCAGCTCCCACAGGACGAAGAGCAGCAGGCCCACGGCGGCGACCACCGCGGCGGCGACGGGACCGGTGCCCCAGCCGAAGTGGGGGCCTTCGATGATCGCGTAGACGAGTGCGGCGATCGAGACGATGGACAGCAGTCCGCCGCCGAAGTCGAGCCGTCCCATGCCCTCCGCCTTCGACGGCGGGATCAGCGTCAGGGCTCCGACGAGGGTGAGGACCACGATGGGGACGTTGATGAGGAAGGTGGAGCCCCAGGCGTGGTTCTCCAGCAGCCAGCCGGCGACCAGGGGGCCGACCGCGATGGCGAGGCCCGATGTGGCGGTCCAGGCGGTGATGGCGCGGCCTCGCTCCTTGCGGGGGAACGTCGCCACGAGCAGGGACAGCGTGGCCGGCATGATCACGGCGGCCCCCACACCCATGATCCCGCGGGCGGCGATGACCAGCCCGGTCTCGTCGACGAGGCTTCCCATGACCGATCCCGCGCCGAAGATCAGCAGACCGACGACGAGGGCACCCCGGCGGCTGTACTTGTCGCCTATCGCGCCGAGGACCAGCATCAGCGCCGCATACGGCACGGTGTAGCCGTCGATCACCCATTGCAGATCACTGCTGCTCAGGCCCAGGTCACGGGTCATGTCCGGGGCCGCGACGATCAGTGACGTGTTGGCCATCACGATGATCAGCAGGCTGAGACACAGCACCAGCAGCGCCCACCAGCGCCGCGCATAGGGCGTGTCCATCCTGTCGACCGGCGTCTTCGCGAGGAGAGGCATCGTCTGGTCTTTCGAGGGAGGGGATGGGGGGAGCACAGTTATTTGCACGCTCATGTGCAGACTAGTTACTTGCACAGGCGTGTGCAAATGGGCTGCCCGGGGGAGGTGGCGCGCCGGTGCCGGGGCAAGGTGGCGCACCTGTGCCGGAGCGGGGTGTGGACGATGCTGCCCACGCCGAAGCGCGGCTGGTCGCAGCCGTGCGGCGTCGGTGAAAAGGCCCCGAGGGGGGTGGGTGAAAAGGCCCCGAGCGGCGTGGGTGGACCTGCCCTGCTGGGGGTGGGGGATCAGAGAGTGTCGTCGGGCTCGATGACGACGTCGATCGACTCCGCCAGTTCACGCACCACGGTCTCGGCCCGCTCCGTCGGCACACCGGCGGCGATCAGCGTGGTGACCGCGGTGGCTTCCGCGTTGTCCTTCCAGGCCTGCGTGTTGAGGCTCTCCAGCAGGGACAGCGTCAGGGCTTCGAGCGCGGCGCTGAGGACGTCCGGCGGAACATGGGCGTGGAAGGTGCCCGCGGCCTGGCCCCGGTCGAGGATGCCGGTCACTTCCCGGCGCGCGGGCGCCAGTACGTCGGTCACGCGTTCCATGCCGAGATCGCGTCGTGCGAGCGAGAGCAGCATGCGATAGCGGTCGCCGATGGGCCACATGGTCAGGAGGAAACGCGCGAAGGCCCGCTCGGGGTCCTCGGACGGAGCGGTCGCGACGTCGACCGCGGTCCGCAGCACGCCCGCCGCCTCGTCGGCGAGGGCGTCGAGCAGTGCGGTGCGGCCGGCGAAGTGACCGTAGACGGTACGTCGTACGACCCCCGCGGCCCGGGCGATCTCCTCGAGGGTGGTGTCCGGGTTGAACGCCAACTCGCGGCGTGCGACGGCCAGGATCCGCGCCCGGTTCGAGCGGGAATTGCTTCGTTGCGGCTCGCGGGCGGCGGGCTTGGTCACGGCGGTACCCCGGGGGACGGGCGTCCTCGGACGGGAGGACGCGGTCGGTGTCACCATGCTTGCACAGCCCTGGGCAGACACCCTCGCACCCACCGGCGCTGCGGCTCGTCGATGGACCACCACGAACGCCCGCACCCCCGGCGGCCCGGCCCCCCGGCCGGGCTCGCCTTCGTCCATGGGTGGCGCGCTTACTGTACCTCGGCACAGTAGGAACGGGGCAGGTCGTGCGGGGGTTTCCGGCGGTAAACACCGCACGTCCGGCCGTCGTTCGCGAAGCCGTGCACCGTCGTGGTCGCCCTCACCTCACCGATCGCGCCATCGCGAACGCAACCACGACGTACGGCACGGCGAACAGCGCGAACAACGCGCCGTGACCGGTGTATTGGGACGCCGTGCCGTAAGCCGCGTACATCAGCAGCGTCGACACACTGGTGCCCAGACCCGCCAGCGATGTCACGGTCGCCCGGCTCGGCCCGGTGATGGCCGCCTGCAACCGGGCGTCGGCCATCTGGAACACCAGAAAGGCCGACGCGAGAAGCAGGAAGCCGTACGGGCTGCCGGACAGCGCGCCCACCGCCATGACCAGTCCGGCGACCGCGACGGCCGCGCCCGTCGTGCGCACCGCCAGACGTTCGGCGCGCGCGGCCAGCAGGCTGCCGAGTGTCACACCGACCCAGACGGCCAGGACGAGAAAGGGCACGTCCCGCGTCGATGCCCCCGTCTCCATGGCCAGCAGCGGCACATACTCGTCCAGCGCACCCCACACCGTGGTCAGGAGGATCGCCATCAGCAGAGCGTTGCGTACGGCCTTGCTCCCGCGGACCTCGGCCAGACCGGTCCTGAGCGTCGCCGCGTAACCGCCGTCCGGGGCGTCGTCGTCCTGCCCCGCCGAGTCGTCCGACCGGTGCTCGGGCAGAAGGGCCGCGGCACCGGCGCACAGCACACACGCCACGACACTGGCCGTGCCCAGCGCCGCGTAGCCGCCGAGGGCGAACAGCGGGCCCGCTGCCGCGGTGGCCACCGCCGTGGCGGCCATGCTCACCGCCCCCGCGCGGCCCATGAGCCCGACATAGCGCGACGCGGCACCGAGCCGGTCGAGCTCCTCATAGGCGAGGGCCTCCTGCGCTCCGGAACGCAGCGCACCGCCGGTGCCCCAGAGAACGAAGCCGACGGCGAAGGCCCCGTATGACGGGGCCACGACCCACAGGGCGAAGCCGGCAGCCGACAGCAGCGGCCCGATGATCAGCAGCAGACGGCGTGAGACCACGTCGGCCCACACACCCGAAGGTACTTCGAGCAGCAGTCCGGTCAGCGACCAGATGGCGAAGAGGGAAGAGATCTCGGCGGTGCTCAGGCCGTGTTCGGCGAAGAGCAGTGCGTAGACCGGGTAGAGCAGGATCAGATCCTCGAAGCCGGCGGACACGAGGAGCGTCCGCTCCAGCCGCCGGATCTGCGGGCCGGGCACGCGGGTGCGTGCGGGCACGCCTGAGGTGGGAAAGAGCATCGAAGGTCCTTCTGCGAGCGGAACGGTTGACGGCGTCGGCGCTCGTCCCGTGGGCGGCGCTCGACAGCCCGTTCCGTGCGGACCTTCAGTGGTGGATCAATGTCGTCGTCGGTTCATGCCCTCAGTGTACGAAGGCGGCCGACGTGCGGCACGGGAATTCTTCCCGAGGCGACGGGGTGCGACCGGGCACGGCGTGAGCGTGCACACAGGCCCCCGGACCCGGGCTGTCCGGGTGCCCGACTGCTTCACGCAGTGCGCCCCGGGCACCCGGACAGCATCCTCAGCCGGGCCAGGTGCCCGTCAGCCGGTGGGTGGCGGTCGCTCCGCCGCGGTCCACCGCGGCCTTCACGACGGCGAATATCGCGCCCTGCAGAGCGGCGGCGATCAGCACCTCGCGCCATGAACGGTCCTGGTCCGTGGCGTCGGGGGCGTCGTCCTGACGCCCGATGGCCTTCCACGCCTGCTTGAACGCGGCGCCCGCGATCATGCCACTCACGGCACCCAGAGCCATGCCGACCGGCTTGTACGCGATCTTCGACGCCTTCATCAGCGGTTCCTGCCACGGCGCTTGACGGCGATCAGCACCAGCGCGCCCGCGGCGGCGGTGAGCAGCAGCGGCCCCTTGCGGCGTCGCGCGACGTCGCCGGCCTGGCTCGCCTTGTCGGTCACCGCGTCCGGCGTCTTCTCCTGGAAGGTGTGCGCCACGGTGGCCACGGTCTCCGCGATCTGCGCCTTGGCCTGAGCGGCCTTCTCGCGCACCTGCTCGGGTGTCTTCTCCTGCGCGATGTGCGCCACGCGGGCCGCGGTCTCCTGTACCTGGGCCTTGCCCTGTGCGGCCGCGTCCTGGACCTGCGTCTTCGCCTTGGCGGCCTTCTCCTGCGCCTGACCCTTCACATCTGCCTTTCCGGCCAGCTTCTCCACGGTGATGCCCAGTTCCTCACGAGTGCCCTCCACCTGCCGACGCAACTCGTCGGGGGTGGGGGAGTCCTTCGGGCCGGTCTTGCCACTCATCGGTGTGCACTCTCCTTGATCGCGGCCACATCGGCCTTGACGCTGTCGATCGCCCGCTCGGGAGTGGGCGGTGTGGCCATACCGACCTGCTTCTTGCCCATCGCCGCGAGAACCGCCGCGATGACGAACAGCACGCCGGTGATGATCAATGCGGCCGCCCACAGGGGCAGGACCAGCACCAACGCCGCGATGGCGGTGGCAGCGAGGGCCTGCAGCCCGATGAACGCCACGATGCCGGCGCCACCGAACATGCCGCCGCCCTTGCCGAACCGCTTGCCCTTCTGCGTCATCTCGGCCTGCGCCAGCCGGAGCTCCTCGCGGACGAGCTGCGACAACTGCTGCGACGCCTGGGAGACCAAGTCGCCCACTGATTCCTTGGATTCGCCGTGCTCTACGCGGCGCTCAGAGATGGTCACCGCTGCTCACCTTCCCTCCTCGCTTCGTCGGCGGGGTGTGCTGTGCGGTCGTCGTACCGAGATCTCGCGCCCGGCCGGGCGCTGAAGCGCGGTTCATGACCCCACCGCTGCTTCGCTGCGGGTACCCAGGGGGAGGAGACCCATCCCTCGGGAGGACCGACGGCATGAACAGAGCTGCCGCGGCACCTTCCCGGCGCCCGCGGCAGCTCTGTGTGCACCGCGCGTGACGCACGGTCGCGGACGTGCTTGGTGCCCCGAACACGCGATCCCGCCGGAGAAGGGGCGCTCGATGCATGGCCCCGTGCCCACCTGTGGCGCCGAGCGCTCGGGTCAACCCCCGGCCTGTGACGGCCTGTTGTTTGCCCGTGTTCAACAACCGTGTGGAATGCATGGGTTTCGCAGGGGTACGCGGCTGACGAGCGGGACGTCGGGTCCCCCATGACGGAGCATGACGGAGAAGGAGCCCTGCCGTGCTGATGGCCCACCCCGCGGTACTACAGAACCTCATCGAGCAGTACGAGACGCTGAAGGTCCTGCACGCCGAGGCCGGAAGCGCGGAGGTCCGGCGCCGCATGGACGACGTCGCCTACACCCTGTGCGTCTCCACCGGTACGCGGGACGTGGACGCCGCACTCGTCGCCGCGCGCCACCGGCTCCCTGGCGCCCGCCCGCAGGACGACTCCCTGCTCAGCGTCTGAAGCAGGTCGCCCGGCGTCCGACGTACGTCCCGGGCCGCGGGCCCGGGACGCACCTCCCGCAGGACAGTGCGCCGTGGAACGACGGATCTACACGTCGTTCCACGGCGCATATGCGTCCTGGCCGCCCATGCCGGGCTGCTCGCTCTGCTGCTGGAGCCGGCGGGCCTTGTCCTCCAGCCGTTGCCGCAGTTCGGGATCGGTGGTGCGGGCGGCGGCCGCCGACAGTTCGAGGGCCTTCTCCCGCAGCTGGCGGGCACGGCCACCGGATTCCTTCGCCACGCTCATGGACAGCCTCCCTCAACTCGTGCAGACGGATGAGATCAGCGAAACAGCGAGCCCGCGGCTGCGCATCTCCAACTGTCACTCTCCGCCGTCTGCGCAGCTCACGACCGCACTCGGCACCGGGTCACCACAGCGCGCGGGGGCCAAGGGCGGTCTGCCCTTGGCCCCCGCGCGCTGTGGGACGTCTCCGTCGGTCCGCTCAGATGCCCTGCGCCGCGTCGAGTTCCTGGTAGTAGCGGCCGACCGACGACAGATACGCCATGTCACCGGTCTCGCTGTCCCGGGAGAACAGGGGCGCGCTCTTGATCTCGTCCCTGGTGCGTCCCAGGAAGACCTTCTGCGCCTCGACGTCGATACGGGTCACCAGGCCCGCGGGGATCAGCACGCTCTTGCCGAACACCCACACGCCCGTGTCGACGACCAGATGCTGCACACCCGTGTCGTCCTGCTGCCTGTCCACGTGTCCGACCACGCCGTCGGACGCCTCGACGACAAAACCTGTGAGGGACAGACCTGTTGAATATCCGTCGGCTGCCGAATAGCTCCAGATGCTGTTCACTGCCATCTCCTGTCCCTGTACCTGGAGGAAAAAGCGGCCGGGGCGCGCGCTGGAGGAGACCAATCCTGTACGCGCGCTCCGGCCCGCAGACCCCGGCTACCCCGTCGCGGGAAGCGCACGCTCCCCGATCACCGGGCAGGCCGGTGGCAGCGGAAGATCTCAGCCGACCCTTGTGTACGTCACATCGAAGTCCGGCGTCCAGGTCTCGCCGTCACGCGATCCCTCCCAGCCGCCCCTGATCGTGCCGCCCCCGTCGTCGATGGTGGCGGTGAATCTCTGGTGGAAGCCGGGCGCTGCCCGCCACTGCTTCCACACACCGTCGTTCACACTCGTCCGGTAGACGCGGGCGACACCCCGGCCATCGGCATACAGCGTCGTGAACTCGTCGGCCGTGTCGTCGTAGCCGGTCAGCGTGACGGTGGGGAACGGCAGATGCGGACCCCACTCGGCGGGAACGGCCGAATCCGGCCCCACGTCCGCGCGTTGCACGAGAACGACCCCGCCCTCCAGCCAGGAGAACTCGGTCCGCACCGGCCCGGCCCGATGCCCGAGGGCCCACATGTCCCATACGCCCACGAGCACGTCCAGGCGGCGCAGCGCGGAATGAGGTGTCGGTTGCCGCATCGGGCCTCTCCTCGTCTGGGGATCGGTACCTGCGAGATCAGTACCCAGGAGTGGAGACCGGACCGGACGGCCGGACTCATCGCTGTCTCGCGCCCCGTACCGAAACGACCCCGTACCGGAACGACCCCGGTGCCGGTGCGCCTCGGTGGCGCAGCGTTCCGGTACCGACGCGTTCCGGTACCGAAGCGTTCCGGTGGCGATGCGTCGCCGTACCGAGGGCCCGCCGCTCGCGCCGCGGGCCCGGTGCCCGAAGGGTGTCAGCAGGTGCGTCCGGTGTAGAACGCGCCGTCGATCTTGCCGGAGGATCCGAGCCAGGTGGTCCCGGGCGCCACACAGCGCTCGTAGTTGGGCCCGAAGACTTCCACCTCGACGATCACGCGGGAACCGTCGCTCGTGCAGTGCTGGTAGTAGGCGTCGCTGGACGTCTCGTAGAACCCGCACGGGTTCATGCGGGCCGTTCCCGCAGCCGGGGCCGCGGGGGCCGCCGACGCGGTGGTGGCGCCGAGGACGAGGGCAACGGCACCGATGACGACCGACAGGGAACGGCGCATGACCATGGATGTCTCCTACTCGAAAAGGTGATGCCCGCAGCCGAAGGGCTCGGGTCCACAGAGAGGATCCATGATCACGAACGGTGTGCTGTTCGAACTCCCCCGAACGGCGGCAGGAGTTCACACCGTCGGGTGCCCGCTACGCCTTCGGCGGCGCATTCATCTGCTCGCCCGGTGAGAGCGCGATCTCTGCCCACACCTGCTTGCCGCCGGCGAACGGCACCGAACCCCAGGCAGTGGACAGTGCCTCGACGATGAGCAGTCCCCGACCGCCCGTCGCGTCCAGGTCCAGGGTCGTCGGCCGGGCGGGGGAGCGGGGCGAGGAGTCGTTGACGGCGATCCTCAGCCGGTCCTGAGCGAGCGTCAGGTCGAGCCGCACCTGCCCCTGGGTGTGCGCGATCGCGTTGGTGACCAGCTCCGAGACGATGAGGAGAGCCACGTCCATCTCGTCCACCGCCTCCCAGCCGCGCAGGGTCCGGGCGGTGAAGCGGCGGGCGTGCACGATCGCGTCGGGGAGCCTCCACACCGTCCAGCGCGCCCGCTTCGGCCGTATGAGCATGCCGTCGTAGCGCAGGAGCAGCACCGCCACGTCGTCGTCCCGCCGGTCGACGTTCCCGAGGAGGTCGTCGGCCGTGCGTCCCGTGTCGGACGGATCCGCGGCGCTGAGCAGCGAACGGAGGCGGTTCATACCGTCCTCGAGCGGCAGGCTCGCCGACTCGACCAGCCCGTCCGTGAGCAGTGTCAGCACCGTGCCCGGAGTCAACCCCGCCTCGGTCATGGGGAACTGAGCATCCGTCATGACGCCGAGCGGTGGGCCGCCCTGGACGTTCAGTTCGTCGGTGGAACCGTCCGGGTACCGCAGCAGGGGCTGAAGATGGCCCGCCCGTACGAAGAGGGCGATGCCCTCCTCCATGTCCAGGTCCACATAGCAGCAGGTCGCGAAGAGGTCGGTCTCCATGCCGATGAGCAGCCGGTTCGCATGGCTGACCACGACGTCGGGCGGATGTCCCTCCACCGCGTACGCCCTGATGGCCGTGCGCATCTGTCCCATGATGGTGGCCGCCTCGGCACTGTGCCCCTGGACATCACCGATGACGAGTGCCACATGGCTGTCCGGGAGCGGAATGACGTCGTACCAGTCGCCGCCCACTTCGAGCCCGACCGTCGCGGGCAGATAGCGCGCCACGGCCTTGCCGCCGGGCAGCACCGGAAGCTTGCGGGGCAGCAGACTGCGCTGCAGCGTTCTGGCCAGCTCGTGCCGGGCGTCCAGCACATGGGCGCGCATCAGGGCCTGGCCGACCAGACTGGCGGTCGCCGTCAGCAGGGACCGTTCCTCCGGGCCGAACCGGTGCTCCTGGTCCCAGCCCACCAGACAGGCTCCGACCATCCTGCCGTCGGCCAGCAGCGGCAGCACGGCGAGACCGCCGGGTCCGATGTTCGCGAGTCCGGGTTCCAGATCGGCGCCGGGCAGCCACACGGAGACCGTGCCCTCGCGCAGCGCGCTCCTGAGGGTGGGCAGGGCGCTGCTGGCCGCGTCGGGCCACTCGGACCGCCACTCGGATCTCCACACCTCCGGCCAGGCGTCGGGGTCGGGCGGATCGAGGATGGTGACGACCAGGCGGTCGGCCTCCAGCTCCGCCACGGCGACCCGGCTGGCGTCGAGCGGTGCGCGCAGGGCCGCGACCACGACCTCGCTGACATCCCGGACGGTCGTGGCGCCGGCCAGCTTGGCGGACAGCCGCTGCACACGGGACACCTCGTCGGCGTTGGGCCGCAGATAGGAGGCGTCGGCGACGACACCCAGCATGCGCTCTGGCTTGCCGTCGGGCGAGAGCAGCATCCGGCACCGCAGGCCGAGCCAGCGGAGCTCGCCGTTGGGCCGGCGGATACGGAACGCCAGTTGGTGGTCCGTGGACGACGACCGCCCCGGCTCCACGATCGACATGAGCGCGGGCACATCATCCGGGACGGCGCAGGCGAGGAGTGTCTCCGCGCGCCCGTCGAAATCCTCGGCAGCGACGCCGAGCAGTTCCAGGACCTGGTCGTCGGCCTTCATGTCGCCTGTCTTGAGCACCAGCGTGAAGGCGCCGCTGCGGGGTGGGAACAGTCCGGCACCCCGGCGCGGACGGACCTTCGGCTGCCGCTTCACGACCTGTGTGTCGAGCGCTTCGATCCCCGCCGCGACTTGATCGGCGTACAGCTCCAGCAGATGCCGGCAGTCCGTGTCGAAACCCTCCGCGGACGCACCCACGACAACGAGGCAGCCGAGCTTGCTGGTGTGGCCGCCCAGCGGAAGGACGCCCAGCGACGTACTGCTCGGCCAGGCCTTGGCGCATTCCGCAAGGACGGTGTCCGGACCGGGCGTCGCGTCGCCCGCCCGCGCGTACTCCGTCAGCTGCGCCGGGCCGAGCCACCGGATGCGGTCGTCGCGGAAGGCGTCCGCGATCGGCGACCTGCCGGAGAGGTAGAAGGCCTCGGGCAGTGCGCAGATATTGTCGGGCCCTTCGATCACGTCGGCCAGGTCGAGCCGGCCGTCTTCCCCCGAGTAGAGATAAACAGCTGCGAAATCGGCCCCGCAGAAAGCAAAACCCTGCCTTGTCAAGGCTGCATCGCCTCCCAGGAAGCCGTGGCCGCGCCAAAGGTTCGTGGCGTAGAGATACCCGCTTGGCCGAGATCGAGCCCTCGCCGTGAGCGCCTCACTCTATGCCGGGATGTCCGTGGTGGAAGGGCCGAACGAGCAGCTCTGTGATGACCGGTCATCAGAATATGACCTCTGTGGTCGGAAACGGACAGTGAGGCCGGACAGGTGTGCGACGTTCAGGGGGTGAGAGCGTCGCTTCTCCATTGCTGTGTCGCGGACGACGACTGGGCCGGTTTGAGAACCACCGCGGTGTACGCCGTCCGGTCGACGGGGACCACCGCGAGTCCCTGTTCTTCGCGGGGTACGAGCAGCCCGTCGGGCGACAGATCGAAGGGCGAGGCCGCCTCGTCGCCGCTCTGCGTGCTGCACGGCGAGAGCTGGAGCCGGAACGAGGTCCGGTGGAACGCCAGGCACAGGTCGTCCGTCCCGGCATTGCGCAGCAGACCGGCCGCGTCGAACTGCCAGCGCTGCGTGGGCTGCGTCGAACAGGGCGCGGTGACGGCCGTGGCTCCGGATGTCGCGGGGGAACGCGCGTCGAGGCACAGACTGGTCGCGGCGTTGCGGAAGCGGGCCGACGGGGCGGCGGAGGGACCGGGCGCCGGTGCCGTCGCGGACGGGGGTGCGGACGGAGCCGGGGAGGCCGAGGACGGCGAGTCGGCCGGGAAGAGGAAGAAGCCGGCCGCAAGAGCCGCGATGACAACGTTTCCGGCGATCACCAGCGTGAGGACCGGGCGCTGCAGGGCCTGCCGCAGGACGAGTCGCGGCTGCGAGCCGGGTGTCCGGTGCCTGCCGTGCTCCGGGAGCGGATCGCCGGCGGGGACGGCTCCGCCGGTGGTTGCGGTGCCGGCCTGCCGGGCGGCCAGATAGGCGTCCGCGCCGAATTCGAGCACCGCTCCGGCGAGGAGGCGGCGCAGCCGTCCACCGGAGTGGTCGAGCTGATCCGCGGCCCGGCGGCAGAAGGCGCAGCTGTCCAGATGCTCCTGGAGGTCGGCCATCATCGGCACTCCGGGACGGCTCGTGTAGACGTCGAGGAGCCGGTTGTACCTGCGGCAGTAGTCACCGCCCAGATTGAGATGGGCCTGCTGGCACGCCGTGCGCAGGAGCACCCGGTCGCGCTGGAGTTCCACCCGGGCCGCGGCCGGGTTCGGGCTGCCGATGACGGCGGACGTGCCGATGTCCTCGGCCTCCACCTCCGCGTGCCACAGACGTGCCTGCGCGCGTTCCGGCAGCGCGTTGAACGCACGTCGCACGAGGTTGGTGTGCTCGGGACGGGACTGCGCCCCCGCCCTGTCTCCGGGCAGTTCGCGCAGACCCGGCTGGAGGGTGAATCTGCGCTCGTCCCCGGCCCATTCCCTGGCCGTCTGGAGCACGGCGGTCAGCAGCCGGATGCGCCACGGACTGGCGGGACCCGGGGCATCTGAGCCGGGGCTGCCGGGGGCACCGGGGGAGAGGTCGCCGATGGTGCGGAGGAATGCGCCGCCGGCTAGTTTCTTCGCGCTCTCGGGAGAAACGGTGCAGATGTACGCGTAGTCGAGAACTGCCCGCCAATGGTGGGCCAGCAGGCTCGAGACGGATATCCCATTCGTCTGCACCTTTTCCGAGCCAAGGGAGGGATTCCCGTCCGGAATCGGAGATTCGCCCCCGGAGGAGGCGGATGGCCGCGGAAATTCTTTCACCCTTGCGCCCCCATTGGTCTGTACTATTGCCCGGCGCGGCGGAAAGCAGCGGACCGGCCTGGGTGGGGCCTTGGTCGGGGATGGGCTGCTCCGCCGTCCGAGCTGCACGTACTGCGTGGCTCGTGGGCACAGAGTGCACTAGATCGCGCGCCTGGGCAATCCCGACCTTGACGCCGCGCCGGAATTGTGGTGTTCGCGGCTGCGTCCTTTTGTCGAGCTGACCCGGGAGTAGTGATTTGTGGTCCGATGTTTCGGTGCACCGGCTTGTTGAGAACGAAACTATCGAGTTCTGTGAATTAGCTCACCGGTAAAGATCCGGCCACCATTGGCGATGATTGTCACATGCAGACACGTGCCTCATCGAGATGCGTGGATGATCCTGTCACTCGTGCGAGTGAACAATGAGGCGCAGGGATGCGATTGGGGGCTCATCCAAGCTATGCGGCCAGGTGTTGGAGCGCGGTCAGTGTGCCCTCTCGGCGCAAGCCCTGGGAGTGCGAGGACTTCTGACGCTCCGTCACCGTTCAGCGGCTGACCCTGCCCAGGTCGGAGGACTGTGCCGCGCCTTTTCGAGCCCGCCTGGATTTTCCGCGCGACCCCGCTCCACCGCCCGATCCGCGCCCCGCGGGCGTCTGCTCACGGCACCGGCGTCCCACCCCGCGCCGCCGCCGGGGCAGTCGGCCGGCCGTAGGGGCGAAAACGGTCCGGGCAACAGAACCATTGCGCTTGTGCCGGTCTCGGTCAGGGCGGATTCTGGAGGCAATGAATCGGGCTGGTGTGGCGCCATGAGCGATGGGAATGCGACGAAGGGTCCCGACTTCCGTGGTCCGCTCGACGTCACCCGAGCCGCCACGGCGGTTCTCGATGCCCACGACACCGTCGTCGGATGGAGCCGCGCCGCCGAAGAGCTCCTCGGATACACCCAGGACGAGATCATCGGCCGGCCGCTGGACGCCTTTCTGTCGCCGCGGCACCCCGCCGAGGTCCCTGCGGCCGAGTCCGGACCCGGTTCCGGCACACCCAGCGGCACCGAGATCCGTATCGCCCGGCATCGCGACGGCCGCAGCCTGATGGTCGCCACCGCTGTCTGCACACTGCCCGGTGGCGGCCCGGCGGCCCGCGTGCTGGTCGCGACCGATCTGGAGGGCCTGAGGCTCTGGGAGTCCCGGCTGGCGCTGCTCCAGGGCCTCGCCACGCAGTCACCCGTGGGCCTCGGCATCTACGACACGGAGCTGCGCCTCACCTGGTGCAACGCCGCCTACGAACGGGAGATCGGGCTGCCGTTCGCCGAGTTCCGCGGCCTGCGGGCCGATGAGCTGTACTCGGAGGGCAGGTTCATCACCGAGGGCGATCCGCACACCCTCGACGAGGTCATGCACCACGTCCTCGACACCGGTGAACCCATCCTCGACCTCCACTTCCGTGGCCAGCCGCCCAGCGACCCCGGACAGGAGCACCTCTGGTCCTGCTCGTACTACCGCCTCCAGGATGCCGACGGGCATGTCTTCGGCGTCTGCGAGGACGCCTTCGACATCTCCGACCGTTACGAGGCGCAGCAGCGGCTGGCCCTGCTCGTGGAGGCCGGGCGCAGCATCGGGACCGTGCTCGACGTCGTCCGTACGGCCGAAGAGGTCGCCGAGGTGGCGGTGCCGGATTTCGCCGACACCGTCACCGTCGATCTGGCGTCCGGCGTCCTGGAGGGCGAGGAGCAGGGTCCGGGCGGTTCGGAGGCCACCGCTCTCGTACGGGTCGCCGCCCGGCCCGAACCGGCCTTCGGCCCCGACGACCCGGCACGGACGAAACCGCCGGCCCCGGTCGAGTATCCGACCGGTTCGCTTCAGGACCGCAGTCTCTCCTCCGGCGGGCTGGTGCTCGAGGACAACACACTGGTCGTGCCGCTGCGGGCCGGGGGGAACGTGCTCGGGCTGGTGACCTTTGCGCGCCAGTCGCCCTCGGCGGCCTTCGACCGCGGCGAAGTCGCGCTGGCGGACGAGCTCGCGGCCCGTACGGCCGTGTCCATCGACAACGCCCGGCGCTTCACCCGGGAACGCAGGGCTTCCCTCGCCCTCCAGCGGCAGCTGCTGCCGCAACATCTGCCGCAGCAGTCGGCCGTCGACCTGGCGTACCGCTACCTGCCCACCGACGACGTGACCGGTGTCGGCGGTGACTGGTTCGATGTCATCGCGCTGTCCGGCAGCCGGGTCGGACTGGTGGTCGGTGACGTGGTCGGGCACGGCCTCCAGGCGGCGGCCACCATGGGACGCCTGCGGACGACGGTGCGTGCGCTCGCCCAACTGGACCTGACACCGGACGAGTTGCTCACCAGGGTCGACGATCTGGTGGGGCAGTCGGCCGACGAGCCCTCCGCGGGCTCCGGCGCGCAGGACCCTCCGCACGACGACGCCACGGGAGCGACCTGCCTCTACGCGGTCTACGACCCGGTCACCCGGCGCTGCACCATGGCCCGGGCGGGACATCTGCCGCCCGCGATCGTGGCG
This sequence comes from Streptomyces sp. NBC_00306, assembly GCF_036169555.1. Taxonomy (GTDB): domain Bacteria; phylum Actinomycetota; class Actinomycetes; order Streptomycetales; family Streptomycetaceae; genus Streptomyces; species Streptomyces achmelvichensis. The sequence continues at coordinate 477,003 of NZ_CP108032.1, read as the reverse complement.
CCCGACGGCCGTGTGTCGTTTCCCGCGCTGCCGGCCGGGCCGCCGCTGGGTCTCGGAGGCCTGCCCTTCGAGTCCATGGACATCGAACTCCCGGTGGGCAGCCTGCTGGCGCTGTTCACGGACGGTCTGATCGAGTCACGCGACCGCGACATCGACCAGGGTCTGGACGCTCTGGGCAGGGTGCTCGGTGAACGACGGGGGAGTCTCGAAGAGCTCTGCGACCGCACGCTGTCCGAGCTCCTGCCGGGCGGTACGACGGCCGACGACACCGCGCTGCTGCTCGTCCGCACCCGTGAACTCGGCCCCGGGAAGGTCGTCGACTGGGAACTCCCGGCGGAGGCGGTGGCGGTGGGTCACGCCCGGGGGCTCGCCGCCGAACAGCTCCACGAATGGGGCCTGGACGACCTGGTGTTCTCGACCGAGCTCGTCGTCAGCGAGCTGGTCACCAATGCCATCAGGCATGCCGAGGGGCCGCTGCATCTGCGGCTCATCCTCGACCGCTCGCTGCTCTGCGAGGTCGCCGACACGGGCCACACCTCGCCCCATCTGCGGCACAGCGCCGAGGACGACGAAGGCGGGCGCGGACTGTTCATCGTCGCCCAGCTCGTCCACCGGTGGGGCACGCGCTACACCCCGTCCGGCAAGACGATCTGGACGGAGCAGCCCTTCCCGTCCGAGGGGTGACAGCGCGTCGGACGGCGTGCTGCGGGTGGCATGAGGGGACCGTGAGCAGGGTGGGCACCGGCCGGCGGGAGCGGTGCCGCAAAGTGCCCGCGGTGCGCGACTGCCTCCGCCCTTCGGGGGAACCCGGAGCCCGTGAAGACACTTACTCGAGCTCCTGAGAAGCAGCACCCCACGGGGCGCTCGCCGGTGCCGTGGTGGGTGAAGGTACCCGTCGCCCTGCTGGTCGTCCTGGTCCTGTTCATGCTCGCCGGACGCTTCAGCCTGGTGCCCGGCCTCGATGACGTCTTCGGTGAGGAGACCAAGGACCGATCGGGTCCTGCCGTACTCAAATCCATTCAGGACATGAACCGTTACGAGGGCGCCGCCGGCAACTTCCAGATCGTCGTCGACCTGGAGAAGGACGCCAAGTTCCTGCCGGACGCCATCCGGGGCACCCGCACCCTGTACGTCGGCGCGGGCACGGTGAGCGCGTACGTCGATCTGAACCGGCTCGGCGACAAGAGCGTGACCGTCAACGAGGACCGGACCGAGGCCACGCTGCGCCTGCCGCACGCCCGGCTCGGCACCCCGGCCCTGAACGCGGACCGTTCGTACGCCGTCTCCAAGCAGCGCGGACTCCTCGACAGGCTCGGCGACCTCTTCTCCGACAACCCGGCCGACGAGCGGGCCGTGCACCGGCTCGCCGCCCAGCGCATCGGTGAGGCCGCCAAGGAAAGCGAGCTGAACGTACGCGCCGAGAAGAACACCACGGCCATGCTCCAGGGCCTGCTGCGTTCCCTCGGCTTCCGCCAGGTGACCGTGACCTACGGCTGACGCACCCGATCCGTGCCGCCGCCCGGCGCCTTGGCGCGCCGGGCGGCCTAGTGTCGAACTCCCCCTGGTCGGCTGAGCGTTGAACTCCCTCTCACCGCATCCGGCAGTACTGCCGGGCGAGCGCGTGGAAAGACTCCTTCGGCTCCCAGTGCCAGCCGGACGCCGGGTCGTCGGCCCTGTCCCTGATCGCCTTGACGATGCTGTACGAGGCCATGTCGAGGTCGTAGCGCGGCTCCGGCCGGTGCGGGGCGTCGGGCGTCACGAAGGTGTACGCCATGGCCGCGTACAGGTTCATCGACTCGAACACGTCCAGGACATCGGTGAGATGGGCGGCCTGGGTTCGCTCGCTGCGGACGAGGTCGCCGCGGATCTCGGGCGGGTCCTTGCTGTGGTCGACGGTGTTCCAGCCCATGCCGCCCTGTTCCGGAGCGCCCAGGAAGGTGCAGCTGCCGAACTCCAGCATCGCCAGCGGTTTGCCCCATCGCAGGTACCGGCTGATCTCCCGGACGTGGTCGGCGCGGCGGGGGTGGGAGGAGTAGTAGTCGATGCCGACGATGTCGAAGAGGTTCCAGTCGACCTGCTCGTCCTGAGCCGCCGCGTATGTCAGCCGGCCGCGGAAGACGGACCTGCCGACGGCGGCCGCTCGTGCGGTGAAGGCACGCAGCCGACGTGCCATGAATTCGGGGTCGACGTTCCCGCTCAGCAGGTTCTCGATCCGTTCCACGGCATTGTCGCCGGGCACGATTCCCGGCACGAACAGCACGAATTCGCAGCCCGCACTGAGGTGGATCCGGGCGCCCTGCCGGCGCAGACGGTCGGCGTGCCTGCCCGCCTCCGCCACATGCTCCAGGATGTCGGCCTCGGACCGGTCGCCCAGGGTCGGTTGGAGCCAGACATGCAGTCCGCGTTCGACGGCCTCGGTGGCGGTCGAGGTGAGCCGGTCGACACCGACGCCCCCGATCAGCACCGAGCTCGCATGCAGGTCGTTCCTGATCGCCAGCATGTCCTGCCGCATCCGTGCGGTACTCCAGGCGGTCCCCGGGGTCTCGCCGTCACCGACCTCGTAGCAGACGCCCCGGTAGGTCAGGCCGCGCTGCTTGTTCTCCTCGGCGCGGGTCTCCGGCGCCGCCGCGGCTGTCCCCGCCGTCGGGAGCAGTCCGGCCGCCGCGATCCCCGCGGCCCCCGCCCCGGCCAGAAACCGAGCCCGGCTCATCCGCTGGTCACGCACCATGTCTCCCCGCCTCTTCGTCCACGGTCACAACGCCACGGTCGGGTGACGTCGCCGTTTCCGAGTCTGGTCGGGTGGACGGGGTGCGGCGTCCGGCGAAGGTCTCTGATGCGGTGCCGGAGGGATGAACCGCGGTGTGCACACAGCGACTTCGGTCACGGGGGAGAGGGCCCTGCGGCGTGGTCCGAGGGCCGGGAGGAAGGAGGGCTCACGGACACGACCTAGGTCGACCGGCCGGGCGAGACGATCTCGTCCAGCACCTTCCGGACGGTCTCGAAGGCCGATCCGAACACCTCGGCGCGACGCGCCCCGTCCGGATCATCGCCCTGCATCTCGCCGGTCCGGGCCTTCCACGACTCCTCTTCACGGCCCGCCCAGTCACGCGCTCGCTGGATTCGCCGCAACAGCTCGTCTGAGTCCACAACGTCCATGGCTCACGCCTACCCACTCGCGGCGTCCGTGTGCGGTGGGATGTCACATCGGTGCTCGGTCCACGCGTTCGGCGGCACCGGCGGCGACTGCCGGGCGGTGCGTGCGAGGCGGGCCGGCGTCCGGGTGTCAGGCGACGGTGGACGGCACGGACACGCTGGTCAGGCGCTCGGCCTCGGCCCACAGGCGGGCGTTGGTCGCGGGGTCCAGGGCCCGGCGGGTCACCCGTGCCGTGCCGGTCGGGCCGACGAGGCCGAACCGGGCGCTGGGACCGTAGTAGCCGTCCGCCACGGCTTCCGGATCGGTCGCCGCGTACAGCAGCGGTTCTGCACCCTGCTCGACACCTTGCTTGGGCAGGAAGTCGATGGCGCTCACCAGTGCGTGCAGCCGGGAGGGCTTGCCGCGGCCGAGGCTCGCGCCCGCGGTCTGGAGATTGGTCGTGGTGTACCCGGGGTGGGCGGCGGTGCTCAGCAGGTTCCAGCCGCGCTCGGCGGCGACCGCGGTGAGCTGCCGGGCCATGATCAGGTCGGCCAGCTTGGACTGGGCGTAGGCGAGGTTGGGGCTGTAGCGCCGGTTCTCCCACTGGAGATCGCCGAAGTGGATCCGGCCGTAGTTGGCCGTGCCGCTGCTCATGGTGGCCACGCGCGGAGCCGGGGCGGTGAGCAGCAGCGGCAGGAGCCGCAGCGTCAGGGCGAAGGGGCCGAGGAAGTTGCTCCCCAGTTGCAGTTCGAAGCCGTCGGCGGTGGTCATGCGGGTGGGCGGTGCCATGACGCCGGCGTTGTTGACCAGCAGGTCGAGGGGTGTGCCGTCGGCGATGAGCCCGTCGGCGAACTCCTTCACCGAGTCGAGGTCGGCCAGGTCGATGCGGCGAACTTCGAGCTGGGCGTGGGGGTGCCGAGCCATGATCTCGTCGCGGGCCCGCTCGCCCTTGGAGAGGGTGCGGACGGCGAGGACGACGCGGGCTCCGGCGTCGGCGAGACGGCGTGCGGTCTCCTTGCCCGTTCCGCTGTTGGCGCCGGTGACGACGGCGAACTTCCCGGTCTGGTCGGGAACGGCATACATGGTGGCTCCTGGGATGGCAGGTGTGCCGACGGCTAGCAGACCGCCGGTCTGTTGTATTTCGAAGTTAGCAGACCGGTGGTCCGATAACAAGAGACCGGGGGTCTGTAGCATGTGGTCATGGCAACGACATTCCAGCGCGCCCGCAACGAGGAGCAGCGCGCCCAGCGCCGCAAGGCGATCCTGGACACGGCGGCCGCCATGCTCACCGAGATGCCGGTGGCGCAGGTGAGTCTGAACGAACTGAGCCGCCGCGTCGGTCTCGCGAAGTCGAACGTGCTGCGCTACTTCGAGTCCCGCGAGGCCGTTCTCCTTGAACTTCTGGACGCCGCGTGCCAGGAGCTGGTGGAGCACCTGCGCACCACGCTGCCGAAGGCGCTCGACGCTGCCGCACCCGTCACCGAACGCGCCGACAGGATCGCCGCCGTCGTCGCGTCCGCGCTGGCCGAGCGCCCGGTGCTGTGCGACCTGATCGGGGCTCAGGCCGCGGTGCTGGAGCGCAATGTCTCCCCGCAGGTCGCCGCGGAGTACAAGCGCTCGGCTATCGCCGGCGCCATGGCCATGGCCGAACTGGTCCGCACCCATCTGCCCGAACTCGGCGAACACGACGCCCTGCGGTTCACCGGCGGCATGATCATGGTGACCGGCGCCGTCTGGACGCACGCCCATCCGTCGGCCGCCATGCTCGCGGCCTACGAGGCGGACCCCGCCCTCGCGGCCCTGCGCCTGGACTTCCCGTCCACGCTGCGCCAGACGCTCGAAGTGCTGCTGTCGGGACTGCTCGCCCGAGCCGCCGGCTGACCCGGACCCCCGCGCACCGGCCTCCGCGCGTCAGAAGGACCGGCACAGCTGGAAGGCGGGCAGGGTAGAGGGATGCGACTGCTGCTGACCTCCGACACCCATGTTCCCAAGCGCGCCCGGCACCTCCCGGCCGAGCTGCTGGAGCGGATCGACGAGGCGGACGTGGTGCTCCACGCCGGTGACTGGGTCGACAGCGCCACACTCGACCTGCTGGAGGCCCGCTCGTCCCGGCTCCTTGCCGTGTACGGCAACAACGACGGCCCCGAACTCCGGGCGCGCCTGCCGGAAGTGGCGCGGGCCGAGCTCGGCGGTCTGCGCTTCGGCGTCATCCACGAGACCGGCCAGGCCAAGGGGCGGGAGCAGCGGTGCGCGGAGCGGTTTCCCGACCTCGACGTGCTGGTGTTCGGGCACAGTCACATCCCCTGGGACACTGCTGCTCCGGGCGGGCTGCGGCTGCTGAACCCGGGTTCCCCGACCGACCGGCGACGTCAGCCGTACCGCACCTTCATGACCGTGGATGTGGCCGAAGGGCGGCTGTCCGACATTCGCCTGCACCGTCTTTGACCTGCGCAACCGGATCGAGGGCGCGGCAGGCCGCGGGCGGGCCCCGGCGCGGGGCGCGCTCCGGGCGATGGGTAGTTTGGAGCTCAACCAAACTCCGCGAGATGCCCGGAGTCCGGTGTCGACCACACTCCCCGGGAGATGCCCGTGCCCGTCCGACCGCGACTGCTCTTCGTCACCGACCTCGCCTATCCGGCACGGGGTCGCCGCTACTGCGACGAGGACATCTTCCTGACCTCCCGGCTGCGCGAGGAATTCGACCTCGCCCTGTGCCACCCGCGGGAGGCCCTCGCGCTGATGGACGGCTTCGACGCGGTCGTGGTGCGCAACAGCGGCCCCGTCCTGCACTACCAGGACGCCTACGACGCCTTCCGTGACCGGGCCACTGCCTGGGGAATTCCCGTCTACAACCCGCTCTCCGGCAGGGGAGACATGGCCGGCAAGCAGTATCTGCTGGATCTGACCGCTGACGGCCACCCCGTCATACCCACCGTCGACCGGCTCGCGGACCTCGACGTCCTTCCGGCGGCGCAGCAGTACGCGGTCAAGCCCAAGGCCGGCGCGGACTCGATCGGCCTGGAGTTCGTCACCCGCGAGCGCCTGTCGCATCTCACCTACGGTGAGGTGCTCGTCCAGCCGCGGATCGACTTCCGCTACGAGGTGTCCTTCTACTTCGTCGACGACGCCTTCCAGTACGCGTTGTACGCCCCCGATCCCGAGCGGCGGTGGGTGCTCGAGCCGTACGAGCCGACCGGGGCGGATATCGACTTCGCCCGGCGCTTCATCGACTGGAACACCATCACCTCGGGCATCCAGCGCGTCGACGCCTGCCGCGCCCCCGACGGCGAACTGCTGCTCGTCGAGCTGGAGGACCTCAACCCGTATCTGTCGCTGGACCTGGTGGCCGACGAGACCCGTCAGAACTTCGTCGCGGCGATGAAGGCATCGATCCACCGCTTCCTCGACATGGCGGGGCGGCTCTGAGCTCAGGAGCTCCGAGCTCCGGGCCTTGGCGCGAGCAGGTCGTCCACTTCGGCGGCGAAGAGCAGGGCGGGGTCGAAGTCCATCCCCGCGAACTGGCCCGCGAGTTCCAGTGACAGGACGCCGTGCAGACGGGTCCAGAACGTCAGGAACCGATGGAGGGCCTCCGGCGGTGCGGGGTGGCCGGCGGCCCAGTCCCGGTGGTCCTCCAGATGGCCGGCGAACGGTGTCGGGGCGCCGCCCGGAGCCGTCGCGGCGCACGCGTCGACCAGAGTCGTCATGATCTCGGAGGAGATCGCGGTGATGTCCTCGGGCGCGTGGTAGCCGGGGATGGGGGTGCCGTAGATCAGGAAGTACCGCTGCGGGTCCGCCAGCGCCCAGCCGCGCAGGGTGTGTGCCAGCCCCGCCAGGTCGGCGCCGGTGTCGGAGGCCGCGCGGAGGGTGTCGGCGAGGCTTCGGTACGCCTCACGGACGAGCTCGGTGATCAGGTCGTCGCGGCCGGCGAAGTAGCGGTAGAGCGCCGGCCCGCTCATGCCCATCTGCTTGGCGATCGCGTTGAGGGAGAGCGCGGACGCTCCCGCCGTGGCGATCTGCTCCCAGGCGCGTTCCGTGATCTCCGCCCGCACCTGGGTCCGGTAGCGCTCCCGCGGTGTGTTCGCGCCTGTCGTCGCCATGGCGTGCCACCGTTCCGATCCATCGGTCTACAGCCTCAAAATTTCGTTAGAGGTTATCACGCAACCCATTGACCGGCCGCTTCGCAGGGGGTTATAACTTCTAACGAACGCATGAGCTTCTAGCGGAGCGCGGCTGCGGAGGCAGTCGCGTGACACGCCCACCGGCAGTGCTCACCCCTTCCGACAGAGGAGAACTCCATGTCCGGCATCCGCAGCACCGGCAGTCGCGCCGCCCTCTGCTCCGTCTCTCTCGTCCTCGGCCTCCTCGGCGCAGCAGCAGCGCCCGCCGGGGCCGCCGCCTCCCACACCCCCCACCCGGACAGGTCCGTCACCTGCCGCGGGAAAGGCGTCGACCCCGACGCTCTCGTCCGTCACCGGACCGCGGTCGTGATAAACGCCCCGCTGCGCACGATCTGGAGGCTTCAGACCGACGTGGAGCGATGGCCGACCTGGCAGACCCCCGTCGAGTCCGTGAAACGCCTCGACCACGGCCCGTTCCGCAAGGGTTCGGCGTTCCGGTGGACGACCCCGATCCCTCCCAACCCCGCAACTCCCGCCACCAGTCTGGACATCACCTCGACCGTCCGGCAGATCAAGCAGAACTCGTGCATCCGGTGGACCGGACCCGCGGTCGGTGAAGGGCTGCACATCGACGGCGTGCATGTATGGACCTTCACCAAGGTCAAGGGCGGCGTCCGGGTGAGCACCGACGAGACCCACACCGGCGCCCAGGTCGAGGCGGACGTCCCCACGGCGACCGAGCTCCTCGGCGCGGGCCTGGAAGCCTGGCTGCGCCAACTGAAGTCCGCCGCCGAATCCGACGCCCACGACCGGCCGCACTGACCGACGGGTCGGGCCCGCGTGCCCCTCGCTGCGGAGCGGAGCCGCCAGCTGTGGCCGGTCGTCACGCCGGCCGTAACGGGGGCCCGCCGCCCGGCCGTCGAGCGTCGGTGGCCGGAGCGGACCGGCCGCAGCGGGCGGACTGCGCCGGGTCCGGTCCGGTCATGGCCACGAAGGGATCGCCGTGCAGGGCACGCCGCCGTCCTCTTCGTTCAGGAGTGGCGGGGCAGGGCTCGGCTCCCGCGGGGCAGCGCATCCCGGCCCGGGCGCCCGGCGCTCCGGCTCAGGCGCCGGCCAGCGCGGCGTTCGCGCGTTCCGTGACCAGGCGCAGCACCCGTCCCGCGACCGCGAGGTCCTCGGCCGGAATGCCGCCGTACAGCCGGGCGGCGATCTCGGCGCTCTCGGCGGAGGTGGTGTCGAACAACTCCCGCCCGGCGTCCGTGAGCCGCACCCGCGATGTCTCGGCCGGGTCCTCTTCCAGCAGCTTCGCGGCCGTCATCTCCTCGATCACGCCGCGTGTGAGTGACTCCTCGGTCTTCAGCGAGCCGGTGACGTCGGCGACGAGGCGGTCACGGTCGACGGACTCGCCCGCGGCCACGAGGGCCCGGAGCGTGACACTTTGGTGGAACGTGACGCCGTGGCGCGCCAGTACGCCCTCCAGGAGGGCGCGCCCGGCGTAGTGGGCCAGGGCTATGACCCGGGCGTTGGCCGCGGGTGCCGTGGTGGTGGTCATGACGGCTCCTTCTCGTTCTCGGGGTGCGGACCAAGAGGTGCGTCGAGCAAGGTGGCCAGCTCACGGGTGAACTGCCGTGTGCGCGCGCTGTTCTGACCCCCGAGCGGCTCCAGCAACTGGTCGAGCAGACCCTGGACCACCGTGATTGCGCGTCGCGTGACGGCAAGCCCCTGCTCGGTGAGCGACAGCTGCATGGCGCGCGGGTCGTTCGGGTCCCGGGTGCGGGCGACGAGCCCGGAGGCCTCCAGTGCGCGGGCGAGTTTGGAGACGTACAGCGGTTCGAGCCCGGTGTGGTCGGCGAGGCCGCGCTGACTGGGCGTCAGTCCGGAGCGCCGCATGCCGTACAGCGACGCCATCAGCGCGTACTGCGCATGGGTCAGGCCGAGCGGCGCGACCGCCCGGTCGACGGCCACCCGCCACTTCATCGACAGGCGCCAGACGAGAAACCCCGCCGTGGCGTTCTCCCTTGCTGAACTCACGAGAAATACCGTACATGGCTACTATGTACATGGCTACTGTTTTCTGTACGGCGGGATCCGTGGGTGACGGTCCGGGGCGCTCGCGGACGAAGAACCGCCTCCCCGGGCGGTGGGGAGGCGGTTCGATCGGGGGGTGGCGCGGGTCGGCGGGTCCTGCGGTGGGTGGTCGGTCGCGAGGACTCCTTCACTATGACGCAGTGGAGCCGTTCAGGTCTAGACCAACCGTTCGGTCAACTCGGCTGTTCACGGGTGGAGTTCCGGGCGCTGCCGCCGGAACTCCACGGCAGCCGTGAGCCGTTGCCCGGGAATCCGCCGTGCGCTTGTCATGGACCTGGTGATGCGCCTCGGCTACGCTCCGCCCGGGAGCGGTTGAGAGCGCTCCCACGACTGTGCCGTTCCACCCCCACCTCGTTGGAACAATCGAAGGGCAACGCCTTGAGACGCACAACAGCTCTGCGCACCGGCATGTCCGCACTTCTCGTCCTGGGTGCCTGGGCCGGTGCCGGACTCGCCCCGGCATCCGCCGCAGCACCCGCCCCCACCGCCGAACCGCAGGCGTCCGCCGGCCTGCTGGACGCCATGGAGAGGGACCTCGGCCTGACGAAGGATCAGGCCCGGTCCCGCCTCGCGGCGGAGCGGGCCGCCACCGCCATCGAGACTACGGCGCGCCGCGCGGCGGGCCCCGCCTTCGGTGGTGCCTGGTTCGACGCCGGCACCGGGAAGCTCGGTGTCGCCCTCACCGACCCCGCCAGGGCCGACGCCGTCCGCGCCACCGGCGCGTCGGTTCGGCTCGTGACCTACGACGCCGCCCGGCTCGATGCGGTGAAGAAGAAGATCGACGGCTTCAAGGCCCCTGCCGGCGTGAGTAGTTGGCATGTGGACCCGCGTATCAACCGCGTAGTCGTGAACGTCGTCGCCGACCAGCAGGCCGACAACGATGTCAAGGCCTTCCTCGCCCGTGCGCGCCAGGCCGGACCCGTCCAGGTCGCGAAGACGGCCGAGGCGCCCAAAACCTTTGCCGCGGGCACCGTGGGCGGCGACCCGTACTACACCGGAAACGTCCGCTGCTCCATCGGCTTCTCCGTCCACGGCGGCTTCGTGACCGCCGGGCACTGCGGTGGCGGGGGTGCGGCGGTCAGGGGCTGGGACGGCTCCCACATCGGAAACTTCCAGGGATCGTCCTTCCCCGGTGACGACTACGCCTGGGTCAGCGTCGGCAGCGGCTGGTGGACCGTTCCCGTGGTCCTCGGCTGGGGCACGGTGCCGGACCAGTTGGTCCGCGGGTCCGCCGAGGCTCCCATAGGGGCTTCGATCTGCCGGTCCGGTTCCACCACGCACTGGCACTGCGGGGCGGTTCTCGCGAAGAACGAGACCGTGAACTACAGCCAGGGCGCCGTCCATCAGATGACGAAGACGAGCGTGTGCGCCGAACCCGGCGACTCGGGCGGCTCCTTCATCAGCGGCGACCAGGCGCAGGGCGTCACCTCCGGCGGCTGGGGCAACTGCAGCGGCGGAGGCCAGACCTGGCACCAGCCGATCAACGAGATCCTCGGCCGGTACGGGCTGCGGCTCCACACCGCCTGACGGACCGACCGGGCGGCCGGTGCGGCACTTCCTCCCGGTGCCGTACCGGCCGCCGCCTCCGGGCGCGCGCGGTACCTCGTGGGTGAGCCGGTGCCGGCCGAGCAGCAGGCCGTCCGCCCCCCCCGGGCCCCGGTCCGCGTGCACCGACCGCCGGTCCGGCCGGACGCGGTTCGGCCTCGCAGCCTCGCGCGGCCGCCGCTCCGGAGCGGAAAGATGGAGCTCATGGCCTTCCATGAGCTCCATCACCGCGAACTGCCGCTGGTTCTGCCCAATGCCTGGGACGTGCCCTCGGCTCTGGCATTCCTCGACGCCGGCTTCGAAGCCATCGGGACGACCAGCCTCGGCGTGGCCTCCAGCATGGGCCGCCCCGACGGCGGGCGTGCGACCAAGGCGGCGAACATCCTCCTCGCCCGCGCCCTGTCGCGATTGCCGTGCTACATCAGTGTGGACATCGAGGACGGCTACGCGGACGAGCCGGACGCTGTCGCCGACTACACGGCCGACCTGGACGCGGCGGGCATCAACATCGAGGACAGTTCCGCCGAGCGGCTCATCGGGCCGGAGGCGCACGCCGCGAAGGTCGCGGCCGTCAAGCGCCGCCGCCCGGATCTTTTCGTCAACGCCCGCGTCGACACCTACTGGCTCCGGCAGGAGGCGACCGTCGACGCGACACTCGACCGTGCCGCGCTCTATGTAGAGGCCGGTGCGGACGGGATCTTCGTGCCCGGTGTGTCGGAGCCGGCCGTGCTCCGCGAGCTGGCCCGCAGCATCCCGGTGCCGCTGAACGTGCTCGCGGTCCCGGGCCTGTCGCCCGCCGACCTGGCGGCCCTGGGCGTCCGCCGGGTGAGTACGGGCTCGCTGCCCTACCGCGCCGCCCTCCATGCCGCAGCCGATGCGGCGCGTGCCGTACGCGAGGGCCGCGCCCTGCCCGAGGCGACGCCCTACCCGCAGGTGCAGGCCCGGCTCGAGGGATGTCAGCAGCAGACCCGCTGACGGTTCCTCTCGCCGTAAGGCTGCGGGCCGGGCCGCCCGTCGGTGGGCGCGGGATTCCGTTTCTCCTGCGCCAAGCCGGATTTCCCGTGCCGAGACCGTGGTTCGGCGCGAACATTTTCGCGCCCGAAGCTTCCGCTATGTCAGTAAGTGTCCAGGGCCTTCGTGGAGAGATGTCTGCGTTCACTTAACTAACGGACAAAACCTGTTGCCATCTCGTTAATATTGCACTTCTTGACGCATTTGTCGGAGCGGAGTTGACTTCCAGCCACCTCGGTCGCAAGCAAGCGGCCTGTCAGGGAGGTTGATTTCCACAGATGAACGCACATTTGCGTCGCACCGCCATAGCCATCAGCGTTTCCGCGATGGCCGTGTCGCTCGCTGCCTGTGGCAGCGAAGAGGGCACGGGCGTGAGAACCAGCGACGACATCACCGTCGGCCTGCTCCTTCCGGAGAACGAGGCGGCGCGCTACGAGAAGTTCGACAAACCGGTCATCGAGAAGAAGGTCAGCCAGCTGACCAATGACAAGGGCCGGGTCGTCTACGCCAACGCCAAACAGGACGCGGCTCTCCAGGCGCAGCAGGTCGACACCATGATCGAGAGCAAGGTCGACGTCATCATCATCGACGCCGTCGACTCCAAGGGGATCGCGACAGCGGTACAGAAGGCGAAGGACGCCGACATCCCCGTCGTCGCCTTCGACCGTCTCGCCGAGGGGCCGATCGACGCCTACACCTCCTTCGACAACGAAGAGGTCGGCCATGTCCAGGGGAAGGCGCTCCTCGAAGCGCTGGGGGACAAGGCCAAGTCTTCGAAGATCGTGATGATGAACGGCGCGGTCACCGACCCGAACGCCGCCATGTTCAAGAAGGGCGCGCACTCCGAGCTCGACGGCAAGGTGGAGATCGGCAGGGAGTACGACACCAAGGAGTGGAAGCCGGAGAACGCCAACGCGAACATGCAGGAGGCGATCGTGAGCCTGAGCGGTGACAACATCGCCGGTGTGTACTCCGCCAACGACGGCATGGCGGGCGGCATCATCGCCGCCCTGAAGAAGGCCGGCGTCTCCCCGCTCCCGCCGGTCACCGGCCAGGACGCGGAACTCGCCGCCGTACAGCGCATCGTCGCCGGCGAGCAGTTCATGAGCGTCTACAAGCCCAACGCGCCGGAGGCGAGCGCCGCCGCGGAGATGGCCATCCTGCTGGCCAGGGGTATCGGACTCGGCGCCATGGCCCAGGCCGACATCGACAGCCCGACCACCAAGGGCATTCCGTCGGTACTGGTGCCGGTGGTCTCGCTGACCAAGGAGAACATCAAGGACACGGTCGTCAAGGACGGTGTCTACACGGTCGAGGAGATCTGCACCGCGAAGTACAAGGCCGACTGTGAGGAGATCGGCCTGACACCGTAGCGACGGGCCTTCGGGCACCGTTTCGACGCACCTTCGGGACCCGTTACACCGCGCCGTGACTCGGCAACCCCGCACCACCTGCGGGGTTGCCGATGCGCTCCCTCGTGCACCCGGCGTGCTCCCGGCGTGCCCCCGCGCGCCCGTTCTTTCGGCGCCGATGTGGGCACTCGGGTGAGGGTGGGGCGGCGGCCGGCAGATCGGCCGCGGTAGTCGGTGAGTTGAAGGGGTGGACATGATCCGGGTCATCGTCGCGTACGACGCGCAGCTGATGAGATCTGCTCTCGTGGAACTGCTGCGTTCCGATGGCGCGCTTGACGTCTCGGCTGCATCCTGCATTCCGAGGAGGCAGGAACGGGGGGCGCTGTCGCCTGATGTGTGTGTCGCCGACGCGGACTCCCTGGAGCCGTCGGTGCGGGGAAGCCGCGCTGCACTCTCCGAGGCCTGCTCGGAGGGCGCGTTGCTGGTGCTGGCCTCACCCGAGAAGCCCGGAGTGCTGCGCAAGGCGTTCAACGCCGGCGCGCTGGGCTATGTCGACAAGGACTGTTCTCCCTGTCGATTACTCGAGGCCATTCACACCGTTGCCAAAGGCGAGCGATTCATCGACGAATCGCTCGCTTTCGGGTTTCTCCAGGCCGCGGAGATGCCCCTGACTCCTCGCGAACTCAGTGTGCTGTCGCTCGCCGCCGAAGGTGCGACGATCGCCGAGGTCGCCGGTGACCTGCATCTGTCGCAGGGCACGATCCGCAACTACATGGCCAGCGTCATCCGTAAGATTGGGGCCCGCAACCGCGTCGACGCGATCCGGATCGCCCAGGGCGCCGGCTGGACGTAAGGCAACCCGACAGCGACACGAGGGGCCGGCAGGGGGGCGCTCAGCGGTCCTCCTGCCAGTGGCCCACCAGATCCCGGTAGAGCTCCGAGCGGGTCAGGAGCTCAGGGTGGCTCCCGAACTCCGCGCGTGTTCCGTCGAGGACGAGTACCCGGTCCGCCCGCAGCGCGGACGACAGGCGGTGGGCCACGACGATCAGGGTTCCCGGCCGCCGGGCGAGCGCCCGCTCCGCATGGGCCTCCGCGGCCGGGTCCAGGTGGCAGGTGGCTTCATCGAGCAGGAGCAGCGGCGCCGGAGACAGATGGGCGCGCCCGAGGCACAGCAGCTGACGCTCACCCTGTGACAGGGCGGAGGGCGTCACGTCGGCGTCGATCCCGCCGAGGCGCCGGATCAGCGGCCCGAGACACAGCGCATCGGCGACCGCCTCGATGTCCTCGGTCGGCGCCCCGGGACGAAACGCGGTGAGGTTCTCGCGCACGGTGGCGGTGAAGACGTACGCCTCCTGGGGTGTCAACACCCGCAGCGGCGCCAGCTCGTCGGCCGGGCGCCCCGTGACCGGGCGGCCCGCCAGGTGGACCGTGCCCCGGTCCGGTGTCAGCATGCCGGCCACCACGCCGACGAGCGTGGACTTCCCGATGCCGCTCGGCCCCACGACCGCGATGTGCTCCCCGGTCCGGACGGAGAGATCGAGACCGTCGAGGACGGGCCGGGCCCGCGGCCCGTACGCCAGGCGAACGGAGCGGACGTCGACGGCTGTTGTCGAGTCGGCCCGTTTCACCGGTGTGTCGGCGACGGGCCCGACGGAGGACGCAGTCCCGGACGTGTCCCGGACGAACCGGTCGAGAACCACCACGAGCCGGGTGCCCGCCGCACCGAGCGCCGTCATGAGGGTGTGCAGCGCCGGCAACAGCGCCTGGACCAGGTAGGTGAGCGCACCGATCAGCGCGCCCGCCGTCACGTTCCGGCTCAGCAGCCATGGGGTGGCCACCAGCAGCAGAATGACGGGCAGTTGGCCGCCGACGCCCAGCGCCAGCGTCCGTACCGCGGCCCAGCGGGCCAGCGAACGGGACGCCTCCTCGGCGTCCGAGATCAGCCGCGAGCCCCGGCGTTCCGCCTCGGTCTGGATCCCGCAGGCGACGATGTCGCGCAGCGCGGCACGGACGGCTCCGCTGTGGTGCGTCAGCGCTTCGTCGGCGTCGAGGAACCGGTTCTGGGCCGTGGCCATCGGCCGCAGCGTGGCGGCGAACAGCGCCATGCCGAGGACCAGGGGCGGCAGGACGATGAGCAGGAACTCGGGCGCCAGCGTGAACAGTCCGGCCAGCGCGCCCGCTGCGGTGAAGGCGAACGACCGCAGGGTGAGCACCAGTCCGGCGAAGCTGTCGCGGGCGATCTCCGTCTGCTGGGTGAGCCGCGACACCGCCGTGCCGTCCGTGCGGCCCGGTGCGGCGACCGCGTTGCGCAGCGATCGCGAGACGGCCCGCGTCACCAGGGCGTCCCGGAGGGGCTCGACGAGATGCGTCAGCTGGGCGAAGACACCGAGGACGACCGGCGCGGCCACGAGGATGGACACCGCGGCGGCCGACAGCCACAGCAGTCCGGCTTCCGTGTCACCCGCGAGAAATCCGCGGTCCAGAGCCTGGGCGATGCAGTAGCCGCCCAGAAAGGTCTGTACGGACTCGACGAGGGACCAGCCCGCCAGCGCGGCCAGGGCCCTCTTCCGGTTCGCGAGGAAGCGGCGGGCGGGGGGCAGCAGACGCCGTAGCGCGCCGGGCGCGACGCCGGCGCGCGGCTCGCGGGTCTCGGCGGCCGTCATCGGGCGGCCCGTCCTGCTGCCGGACCGCGCACCACGTCCGCGGTTACGGGACGGGGCGGTTGCGCCTGCTGCGGTGCGGGTGCCGTGTCCGCCGGCGCTTCGGGGGTCGCTTCGCTGGGCGCTTCGGATGCGGCGAAGACCGAACGGTAGGCGGGGTCCTGCCAGAGATCACGGTGCCGCCCCACGGCCCGTACCCCGCCGTCCTCCAGCCAGATCACCAGGTCCGCCCTGCTCGCCGAGGAGATCCGATGGGCGACCACCAGCCTGGTGCCCGGCCGTACCTCCTGGGCGAGCGCGCGGTCCACCTGTCGTTCGGTGGCGGTGTCGAGACTGGAGGTGGCGTCGTCGAGGATGAGCAGCCGGCCCGCATGCGCGAACGCGCGGGCCAGTCCGAGGCGTTGCCGTTCCCCTCCCGACAGCGGTGCGCCGACGACGGGGGAGTCGTAGCGTTCGGGCAGGAGTTGGACGAATCCGTCGGCGCCCGCCGCCCGTGCAGCGGTACGGATCTCGTCCGCCGAGGCGCGACGGGCCCCGGAGGCGATGGCGTCGGCCACCGTCCCCGCCAGGAAGACCGGCCGTTCGAAGGCGTACGCGACCTCCTGGCGCAACCGGTCGCGTGCGAGGGAACCCAGCGGGACACCGTCGAGCAGGACGCTGCCCTCGTCCGGTTCGGTGAGGAGCCCGGCGACGGCCGCCAGGGTCGACTTGCCGGCTCCGGACCGGCCCACCACGGCCGCGGTCTTCCCGCCGGGCACCACCAGGTGTACATCGGTGAGCACCGTGCGGCCCTCCCGGACGACGGTGACTCCGCGCAACGCGACCGTGCCGTTGCCCTCGTGCGGCAGTGTTCCCTCTCCGTGCCGAACGGCGGGCAGGTCCTGGAGCACGACGAGGCGGGCGGCGGCGCTGCGGCCCCGGACGATCGCACCGAGGAGGCCGGCCAGGGCTCCCATGCCCGCCGCCAGGGCTGCGTAGCGGGACGCGGCGAGCAGTTCGCCGACACTGATGGCTCCGGCGGCGAGCCGTATTCCGCCGACACCCAGAACAGCGGTCGTGAGCAACGGCAGCAGCACCTGACTGTTCGCGACCGCCCTGCCGTGGATCCGCCACATGCGCCGTCCCTCACGGTCCAGGCCGGCCAAGGGCTGGAGAACGCGGGCCCGTTCCCGGTCCTCGATGCCCGCGGCGGCGATGGTGCGCGCCCCGTCGAGCGCTTCCAGGAGACGGGACGCGATGTCCGACTGGATCTGCTGATACCGGCCCACCGTGTCCGAGGAGTTGCGGGCGAAGGCACGCAACACAAGGACCAGCAGGGGCAGTCCGGCGAGGAAGGCGAGAGCGACCCACACGTCGATGAACAGCAGGGCGATCACGGCACCGGCCGGACCGAGCAGGGACGCGCTCAGCGCGGCGGCCGCCGCGGGCACGGTCCCGGCCTCGGTCGCGTTGACCGACAGACGTGTCGCGACATCTCCCGGGGAGAGCGGGGACGCCCGGTCCGGTGAGGTCGCCAGAAGCCGTCCGAGGGCGCCGGTCCGCAGCCAGGCGGTCGACCGGGCATTGGTGACACCGGTCAACAGGGCGACGGCTGCGTCCAGGAACACTTCGGCGGTGAGGAGCACGGCGCTGAGCACGACCCAGGACGTGGCATCGCTCTGCCGGTCGAGGAGGAGGTCCAGCGTGTGTCCGACAACGGCGGGCGACGCGACGGCCGCGCCGGCGGATGCGACGGAGCAGAGCAGGATCGCCGCGGTACGGGTGGCGCTGCGCCGGACGGCGGCACGCAGCAGGCGGTGCGCGCCACCGGTGGGCACCCTGCCACCGGAGTCGGTGCCGCTGGGGCGGGGGCGCTTGTAGGCCATCGCGGGGGCTCCTCTGTGGCCGGCCGCGGGCCACGGCCTCGTGCGGGTCGGGGAATGCAGGCCGTCCCGGGCGGCGAACCGCCCGGGACGGGACGGGCCCCGGCCGGCGGCGTAGCGCCACCGACCGGGGCCCGGCGACCTCAGTTACAGGTCGTGACGCTCAGGCTGCTGTCGCCACAGAGCAGCAGGCTGGCGCGGCTTCCGCCGGTCTCGACGTCGCCGATCGCCTCTTCCTTCGGGGTCTCCATCGACTGCAGGTCGAGAAGGTTCATGATGTTTCCTCTCATTCGGGGACGGTGGTGCTCAAGGACGGCCCGGAGTCGGGCCGGTTCTGGGGCCGCCGGAGCGGCGGGAGGAACGGCAGATGAGCGTGATGGTCGCCCTGTGCCGCCGCGAGCGCGAGCAGACAGCCCGCGGTGCCGGTCGACAGGTCCATCGAGAGACGCATCATCTGCTCGCCGGGGAAGGCCAGGTGGCCCTGGTACGTCAGGGCGTGCCAGGCGAGGGCGTCGATCTGCCGGCGGACGTCGGCCGGCTGCGTACCTGGTCCGCCCGTGGTCGTACGGCTCAGATGGAGAACCATGCCGGCGGCGCCCCGGAACAGTCCGGGCTGGGCGTAGAAGGTCGCCTGTGCGGCGCGGACGATCTCGGTCCGGGCGCGCTCGAAATCGGTGTCCGGGCGGTGGGCCAGGTAGTCGTCGAGCACCATGCCGATACCGACACTGCCCGCGCCCAGATACGGCATGGTGCGCCAGCCCTCGTCGACCTGGAGGGTGCCGCCCGCGCCGTGTACACAGCGGGCGAGGTCACGGCGCAGAGCTTCCGCCGCCAGATCGAGGAGGGCGCTGTCGCCGGAGCGCTCGTACAGCCGCAGGAACAACAGGGCGGTACCCGACGCTCCGTGCAGCAGCCCGGCACGCGATCCGTCGCGGCCCGTGTGGCTGCCTGCGTTCTGCCCCGGCCCTGCGTCCAGGGAGCGGGCGGCGAGATCCGCACACCGCAGCGCCGCCGTACGAAGGTCCGTGTCGCCCGTCTCCGCGGAGAGGGCGTCGAAGGCGAGCCCCAGTCCGGCCAGGCCGCTGTGGAGGTCCGGCGCGAGTTCGTCCCACGGCTGGCCGAGGGCGAGTTCGGCGAGCGACAGCGCGTGTTCGGTGTGGCCGAGACGTTGCAGGGTCCAGGCGACGCCGGCGAGGCCGTCGTAGAAGCCGACGGGTGTTCCCGACGGCGGTTCCTTGCTCCGCAGGAGTAACCATTCCTCTGCCGCGGGGCAGCGGTCCGCCCCGCTCGCGTCCAGCGCGTACAGCACGCCGGCCGCTCCGTAACCGAAGGTCAGACCTCCGCCCGCGGTACCGAACTGGGCGATGTCACCCGGGAAGACACGGTCCTCCCGCTCCGGTGACGCGGAGGCCAGGACGGCACGGACCAGGGAGTCGCGGCTGTGCGGCCAGTCGGCGGGTGACACGGGCAGATAGCTGCCGGACCCCGGGGAGCCGGCGGCGCCTGCCGGTGCACTGCCCGGGTCCCGCAGGATCTCCCGCACGGCATCGTCCAGAAGGGCACGGTCCACCGCAAACTGACGAGCGATGATGTCGGCCAGGTGCGTGGCCTTTGCCCGGTCGACGGCGAAGAGACTGGTCAGCGGGATGAAGAGCGCGAGCCGCAGACACGCCAGGGCGTAGCGGTCCACGTCGAACCCGCGACGGCCGGCCGGCGCGACGAAGGCCGGATGCGCCACCGTCTGGCGGCCGTCCTGCCCCTTCTGGTGCGCGGCCTCGAAATCGAGGAGGACGACGGACGACTCGTCCTCGGAGACCATGATGTTGAACAGATGCAGATCGTTGAAGACCACGCCGCGGGAGTGCACCGCTTCCATGGCCTGCTCCACCAGCCCGTGGATGCGCAGCGCCCACGCCGTGTACTCCGCGAGGCGATCCGGCCCCGGATCGGCGTCGATCAGCGGGTGACGGCGGGCGAAGAACGAGTTGAGCGGCTTGCCCTCGATGTACTCCAGTACCAGGAAGTGATGGTCGCCGAGGACGAAGGCATCGCGGACCTCAGGGGTGCATGCCAGGCCCGACAGCCGCTCCAGCGCGGTCCGTTCGCGGTGCAGACGCGTCACGGCGTCGGCGCCGTCGGCGGCCAGCCCGGCATGCGGCCGCGCTTCCTTCAGGACCACCTTCTCGCCGGTGCGGTTGTCACGGGCGGCGTACACACCACCGCCGTTGGAGAAGTGCAGCGCCTTCTCGACGGTGTATGGCATGGCGTCGACCGTGACCGCCGAGCGCGCGTCGAGGTGAGGCTTCAGAAAGTCGGGCGGCGTGACCCATGCGGGTATCTGGAACACCGGTCCCCGCAGGTCCGGCACCAGTTCGCCGTCGGCGTTCGCGACGGCGGGGCGCAGCTCACCGTGCTCGTCGTAGCAGTGCCGCCGGGTGAAGCTGCCGTAGCGCAGGTGGACGGGTCCGTCGCCCCAGCGGACGTCACTGAGGATGTACGGGCCGGCCTCGCCGGCCAGGAGAGCGGCGAGCTCCTCCGCGATGACGCCGCACTGCTCGTCGTCGGCCGGATAGACGGTGATGAACTTGCCGCTGCCGGCCCGGTCCGCGTACTTGGCGTTGCGGTTGTGCAGCAGATACCGGCTCGGCATGAACTTGAAGGCGATGTCCCGTGCGACGCAGTAGGTCCACACCCGGGCGAGGACCGATTCGGCGTTGTCGAGACAGGCGGACACGTGGATCTTCCAGCCCTGGGCGGGCAGATCGGTGTCGACCGGGCGGAGCGCGAGCCAGTCGCCGGACCGGTTGCGCTGCCAGCCGGCGGGGACGGGGCGGCTCGCGGGCTCGTACGGGGAGGTGCGTCCGGCGTCGTCGGTGAGCGACAGCCGGTGCGGCGCGTCGTAGAAGTGCCGGTCTGCGTCGCAGAAGACGGCGTACCCCTTGTTCACGCGAACTCCCTCGGTCGATGACGGGACCGACGCTGTCACGTGGTGGAGAGGCTCCGACAGTCACGGCTGTCACCTTCGACCTGTGCAGAACGCACAGGTAACCACCGCCCTGCCGGTCATCGGGATGTTTTACGTTTCGTCCATCGCTGGATAAAGTGTCCAACACCAAGGTAGTGGGACCGACGGGAGGAGACCTGGTGGAAGACCGGCACACACCTGAGGACCTGCAGGGCGGCGAAGCAGGGGACGGACGCGAGGACCGGCCCGGGCACGCTCCGCACCTGGTCGACGAGCGTTCCGGCAGGACGTACGAGCTCGACGCCCGCCGCTGGCGCGGTGACGACGGCGCGCCGTTGAGCGTCTCGCCGTTGCCAGGCCTCACCCCGGCCGACATCGACAGCGGCACGCGTTCCCTCTGGCGCTACCGGGCCGCGCTGCCGTCGGCCGTCGGGCGGCCGGTCACCCTGGGGGAGGGCAGCACCCCGTTGCTCGACAGGGAGTGGGACGGCGCGCGCGTCGGCTTCAAACTGGAGTGGTTCAACCCCACCGGCAGCTTCAAGGACCGTGGCAGCAGCGTCATGATCTCGGCACTGGCGGCGACCGGGGTGCGCGAGGTGATCGAGGACAGCTCGGGCAACGGTGGCTCGTCGGTCGCTGCCTACTGTGCCGCGGCCGGCGTCGGAGCCACGATCCTCGTGCCGGAGGGGACCTCACCGGCGAAGATGCTCCAGACCCGGGCGTTCGGCGCCACCATCGAGCCCGTCCCCGGTGGGCGGGACGCGACCGCCGCCGAGGCCCTGCGCCGCTCGGACCGCACCTGCTACGCCGGGCACAACTGGAACCCCTTCTTTCTCCAGGGCACCAAGACCCTTGCCTACGAGCTCTGGGAAGACCTCGGCTTCGCCGCCCCGGACGCGGTGGTCACCGTGGCAGGAGCGGGCAGCCTCGTGCTCGGTCTCGACCTCGGATTCTCCGAACTGCTGACAGCAGGTCAGATCGCCAGGCGGCCACGGCTGTTGGTGGCGCAGCCCGCCGCGTGCGCCCCCGTCCATGCCGCGTTCCACGGCGCCCCGGCGCCTTCGTTCGGCCCGACGATCGCCGAGGGCACCGCCATCCGTTCGCCCGTCCGGCTGCCCGAGGTGGTGGCCGCCGTCCGCCGGTCCGGCGGAGACATGGCGGCGATTCCCGAAGCCGCCATCGCCGACGGCGTCCGCCGGCTCGCCGCCACCGGGTTGTATGCCGAGCCCACGAGTGCGACCGCCGCCGCGGCCATCGACGTCTTCCGCGAGCGGGGCGCCATCCGCGAAGGGGAGACGACGGTGGTGGTGCTGACCGGTTCCGGGCTCAAGGCGGCGACCGCGATGGGGAATCTGTTCACGGAAGGCACCGTCGCGTGAGCGCCGCGTCCGGGGACCACGAGCGCGCGGAGGACGAACTGCTCCTGCGCGAGGGGGAGAAGATTGTCGTCGCACTGGGGCGGATGTTCCCGGGGCTCTGCGAGGTCGTCCTGCACGACCTGCGCTATCCGGACCATGCCGTCCGGGCGATCGAGAACAACCTCTCCGGCCGTACCGTGGGCGACCCGGCGACCGAACTCGGCCTCGCCCGGATCGCGGATCCCGACTACCCGAGCGTCCTTCAGAATTACCCCAATCGCTTTCCCGACGGCCGTCCCGCCAAGAGCACTTCCATCGGTCTGAAGAACAGCCGGGGCCACTATGTGGCGGCCATCTGCCTCAATCTGGATGTCTCCCTCTTCGCCACGGCGGCCCGGAGTCTCGCCGGGCTCGTGCGAACCGAGGAGCCCGATGTATCACTGGAGGAAACACTCCGGGCCCGCAGCAGCGGTGAACTGCGCGCGGCTGTCGAGGAGTTCTCCGCCGCGCGGGGTCAGACCCCGCGAAGCCTCGATGGCGCATCGCGGCGTGAATTGGTGCGTTCACTCAAAGAGCGCGGCTTTCTTGAGGTGAAGCATTCGGTGCAGGCCCTCACGGACCTTCTGGGCATCTCCCGGGCGACGGTCTACAACTACCTTCGCTAAGGGCTGTCGTCGTGCGCCCGCCGGCGATGACGGGACAGCCCTCAGACCTGCCCGAGGGCCGGTGACGACGCGGGACCACCCGCAGACCGTCCAGATCATGCAGAGATACCGCCTGAGAGTGCAAACCGGTCATATCGCCATTAATCCAGGACGGAAACGGGCATCTAGGTCATGCTGCATGTCCGAAAAGTCGTCTCCTGAGTAATTGTTCACCATGTGGCGCAATGTCTGAATTAGGGGAACCAGAGGCGATTTACTTTCTTTCGTGCGCCCCCGCGGACTGCCCGGCTTCGCAATTGGTTGCAGTGAAATGGGTCACTCCGCGGGGAAATCGCGATCTATGCACGTCGGCCCAGATCCGTTCTGCGTAAAGAAAGTTGAACCTCCCGCCCGATGCGGCCCGACGGTATTTACCCCCATTGGATCATCGCAGGGGTTTACGTCGTGAATTCGGGGCTTGTTCCCTCGCGCCCGCCTCGCTTAACGTCACCGTCAATCCGGGTGGAACGCCGAATCCTGCCGCCACCCGTAAACCACGACCACTGACCCATGGCAGGAGCGGGGGAACCAGGTAAGCCGCCGATCCGCAATCCGGAACGGCTCGGGGTCAAGTCGCATTCAACCGCGGCCGGACATCTCCAGTCCGCACCCGACAGCTCACCTCGCAGGCGACGGAGAGGAATGCGTCATGCCTGCAAAGGGTAAGCACCGCCGTCCCAAGAACAGTTCACTGACCCGGGGCATTGTCGCCGCGGGTACGGGCGGGGCCGCTCTGGTCCTCCCGGTGATCGGGGCGACCACCGCCGGCGCCGCCCCGGCGACGACGCACCCGTCCCTGGGCCACAAGGCCGTGGCCCCCGCCGCGCCGGCTCCCGCGAAGAAGGCCCCCACGACCTACTCCGTCGTCGCCGGTGACTCCCTGTCCTCGATCGCGGACCAGCTCGCCGTGAGCGGCGGCTGGAAGAAGCTCTACCAGGACAACCGCAGGGCCGTCGGCGCGGACCCGGCGCTCATCCACCCCGGCCTGAAGCTCTCCGTCGGCAAGAAGGCCACGGCGGACGCCCCCGCCCCGGCCAGGACCTCCACCGAGCGGGCCGACCGCTCCGAGCGGACGTCGACGCCGGCCGTCGAGACCGTGGCGAAGGCCGCACCGGCCGAGAAGGCCGCACCGGTCAAGAGCTACACCAACGACCTGGACGGCTGGATCAAGGAGTCGCTGGACATCATGGCCCAGCACGGCATCCCCGGCTCGTACGAGGGCATCCACCGCAACATCATGCGCGAGTCCTCGGGCAACCCGCTCGCCATCAACAACTGGGACTCCAACGCCGCGGCCGGAACCCCGTCCAAGGGTCTGCTCCAGGTCATCCAGCCGACGTTCCTGGCCTACCACGTGCCCGGCACGGCGATGGACAGCTACGACCCCGTCGCCAACATCACCGCCGCGTGCAACTACGCCGCGGACCGGTACGGCTCGATCGACAACGTGAACGGTCCCTACTGAGCCGCCCGCCGAGCCAGGCCTGACACGGCACGGCCCCAGCAGCGCCGAGGCGCCGGTCCCACCTGACGGGGGACCGGCGCCTCGGCGCTTTCGCGAACCTCAGAGTTGCTCGAGGGGTTTCTCGAGTGACCGCCGGCGTCGGGCGGGGCCCTGCATGGGCCCCCTCGCCGCGGCCGCCGCGGAGTGCAGGGCCCGCAGCGCCAGCAGGAGTACGCCGATGTCGTCGAGATATACCGGGTCGGGAAGCAGGTCGACCGGGCTGACGGCGTAGACGAGCGAGCCCCAGAAGAGCGCCTTGTTCTTCAGCGGCACCCCGGCCTCGCGCAGGACGGCGCGCGCCTTCCACACCCTGACCGCCAGCACCACGGTCACCACCAGCATCGCCAGAACGGCAGTCGCGGCGACGATCAGAGCGACCGTCAGTTCGGTACTCATCGTGCGGTCTCCTCGGAGTGGAGGTCGGTCCGTCTCCACCCGTGTTCCCTCCATAGAGGTGTCCAAGGGCCTACGGAGCCGGTTGTCCCTCGAACCGGTGACCCGCGGCCGCGGGGCCTCGTTCTCCTGCGCAACCTCGGTCCCACGTCTCCGCCCCCACGCCCACACCACAGCGGTTTCGCCGGCCGACGCCGGCAGTCCGTCAGAAACCGAAGGTCACCGCGACGGCAGCACATCATGGGTGCGGACGTACGGTGGGGGGATGAACGCAGACCCGCTGCCGCCGATCGTGGTGGTTCTCCCGGACGGACAGGAGGTCCGCGGTCTGGTGCACTCCCGGCTCCAGACCTCACGCGGATGGATGTACCAGGTCGGTGTGCCCATGTGGCAGACCACGGCCGAGGAGTGGGTGGAGCCGGCCGAGTTGGTGCTGTGGGTGCCCGCCGAATACGTCCGGCCGATGGAGGGCGTCCCGTACGAGGACATCCCCACGCAGCAGGTGGAACCTGTGCCCGCACCGGCAACTGCCGCTGCGGGTCCGCCCGCTGCCGCGGCACCCGCGCCCGAACCGGACGGGGTACTCGTCCCCGCGGCAACCCCCGCTGTGGAGGCGGGTGAGTCACGACGGGCCTGGCGGATCGAGCGGTTGCCGCGTGAGCGCGGCCGCCCCGGCTGGAATGTGGTGCACGTGCATGACTGCGAGGATGCCGACGACGGCGATGTACTCGACCTCGACCAGACCCTGATGGTGCTCCGGCGCCCGGGCACCAGGGCGTGCACGAAATGCGGCGCCGCCGAAACCCTGACCCCGTTGCAGTGAGAGCGACAGGGTGACCGAGACGGGTCGAAACTGCCCGAAGTCTTCGAACAGCATGTCTCGTTGTGAGTGTGAGCACCGTCGATACCTGCCCGGACGTTCAGTGGAGCGTTGTTTGTAGGTAGCATCCGGCACCACAACTGGTATGCGAGGAAAGTGAGCTGTCATGCCGGAGCACAACCCCAACCACCTCCAGTCCCACTACGCCCAGCAGGTTGCAGCCGACCTGGAGAACAACTCCTCCGAGCAGGAGCGCATCAGGTCCGAGGCGGCAGCGTTGCAGGCCCGGCTGGAGACACTGCAGAAGGACCACGAACTGCTGGTGAGCATGCAGGCCGCCCTGGGCGGCACACCGGCGAAGAGCACCAAGTCGACCAAGAACGCCAAGCCGGCGAAGACCGCCACGGCCGCCAAGGGCGCGACCGTCCCGAAGGCGCGTCGCGCGAGCGGATCCGCAACCACCGCTGCCGCAACCACCGCCAAGGGCAAGAGCAAGCCCGCCAAGAAGCCGGCGGCAACCACCACCGCGCCCAAGAGCACCACCGCGCCCAAGGCCAACTCCGCGCCCAAGAGCACCACCGCGCCCAAGACCGCCTCCACGCCCAAGACCGCCTCCACGCCCCTGCGGGAGCTCGCCGTCGGCATCCTGGGACGGCGCCAGGAGCCCTGGTCCGCGGCCGAGGTCACCCAGGAGCTGGCACGGGCACACCCCGACCGCCCGCTGACCGTGCAGTTGGTGCGCAACGCCCTCGAAGCGTCCGTCGCCAAGAACCAGAGCGAGCGCTCCAAGCAGCAGAACTCGGTGTACTACACGGCGGTCGACAAGAAGGCCGCCGCGGACGAGCCGGCGGTTGCGGCGAGCGCACCGGACGCCTGACACCGGCCGCGCGACACCCCTCGGGCACCCCGACCGACACACCCCGCCCGGGGGTCAGGAGACTTCCTTGATGACGGCGTTTCCCGCGGCCGCGGCTCGCGCGTAGAAACCACGCACGATGTCCACGCCGGCGGCCAGGGAACCGTCCTCGACGACGCTCTCCGTCCGAAGGGTGCCGTCCGGCTGCGGGATGTCCGTGCTGAACGAGTAGAAGGTGGCCTTCCGAAGGAGATCGCCACGACAGGCGATCAGCGTCGGGGCATCGAGGCCCTGAAGGAAGGAGTGGACGGCCCTCACCTGGTCCGGCATGAGCAACAACGGGTTGTAGAGCCTTCCTTGGTTGCCTCCCCGCTCCGCGAGGACGAGTCCGCCCATCACCACGTCACGGGCGGGCGCCGGTGCGCAGGTGAGCAGCTCGCCGTCCTCGTCGAAGCTCTCCGCGCCGGTGAGCAGCACATGGAGGGCGTCCCAGTTGCGGCGGACCTCACTGGTCTCCTCGATCACCCTCGGGTAGGCCGTTCCGTCCTCGTCGTCCTCGAACACGACGTCGTTCCAGGCGAGCCGCAGCCTCTCCCGCCCGGCGGACGGGCCCTCCGGGTGCTCCAGCAGCTCTTCGATCTGCGCTGCGTCGTGCCGTGTGAGCGTCAGCCATAGGGACATCCCGCCACCCTACGGAGTGTGGCCCGCCGGCACGGTCACCGGCCGCCGGTGTCCTGTGCGGCGGCCAGCTCACGCACCGTTGCCATGTCGCTGAACGGCACCAACTGCTCGCCGACGATCTGGTACGGCTCGCTGCCCTTGCCCGCGACGAGAACGATGTCGTGCGGGCCCGCGGCGGCGAGGGCGATGTCGATGGCCTGACGGCGGTCCGTGCATCGTTTGAACCGGCTGTCCGCGGCCAGCAGACCGGGAGTGATCTGGTCCAGGATGGCCTCGGGATCCTCGTTGCGCGGGTTGTCGGAGGTGAGGACGACCAGATCGGACAGTTCCCCGGCGATCTCGCCCATCTGCGCACGCTTGGTGGTGTCCCTGTCGCCGCCGCAGCCGAAGACGGTGATGACATCTCCTTCGGCGAACTCCCGGATGGAGGTGAGGACTTTCTCGAGCGAGTCGGGCGAGTGGGCGTAGTCCACGATCACGGCGGTGCCGGACGGGGTCTGGTACCGCTCGAAGCGGCCGGGAACCGGTGGCATCAGGCCGAGCGCGGCGATGAGCCCCGGCAGGTCGTGCCCCAGCAGGTGGCAGGCCGCGACGGTGGCCAGTGCGTTCGACACCGAGAACCGTCCCGGTACCGGAACGGCCGCCGGGTAGTCGCGTCCGGCGTGATGGAGGGTGAAGCGTGTACCGAACGCGTCCATGCTGAGATCGCTCGCCCGGTAGTCGGCCTCGCCGTCGATGGCATAGGTGGTCACCGCATCCGGCATCATCGCGCTGATGCCCGCGCCCACCGGGTCGCCCGCGTTCACCACGGCGCGCCGGCACAGCCCCTGGAACAGGCGCAGTTTGGCGTCCCGGTAGTTCTCCATCGTGCCGTGGTCGTCCAGGTGGTCCTGGGTCAGGTTGGTGAAGATGCCGACGTCGATGAAAGCGTTGTCGACGCGGTGGTTCAGCAGGCCCATCGACGTGGCCTCCAGGACGACCGTGCTCACCGCGCGGTCGCGCATATGGCCCAACAGGTACTGGAAGTCGGGGGACTCCGGTGTGGTGAGGACGGACCTCGGCATGGGGATCAGCTCGTCGCCGATCCGGCTGCCGGCGGTTCCGATGACACCCACCCGTGCCTCTTCGGAGATCCGCAGCACAGACTCGACCATGTACGACACCGAGGTCTTCCCGTTGGTGCCGGTCACGGCGATCATGTCCATCTGCCGTCCGGGTTCGCCGTAGAACCGAGAGGTGACGACAGCCGCGGCCGTACGCGCGTCCGGGACCCGCACCACGCACACGGCGGCTCCCGTCTGCACCGCCGGCGGGAGGCAGGAAGCGGAGTCCTCGACGAGGACGGCGACGGCGCCGCGCGCCAGGGCCGGGACGACGGCCTCGGGACCGCCCTCGCGATGACCGGGAACCGCGATGAACAGGGATCCGGGAGACACACGATCGGCGTCGAAGCATGTTCCGGCGGTGATCACCGTGTCGGGATCGCCCGTGAGGACCTCGTGCTCGTGCCCGGCCAGCAGTTCGCTCAACTTCACAGGGATCCTCTCGGAGGTGCGGACAGTCCGGTGGTGTGCCGTCGCCGACAGGGGCGACTGCACGCCGAACGGCCGCGGGAGTGGTGCAGGGGGGTGCGCGGTGGAGAGGCGCGGGCCGCGGAGGCGGGACCGTCACCGGTCGAGCGGGGAGCACGAGGAAGGCGCCCGTCCTACAGGACGCACAGGCGTCGTGGACGGGAGTGGGTGCCCGGACGGGGCCCGGTCAGGAGATGGCTAGCCGTGGCCGTGCAGCGCGCGGCAATGAATCCGCGGCGCGAACGGGCGCATCGCGGACGGGGCCCTTCGCAGGCACTCCCTCATCGCGTGTGTGCAACCCATGGGGGGAGTGTACGTGGCACGGAGCACACCGGAATCCACTCGCGGTCGTCGTGGCAGCGGACCGCGATGGTCACACCTCGGTGGGCACATACCGCCGGTCACTCCAGGCGTCGATCCCCGGCGCATACAGCGGGGGCAGGGCGCGCCGCCACAAGCGGGCCCTGCTCTCCCCGGTCTCACCGTCCTACCGGGCCGATACTCCCTCGGCCATCGCCAGCAGTTCCTGCAGCCGCAGGCCGCGCGCCGCGTTCAAGGGGTGATCAATACCGGAGCGGACCGCGGCCGCGAATTCGCGGCGCAGCACCGGCCAGCACTCGTCGTGGTCCATGTCCGCGGTGTCGTAGACGAGTTCGTCGCCCGGTCCGAACAACTCGATCCGCGTCCGGGCCCGTTCCAGTTTCACCGACCCGGACAGCGATGCCTGGCTGACGGCTCCGTCGGCGTGCTCGCAGGTCAGCTCGATCCAGCGGCGGGGGTCACCGGTGCTGCGGATCGAGGTGATGGGGCCGACGGCGACGTCGAGCAGGTCGAGCAGATGCGGGCCGAGGTCCAGCAGGGCGCCGTGTTCGAGGCGCCAGGAGGTGGCGAAGTCTCCGCCGAGGAAGGCTCCGTGGAGATAGCAGGACCGTGCTCCGCTCACCGTCAGACCTGCCGCGCGGGCGAGGAAGTCCCGGGTGCGGGGGTGGTAGCGCTTGGTCAGGACGAGCTGGGTCACGACCTGGTGCTCGGCGACGGCGTCGGCGACCCTGCGGGCGGCTGCGAGGTCCGGGCCGAGCGGCTTCTCCAGCAGCATCGGCCGGCCCGCCTTCGCGGCCCGTACGGCGAGTTCCGCCTGCACCGCCGGGGGCACGGCGAAGGCGACCGCCTCGCACTGCTCCAGCAGTTCGTCGAAGGACGCGGCGACCTTGGCGCCGAAGGGAGCCGCCGTCTCCTGAGCCGCCTCCGGGCGCCGTGCCCAGACAGCTTGCAGCGTCGTCTCGGGGCCGGCGGCGAGCATCCGGGCATGCATCGCCCTGGCCCAGGGCCCGGCGCCGACCAGTCCGACCCGCACGGGGGCCGGGAGGGAGTCGTCCGAAGGTGAGGCGTGCTGCACGGGTGCTCCTGGGAGGAAAGCGCGAAACGCGTGGGGGAGACGGTCAGGAGGGCGAGCCGGTCGCCGCCTGGAGGCGGGCGTCGGCCAGTTCGGGGGCGTAGAGGTGCTCCACCACCATCGCGGCGGCTCCGCTGAGGGCGGCGTATTCGCCGAGGCGGGAGGTGACCACGTTGAGGTGGGCGGTGGTGCGGGGCATGGCCCGCTGGTAGAGGAGTTCCCGGACGCCGGTGAGGAACGGGGTACTGGCCAGGTCGCCGGCGAGCACGAGGACGCCCGGGTTGAGGAGGGTCACGACGGTCACCAGCACCTCGCCGACGCGCTGTCCCGCCTCACGCGCCAGCCGTACGGCATCGGGCTGCCCGGCGGCGAGATGGGTGCGCACGTCGGAGCCGGAGGAGGTGGGGACACCCGCCGCGGCCAGTTGCCCGGCGATGGCCCGGCCGCTGGCCACGGCGGCGAGGCAGCCGTAGGAACCGCACATGCACAGCGCGTCGGAGCGGTCGTGCAGCCGGATGTGGCCGATGTCGCCCGCGCCGCCGTCGATGCCCCGGTAGGGCTCACCGCCGACGACGACTCCGGCACCGATACCGGTGGAGACCTTGACGAGGACGAACGCCGAGCAGTCCGGGTAGTGGTGGCGCTGCTCGGCGTACGCCATGAGGTTGGCGTCGTTGTCGACGAGGACCGGGACGGGTGCCGCCGCATTCACCTGCCGGGCGTACGCCTCCTGCATCCGTGACCGGATCGGGTACTCGTCCCATCCCGGCATGATCGGGGGCTGCACGACCCGCCCCGTGTCCCAGTCGACCGGACCGGGTACCGACAGCCCGATCCCGCACACCGCACTCGCGTCGACGGCCGCCTGCGTGAGCAGGTCCGGGAACCAGGAGGCGACGGTGTCCAGGACCAGGTCGGGGCCGTCGGCGATGAGCAGTTGTGCGGTGTGCTCGGCCAGGATCCGCCCCGAGAGGTCGATGACGGCGGCCCGACCGTGCCGGGTCTCCAGGTCGACGGCGAGCACCACGGCGTGCGTGGAGTCGAACTCCAGGCGCACCGAAGGGCGTCCGCCGGTCGAGGTCCCTGTGGTGTGGGACAGCCAGCCCGCGTCGAAGAGCTGGTCG
This sequence comes from Streptomyces sp. NBC_00306, assembly GCF_036169555.1. GTDB lineage: Bacteria > Actinomycetota > Actinomycetes > Streptomycetales > Streptomycetaceae > Streptomyces > Streptomyces achmelvichensis. Next base: position 445,865 of record NZ_CP108032.1, on the reverse strand, counting down.
AGGCGGTGGCCCACGGTGGATCGGGAGAGCCCCGTGGCGAGTTGGAGCTCGCCCCGTGTGGTGGCCTGTCCGCTGCGGATCAGTTGCAGCAGATGGCCTGCACTCGCCTGGTTCGCCGGCATGGTTCTCGACTCCTAGCTCTTGTCCGCGCCGCTGGTCAGACCCTCGGTCAGCAAACGTTCCGCGGCGAAGAACAACAGCACCACGGGAATGGTCAACACGACGGAGCCTGCCATGAGGACGGTCTTCGGGACCTCGATTCCGTTGGCGAGCTGCTGCAGGCCGAGGGAAACCGTCCAGGCGTCGGGGTCCGCCGCCAGGAAGAGGAGCGCGAAGAGGAACTCGTTCCACGCGATCATGAAGACATACAGCCCGGTCGCCATCAGCGACGGCAGCGCCAGCGGAAGGATCACCTTGCGCAGTGCCTGGAAGCGGGTGCAGCCGTCGAGCGCCGCCGCCTCCTCGATGCTGTACGGGATGGTGACGAAGTAGTTCTTCATCATGTAGATCGACACGGGCACCGTCTGGGCGATGTAGACGATGGCGAGACCCAGCAGGCTCCCGGACAGCCCGACCTTGGCGAACATCACGAAGAGCGGGACGGCCAGCAGGGTCGCCGGGAAGAGGTAGACGGCGAGGAAGATCGCGCCCACCTGCCGGCTGCCGAAGAACTTCAGCCGGCTGATCGCATACGCGCCGGGCACGGCGGCGGCGAGGGTGAGCAGCACCGTTCCGAGGGAGACCGCCGCCGAGTTCCCCAGCAGGCGCAGGAATCCCTGGCCGCCCTCCGAGGTCGGCCGCAGCACCGCGCGGTAGGTGTCGAGCGTGAAGTCCGTCGCCGAAACCCACAGCGAGCCGGGATCCAGCAGCAGCGCGTCGATCGGCTTCACCGACAGCAGGAGCATGTAGTAGAAGGGCACGATGGTGATGACGGCCAGGAAGGCGATGGTCACCCACCGCAGCACTCCGAACAGTCTCTCCTCGAACTGGGTACGGGTCATGACCCCTCCTCCTGGACCCTCTTGGCGAAGAACATGAAGTAGATGCCGAGCAGGACGACCAGCACGCCGGCCAGGACCAGGGCCTGAGCAGCTGCCGCGCCGACGTCGTAGCGGGCGGTGAGGAAGTCGTAGACACGCACGGCCACGACATCGGTGCCGGAGCCGCCGCCGGTGAGCAGATAGACGTCGTCGAACTTGTTGAACGTCATGATGAAGCGCAGGACGCACAGCAGTGCCATGACGGGCATCAGCTGCGGCAGAAGTATGTGGCGGAACCGCTGCGTCGGGGTGGCGCCGTCCACCCGGGCGGCTTCCTCCAGGCTCTCCGGGACGGCTTGCAGCCTGGCCAGGAGGAACAGGAAGGCGAAGGGGAAGTAGCGCCATATCTCGAAGACGATGACGGTCAGCAGCGCGAGGGGGATGTCGAAGTGCGCGCCGAGGACGTTCAGCTCGTACGAGCGGGTGGACAGGAACGCGATCGGGTCGTCCCAGCCGAGGAGCTTCGAGCCCCACTCGTTGACGATGCCGTACTGGGGGCTGAGCGCCACCTCCCAGGCGAAGGCGACGGCGACGACGGGTGCGACGTACGGCAGCAGCATCGAGCCGCGCAGCACACCTCGCCCGCGGAAGGGCTTGCGCAGGGCCAGCGCCGCGATCAGGCCGAGCAGCACGGATCCGGCGGTGGCTCCCACGGTGTAGATCAGTGTGGTGCTGAGGCTGGTCCAGAATCCGGCGGAGCCGAAGATCTTGCTGAAGTTGTCCAGGGTCCAGTTGCCGAACAGGCTCATGCTCTGGATGTCGACGAGCCTGGCGTTCTGGAAGGCCAGCAGGACGGTCCACAGGATCGGGATGATGACGACGACCAGGACGACCAGGAAGGTCGGGGTGACGAAGGCCAGTCCGGCCCGGTTCTGGCGTTGTCCGGAGGTCAGATGGCGGCGCTTCGGTGCGCCGGGTGGTGCAGTGGTCATGGCAATCCTCGACGGGGCGGCGGGGCCGCGGTTACTGGAGGGACTTCTGCAGGGCGGAGACTTCTTCGTCCGCCTCGCGGGCGGCCTCGCCCGGCGAGATCTGGCCGCTCGTCATGGCGCCGAGCGCCTTGGGAACGGGCAGTTCGCCGTTGGTGGCGCCGACCAGGGCGCCCTGGCCCTCGGTGATGCCCCAGCGCTTCATGTCGCCGACGCCCTGGGTCAGTTGGTCCAGCAGCGCCGCGGAGTACACCTCGTTCATGGGCTTGCGGGTGTCGACGCCGACCTCGCTCGCACGCCAGGCGCGCTCGTAGCGGTCCGGGTCGTCGGCGGTGCCCGGGCGGACGGGGATCTTGCCCTCGGGCGCCATGCCGATCCAGTCCTCGTAGCCGCTGTTCATCATGTACTCGACGAACTTCTTGGAGGCAGCCGTCTCCGCGGTCCGGGTGACCGCCCAGGACGTGACCTCGCCGAACTGGGCGGGCTCGGCGCCGTCGGGCCCCTTGAGCGCCGTGACGATGCCGCTGTTGTCCGAGAGGAAGTCCTTGTCCTTCTTGCACGCGGAGCAGCTGGGCAGTGCGTCGTCGCGCAGTCCCGCCAGCTCGTCGAGGAGGAAGGAGGACCAGACGATCATCGACGAGGTGCCCGAGAAGTAGCTGGCCCGGGTGGAGTCGACGGACTGGGTGCCGGGGGCTCCGTAGGTGCGGCCGAGCTTGTCGTACAGATCGAAGGAGGTCTTGCAGGCCGGTGAGTCCAGCCGCACCTCTCCCTGCTCGTCGACGAGACGGCAGCCGTTGGCGAGGGCGAGGTTCTCGAAGCTCTGCTGGGTGAAGACATCGCCCGGGTCGGTGGCGACCGAGATCCCGTCGCGGCCCTTCGTGTCGAGTCCCTTGGCGGCCTGGAGCAGCTTGTCGTACGTGTCGGGGACCGGCAGTCCGGCCTGGGCGAGCAGGTCCTTGCGGTAGACGAGGAGCTGCAGCCAGGCGTCGGAGGGGACGGCCAGCTGCGTGTTGCCCTCCGAGGTGAGCCGCAGGGCGTTCGCATTGAACGTCTTCGTACCGAGGCTGTCGACGATCTCGCGGCTGACCTGCGTGTTCAGCAGTTTGTTGCTGTACATCTGCCAGACCTGGCCCATGGGGACCGCGCCGATGACATCGGGCAGCTTGCCGGCGGCGGCCGCCGACATGATCAGCTGCGGCAGCTGGCCCTCGTCCACGCCGACGAGGTCGACCTTGATCCCGGTCTGCTTCTCGAACCGGTCGATGATCTTGTTGGTCGCCGCCATCCGCGGAGGAAGGTTCTCCTGGGACCACACGGTGATCCTGTTGTCCGGCCGGGCCGCGTCGCCGGGGTCGGCGCAGCCGGCGAGGCCGCCGAGGCCCACGATCGCGGCCAGGCCCGCCGCCGTCGCCTTTGACCGACGGATCCACTTGAGCATGTGATGTCCTCACCGTGCTTATGTCGAGTTCGGAAGCATCTCAGCATCACTTTTGCGTGTTGACAAGACATAAGCCTGGGATATCTTCGACCTAAGTGGAGAGTCCAACCCCTCGGAGCCCCTCGTGGAACGTGTTGTCCAGTTCACCGGCCCTCGCCAGGTCGACGTCGCCGAGCACGCCGGTGCCGCGCTGCCCCCCGGCCATCTACGGGTCCGCACCCGCTACTCCGGCATCTCGGCCGGCACCGAGCTCACGGCCTACCGGGGCACGAACCCCTACCTCACCCGCACCTGGGACCCCGAGGCGCGCCTCTTCCGCGACGGAGCGGCCGGGATCGAATACCCCGTCGCGGGCTGGGGCTACTCCGAGGTCGGCGAGGTCACCGAGGTCTCGCCCGAGCTCGTCGGCACTCCCGGCCTGCCCGTCGTCGGTGACCTGGTCTGGGGCATCTGGGGCCACCGCAGCGAAGGCATCGTCCCCGCAGAGCGCATGCGCGGCCACACCCTGCCCGACGGGCTGGACCCCCTGGCCGGCGCGTTCGCCCGCGTCGGTGCCATCGCCTACAACGCGGTCCTCTCCAGCGACATCCACCTCGGCGAGGACGTCGCCGTCTTCGGCCAGGGCGTCATCGGACTCCTCGCCACCCGCCTCGCGCATCTGAACGGCGCACGCGTCACCGCGGTCGACGCCCTCGACAGCCGGCTCGCCACCGCCAAGGAGTACGGAGCGGTCCACACGCTCAACGCCCGTACCGATGCCGTCGCCGAGCGCATCCGCGAAGCCACCGGCGGCCGTGGCGCCGACACCGCGATCGAGATCAGCGGCGTCTACCCCGCCCTCCACGAGGCCCTGCGGTCCGTCGCCGTCGACGGCCGGGTCGTCGCCTCCGGCTTCTACCAGGGAGACGGCGTGGGACTGAGGCTCGGCGACGAGTTCCACCACAACCGCGTCCAGCTGATCTGCTCCCAGATCGGCGGCGTACCACCGCAGTTGTCCGCCCGCTGGAGCGTCGAGCGCCTGCAGCAGACCTTCCTCGCCCTGGTCGCCTCCGGGCAGGTCGACGTCCGGTCCCTCGTCAGCCATGTCGTGCCCGTCGAGGAAGCCGCCGACGCCTACCACCTGCTCGACGAGCGACCCGCCGAAGCGCTCCAGGTCGTCCTGGCATTCTGAAAGGCCATCCACCCATGCTCAAGACCGCTTGCCAGGAACAACTGCTGCCCGGCGACACCCTCCAGGAGAAGTGGGACTTCGCCCAGGCCGCGGGCTACGACGCGATCGAGCTGCGCGGCAAGGGGGACCGCCACTTCGAGGGCCGGCTCCCCGAACTGCGCGCCGCCCTCAAGGACGGCGTCGTCATGCCCACGGTGTGCGTCGACATGCTGCACTTCTTCGGGGCGTTCGACGCGGACCTGCGCCGCGACGCGATCGACCAGATGAAGTCCCAGCTGTCCGTCATCGGCGAACTGGGCGGCACCGGTGCCCAGACGCCCGCCTCGTACGGCATGTTCTCCCGCCGGCTGCCTCCCTTCGAGCCGCCCCGCGGCGAGGACGAGGAGCGCGCCGTCCTGCTCGAGGGCCTCACCGAACTGGGCGAGCACGCCCGGCGCGAAGGTGTGACCCTCTACCTCGAACCTCTCAACCGGTACGAGGACCACATGGTCAACCGCCTCGACCAGGCCGTGGAACTGATCCGCGCCGTCGGCCTGGACTCGGTGAGGATCGGCATCGACAGCTACCACATGAACATCGAGGAGGCCGACCCCGCCGCCTCGATCCTCGCGGCCGCCCCGTACATCGGACACGCCCAGGTCAGCGACTCCAACCGGTTCCAGCCCGGCGCCGGACACCTCGACTGGCCGGCCTGGCTCTCCGCGCTGCACGCCATCGGCTACGACGGGTACCTCGCCGCCGAATGCCGTCTCACCGGCGACCCGGTCGCCGCGGTCCGTTCCATTCCCGGCTTCCTGCGCAGGTCGGGAGCATGACGATCGCCCTCGCCGACGCCCCGAGCGCCGTCCGCGACCACCGCAGCGTGCAGCGGGAGGCCGCCCGGGTACTGCTGACCAACTGGACCGGCGCGTCCACCGTGCCGTCCCACACCCTCTATCCGCACCAGTGGAGCTGGGACTCCGCCTTCATCGCCATCGGGCTGCGCCATCTCTCACCGCGCCGCGCACAGCGCGAACTGGAGACCCTGCTCGGCGGGCAGTGGGCCGACGGACGCATTCCCCACATCGTGTTCAACCCGGCGGTGCCGCTCGACGCCTACTTCCCGAGCCCCGACTTCTGGCAGTCGACGTCGGCGGGCAGGGCCGCGGGCGCACCGGCCGGCATCGAGACCTCCGGGATCGTCCAGCCGCCCGTCCACGCGCTCGCGGCCGCGCTCGTCCACGAGAGCGACCCCGAGACCTCCCGGCGGCGCGGCTTCCTCGAACGGCTCTACCCACGGCTCGTCGCCTGGCACCACTACCTCACCCACCACCGCGACTTCGGTGGCCGGGGACTGGCGGCCGTCCTGCACCCGTGGGAGCCGGGCATGGACAACAGCCCCTGCTGGGACGAGCCCCTCGCACGCGTCGAGCCCGCCCCCGCCGCCTCGTTCCGCCGCGCCGACCTCACCCACGGCGACGCCGCCGACCGGCCCACGGACCTGGACTACGGACGTTATGTCCGTCTGGCCGGCGACTACCGCGACCACGGCTACCGCGACGCCGGCACCGAGCACTCCTTCGTCGTCGAGGACCCCGGGTTCAACGCCCTGCTGATCCTGTCCGAGTACGCACTCGCCGACATCGCCCAGGCTCTCGGACACGACGCCGAGTCCCACCGGGCCCGGGCCCGCCGGCTCACCGACGCCCTGGTGGAGCGGCTGTGGGACGACGACGCGGGTCTCTTCCTCTGCCACGACGTACGGGCCGGGAGGGCCATCGAGGAGAAGAGCGTCACGGGCCTTCTGCCGCTCGCCGTTCCCGGCCTCCCCGACGACATCGCCCGGGCCCTGCTGCGTACCGCGGCCGGTGAGCACTTCGGACTGGGCTCGACCACCGCCCTCACCCCCAGCTACGACCTGCGCGGCCACGCCTTCGACCCCTCGCGCTACTGGCGCGGACCCGCCTGGTTCAACATCAACTGGGTGCTGGAACGCGGACTCCGTCACTACGGCACCGCGGACTGCGCCGACACCCTGCGGCAGGCCGTCCTCACGGCCGGTGCGGACTCCGGCTTCGCCGAGTACGTCGACCCGTACACCGGCCAGGCCCGGGGGACCACCGACTTCAGCTGGACCGCCGCCGTCGTCCTCGACCTGCTGGCCGACGTCGACTGTGGGGGAGGGACACGATGACGGCACCTCAGCTGCTCGTGCACGCCGGCACGTTCGCCGCCCTCAGCGGCGGCGGGGACATCTCCGGTACCCGCGGCACCTCACCCGACGGACTGTTCGTCCGCGACGCCCGCCATCTCAGCCACTGGCGCCTCACGGTGGACGGCACCGAGCCGACCGTCCTCGTGCCGGCGTACGGCGACGGGGGAGCAGCCGCCGTGCTCACCGCGGCAGCAACCCGCGACGAACCGTCGCCATGGACGCTGCACCGCCGACAGGCCCTGTTCCACGGCCGGTTGACCGAGAACCTGCGGCTCAGCAACAACACCGCGCGCGAGATCACGGTCATCGTCGCCATCGATGCCGACGCGGACTTCGCCGACCAGTTCGAACTGCGCAGCGACCGCCGGATCTACGACAAGGCCGGCGCCCACATCACCGTCTCGGACTCGGCGGACGGCACCCGCTTCGCGTACCACCGCGAGGAGTGGCAGGCGGACACCACGGTCACCGCCGAACCGGAGCCCGCCGTGACCCCGGCATCCCGGGGCACGCTCAGAACCCTTGCCTGGCGCGTCCGGCTCTCTCCGCACGGCACGGCGGAGATCACCGTCAAGGTCACCGCCCTTGCCGGCGGTGCCGACCCGCGTCCCGCCGGGCCGCCGGACGTCCGCTCGGTCCTCGCGCTGATCCGGCGTGAGAGGGACGAGTTCACCGACGAGTCCCCGCTCCCGGTACGGGACGTCTCCGACGACCTCGTCCGTGCCTGCGAGCAGGGCCTGCGCGACCTCGCCCGGCTGCGCGTCCCGGCCGTCGGGCCGGACGGCGAAGACCTCCTGGTACCCGGCGCCGGCGTGCCGTGGTTCCTCACCCTCTTCGGCCGCGACTCGTTGCTGACCTCGCACTTCGCGCTGCCCTACCGGCCGGAGCTGGCGGAGGCCACCCTGCGCGCTCTCGCGGCCACCCAGGCGATCGAGTACGACCCGGCACGCATCGCCCAGCCAGGGAAGATCGTGCACGAGATCCGCCTCGGCGAACTGGCCCACTTCCGGCAGGTGCCCTACGGCCGGTACTACGGATCGGTGGACAGCACCCCCCTGTTCCTCACCCTGCTCGGCGCCCACGCCGAACAGACCGGTGACCCCTCCCTCGCCCGGCAGCTGGAGCCCCACGCCCGCGCGGCGGTCGGCTGGATGTTCGCCGACGGCGGCCTCGACGAGCGCGGCTACCTCACCTACGAGGCCGACACCCACGGTCTGCTCAACCAGAACTGGAAGGACTCCGAGGGAGCGGTCTGCTTCACCGACGGCACCCAGGCGACGGGCAGCATCGCCGTCGCCGAGGCACAGGGCTACGCCTACGACGCCCTGCGCCGATCGGCACAGCTGGCCCGCACCGTCTGGGACGACCCCGCGTGGGCGGACGAGCTCGACGCCCACGCCAAGGCCCTGCGCGAGCGTTTCCACGCCGACTTCTGGATGCCGGAGCAGACCTTCTACGCCCTCGCCCTCGACGGCTCGGGACGCCAGGTCGACGCCCTCGCCTCGGACGCCGGCCATCTGCTGTGGTCCGGCATCCTCGACGACGTCCACGCACAAGCCGTCGGCCGACGGCTGCTGGAGCCCGACTTCTTCACCGGCTGGGGCATCCGTACGCTCGCCGCGGGCCAGGCCCCGCACCACCCGCTGTCCTACCACCGCGGCAGCATCTGGCCGCACGACAACGCCGTGATCACCCTCGGCCTGGCGCGGCACGGCCTGCACGCCGAAGCCGCAGCCGTGACCGCCGCGCTCGTCGAGGCCGCGGCCCGCCACGGCGACCGGCTGCCGGAAGTGATCGCCGGCCACACCCGGCAGGAGGACGAGGGACCCGTCCCCTACCCCCATGCGTGCTCCCCCCAGGCGTGGGCGGCGGCGACCCCCCTCGCCCTGCTCACGGCGGCGGGAGCACGGGCGGAAACCTGACCTTCCGCCCCGCGTCTGCCGGAGCCCCACCGGGCTCCGGCAGACGTGTTTCCACGCCGCCAAAGGGGCGAACACCCCACGATTTCTCCGCCGAACGGGCAGAGATCACCGCATCCGAACCCGGTCTGTCGACCGAAGAGTGGATGTCCGGTGACACCTCCCCGTTGAACGAAGGCGGCGTGCATGCTCGGTACGCAGGTGATGCAGAACGGCACGGGCATCCTCACCGGCCGCCCGCAGACCGGCACCCCACCGACAGCGGGCCCGCACGTCGACCGGGACGTCACCGCCGCCGTCGAGCAGGTCCTCGGCCGGTACGTACGCGAGCGTGTGCACGAGGCCTCCCGGGTCGACGCACGATTCGCCGCCGATGTCGCCGAACAGCTCGCCCAGTTCGTCATACGAGGTGGCAAACGATTGCGGGCGGGCTTCCTGTGGTGGGGCTGGCGTGCCTCCGGAGGCACCACCGACGGCGAGGAGGCGGAGGCGGCACTGCGGCTCGGAGCCGCCATCGAACTGATCCAGGGGTGTGCCCTCGTCCATGACGACGTCATGGACGAGTCACCCGTGCGCCGTGGAGCACCCGCCGTGCACGCCGCCTTCGCCCAGGCACACACCACGAAGGGAATGCGCGGATCGAGCGCCGCCTTCGGGACCGCCGCCGCGATCCTCGCCGGAGACCTGGCGCTGTCGTGGGCCGACGATCTGATGACCTCCACCGCGCTGATGTCCCCTCAGGGGCCGCGCGTCCACCGGGAGTGGCAGGCGATGCGCACGGAGCTCGTCGCCGGCCAGTACCTCGACATGCACGCCCAGGCCACCGGATCCTCCTCGGTGGTCGAAGCCGTACGCATCGCGGGTCTCAAGAGCGCGCTCTACACGGTCGAGCGTCCGCTGGCGCTCGGCGCCGCCCTGGCAGGGGCCGACGACCGCACCACCGACGCGTTGCGGTCCGCCGGGCGCTGCGCGGGCATCGCCTTCCAGCTCCGGGACGACCTCATCGGCGCCTTCGGTGACCCCGCGAGCACCGGCAAACCCTCGGGTGACGACCTGCGCGAGGGGAAGGCCACCTACCTCCGCGCCGTGGCCGTGCATCTGGCCGCCACCGGCGGCCGCAAGGACGTCGCCGACGCGCTGAACCCCAGGGGCGAGGGGCGGTCACTCACCGACGACGCGGTGGACCGGCTGCGGCAGGCCATCGAGTCGACCGGCGCCCCCGCCGTCGTCGAGGAGAAGATCCACCGCCTGGTGGAGCTGAGTGTCCGCCACCTCGAGTCCCTGGACAGCGAGCCGCACATCGTCGGCGAACTCACCGGCCTCGTCGGCAGGGCCGCCGGCGTACAGCCCAACCGGACCGGAGAGCGGGCATGAGGACCGTACCCGGGCCCACGGACCATGTGGTCGTCGTCGGAGCCGGTCTGGCGGGGCTGGCGGCGGCGCTGCATCTGCTCGGCGCGGGCCGCAGCGTGACGGTGGTGGAACGGGCGCCCGAGCCGGGCGGCAGGGCGGGACGGGCCGACATGGGCGGCTATGCGATCGACACCGGCCCGACCGTGCTCACCATGCCGCACCTCGCCGACGAGGCCTTCGCCGCCGTGGGGGACTCGCTCGCCCGTCGGGTCGAGCTGATCGAGCTGCATCCCGCCTACCGGGCGCAGTTCGCCGACGGCTCCGCGCTCGACGTGCACACCGGCGCCGAGGCGATGGAGGAGGAGGTCCGCCGCTTCGCCGGGCCGGGCGAAGCGGCAGGCTACCGGCGCTTGCGGCACTGGCTCCAGGACCTCTACCGGGCCCAGATGCGCCGCTTCATCGACACCAACTTCGACTCGCCCCTGCAACTGCTCCATCCCGACCTGGCCCGGCTCTGCGCACTGGGCGGCTTCGGACGCCTGGACGCCCGGATCGGCCGTTTCATCTCCGACCCGCGCCTGCGCCGGGTGTTCTCCTTCCAGGCCCTGTACGCGGGCGTGCCGCCGGCCCGCGCCCTCGCCGCGTACGCCGTGATCGCCTACATGGACACCGTGGCGGGGGTCTACTTCCCCCGGGGCGGGATGCACGCCCTTCCGCGCGCCATGGCCGACAGCGCACGCGACGCGGGGGCGGAGTTCCGGTACGGCACCGAGGTGACCGCCCTGCACCGGTCCGGCGGGCGTATCCGCACCGTCGCGCTCTCCACCGGCGAACAGCTCGCCTGCGACGCCGTCGTCCTCACCCCCGACCTGCCCGTCACCTACCGGCTGCTCGGCCGTGAGCCACAGCGGGCCGTGACCCTGCGGCACTCGCCGTCCGCCGTCGTCCTGCACGCCGGCACCGACCGCACCTGGCCCCAACTGGGCCACCACACCCTGTCGTTCGGAGGCGCATGGGAGCGCACCTTCGACGAGATCACCCGCACCGGCCGTCTGATGACGGACCCCTCCCTGCTGATCACCCGGCCGACGGCACACGATCCGCTGCTCGCCCCCGAGGGGAAGCACCTGCATTACGTGCTCGCTCCCTGCCCCAACACCCGGACGGGACCGGGCGTCCGGGAATGGCACGACCTAGCCCCCCGCTACCGCGACAGCCTGGTCGCCGAGCTGGAGCGACGCGGGCTGCACGGATTCGGCGACTCGGTCGAACACGAACGCCTGGTCACCCCGGTCGACTGGACCGAGCAGGGTCACGCGGCCGGCACGCCCTTCTCCGCGGCCCACACCTTCGCCCAGACCGGCCCGTTCCGGCCGCGGAACCTCGTCCGCGGCATCGACAACGCCGTACTCGCCGGCTGTGGCACGACACCGGGCGTCGGCGTCCCCACCGTCCTCATCTCCGGCAAGCTCGCCGCCGCCCGTATCACCGGACAGGGCCGCGCGCCGCGGCGAGTCACCCGCGTCTCCCCGTACACCTCCGACATCTCCCTGCCCAGCCGGTGAAAGGCACAGCCGATGACCGCACGTGAACTCGACGCGGCAGGCATCACCGACGCCTGCCTGCGCTCCGCCTACACCCGGTGCCGCCACCTCAACGCCCGGCACGGCAAGACCTACTTCCTGGCCACCCGGCTCCTGCCGGTGGACCGGCGTAGTGCCGTGCACGCGCTGTACGGCTTCGCCCGCTGGGCCGACGACATCGTCGACGACCTCGCCGAAGGCCTCACGTCCGAAGAGAGGGACAGCGCCCTCACCCGTCTGGACCGGCAGCTGGACGCCGGGCTGAGAGACGGTCGCAGCGACGAGCCGGTGGTGCAGGCGGTGGCGGACACCGCCCGCCGCTACGCCATTGACCCCGTGCTCTTCCACGACTTCATGGCGTCCATGCGCAGCGATCTCCATGTCACCCGCTACCCGACCTACGCCGACCTCCGCGCCTATATGCACGGCTCGGCGGCCGTGATCGGCCTCCAGATGCTGCCCGTCCTCGGGACCGTCGTACCGCGCGCGGAGGCGGAGCCGCACGCGGCCGCCCTCGGCGTAGCCTTCCAGCTCACCAACTTCCTGCGGGACGTGGGGGAGGACCTGGACCGCGGCCGGGTGTATCTCCCCGAGGATCTGCTCGCCGCGCACGGCGTGGACCGTGAACTCCTCCAGTGGAGCCGGGACTCCGGGGCCACGGATCCGCGGATCAGGGCGGCGTTCGAGGAGGCCGCGCAGCTCACCCGCGGCGTCTACCGGGAAGCGGAACCGGGACTCGACATGCTGGACCGGCGGGTACGCCCCTGTATGCGCACGGCCTTCACGCTGTACGGCGGAATCCTCGACGCGATCGCCGAGGACGACTACCGCGTGCTGCACCGCCGCTCCGTGGTGCCCCGCAGGCGCCGGGCGGCCGTGGCACTGACCGCCCTGGCCGGGATCGCCGGTGCCCGGGCCCGCTCGCGGGTCACCCGGACACCCGCGGGTGTCCGGCCCCGGGCCGGCGCCCCTGTCACGGTGTCGGGCCCCGGCGCGGACGCCGGACGAGAGGAGCGTCCCCGATGAAGGACCGCACAGGCCGGTGGCGCCGGTGCCTTCCCCTGACGATGCGCCCCCGCGTCTCGTGGGAGAAGCAGCAGCCGACCTGGCAGGCGGCCCGCCCCGCGCTGATCGCGGGCGCGCTCAAACGCGCCGCGGCCCGGCCCTCCGGCAACTGGTACGTCATCGGTGCTTCGCGCGACATCGGCTCCGGCCCCCGGCCGTTCGGACGGACCGTGGGCGGCGTGGAGATCGTCGCGTGGCGCTCCGGGACCGGCGAACTCCGGGCGGGCCCGGGTGCCTGCCCGCACCTCGGGGCTCCGCTGCGCGACAGCCGGGTCGTCTGCGGCACGGTGGTCTGCCACTGGCACGGTCTGTCCCTGGACGGCGGCCCGTTCGCCGGCTGGGAGCCGTTTCCGGCGTACGACGACGGAGTGCTGGCCTGGGTCCGCCTCGACGCGCTCGGCGGGGAGACGCCGCTGGACCGGCCCGTCGTGCCGCGGCGGCCGGAACGGGGCGCGCTGGACGCGGTGTTCACCGCGGTGGGGCGCTGCGAGCCCGAGGACGTCGTCGCCAACAGGCTCGACCCCTGGCACGGCTCGTGGTTCCACCCGTACTCGTTCGTCGATCTGACGGTGGTGAGTGTCCCGGAGGGGCCGGAGGGGGGTGACGGGGCGGACACGGACGATGCCTTCGTCGTCGATGTCTCCTTCAAGGTGGCCGGACGCCTGGTGGTGCCGGTGCGGGCCGCGTTCACCGCGCCCGAGCCCCGGACCGTCGTCATGCACATCACCGACGGCGAGGGAGTCGGGTCCGTCGTCGAGACGCACGCAACCCCGCTGGGGACCGACGACCGCGGCGTACCCCGGACCGCCGTGGTCGAGGCCGTCGTCGCCATCTCGGACCGTCCCGGATTCGTCGGAGCACGCGCCGCCGCTCCCGCACTGCGGCCACTGATGCGCTGGGCCGCCGGGCGGTTGTGGCGTGACGATCTCGCCTACGCGGAGCGGCGTCGGCAGTTGCGCAGCTCCGGCCGCTTCCCCGGCTGACCCTGCGAGGCAGGGCCCCACGGGCTCCTGGCCGCCGGTGGCTCGCGGCGGTCAGGAGTACGGCTCGGAGCGGACGACGGGAGACGGCGTCGCCCCCCGAAGGCGAACGGCTCAGGAACGGCTCAGGGACGCCAGCGTGCGCAATGTCCGGGACCGGCCTTCGCGCGGCACCGTCCACAGCGGATGCCCCCGTACACCCCACCGCTCCAACAGGGCGTTGGCCGCGAGGAAGCCGGTGGTGGCGGCCCGTTCCATGAGAGCCACCGGCAGATCCGTACGCACGATGTCTCCCGCCATCACCAGGGAGGGATGGGGCGTACGGACGGCCGGGCGCGTGAGATACCCCCCGACCGGGAACATCGGGCAGTCCGCGCGCCACTCGTGGCGGGCGTCGACGACCTCGGCCTCGCGCGTCTCCGGGTAGACCTCGTGCAGCTGGCCGACCAACCGCTCCTGCATCCGCAGCCGGTCCGTCCCCTCGTCGACGGCATATCCGTGCAACTCCACCACGCTGCCGCCGGTGCGCCCGGCCCAGCGGGCGGCTTCCCCCTCCCAGCGGTCGAGCACACTCACGTTGTCGAGCCCGCCGAAGCCGCTGGTGCCCAGGAACCCCGGACGGTCCGCGGCGACGGGCCGGTCGAGCCAGAGGCGCGAGACCACGAACGGCGGGGCACAGCGCAGCCGTTCGACGTTCTCGCGCCAGACGGCGTCGCCCAGGTGCGGCGAGTCGGAGACGACCGTCCGCAGACCGCGCACGTCCAGCGCGAGGACGACGGCGTCGTACCGTTCGACGGGCCCGTCGGTGTCGAGGAGGAAGGTGTCACCGGTGTCCGGTCGCAGCGACGTCACGGCCGTGCCCGTCCGGACCTCGGCCCCGAGACTCCGCAGATAGCGCTCCAGGGGGTTCCACAGCGCCTGCGGGAACGGTTCCCGGGGGACGTCGAAGAGCAACCCCTCCGCGGATCCGAGGAAGTAGATGTGGAACATCACCAGCAGCTCCGCCGCGGAGAGTTCGCGGGGATCGGCGAAGAAACTCCGTGAGAAGACCTCGAACGCCAGATGGCGCGCGGCCTCGGGGAACCGGATGGAGCCGAGGAAGTCCGATGCGCTGACGTCGTCGTAGCGCTCATAGACCTCCGGAACCCGCACATCCAGCAGGGGCAGGGCCGCGACCGGGTCCATGCCGGCCAGATCCCGCCAGCCGAAGGTCGGACTCAGGGCGACGAAACCCAGTGCGCTCCACGGCGGGGTGCGGGGCACCCGCGCGAAGCTGTCGGTGGTCCCGCTGCGGTGGCGCAGCGGATAGTCCGGCAGGGGCGTGAGTTCCGAGAGCCCGGGGTCCGCACGCCGCAACAGTCCGCGCAGGTTGTAGTACTGACGGAAGAAGGCATGGAAGCCGCGGCTCATCGTCGCCGTGGACCCGTCGGCCAGTTCCACCGGCCACCCCGCGAGCCGTCCGCCCAGAACGGCCTCCCGCTCGAACAGGGTCACCCGCACCCCGCGCTCGGCGAGAGCGGTCGCGGCCGCGAGGCCCGCGATGCCACCCCCGACCACCGCCGTGCGTGGCGCGTCCCCCGCGCATCGCTCCCGGCCCCGGGCGGGCATGAGGATGTGCGCCCTGCGGTCCCTGCCCCGGCGGGCGGGACGGACGTCCGCCGCGCTCACGACGTGGACCGCCGCTCACCCGGTGCGCCCCGCCGGGCGAGGAACGTCTGGAGGATCCCGGTCTGCCAGCCCGGCATCGGGAGGGCCCGCGCCTCGTGGAAGCCCCCGCGGACCAGCCGGTCGACGAACTCCGGTGCCCGGTCGAAGGCGAGCACGCTCCGCCACAGGTAGCGGTAGAGATCGCGGTCGCCCATGAGGGTGCCCGCGGGAACGATGACGCCGCGGCACACCGCCGACCACAGGGCGTGGTGCACCGGGGAGCCGCTGAGGCTGTATTCGTGCACCGCCAGCCGTCCGCCCGGCCTCAGCAGGGCGTGCACCCTGTCCAGTACGGCGTCCGGGCGCGCCACGTTGCGGAAGAGGTAGGCCGCGAAGACGGCGTCGAACGGCCCCTGGACTCCCGCACGCGCGACCTCTTCCACCGGTGCGTGCACCCATCGCACGTGCCCGGCCCACGACTTCGCGGCCGCTCGTTCCAGCATCCCCGCGGAGGCGTCGACGGCCGTGATCTCGGCCCCCGGCGCCACCCGAAGGAGCGCCGCGGTCGACGCGCCGGTGCCGCAGCCGATGTCGAGCACCCGCAGGCCCTCGCCGCGGTCGGGCAGGCGCAGGCGGCGTGCGGAGCGCCTGAGGTCGGCGTGGTAGCCCGGGTTCATCGAGACGAGGCGGTCGTAGCCGGCCGCGGCATGGTCGAAGGCCCGGGTGAGATCCCGGTCCCGCAGAAGGGTCATCAGCTGCTCATTTCACGGGGGAGGAGGGTCATGGGGGAGAAGCACGCCGGTGACCGGTGCCTGAGCGACGGCCGTCCGGGAGGCGCCGGCGGGCCGGCGGGGGAGGAACGGCAGCTCCAGTGCGGTGCGCAGCATGGGCCACATGGGTACGGCGAAGCCGATCCGGAGATCCTCGAAGAGGCCGGTACGGCCGTCGAGGAAGCGCAGCAGCCGTTCCGGTGGTGTGCGGCGAAAGAGCGTGGAGAAGAACTGCGGTCCCTCCACACGGCCGGTGTCGAGGGCTCGGAGCATCACCGCGTCCATGGCCATCGCCCTGCGGGACCACGGTGCGGGCACGGCGTCTCCCCGTCCCGCGCGCAGCGCGGCCGCGATGCCCCGTGTCTGCCGTCGCGCGGCGGAGAAGGTGTAACCGGTCGCCGGCCGGGTGGCGCCGGAGGCGGCTCCGATACGGAAGACACCGGCCCCGGCCCGTCGGGGGAAGTGGGCGTCGGTCATCGGAATCACCCCTTGTTCGGCGTCCCTGATCTCCAACTCGCCGAGCTCGAGCACGTCGGCCGTGTAGTGCCGCAGAGCCCGGTCGTACGACTCCCGCGACAGCGGGGCGCGCGAGAACCGGGTGTACTCCACCAGGGCGTCGCGGGGTCCGAGCGGCAGCACATAGCCGAACGCGAGCCCATGGGGTGGCTGGGGCACGCGGAAGTCCATCAGGTCGGCGACCTCGGGGTCGAACACCGGCTGCCGGGTCCGCACGAACCAGCCGCGGAAATGCTGGAGCAGGGTGGTGCGTGCCGGCGGCAGCGAGGGAAGAGGCCGGGAGTCGTAGACGATGCGGCCCCGCACGCGCGCCGGCAGTCCGTCGGCGGTGGTGCACCGCACCTCGGTGCCGTCCGCAGTGGCACGCACCTCGTGTGCGGTGGCCCGCAGGAGGCGGACGTGATCCAGTTCGGAGAGCCGTGTGTGCACGAGACGTTCGAAGCCGGCGGACCGGATCATCTTGTAGCGCAGGGGCCCGAGGTCGCCGCCGAACACCTGCCCGTCGGATCCGTGCACGCGGATCCGGCGCCACGACGCGGTCACCGCGGCGTCGAATTCACCGGCCGCCTCCTCCCAGAAGCACCACGTCCGCTCCGCGGGGCGCGACGGGCCCTCGGGTGCCTCGACGAGCGCGACGGACAACCGGTCCGAGCCGCCGGTGTGGCGACCCGTATCGTCCGAGGTCGCGAGGGCATGGGCCAGCGACAGGCCCGAGGCGCCACCACCGATGATCACGACATCGGCATCCGTCTCCCGCACGCTCAAGCCGGCTCCTTCGCTGACGTCTCCCTGCACGACTCCCCGCACGACCGCCCGCGGTGTCGGCCAACGGGACCATCAGAGCAACCGTGGCGCCGAATTCCGCACGACACCCCGCATGCCGCCCTCTCCGCTTGAGAGGGATTCCCGCGCGGAGGTGTTCTTGGATGCACCCGTTCGGGTGCGGGCTACTCCATGGGCGGCGACTGGCGCGGTCAGTCGCCTGAGCACGAGCCTTGGACGTCCGTGCCCGAGCGGCTCCGGACAGCCGCCCGAACATGTGGACCGCCTATCAGGCTGTCGGCACCTTGATGACTCCGAGAGGCGCGGAAGTGGGCTGCGGAGAGCCGCCGGCCGGCTCGACGGTGATCGCCACGGCCGTCGCCCCGGCCACCGGCCCGTCGAGCAGCACCAGTTGCTGCCCCTCGGTACCGCCGATCAGCCCGGCCGACCTCGTGGCTCCCGTACCGGCGAACCATGCCTCGTACACCTTGCTGGCGGGCAGCTCGGACAGACCCGCCACGATCAGAGCCGCGCGGTCCTTGCTGGGTGCGTACGCGACCGTTCCCGTGGACCCGTCGTCCCATTCCCGCGTCTGGAGTCTGACGTCGGGTGCCGCGAGCACATCCGCCACGCCCGCTTCCCGCTGCTCGGTCCGGCTGACCGACGCCCTGGCGTCCTCGGCCTCCTGGTACTGCCACAGGGCGATCCCGCCGCCTGCCACAGCGAGTGCCAGGCACGCCGCGAGAACGAGCCGGGACACCTGCACGGTCCGCCTGACGCGCAAGACCGGGGGGAGCAGGCCCTCCTGACGGGTGCCTGCCACCCGGCGCATGACCCGCTCAAGCATCTCGGCCGGAGGGGTGACGGCCAGCGCCGACCCGAGGCGTGCCGCCGTCGCCTTCAGTTCGGCGACCTCCTCCCGGCACGCCTCGCAGGCCGCCACATGGGCCTCGAAAGCCCTGCGCTCGTCGGGGGAAAGCGCGTGCACGACGTAGGCACCGGAAGCCATGTGCAGATCAGCGCCGGTCATCTCGACACCCCGAGGCAGTCCCGGAGGCGGATCAGCCCGTCGCGGAGACGTGTCTTGACGGTGCCCAGCGGGAGGGACAGCGCTTCCGCCACTTCCTTGTGGGTCAGTCCCTGGTAGTAGGCGAGTGTCACCGCCTGTCGTTGCATGTCCGTGAGCAGGCCTACGCACCGGCGGACCTGCTGCCACTCCAGCTGTGTCTCGACACGCTCGGTCACCTCGTCGAACGGCCGGGTCCGCTCCAGCAGCGCGGCCTTCTGCTCGCGCTCGCTCCTGGCCTCGGCGGACCGGATCCGGTCCACCGCCCGGTGATGGGCGAGTGTCATGATCCATGTCTTTGCGCTGCCCTCCTCGGGCCGGAAGCGACCCGCCGTGACCCACACCTCGACCAATACGTCCTGGGCCACTTCCTCGGACTGCGCCGTGTCGCGCAGAATGCGGCGCACCAGCCCCAGGACAGGGCCGCTGGCCGCGTCGTACACACCCGTGAAGGCGTCCTCGTCGCCCTGCGCGGTCCTGAGCAGCAGTTTGTCCAGGTCGTCCTCGCTGTGCGGAGGTCCGATCTCGGGTCCATGACTGACGGAAGGCACCAGGATCCCTCGCTGCCGGGTCAGGGGCCCTGCGCGCGCGTGACGGCTGGTCGCGCACGTGCGGAGCCACTCATCCATCTCAACATCGCTCGGCGTCCACCGCATGTCACGCCCGGCCCGGCCCCGCGGTCACGAGCGGGCAGAGCCCCCGCACCGGGCCTTTCGCGCCGACCCGGCCCGAAACGTAGATTGGTGCTGTCCCCGGCGGGCCCCGCCGGGGCGGACGCGGCCGGGGAGCAGGACATGAACAGTGTCGACGCGCTGGTGGACGCCTTCGGACGGATCCAGGAGACGGTGCACGGAGCGGTGGACGGTCTGTCCGCCGAGCAGCTCAACGCACGGATCGACCAGGATGCGAATTCCATCGCCTGGCTGGTGTGGCACCTGACACGCGTTCAGGACGACCATGTCGCCGAAGCCGCCGGCCTCGAACAGGTGTGGCACACGGGATGGGCGGACCGGTTCGAGCTGCCCTTCGGCCCGGGCGCGACAGGGTACGGCCACAGCAGCAAGCAGGTGGCGGCCGTCCGCGTGGACTCTCCCGACCTGCTGCTCGGGTACCACGACGCCGTCGTCGAGCAGACGCTGGCCTACGTCAAGGGGCTCGACGACGAGGCGTTCGACCGCGTGGTGGACGAGGCCTGGAACCCGCCGGTCACGCTGGGGGTCCGCCTGGTCAGCGTCATCGCCGACGACCTTCAGCACGCGGGCCAGGCCGCTTTCGTGCGGGGCGTAGTCCGACGGCGCTGAGCCCCGTCATACCCGGCACCGGCCCGCCCGTTCGGCATGGCCGCCGTCGCCCCGGACACACGGTCGGGGACACCGGCGGCGACGGAGGGGCGTAGACCGTGTTCGAAGGGTTCACACTGGCGGACCGCGAGGGAGAGGGCGCCCGGCTGCGCGTGCGCCACGGCGGTGCCGGCCCGGCCGTCCTGCTGCTGCACGGCCATCCGCGGACGCACGCCACATGGCACCGGGTCGCCCCGCTGCTGACAGCGGCGGGCCATACGGTCGTCTGCCCGGACCTGCGGGGCTACGGCGGGTCCTCGAAGCCGGTCACGGACGCGGAGCATCTGCCGTACGCGAAGCGGGCCATGGCGGGTGACTGTCTGACACTCATGCGCTCGCTCGGTCACGATCAGTTCGCCGTCGTCGGTCACGACCGTGGGGCCTACGTCGCCACTCGCCTCGCGCTGGACCACCCCGAGGCGGTCCGCTCGCTGACGGTGCTGGACGCCGTCCCGATCGGGGAGGCGCTGAACCGCTGCGACGCCCGCTTCGCGGCGAGCTGGTGGCACTGGTTCTTCCTCGGGCAGACCGACAAGCCCGCCGAACGGATCATCAACGCCGATCCCGACGCCTGGTACCGGGCCGATCCGCAGACGATGGGGGCGGAGGCCTACGAGGACTACCGGCGTGCGATCCACGACCCGGCCACGGTGCACGCCATGTGCGAGGACTACCGCGCGGGCCTGGGCGTGGACCGGCGCCACGACGAGGAGGACCGGCGCGCGGGCCGGCGCATCCGCTGCCCGCTCCAGGTGCTCTGGGCCACGGGCGACGACATGGCCGATCTGTACGGCGATGTGCTCTCCGTGTGGCACGAGTGGGCGGGTGCCGGGCTGGAGGGTGCCCCCATCACGTCCGGCCATCACATCGCCGAGGAGGCGCCCGGTGAACTCGTCGCGGCCCTGCGGGACTTCTGGAACGGCGGACGCCCGCAGGCCCGCCACGGCGGCACGCGGTAGGGCACAGCGATCGCGGCGACGGCAGGGCGCAGCGATCGGGGCAGGGTTCCGCACCGGATCCGGTGCGGAACCCTGCCCCGATCGCGGGCCGTGGGCCCGGTGCTGCCGGTCAGTGCCGGCCGGAGCCTCCGGTCGTCTTGCGCCACCCGAAGGGGCCCGGCAGGTTCATGGACGTCGTACGACGACCGGTGCTGCTGCGGGTGTGGCGCGGGCCGTTCTTGCCGCCCGTGGTGATCGACCAGGACTTGCGGTTGATGTTCAGCGTCACGCCCGGCAGGATCCTGAAACTCTTGCGGAAGGTGAGCGGCATGGTGCCTCCTCGGTTCGGAAGGCCGATTGCCTTGTGGCTGCGACCAGTTGGCCATCGTGTTTCCCGTGGACGGAATTCCATGTCCTGAGGTTTCCTGCTCCTGCCGTGCGCGCCCGCGGCACGGCGCTCCGCGCGGCCACTACGCTCCGCGGCATGTCCTTGGAGTGGGAACAGCTGGTGGTGGAAGCCGTCGACCCGGTAGCGCTGGGGAACTGGTGGGCCGGCGCGCTGGGATGGGTCGTGCTCAACGACACGCACGACGAGTTCGAGATCCGCCCGGCGCCGGACCGTCTGCCCGGACTGATCTTCGAGCCCGTGCGAGAACCGAAGGCGGGGAAGAACCGGCTGCATCTCGACCTCCGGCCGGACGACCAGGACGCCGAGGTCGCGCGACTGCTGGCACTCGGGGCGCGCCATGCCGACGTGGGCCAGGGAGACGTGCCGTGGGTCGTCATGGCGGACCCGGAGGGCAACGAGTTCTGCGTCCTCGCCCCGCGTCGCACTCCATGACCGCGCACCCCGGCAGGGGCATACAGGGCTATGGGCACCCGCCGGCCGCCCGGCCGTGGGCGCGCTGTCGCCGCCCGGCGCTCTGTTCGTAGGACTTACCCAGGGAAACATCTTTCCCTGCTGATCCGCCTGCATCACTATGGGCTCTTGTTTCCCGCAGGTAACACCGATGCGTTTTCTCCGTGACGGCGGACCAGTCGGTGGTGCGTACTGAACGAGGAGTCAACAGGGTGCCAGAGCTCCACCAGGTCGGGCCCGACCCCGCCGACCACATGCCGGACTACGCCGCCCTGTCGGACGCGGAACTGACCGAACGCATACGCGCCGGCGCCCCGCCCGCCTTTCCTGCCACCCAGGAACTCAAGCGCCGCCACCTTCCGGCCGTGCTCTCCTATGCCCGGCTCTGCGGGCGAGACCAGGTCGCCGGCAATCAACTGGCCGTCCAGGCCTTCGATCTCGCGGCTCAGGAGGCGATCCGCGGCATCGAACCGCGTGGGAACTGGCGCCACCACCTGCTGATGCTCGTTCAGCGAGTGGGCCTGACCTGGGCCGAGGGCAACCGCCGCGACCGGCTCGAACCGGACTTCGCCGCATGGGCCGACGAGTCGGCCGATCGCGCCGAGTGGAGTCTGCCGGAGTCCCGGCGCCCCCCGTTCGAGAAGTCCTCCGCGATGCTCGCCGGCTTCTACGGGCTGCCCGAGCTGACGCGGGGCATCCTCTGGTACTCCGTGGTCGACCGCGAACCGGACGACACCGCGGCGACCTACCTCGGCGTCCGGCCCGCCATCGTGTCCGAGCAGCGGACCAAGGCGCAGGACGCCATGCGCCAGGCCTACATCAAGGCCTACCTCGTGCGGGCCGACGACAAGAGGTGCGCCGGCTTCCAGCGCATCATCGAGGCCTCGGTGCGGCCGGGGGACCGGCGGCGCAGCGACGACCTGACGAACCACCTGGCCGAATGCACCGGCTGCACCCGGCTGATGGCGACCCTCGCCCGTATGACCGCCAACCCCCGTGGTGTGTTCGCCGAAGGACTGCTCCAGTGGGGTGGGGCGGTGTACGCGGCCCGCCGCCCCGCGCGTGCCCTGCTCGACGCCGTGCCCGCCCAGCCGGAGCGGTCGCCGGCCGCGAGCCACCGGTCGGCGCCTGCCGCCTCGGAGCCCAGGCGGGGCGCGCGGCTGCGGACCCGGCCCGTCGTTCTGGCCGCCGTGGCGGTGGCGGCCGCGGTGATCGCCGGCACCGTGCTGGCGACCACGTCCGGGGACACCGCGGGACCCGTGGCGCGCGACCGTCCGACACAGCCGCCGCAGCCCGCCTGGCCCCCCGCGTCAGCGCCCTCGCCCGCACCGTCTCCGTCTCCGTCACCGAGCCCCACCCGGGAGGCGTCGAAGACGCCCGAGCCCCGGCCGACCCCCACGGCGTCCGCTCCTGAGTCCCCGGCGCCCACGCCCTCCAAGGCTGTTCCGCCCCCACCCGCGCCGATTGTGCCGGGCGGCGGCTACACCCGCGTCGTCAACGCCGGTTCGGGGCTCTGCCTGGACATCGAGGACGGTGTGATGGAGAACCGGACCGATGTCATCACGGTCCGCTGCAACGGCGCCGAGACCCAGCGGTGGAGTCTGGAACCGGGTGGCCTGCTGCGCAGCAACGCCGACCCCGACTTCTGCCTGGACTCGCGCGGCGACACCGACCGCGGCGTGGGCATCTGGTCCTGTTCGTCCGCCGACGGCAGGAACGGCATGAACCTCCGGTTCACCGTCGACGCCTCCGGAGCCGTACGGCCGTACATCGCCCTGGACTTCGCGCTCGAACCGTCGGGCGATTCGGAGGGCAGTTCACTCGGCTTCGACCCGGCGGACGGGAACAGCGACCAGCGCTGGACCGCCGGTACCTGATGCTTCGCCGGTGCACTCCGCGCCGAACCCGAGTCACGGCACGAGGTCGGGATCTGCCGAGGACCGTGACCGGAGTCGGCGGACCGGCCGCGTCAGGACGCCCCCTCGCTCGTTGAACGAGGTGGCGGACAGCATCCTCGGCGTGAGCACCCGGCATGCGCTGTTGCTGTCGGGAATGAGGCAGCATGACTGACCAGGCGTTGTCGGTGTTCGGCCGGATCAGGCAGCGGCTCACCGGGGCAATCCCCGGCCCGCGACGACCGCGTGGCCGGCTGGTGTTCACCGCCGACTTCTCGTCGACGGACCAGTGGGTCGCGGGCCGCTCCTGGGCCTATCCGAACGGCGGCCCCACCAACCCCGGTGATCACAAACTCGACCACCTGGTGTCGGACCCCGCCTACTCGCGCCGCGGCGTGTTCCGCGCCACGCCGGCCCCCGACGGGACGTGGTACGCGGGACTGCTCACCACCGAGGGCAGCCGCGACGACTTCATGGTGCGTACGGGGGATGTGCTCGAAGCCCGGGTACGCCTGCCCCGTGAGGTGGGTGCGTGGCCCGCGATCTGGACCTGGTGGGAGGGCGGCAACGAGATCGACGCCTTCGAGTACCACCCCGACAACCCCGACCTGCTGGAACTCTCCAACCACATGAGCGGCGCGGGCCATTACCACCGGGATCCCGCCATCCGTCCCGGCGCATGGGTGAACCTCCGCGTCGAGCTCGGCGCCCGGTCCGTCGTCTGGTGGGTCAACGGCGTCCGGGCCTTCACCGACGACGCCGGCCTCGACCGTGACTGGCGCGCGTATCTCATCGTGAACCTCTCCGTCGCTGACGGCACCTACCACCCCGCGCCGGAACCGGGCCGGACGTCCCTGTCGTACGAGGTACGGCGGCTGCGCGTGTACCGCTCCTGAAAGCCCCGGGGCCGGGCACGGCCGACATGCGGGCCCGGCCAGGTGAGCCCGGCCCGCACCGAGTACCGAGCACCGACAGTCCGACCGCGCCTGCGGACTCAGAGGTTCCGCAGGCTGCGGCGATACGACGCGAGCGCCGTCAGGACGAAGATCAACGGCAGGCCGACACCCATGACCGCCCATGGGCTCAGCAGTGATTCCAGCCCTTCCGGCAGGTCCGTGAAGAGGGGCACCAGCATGATGGCGATGAGCGGCAGGAATCCGAGCATGGCCCACGACATACCGGACAGGAGCGCGGCCTGCCGGGCGTTTCTGCGGTCGATGAGAACGGCGGCCCGTGCGTCGGGTGCCCAGTCGTCCCCGCGCAGTTCCGTCCAGATGTCGAGCAGCAGTGCCATCTCCCGCTCCATGGACACGTGCTGGTCGTCGACGTAGGGAAGCTGGAGTTTTCTGCCGTCCCGTCCGTAGACGAAGGTGATGTAGGTCGGAGCGGCGCTCTGCAAGGCCGCGGCAGGATTGAGCTCGGCGCGGATGTCCTGGACGTCCTCCCAGGCCACCCTTCGGCGTCGGAAGAATCCCCGGACCCCGATGGCCTTGATGTCGGCCGTCGTGGCACAGCGCCGGGAGCCGTACACCAGCCAGCCGAACAGCGCCACGACGGCCAGCGAGACGACGGTCCTGATGCCCGTCGGTATCTCCTCGATGGTCAGCACGGGCAGGAGCGCCGCCGGTGTCGCGAGCAGGATCATGGTGATCAACAAGCGCAGACGTCCGGAGCTCATCCGGTATTCGAGCGGCAGTCTCTCGTAGCTCACGCCCTACCCCCGTAGTCGCAATCGTGCCGCATTGGGACTGGCAGTGTAGGGACGTACGGTCGGGGCGGCCAGAGCGTCAACGAGCAGGCGGGACGGGTGAGTTGGGAGTGGCAGCCGATTCCCGAGGCGGCCGGACGGCCGGTCGCGCGGGTGGCTTCATCGCCCATCGTATGGTCGAGGTGAGAGCGTGTCCGGCGGGCCGGACGAAGGCTGTCTCGATGTTGGGCAGATGGGGGAGTCCCAGCAGCTCGCGCGCCCACGGGGGAAGGGTGGAGACCGCGTTGGCGGCCAGGACGGCGTACGGACCGCGGGCGACCCACGGCAGGGGCGGGTGCCGCAGGACGAACCGGGCGGCCTCGCGGGCCTCTTGGGTCGCACGGAGTTCCGGCCGGTACGCGGCCAGTTGTTCGGCGAGACCGGCACGGTCGAGCGGTGGGTCGGGGATGCCGAGTGCCCGGGCCACGCGTGCGGCGTCGGCCACGTAGGCGTCGCACCCCGTTCCGTCCAGGGGCCGTCGCCCGTACCGCTGATGGGCACGCAGGAAACTGTCGACCTCGGCGACATGCACCCAGGCGAGCAGATGCGGATCGGCGGCGCGGTACGGCTCACCGGCGGCCGTCGTCCCCGTCACGCGGCTGTGCACCGCCCGTACGCGGTCCACAGCGCTCTGGGCGTCGTCGGCCGTGCCGTAGGTCGTCACCGCCAGGAAGGTGCTGGTGCGCTGGAGCCGGCCCCAGGGATCGCCGCGGTAGCCGGAGTGGGCCGCCACCGCGGCCATGGCCAGCGGATGCAGGGACTGGAGCAGCAGCGCCCTGAGCCCGCCGATGAACATCGACGCGTCCCCGTGGACGGTCCGGATGGGCCGCTCAGGACCGAACCAGCGGGGTCCCGGCGTGCCGTGGATACGCGCACGGTTGTCGGGACCCGCGGGGCCTGCGACGCGGGTGAACAGGCTGCTGCCCAGGCGCTCGCGCAGGCCGGAGACCCGGGGCACGGGGATGTTCACCCCTCAAGTATCCACCCGGACAGCCGGACGCCCGGATCCGCGCGACGCGGGTCCGTCCGTGGGCTCGGGGCGCCGGCCGCAGAAGGATGACATGACTGCAACCGCCCAGGGGTATGGCTGTTCTCGGCTCCCCCGAAGGAGCTGAGGCGGTCCGGGACCCGGTCCGCCTCGGGCATGGACACAGAAGGACACACACCAGCATGGCCAGTGGCACAGTGAAGTGGTTCAACTCCGAGAAGGGCTTCGGCTTCATCTCCCAGGAGGGTGGTGGACCGGACGTCTTCGCGCACTACTCCGAGATCCAGGGCAACGGCTACCGCGAACTGACCGAGGGCGAGCACGTCACCTTCGACATCGGTCAGGGCCAGAAGGGTCCGCAGGCGCAGAACATCGTCCGGGGCTGAACGGCACCTCTCGCCGCGGGGCTGCATCCGTCCGGTTCGCAGCCCCGCATCCCGTCCGTCTGTATCCCGTCCGCCTTGTATGCCGTCGACCCCTCATTCCGTCGGCCCGGGCGCCGCGTCGACCGACGTGGTGGCGGCCGAAGACTTGCGGGTGTCCCAGGCGCCGGAAGGATGGGGTGTGCAAGACCGCCGAGGCTGGGCAGCCGACGAGAAGACCTGCCGGGCGGAGAAAGGACGGGCATCGTGGCACGATCGCGGATTCTTGTGGTGGGGGCCGGCTTCGCCGGCATCGATTGCGTACGCCGGTTGGAGCGCAAGCTCTCCCGTACGGACGTCGAGATCTCCCTGGTCACGCCGTTCTCCTACCAGCTCTACCTTCCGCTGCTGCCCCAGGTGGCCGCGGGTGTGCTGACGCCCCAGTCGGTCGCCGTCTCCCTGCGCCGCAGCGCCAAGCACCGCACGCAGATCATTCCCGGCGGCGCGATCGGTGTGGACACCAAGGCAAAGATCTGTGTGATCCGCAAGATCACGGACGAGATCGTGAATCAGCCGTACGACCACCTCGTGCTGGCTCCCGGCAGCATCACCCGGACGTTCGACATCCCCGGACTCGTGGAGCACGGACGAGGGATGAAGACGCTCGCCGAAGCCACCTACATCCGCGACCATGTGATCGCCCAGCTCGACCTCGCCGACGCCAGCCACGACGAGGCGGAGCGCGCCTCCCGCCTCCAGTTCGTCGTCGTGGGCGGCGGTTACGCCGGGACCGAGACGGCCGCGTGCCTGCAGCGGCTCACCCAGAACGCCGTGAAGCGGTATCCGCGCCTGAACCCCGAACAGATCAAGTGGCATCTGATCGACATCGCCCCCAAGCTGATGCCCGAACTCGGCGACAAGCTGGGCCTCGCGGCGTTGGAGATCCTGCGCAAGCGCGGTATCGAGGTGTCCCTCGGGGTGTCGGTCGCCGACGTCGGTCCGGAGAAGGTGACGCTCACCGACGGACGCGTACTGCCCTGCCGCACGCTCATCTGGACGGCCGGCGTCGCCGCCAGCCCGCTCGTCGGCACGCTGAACGCGGAGACCGCCCGCGGACGGCTGGTGGTGCGCCCCGACATGACCGTCCCCGGGGCCGACGGTGTCTTCGCGCTCGGCGACGCCGCCGCGGTGCCGGACCTCGCCAAGGGCGACGACGCGATCTGCCCGCCCACCGCCCAACACGCCCTGCGGCAGGGCCGCAAGGTCGCCGACAACGTCATCGCCCAGCTCCAGGGCCGGCCGCTGGAGCCGTACGCGCACAAGGACCTGGGCCTCGTCGTCGATCTCGGTGGCAAGGACGCCGTCTCCAAGCCGCTCGGCATCGAGCTGCGCGGACTGCCCGCGCAGCTCGTGGCGCGCGGCTATCACTGGTCGGCCTTGAGGACGCATGTCGCCAAGACGCGTGTGCTGACGAACTGGATGCTCAACGCCGTCGCCGGCGACGACTTCGTTCGTACCGGCTTCCTGATGCGCGGCCCGTCCACCCTGCGGGACTTCGAGCACACGGATGCCTATCTGACGCCCGAGCAGGTGCGGGAGCACACGGCCTCCCTGCGCGTGCGAACCTGAGGGAGCCGGTCAGCTGCGGGACCGGAGGCCGTCCCGCGGCGACCCGGCCCGCTGCCGTGCGCGCGGCGTCAGGTGACCAACTGCCCGATGCCCAGCATGTTCCCCTCGCTGTCGCGGAACCACGCGCCCCGTTCGCCGCGCGCCCCCTTGCTCGGGTAGTTCCCGTCGATGTCGGCGATGGCGCCCCGCGTGCGCAGCCCGGGCAGATCGACCTCTTCGAACACCACGCCGCGCCGCTGCAGTTCGGCGACGACGGACTCGATGTCCTCGACCTCCCAGCCCATCTGCGTGAAGGTCCCCGGCGACCCGCCGGCGGAGAGGAACAGGGCGAAATCGACGCCCCCGCACCGGTACAGCAGCCCGCCCGGACGCTCGTCGACCGGCTCCAGGCCGAGCTTCTGCGCGTAGAACAGCCGCGCTCGGTCCAGATCCTGGGCGGGCAGCCGGGTGGCCACGCGGGAGCGGCCCAGCATGCTCGTGTCGTCTGCGTTCATGTCTCCACTGTGCACGCCGAGCGGGCCCGGCGCCGGGATGAGCGAGGGCATCGCGGGTACCCGGTCGTCATGGATACGAGGATGCACACGAGCAGGCAGGACGTTCCCGGCACCTGGGCGCTGATGACCGCGGTCGCTGTCGCCACGATCATCACGGCACTCCTGATCGTGATCATCTAGGGGCTGTCGTGTGGACCGGGCCAGGCTCCTCGAGCCTGGCCCGGTCCACACGACAGCCCCAGGGACGCGCCCGGCCGGTTCCTCCGTACGCGCCGCACGCCGTCCCCGCCGACAGGCAGTGACGACCGGCGGCGGACGGGTCGGCAGGCCCGACGTGCCTCACCGGATGACGCCAGAACTTCGAGCTCCCGGCCATGAGGAAAACTGTCGTGGCGACGGTAGACATGCTCTTGGTCGAGGACTACAGTCTCCCCTGAGACCACAAAGTGAGTGAGGCGCGGCAGACACGAACTGCCGCGCGGCAGGACTCATGCAGGAGTGGCACGGCAGTGGAGTGATGGGGCCGGACGCAGGAGTGGGTCCCATGGCTGACTGCCGGACCAGGTGGCCCGAGGGGCCATGCATCACCCCAGTACCGAAGAAGGATCAGAAAGAGGCAAGGAGGCAGACGCCATCAGGATCCCCCGGGCGGACTTCGAAGCGCCCGGGTACCGCAGGCCCCGGATTGGAAGGTGGTCCCCGGTCACGCATATGCGATCCCCGCACACCCGTCCTGAAGGACTGGTACGCGGAAACAGAGAGCCGGTGCTGTAACAGACCGGCAGATGGTGTTGAAAACCCCTCGGGGCCTGGGTGCCACTCGGTACCCGGGCCCCTCGACGCGTTCCAATGGATGAGGTGTCAGTGACCGCAGAGAACATGCCCGGCCCGCACGACCGTCTCGACGACGATGACTATCCGGCGTACACCATGGGCCGAGCCGCCGAAATGATCGGGACGACTCCCGCCTTCCTCCGGGCCATCGGTGAGGCCCGTCTCATCACGCCGCTGCGTTCCGAGGGCGGCCACCGGCGGTACTCCCGCTACCAGCTGCGTATTGCCGCGCGGGCGCGCGAGCTCGTGGACCAGGGGACGCCGGTCGAGGCCGCCTGCCGCATCATCATCCTCGAGGACCAGCTCGAAGAAGCCATGCGTATCAACGAGGAACTGCGCCGCCCCGCTGCCGGATCCCATCCGAAGGCCGACGCCTGACCGGTGGGCCTGCCGCGGTTCCGTCGTGCCGGGGAGCAGGCGCGCGTCGCGCGCCTGACCCGGTCGGACGCCGGCCGTCGGGACAGGCCCGGGCCGGTCAGCCGTCCCGTCCGCGGTCACTGCCACCAGGACGGTTCCGGGGTCGCCGGGACCGGTGGCGATAAGCGAGTACGACCAGCACGATCACGCCGGCGAGCAGCAGAAACTTCACTTGTGTCGTCTCCCGGGTCGTGTCGCTGTCAGAACGGCATCTTGCGACGCGCGCGACGGCCGGCGGAGCCGCTCTTGCCGACAGCCCGCGAGCTGCTGTGGAACGGCTTGCTGAAGAGCCGCCCGAGCGGGCCGGGAGCCTTGCTGCCCGCGCGTGCCCCCATACCGAGCGAACGCTGCGTACCGCGCTCGGGGTGCCGCGAGAGGCGCGGCAGGAGGAAGGCGAGTACGGCGAGCACGACACAGAGGGCGATGACGCCTGCGATAACCATGACGGAATCCTTTCGAAGGGTGCGGTGTCTGCCGCGTGCCCGTCATGCATGCATCTACGCTCGTCGGCGCGTGTGGGGTCCGTCGCCCTGGCCAGCGGACTTGCCTGCGTCACCGCCGTGCAGCCCTCGGACGAATCCGTACCGGCCCTGCGGAACCCTGCGATCCGTGCGCTGTGTCCTCGGTCCGCCCCTGTGCCCGGACACCGCCGGGCACAGGGGTGCTGTCAGTTGTCCGAGTAGCTGAAGTCCCCGACCGTCCAGGCGCTGACGTCCTTGATGGCGATGCGGTACATGCCACCGGTTTCCGGGATACCGAGCGTGCCCTGGAGGATCCGGGCGACGTGGAAGTGCAGATGCGTCGGCGGCTGCCCCTCCTCGCGACGGTGGGCGGCGACGTCGGTCTTCATGAAGATGCTGGAGAACGGTCCCAGCCGGTCCGAGTCCTTGAGGACCTCGGCGACCCGTTGCCTCCACACGGTTTCGGGGGCCAGGCGGCCGGTGATGACAGCGCCGTGTACGACCACGGTCAGGGACATCTGATTGGTTTGCTCCGACTCCACCATCGCGGCGACATCGACGAGCAGATCATCAGGCTTCGACATGGGCAGCGATTCTACTGTGCGGGAGTGCCGAGAAGCGCTGAGGCGTTCTCGACCGGAGTCAGCGCGACCGCCGGCTCCTCAACTGGGACGGCGCGGCAGGTGAAGCCCAGGCGGACCAGGGCCCGGGTCACTTCGGCGGCGGTGAAGTCGCGGCGGTCCTGCCGGGTGATGACTTCACCGACCTGCTTGACGGGGTAGTGCCGTCGGCCGATGATCACGGACTCTCCCGTGATGGGTTCGGGCTTGATGCCCTTCATCGCGTCCTGGACTTCGTTCTTGAAGAGGTCGAACGGGAAACGGGCGATGACG
This sequence comes from Streptomyces sp. NBC_00306, assembly GCF_036169555.1. GTDB lineage: Bacteria > Actinomycetota > Actinomycetes > Streptomycetales > Streptomycetaceae > Streptomyces > Streptomyces achmelvichensis. The sequence goes on along the minus strand of NZ_CP108032.1, from coordinate 414,575 downwards.
CAGCGCATGATGCCTCACAGGTCGAGGGGAAGGCAGGGCCGGGGTGCGGTCCGCGGGATGGAGTACACGGTACGGGCGATGGCCGGTGGCCGGGTGCGACTGTGCACCGGCAGGCGCCGTGGAGACGGTGACTTCACGTGAAGCCGCGTCGACGGAGCCTGCCGGTACGGGTGGTTCATGAACCGGACAGGTCCTCGTGAACCGCAGTCGTGTCCCTGGGGCGTGTCCGCAAGGACACTCCCTAGGCGGCCGCGCCGCGGACCGGCCGCTGCGAACTGCCGGACGCTGTGCGGGAAGTGCTGCCCGCACGGCGGGCCTGGGCGGGCCGGCTGCGCCTGCCGCGCGAGGAGGAGGACGCACCGCGCTTGGCACGCTCCGCCGCCGGTGCGGCGATGGTGACCGGAACACCCGACGGCGCCTGCGCGCCGGTGATACGGCTCAGTTCGGCCTCACCGGAACGGACCTGCGCGGTCTGCGGGGTGATGCCGGCGTCCGCCATCAGCCGCATCATGTCGCGCCGCTGGTTGGGCAGAACCAGCGTGACGACACTGCCGGACTCACCCGCTCGGGCGGTGCGCCCACCGCGGTGGAGGTAGTCCTTGTGGTCACTCGGCGGGTCCACGTTGACGACCAGGTCGAGATTGTCGACGTGGATACCGCGCGCTGCCACGTTCGTGGCGACGAGCACCGTGACGTGCCCCTCCTTGAACTGGGCGAGGGTACGCGTGCGTTGCGGCTGGGACTTGCCGCCGTGCAGCGCCGCCGCCCGTACACCGCTGTTCAGCAGATGCTTCGTGAGCCCGTCGACCGCGTGCTTGGTGTCCAGGAACATGATCACCCGGCCGTCGCGCGCGGCGATCTCGGTGGTCGTTGCGTACTTGTCGGTGACGTGGACGTGCAGCACGTGGTGCTCCATCGTCGTCACCGCGCCCGCCGAGGGGTCGACGGAGTGGACGACCGGGTCGTGCAGGTAGCGGCGCACCAGACGGTCCACATTGCGGTCCAGGGTGGCCGAGAACAGCATCCGCTGGCCCTCGGGGCGCACCTGGTCGAGCAGCGCGGTGACCTGCGGCATGAAGCCCATGTCGGCCATCTGGTCCGCCTCGTCGAGAACGGTGATGCCGACCCGCTCCAGCGAGCAGTCGCCGCGGTCGATCAGGTCCTTGAGACGTCCGGGGGTCGCGACGACCACCTCGGCACCGCCGCGCAGCGCGCCGGCCTGACGGCCGATCGACATCCCGCCGACCACGGTCGCCAGCCGCAGCTTCAGCGACCGGGCATAGGGGGTGAGCGCGTCGGTGACCTGCTGCGCGAGTTCACGCGTGGGGACGAGGACCAGAGCGAGCGGCCGCCGCGGCTCGGCGCGCTGACCCTCGGTACGGGCCAGCAGGGCCAGGCCGAAGGCCAGGGTCTTACCGGAGCCGGTGCGTCCGCGGCCCAGCACGTCGCGTCCGGCAAGGGAGTTGGGCAGGGTGGCGGCCTGGATCGGGAACGGCACGCTCATGCCTTCCGCGGTCAGCGCGGCCATCAGGGGAGCCGGCATGTCCAGGTCCGAGAAGGCCGCGGCCGGGGGCAGCGCCGGGGTGATCGTCACCGGGAGAGCGAACTCGCCCTGGAGCGCGGCCGGTCGACGTCCGTAGCCGCCGGAGCGGTTGGGGGCGCCGGAGCGGTTGGGAGCACCCGAGCGGCCGCCGGTCTGGGAGCGGTAGCCGCCCCTGCCGGAGCCGCCGCTGGTGCGGGAGTAGCGGTCGTTCGTGCGAGTCGTGCGGTTCATGAAGAACCTTCCTCGATGCGGTACGTATCGAGGAATTCCGGCAGCGGCATGCCGCGCGGAGATTCGCAGGAACGGACCGGAAAAAGATGGAGCGAAACAGGGGGAATACGGCTGCCTCGTCTGTCTGCGGGAGGCGAGAATTCGCCTGAAGGCAGGGAAAGTGCGGGCTGAACGGACCCGGTCGGGCCTTTCGCCATGGAGGCGCGTTCACCCGCTGCGGGCTGCCGGGGGCCGGATCGGCCCCGCATGGCGCCCGCGTGCAGATGCTGCGAAAAGCAACGAGCTGGGGCCCGCACCCCAAGGTGCGGGCCCCAGCTGCGTCGTACGTGTCAGCGTCAGGCGGGAACGATGTTCTCGGCCTGCGGGCCCTTCTGGCCCTGCGTGACGTCGAAGTTCACCTTCTGGCCTTCCTGAAGCTCACGGAAGCCCTGGGTGGCGATGTTCGAGTAGTGGGCGAAGACGTCAGCGCCGCCACCGTCCTGCTCGATGAAGCCGAAACCCTTTTCCGCGTTGAACCACTTCACGGTGCCACTGGCCATGTCATATCTCCTTCGGGGCGTTGCCCAGAGGACCGCACTGTGCGGACCTCGAGTCGCCGTGATGATTGCCCCGTTCCGGAGGACCGGAAATGCAAAAGTGCTCTCGCCGGTTCAGAAAACCGCTGAGGGCACTTGAAGTCTTTGGGAACCACAACTGCAACTGAGATCAACATTAGCACGGTGGCGCCGAGAGTGCTCGTGACGTTGCTTGTCGCCGGGAAATGGCGGCCAAAATTATTGCGGCCGTGGAGGCTAATTCTCCAGTTGCCGTAGGAGAAATATTTCCGGGGCCTTGGCAGGCGCCGACCGGCCGGTGCGTGGGCTTGCTCCTCGGACCCCCTGTGCTGCCCGGCCCGCAGCGAAGACCACCCGAAGTGCCGAACATACGGCGATGGCGGCAGGGGACACGTGAAGGGTGAGTGACGAACGGAACGACGGCCCCGACGCGGCGCACCGGCGCCCGGTGGGCATGAGTGACAAGACGGTCGAGGCGCTGGGTGCCTTGTCGAAGGCGCTGGAGACCACGGAGCGGGCGCGCGGGCATCTGTACGGATTCCATCAGCTGACCGGCTCGGCGGACCTGCAGCTCGACGACGCCGTCCGTCTCCTGCGCGAAGCCGGCCACGATCGCCTGGCCGATCTCGTCGAGCGGGAGATCCTGGGCCGGAATGTCATTCCCGGCCACTGGACCTTCCAGATCGTCGAGGCCTACAACGAGACCTACTACCGGCCGTTCCAGGACGTCGAGCGTCAGGTGCGCGATCAGCTCGCCGAGGGCCGTGACCATCTGTACGAGGCCGAGATGAAGGAGGCCCGCCGGACCCCGCGGCACCCCGATCACACGGCGCTGCCGCCGGGTTCCTGACGGGCGCCGGGGAGCCGGGGCCGGGCGGGCGCCTCGAGGCCGGCACGGGCGGCCGAGGGGCGGCCGCGTCGAGGCGGCCGCCCGCGGCCCCCGACGAGGCTCAGCCCCGCGTCGAAGGGCCCGACGCCGGCCCCGGGCGAGGCTCAGCCCCGGACGAGACGGCGTACGTTCTCGATGTCGCCGCAGTCGGACGCCAGCTGGTCGGCCCTCGCCTTCAGGAACGCCCTGCCGAGTTCGGTGCGGCGATCGTCGGCCACGTTCTCCCGGGCGTCGTTCAGCAGCGTGCGCTCCTCCTCGTCGAGGTGGTGCGCGACGGCCTCGGACAGCTCCTCCAGCTTCTCGTCCCACTCCTCGCCGCCCGTGTCCTCGACCTCCAGCAGGTGCAGCAGCGCCTCATGGCCCTCGTCGTGCTCCTCCGAGCCGTGCTCGACCTCGTCGTTGTCGATGTCCTTGTACCGCTTCAGTGCCGGGTAGACCTCGGACTCCTCCGCCTCGGCATGCGCGACGAGGAGTGCGGAGAACTCCCGCAGCGCCTTCGCGCGGTCCTCGTCCACACTGCGCATCCGGCGGAACAGGTCCTCCATGCTCCGGTGGTCCTCGAGGATCAGTTCCACCACGTCGTCAGAAGCCATGACGGCCACTCCTCTCCTGCGCGCCGTCGGCCCGGACTCGTGGCCGGGCCCGGCGCCACCTTCGATGTGTCGACCGTGTTCCCCGCGACGTGACCGGCACTCCGGGTGATCGGGCCGACCATCCGTTCGGCTCTCGCGTCAGGCGTCGTCGCCCGCCATGACGCGTACGGTCTGCAGCCGCCTGTCGGCGGCGTCCGGCACGTTCATGCCCGCGTCGATGCCGGTGCGCAGGTAGCGCAGCACGGGTCGGGTGAGCCGCTCGCCGGGCAGTACGGCAGGGATGCCGGGCGGGTACGGCGTGAGCATCTCCGCCGCCACCCGGCCCTCCGCCGCGTCGAGGGCGACATCCTCGGTGCGGGAGAAGAAGGCGTCACGGGGCAGGCACGCCTGCTCCAGGCGCAGCTCGCCGGGCTCGGGCACGGCCACGCGCGGCGCGGGCCGCAGCTCCGGTGCGTGCCGGACGAGGTCGGCCAGCGCGTCCAACAGGGCCCGGGTGGTGGATGCGTCGTCCGCGTGGGTGAGCTGGGCGCTGATGCGGCGGTGATCGACCACATGCATGTCCAGGTGGTGGTGCTCACGAAGCCAGTCGGCGGCCCGGTATCCGGTGGTGTCCAGTGCCTGGAGGTCGATGACCACCGGCAGGGGATCGAACTCGACGGCCAGCCCGGGGCCGCAGAAGTCGCGCTCGTCGTTGACGTGGAGGCCGTCTACGCGTTCGATCGCCGCCCGGACCTCGGCGGCGAGGTCCAGCGCCTTCGACAGCAGAGCCGTGCCGTGCAGGGCCATCTGGCGCCGCCAGCCGTCTACGCCCGCGTAGAGCAGCACCGACGGGCTCGTGGTGCCCAGCAGATCGGCCCGGGAGGCGAGGTCGGCCGGATCGATCAGGTCGCCCTGAAGATGGAAGACCGAGCCCTGTTCCAGCCCGCTGCCCATCTTGTGGATGCTGGTGACGCAGATGTCCGCGCCGGCGTCCATCGCCCACGACGGCAGGTCGTGGTGGAACGGAAGATGCGCTCCCCACGCCTCGTCGACCACGAGCGGCCGGGACCTGCGGTGACACACCTCCGCGATGGCGCGCAGGTCGCCCGCGGCGCCGTACGGCGTGGGACTGGTGACCAGGGCTCCGCGGGCATCGGGATGCTCCTGGAACGCCTTCTCGAAGGCCTCCGCGGACGGAGGGTGTGCGAGGTGTCGCACCGGGTCCCACTGGGGCTCCACCCAGACGGGCTCGATACCGCAAAGGATCAGGCCGGAGACGACGGATTTGTGGGCGTCGCGGCCGACGAGGAGCTTCTCGTGGGGCGAGGCGACCGTCAGCATGGCGGCCTTCACCGAGAGGGAGCTGCCGCAGGTGGAGAAGAAGGTGTGGTCCGCGTGCACGGCGTCGGCCATCAGCCGCTCGGCCCGCTGGAGGACGGAGCCCCGCATCCGCCGGTCGTCCAGGCCGCCGATGGCCAGGACGTCGCCGAAGAAGACCGCGTCGCCGAGGACGCGCCGCACTTCGGGGTCCGCGCCGCGGGCCTGCTTGTGACCGGGTGGCGTGAATGCGAGCTCATCGGTCTCGTGGTATCGCGCCAGTGCTTCCAGGACCGGTGCCTGCCGGTGATCTACAGCCATAACTCGACCTGTTCCCGCAGCCGCGACGAGCACGCCCGCGGCCCCTGCATGATCATGACGGGAGTGGAACCATGGACACCATGACCACCACGGAGAGCCTGGGCAACCGTGCCGTCATCGTGATCGACATGATCAACACCTACGATCACCGCGACGCGGATCTGCTCATCCCGTCCGCCGAGCAGGCCGTCCCCGCGGTGGTGCGACTGATCGAACGCGCCCGGGAGCACAAGGTCCCGGTCATCTACGTCAACGACAACTTCGGGCAGTGGCGCTCCCACCACGGCGAGCTCCTCGAAGCCGCTCTGTCGGGCCCCCACGCGGACCTGGTCGAACCGCTGAAGCCCGATGACGAGTCGCTGTTCGTCGTCAAAGCACGTCACTCGATCTTCTTCGAGACTCCGCTGTCCTATCTGCTGGGCCAGCTCGGCGTCGACCACATCGTCCTGTGCGGTCAGGTCACCGAGCAATGCGTGCTGTACTCGGCCCTGGACGCCCACATCCGGCATCTGCGGGTGACGGTGCCGGACGACGCCGTCGCGCACATCCATGCCGATCTGGCCGAAGCGGCGCTGCGGATGATGGACCGCAACATGAACGTGGAGATCCGAGGTACGGACAGCATCGAGTTCTGACGAGGGCGCGGGCGGATCAGCTCACGACGAGCGACTCGCCCTCAGGGCAGGCGCCGGGGAGTTGACGGCGGGCCGCGATGAGCGCGGCCGTCACATCGCGGGTGCCCGTGGAGACGCACAGGGTGTAGGCGATGTCGTCCATCCGCTGCCGGACCCGGGCGCTGCCGGTCTCGGCGTGCAGCGTCCTCAGCGTTTCGTACCGGTCGATCAGGTTCTTCAGAACCGCAGGGTGAGCCATCAGCACGGCAGGTCTCCTTGTCCGCCACAAACGCCCAATTGCCCCTGATAGTGGACCGGCTGCCCGATCCCTGCATCTCCATGCCCCGTACACATATGGGGGTGCGGCGACCTGGGTGGATTTCCTTCGGCTCGGCGGCCCGGGAAGGTCAGGGCGAGCCGGGCACGAGCGGCACCCGGACCTTGATCCTCTTGCCGAAAGGTTCCCGCTGCACCTGGAAGCCCTCGGACAGCGCCATGACGATCTCGAGGCCGTGCTGGCCGACACGGGTGGGTTCGGGGCCTCGCACGAGCGGCAGCGCGGGGCTGGAGTCCGACACGGTGATCTCCAGTACCCGTCCGGCGAGCTCCAGGCTCAGCGAGGAGGGGCCGGGGGCGTACTTGCAGGCGTTGGTGATCAGCTCGCTGACGACCAGCTGGACGGCGCCGACGGCGTCACGCGCGACGGCGATGCCGTGCCGGACCTGGAGCCGGGTCAGGAAATGGGCGGCGAAGTGCCGGGCCGCTGCGATGGAGCCCGGTGCGCCGTCGTACGCGGCGCCGGCCCAGGCGGCGGGTTTGCGGGCGACGGCGTCCGTCGCACTGCCATCGGCCCCCGTATCCATCATTCACGGCCCCTGTGTCCCACACCATGTCCCACAACATTCACGCCACACATAACTGTGGCGGCCTCTACCCGCCTTCCACTGTCGCACTCCCCGCAGGCCCGTGAGATCTGGTTGGGCAATCCCGTGGGGCCCACCGGCCGCGTGGCGCGGGTGCCCCTTATCGCGTGGTGGCCTCGTCGACCGACGGCCGGAGATCGAGGACCCCGTCGGCGCCGGTCAGGTCGAGAAGGCGCTCCAGTTGCGGGCCCGGCGCCGCGATGCGCAGGTCGGTGGCCTGGTGGATGCGCAGGAGCAGGTTGAGGAACGTGGAGTCGGCGAAGGTGATGCCGGAGGCGTCGAGGACGACCGTGGCATGCGTTTCGGCTGCCTGGGTGAGGGCTTCGGTGAGCGGCGGGAGATTGTTGAGATCGACCTCGCCCCGGGCTACGACGACCCAGACGTCGCCGACGGCGTACTGCGTGTCGAGGGGTCCCGTGGAGGCCGATCTGTTGCCGGACGGCAACTCTTCACTTGTCATGGCGCCCATGGAAGCGAATATGCCAGTCGATCCGCAAGGACATGAGGGGACGAGATCACCGAATGACAGAACCCGACGGAAGGGGAGCCCGTTCCGGCCGGCCCCCGGTCGCCTACCCATCGCAGTTGAGTACGCGTACTCATCAAGGGCACCGCGTTCACGGACAGACTGATCGGACCGACGAGAGAGGCTCTTGAGAATGCTGAAGCACCGACGACTCCGGTACTCCTCCCTTGCCGCGGCGGGGGTGGCCGCGGCCTTCCTGGTCACCGGCTGCTCGATGGAGGACGCCATCTGCAGCAACGGCGAGTATCCGGTCAAGGCCGTCGGGGGCACCACCGGCAGCGCCTGTGTCCCCGACGACGAGGAACCGCCCAAGGGATACGTCCGCTACCCGAAGGGCAAGGTTCCCGAGCACGTCGACGACAAGTGGGACAAGTACTGGAGCACGGTCGTCGTCGACGAGAACGGGAACGTCGTCAAGGACTGACGGCGCGTCCGCCGGTTCAGCGGACCGGCTGCGCCTCCGCGGTGCCCGGGCGGTCGAACTGCGTCCGGTACAACTGCTCGTAGCGGCCGCCCTCGGCCAGCAGCTCGCTGTGGGTGCCCCGTTCGACGACCCTGCCGTCCTCGACCACGAGGATCAGATCGGCCGCCCGTACGGTGGAGAGCCGGTGGGCGATCACGACGGCGGTACGCCCCTCCAGCGCCTCCGCCAGCGCTTCCTGGACGGCCGCTTCCGAGGTGGAGTCGAGATGTGCGGTCGCCTCGTCGAGGATGACGACCCGCTGACGGGCCAGCAGAAGGCGGGCGATCGTGAGCCGTTGACGTTCTCCGCCGGAGAGACGGTAGCCGCGCTCGCCCACGACGGTGTCCAGACCGTCGGGCAGTGAGGCCACGAGTCCGTCGAGACGCGAACGCCGCAGTGCGTCCCAGATGTCGTCCTCGGAGGCGTCCGGCCGGGCGAGCAGCAGATTGGCCCGGACGGACTCGTGGAAGAGGTGGCCGTCCTGGGTGACCATGCCGATGGTGTCGCGGATCGAGTCCGCGGTCAGGTCGCGCACGTCGATGCCGTTCAGACGTACCGAGCCCGCGTCCGCGTCGTAGAGCCTCGGCAGGAGCTGAGCGATCGTCGACTTGCCCGCGCCGGACGAGCCGACCAGGGCGACCATCCGTCCGGGTTCGGCGCGGAACGAGACGTCGTGCAGCACCTCCGTGCCACCGCGGGAGTCGAGCGTGGCCACCTCTTCGAGCGAGGCGAGAGAGACCTTGTCGGCGGAGGGGTAGCCGAAGCGCACGCCGTCGAACTCCACCGACACGGGCCCGTCCGGTACGCGGCGGGCGTCCGGCTTCTCGGCGATCAGCGGCTTCAGATCGAGGACCTCGAAGACCCGCTCGAAGCTGACCAGGGCGCTCATCACCTCCACCCGCGCGCCGGCCAGTGCGGTCAGCGGGGCGTAGAGGCGGGTGAGGAGCAGTGCGAGGGCCACCACGGCGCCCGGCTCCAGAGTGCCGCGGAGCGCGTAGTAGCCGCCGAGCCCGTAGACCAGGGCGAGCGCCAGCGCGGACACCAGGGTGAGCGCGGTGATGAAGACGGACTGGGCCATGGCGGTACGGATGCCGATGTCCCGCACCCGGCGGGCTCGGGCGGCGAACTCGGCCGACTCGTCGGCGGGCCGGCCGAACAGCTTGACCAGCGTCGCGCCGGGGGCGGAGAAACGCTCGGTCATCTGGGTCCCCATGGCGGCGTTGTGCTGCGCGGCCTCACGCTGGAGCCGGGCCATCCGGGCACCCATACGGCGGGCGGGGATGACGAACACCGGCAGCAGAACGAGCGCGAGCAGGGTGATCTGCCAGGAAATGCTCACCATCACGGCGAGGGTGAGCAACAGGGTCACGAGGTTGGAGACCACACCGGAAAGCGTGTTGCTGAACGCCCGCTGCGCTCCGATGACGTCGTTGTTGAGCCGGCTGACGAGTGCGCCGGTGCGGGTCCGGGTGAAGAACGCGACCGGCATCCGCTGCACGTGGTCGAAGACCGCCGTCCGCAGATCGAGGATCAGGCCCTCGCCGAGCGTCGCCGACAGACGGCGGGTGAGCAGACCGAGCCCGGCCTCCGCGACCGCGATGACGGCGATCAGCAGAGCGAGGCGGGTGACCGTGCCCGAGTCATGTCCCTTGACGATCGCGTCCACGACCCGCCCCGCGAGCACCGGCGTGGCGACGGCGAGCAGGGCGGTGATCACGCTCAGCAGCAGGAACCGGTAGACCTCGCCGCGATGGGGCCGGGCGAATGCGCCGATGCGGCGGAGGGTGGCCCGGGAGAACGGCCTCCTGTCCTCCTGGGCGTTCATCGCGCTGTGCAGCGATGTCCACGCGGTGACTTCCATGTCCATGGGCGGTGCCTCCGGAGAGTGTGGGCCGGCGCTCGGATCCCGTCGGCCGGCATGGCCCGGGGCGCACGGACAAAGCTAGGACCTCAACCAAACTTGAGGTCAACTGCGTCGGGAGTCGGATGCTCGGGCCCGGTCGGGGTGCGGTGGAGAGCGTCGGGTGCACGGTGGCCACCGTAGGGGTCGGCGCGAGACCTCATGGTGCGTTCCCGCCCGGCCGCCGCCGACCGCGTCCGGTGCCCGGGGGAGGGCTACAGTCGTGAAGAGGGCGACCGCGATCTCCCCCATGACACGTCACTCCGAGGAGCACACGATGCCGGATGACATTCTTCAGACGATCGACGCCCTGGTCGCGGAGGAGCACCAGCTCCGCTCCCAGGCGCCCGGCTCGGGTCTGGACGCCGCCGAGCGGGCCAGGCTGGAGCAGTTGGAACAGCGCCTCGATCAGTGCTGGGACCTGCTCCGCCAGCGCCGTGCGCGTGTCGAGGCGGGCGAGGACCCGGCGGACGCCCGGGCGCGCCCGATCGACGAGGTCGAGTCGTACCAGCAGTAGCGAGGGCGCGAGCCCGCCGGGCCGGACGTGCACCTGCTCCCGTGTGACGCACGCGGGAGCAGATGCGATGGCCTACTGCGCGGGGCGGATTCGATAGTGCGTGCCCGTCACCGCGGTGAAGGCCGTGACACCGGACTCCGGACGCGTGACCGGCACCTGTACCCCGGTGGACGTCGTCACCGTCACGGCGCGTGCAGTACGGAGCCGCGCGGGCCCGCTCGCCCGCGCCCGCAGCACCGCCTCGGTCAGTACGCCGCCCGCCCAGGTCACATCGACCTCGAAGCCGCCGCGCGCCAACAGACCCCGGACACTGCCGTTCGGCAGGCCCGGCGGCAGTGCGGGCAGCAGCTGCACCTCATCGTGCTGGCTCTGCACGAACCATTCCGTGATCCTGGCCGTGGCACCGAAGTTGCCGTCGATCTGGAACGGCGGATGCAGATCGAACAGGTTGGGCGCGGTCCGCTCGGGTGTGAGCAGGTCGGACAGCAACTGATGGGAACGCTCGCCCTCCTGGAGCCGCGCCCAGAAGTTGATCTTCCAGGCGAGCGACCAGCCCGTGCCCGCGTCCCCGCGCTGCACCAGGGTCGTCCGGGCGGCGGCGAACAGCTCGGGCGTACGGGTGCGGCTGATCTGGTTGCTCGGATGCAGCCCGTACAGATGAGAGATGTGCCGGTGCTGCCGCTCGGGGGCGCCGGCGTCCCAGTCCTGTTGCCACTCCTGGAGCTGTCCGTGCGCGCCGACCTTCATCACGGCGAGCCGGGCCCGCGCCGACCGGGCCTGGGTGCGGAAGTCGGCGTCGACACCGAGGACTTCGGCGGCACCGGTGACGGCGTCGAACAGATCGCGCAGAAGCTGGTTGGTCCGCGGGATCGTGTCGGCGCGTGTCTCAGGGCGCCTTGCTGCCCTGCGGGCCTGCCGACGGGTGCTTCCGGGCGTAGTGCCGGCGCGCGCGGTCCCTGTTCCCGCAGTCGCCGGAGCTGCACCAGCGGCGTGTGCCCGCGCGACTGCGGTCCAGGAAGAACCAGCCGCAGCCGGGGCCCGCGCAGCGGTGGATGCGGCGCAGGTCGTCGCTTGCCAGGAGTTGCTCGGCTTGCAGGGCCAGCGTGCCCCGGAGTGCGGCGAGGCCGGGCGGGGCGGGCTGCCAGCGCAGCGGAAGGGTGGGGGGCAGTGCGGCCGTCGCTCTGGCCTCGACCAGGGCGCGGCGTACGGAATCCCATGCGGGCCGCGGCAGCGGCCGGTCATCGACCAGGGCGTCGAGGACGGCCCACAGGGCCTCGCGCAGCTCGACCAGGGCGAGCAGCGCCGGCTCGTCCGCGTCCTGCCCGGCGGTTGCTCCGGACCGGAGCACCCCGGCCGCGACACCCCAACGGGCCCATCCGTCCGCACCGTTCACGCGATCCGCTCGGCGTGCATCGTCATGGCGCCAGGCGACGGTGTTGACGAAATCGAGCACCGGGTGTCCGCCGATCATCGCGACGTCGGCCGTGGTCGCAGGACCTTCCTCATTCACGGGACCAGCCTACCTCTCTAACGACCATAAGGGCCTCATGGGTGTTAGCCTGAAGGCATGAACGCTGCACGGTTCAGGGAAGGCATGGCCGTCGGATCAGGGCTCGCCATGGCGGCGTTCGCGCTCGCCGTGAGCTTCGGCGCCCTGTCGCAGACCCAGGACTGGGGCACGGTCGCCCCGATCGTGTGCTCGGTGATCGTGTTCTCGGGCTCGGCGCAGTTCGCCCTGCTCGCGACGCTGGGCGCGGGCGGCGGAGTGGTGACGGCCGTCGCCGCCGCGGCTCTGATCAACAGCAGGTTCCTGCCCATGGGTATCGCCGTGGCCGGTGATCTGCGGGGCGGGCCGGTGCGCCGATCGCTGGAGGGACAGACCGTGGTCGACGGCTCCTGGGTCGCCGCACACCGCGGCGGCGGCCGATTCGACCGTGACCTGCTCCTCGGCGCGACCGCGGTCCAGTGGCCGGCGTGGATCGGCGGAACCGTCGTGGGTGTCGTGCTGGCGCCGGACGCGGATCTCCTCCATACGCTCGGTCTGGACGTGCTCACTCCGGCGTTCTTCGTCGCGCTCCTGCTCGACGAGGTGCGCAAGGAGCGCGCGAATCGTGCCGCGGCCGTGCTCGGTGCCGTCGTCGCCGGTGTTCTGGTGATCTTCCTGCCGACAGGACCCGCCTTGATCGGGTCGGCGTCGGCCGCTCTGATCGCCCTGTTCGTACCGCGGAAGACGTCGGGGAGCAGGGCCGGCACACCAGGCGAGGCTGAGCCTGCGGGCGCGGAAGCCAAGGCCGAGACCGGGTCGGACGAGACCGGGTCCGCCGAGACGGAGTCGGCCGAGACGGAGGACGCAGCGCGATGACCATGACCACCCTCTGGATCGCCATAGCCGCGACAGCCCTGGTGAGCTTTGCCTTCAAGGCCGTCGGCCCCGTCGTCCTGGGGGGCCGGGAACTGCCCGACCGTGCGCGGTCCGTCATCGCGCTGCTCGCGCCCGCGTTGCTGGCGGGATTCGTGCTGGTGGAGACGGTCGGCCCCGGCTGGCGCGACCTGGATCTCACGCTGCTCGCGGGTCTCGGTGTCGCGCTCGGGCTGCGGCTGCTGCGTGTCCCGCTCGTCGTCTCACTGCTCGCGGCGGTCGTGGTGACGGCACTGCTCAGGCTGTGGGTCTGAGCTGCCGCTGCCGCTGCCGTACGGCGGAGACGGCTTGCGCCGCCGGCATCGACGGGCGTGTGCAACAGCGTTCCGTGGTACGGCTGTTGCAGGGCGCAGGCGCTCGCGGCGCCCGGCCGTGAGGAGGGTGTCATGTGCCGGTCCGGGGGCAGGGGGCATCGCGCCCCCTGCCCTGGACCTGTGCCGGGCGAAGGGTCAGAGCGTCCCGGACTCGGTGATGGCGATGCTCGCGGAGGTACGCCCGTTCTGCGAGCCGTAGCTCTCGATCTTCGTCACGAGGTCCTGGCCCGACGTGACCTCGCCGAACACGACGTGCTTGCCGTCCAGCCACGGGGTGGGGATCGTCGTGATGAAGAACTGCGAGCCGTTGCTGTTCGGACCCGAGTTCGCCATCGACAGCAGGAACGGCCTGTCGTGCTTGAGCTGGAAGTTCTCGTCCTCGAACTTCGCGCCGTAGATGCTGCGGCCGCCCGTGCCGTTGCCCGCGGTGAAGTCGCCACCCTGGAGCATGAACTGAGGAATGACCCGGTGGAAGGGCGCGCCCTTGTAGCCGTAGCCCTTCTCGCCGGTGGCGAGCGCGCGGAAGTTCTCCGCGGTCTTGGGCACCACGTCGTCGAACAGATCGAACTCGATCCGGCCGGCGGGTGCGTCATTGATGCTGATGTCGAAGTACACCTTGATCGTCATAGTCCTCATCCTGACATCTCGACCGTGCGGGTCGACAATTCATCGACACAGGGTGGCGCGGCGGCTGCGGTGTGTGCCCGGCCGGGCGCCGATCCAGCCTACGCGCGGGCTCGCGCCCCCGCGCGTAGGCTGAAAAGTATGGACCCACGACAGCACAGCATCGGATCGGGGTTCGGAGCACTCAGCACCACGGACGACGTCCTGGCCGGCATCGACCTCACCGGGAGACTCGCCGTCGTCACCGGCGGCTATTCGGGAATCGGGCTGGAGACCGTGCGCGCCCTGACCGGCGCCGGCGCCCGTGCGGTGGTACCGGCACGACGGGTTGCCCGGGCCGAGGAGGCGCTCGAGGGAATCGCCGGCGTGGAAGTGGACGAACTGGACCTCGCCGACCTGGAGAGCGTACGGACGTTCGCCGATCGTTTCGTCGCCTCCGGCCGCAGCATCGACCTGATGATCAACAATGCCGGGATCATGGCCGCCCCCGAGACGCGTGTCGGCCCGGGCTGGGAGTCCCAGTTCGCGACCAATCACCTGGGCCACTTCGCCCTGGTCAACCGGCTGTGGCCGGCCATCGCGCAGGGCGGCGGACGCGTGGTCTCGGTGTCCTCCAGGGGCCACCAGTTCTCCGGAATCCGCTGGGACGATGTCCAGTTCGAGCACGGCTACGACAAGTGGCAGGCGTACGGACAGGCGAAGACGGCCAACGTGCTGTTCGCCGTGCAGCTCGACGCCCTGGGCCAGGGTTCCGGAGTGCGGGCGTTCTCCCTGCATCCGGGAGGCATCGCGACCGCGCTCGTCCGCCACCTCCCGCGGGAGGAGATGATCGCCGCCGGCTGGGTGGACGCCGAGGGCAATGTCACGATGGAGGGCCTCAAGACCCCGGTGCAGGGCGCCGCGACACAGGTGTGGGCGGCGACGTCTGCGCAACTGGACGGAATGGGCGGCCTCTACTGCGAGGACTGCGATGTCGCCGAACCGGCCGCGGACGACGCCGTGATGACCAGCGGGGTCAAGGCGTATGCGACCGATCCCGAGGAAGCGGCACGGCTGTGGGTCCTGTCGGCCGAACTCACGGGCGTCGATGCCTTCGCGGCGACCGCCTGACACAGTCGAACCGGCGAACGGCGACCGCCTGACACAGTCGAACCGGCGAACGGCGACCACCTGGCACAGCCGAACCGACGAGCGGCGACTGCCTGACGCGGTCGCGCCCGACGATGAGAGAGAGCCCTCAGCCGTCGGCGTCGATGACGCGTACGACGAACGAGTCGGTGTCGAGGTCCATCACCACGGTGGCGGCGACGCCCTGCTGCTGTTGCTCGGCGGCGAACTCCTCGGCGTCCCACGACCCGCGGGGAGAACCGGCGGGGAAGGTTTCCAGAACTGTCTGGCTCATGACGTGTCCCTCCGCCATCCGACTGCGTTCGAATCCCGTTCCCTTCGCTTGTTGCCTGTCCACGCATATCCATGCCACCGGCCGCGCCCGGGCACGACCGAGGCCCCGACCCGGTTGGGGCCGGGGCCCGTCCTGCGGCCCCTGGCTCTCTTCGGATCGGGGCCCGGAGGCCCTACTCCCGACCTGCCCTATGCGGCTGCGTCGAGGTGTGCGAAGACGACCACGTTCTCCGTGTAGTCCTTGGCCTTGTGGTCGTAGTCGCCGCCGCACGTGATCAGCCGCAGCTGGGCGTCCGGAGCGTCGGCGTAGACACGGTCGTTGGGGAAGTTGGCCTTGCTGAAGCTCTCCACCGAGTCGACAAGGAAGTACGCGGTCGTACCGTCCTTGCGTTTGATGTCGATCTTCGTGCCCGGGAGCACCGAACTGAGCTGTGCGAACACGGCGGGGCCGGTCTTGGTGTCCACATGACCGGCGACGATCGCCGTCCCGCGCGCCCCGGGGGCGACGCCGTCCTTGAACCAGCCGACCAGATTGTCGTCGGCGGCAGGGGGAGCGTCGAGCTGGCCGGACTTCCCGATGGCCAGCCCGGTGAAGGGCGCGTCGACGCCGATCGCGGGGATCGACAGCCGCGTCGGCGCGGACGGTGGCATCGCCGGCTTCTCTTCCGCGGCGGCGTCCTGTTCGGGAGCCTGTGCGACCACGGGCGGGACGGCACTCGTCGTGCCCTGCGTGATGCCCTGGGCCGTGGTCTGCGCCGAGGTATCGAAGGAGCCGGTGATCAGGACCAGGCCGAGTCCGATCGCGGCGGCCGGCCACATCAGCCGGCGGACGACGCTGCGTGACGCGCGATCGGACCAGGACGAACCCTCAACCGGGGACAACTGACCGGCCATGACGGAGCGCCTTTCCTTGTGCGGCGGACGTTCTGAACGCACTGATACGGAGACGAACGGGTGATGCGGGAGACGGTGGTACGAGAGAGGTGACGGTGAAACGGGATACGGCGCTGCCGTGGCCGCCTTTCCAGCCGGCCACGGCAGCGCGCTACTTCACGTGCGAGTCATACCATCAGGCGGCGTTGGCGCCGATCGAGCCACGGCGACGCAGCATGTACGCGCCGGCACCGAGACCACCGAGGAGCAGAACCGTGCCCGCGGCCGCGCCACTGCCGGAGACCGCGAGGCCGCCACCGCCGGTGTGCACGCCACCCTGCGGCTTGTCGTGCTTCCACGACTTGTCCTCGTCGCTCTTGCTGTAGCCGCTGTCCTTCTCCTCGCCCTTGTCCTTGTCCTTCTCCCAGTCGTCGTTCGACACCGTGGCGAGCGCGCCGCCGCCGGTGTGGACGCCGCCCTTCGGCTTGTCGTGCTTGCCGGAGTCGTCGTCGTCGTGCTTGGAGGAGGAGTCGTAGTCCTTGTCCTTGTCCTTGTCCTTGTCCTTGTCCTTCTCCCAGTCGTCGTTCGACACCGTGGCGAGCGCGCCGCCGCCGGTGTGGACGCCGCCCTTCGGCTTGTCGTGCTTGCCGGAGTCGTCGTCGTCGTGCTTGGAGGAGGAGTCGTAGTCCTTGTCCTTGTCCTTGTCCTTGTCCTTGTCCTTCTCCCAGTCGTCGTTCGACACCGTGGCGAGCGCGCCGCCGCCGGTGTGGACGCCGCCCTTCGGCTTGTCGTGCTTGCCCGAGTCCTCGTCGTCGTGCTTGGACGAGTCGTCGTGGTGGTCGCTGCTCGAGGAGGAGCCCTTGTCCTTCTCCCAGTCGTCGCCGAACGTCATGGCGTACGCGGACGGCGCCGAGATCGAGAGGGCCGCCGTGACAGCGGCCGAGGCGAGCAGAATGCGGGCAGAGCGCATGAGAGGGTCCTTCCGCCGCTACTACGTAGGCTGACACATCGTCCGCTCAGGGGTCCGCAGTGGCGACATGATCTACCGTCAGACGAATGCGGCATTCCCACCACTGGAGAGATCGGTTCGGGAGCCGCTTCTTGACCCCTTCGAGTGGAGTGGGCCCGATGTTCACCCGGTGGGCGGCACGCCACGCCGAGGGCATGTTTCGCCGTTCGTGACGCCCTATGGGGCGCTGCCTCCTTTTCGGCGCCCTTCAGCGGTCCCGCCCCCCGACCCTGCCTGTCCTCAGTCGCGCAGCAGGCGCCGCGCCGTGAGGGCCAGCGTGAACTCGACGACGTCGGCAGGGCGGGTGAGGGACCGTCCGGTGAGCTGCTCGCAGCGGCGCAGCCGGTTGAGCACGGTGTTGCGGTGGCAGTAGAGCCGGGCGCCCGCGCGCTGGGCCGATCCTTCGCAGTCGAGCCAGACGGCGAGTGTGTCCAGCAGCAGGTCGCGGTCGGACGGGTCGAGCCGCAGCAGGGGACCGAGGACTCGGTCGGCGAGCGCCGTGCCGAGCGCCGGGCTCGAGACGACGAGAGCGGCCGGCAGATGTTCGTCGAGCAGTACGGTGCCGCCGCTCTCGGGACAGGCGCGCAACGCTGTCTGAGCGAGACGACGGGCGTCACCGACGGCGGCCAGGCCGTCGACGGCCGAACTGATACCGATGCGGGCGCCGGGCGGACCGGTCATGTCCTCGGTCAGCCGCGCGAGACCGCCGTCGCCGATCAGCACGATCCCGTGCTCCGCGTCGGCGCCGGTGTGCCACACCGTCCGACTGCCGGGAGCCCGGGCCGCCGGCCGCGCCCCCGCGTAGGCGGAGCTCTGCCCGCCGTCGATCAGGACGACCGCGTACCTGCCGTCCTCCGGGAGGCCGAGGGCATCGGCCACCTCCGGCAGGTCGCCGATGCGGGTGGTGCCGTCGAGCAGCGCCGCTGTCATCACCCGCAACCGGTTCTCGCGCCGCCAGGTCAGCCGGCGCTCCACCTGCCGGTAGGCCTCGGCGACCAGGGCGCAGTGCTCGTCGACGAAGTTCCAGACGTCGGCCGCCACATGCACGAGCAGCCGGACGTCCTCGGGACAGTGACGGGTCGTCTCGTCGACGAGCCCCTGCCAGACCATGCCGCCGCCGAGCCGGAAGGCGTGCAGCAACGCGTCCAGGGGCAGGCCCTGTTCGGCGCGGGCCGCGCCGATCTTCCGGGAGCAGCGGTGGGCCGCCTCCCGGTTCTCCCGCGGATCGAGCAGCGAATGGACACTGTGCCGCAGCGACCGGTGGGTCTCCTGCCACACATCGGCGGCGTCCGCCTCGATCGCCGCCCGGTAGGCGGGCTCCTGCTCCCGCAGCGCGGCCAGCAGCTGGTCGGTGAGTTCCGGCAGGCCGTCCAGCAGCACCCGGGCGGCGCGGTGGAGCACGTCGCGTGCCTCCTTGTCGACCTGCGATCGGACCCGGACCGTGCCTCGCGCGGCCGTGGCCGGAACTGCCGTGGGTACCTGGATCCGGGTTCGTACGATGTGCTGCATCGCGGCCCTCCGCCAAGGTCGACTCCGTCCGGCACACGCAGCGGAACCGCTCCGTGGCCGGGACGTTCGTTGAGTCCGAAGAATGGCATACCGTCCGGTCGGTCCCTAGGGGTCCGGACGATTCTTTTCCGCCTGGTCCACGAGACGGGACAGCTCGACACGGGATCGGACCCCGAGAAGAGCGAAGACATTGCGCAGATGGTGGTCCACCGTGCGCGGGCTGACGGAGAGCTGGAGAGCCACCTCACGGTTGGTCGCGCCGTCCGCGACGCACCGGGCGATCCGCAGCTGCTGCGGTGTCAGACACGCCAGGGGACCGGGCTGCTGTTCCCGCGGGCCCGCGCCGCCGGTCGCCCGCAGCTCCGCCCGCGTCTGCTCGGCCCAGACCAGGGCACCGGAGCGTTCGAAGGCGAACAGCGCGTCCCTGAGCCGGCCCCTGGCCTCCCGCAGCCGTCGCCGTCGCCGCAGCCACTTCCCGTACAGCAGCAGGGTGCGGGCCCGCTCGAAGTCGCCGCCCGCCAGTTCGTGCCGGACCAGGGCGTGGTCGTACAGCGCCTCGGTCTCCTGGGCGGAAGCCAGCAGGGCGCGGCAGCGCGAGAGTTGGGCGGGTGCCTGCGGATCCGCTCCCTGGGCCGCCCACACGGCGAACTCCTCGACCGCCGTGGCGGTGTCCTCCGGCTCCCCGGCGAGCACGGCGGCCTCGACGTAGCAGGGCACCGCGAGCATGCGTACGGCGAAGTGGCCGCGCCGGTGGCCCGGCCGCACCAGCGGACCCAGCCGGGCGGCGGCGTCGGCGGCCCTGCCACGTCCCAGATCGGCCCGTGCGCGAGCCCATTCGGCGAGCGTGGCGGCCTGGGCGAGTCCGTGCGGGCCTGCGATGGCCAAGGCGGCTTCGGCATGCGCGGCGACCGCTTCGCCGTCCCCCTCGACCGATGCGGCCAGAGCCAGGATGGCGTGGTGATGGGCGACCGAGTTGCGCCGGCCGGTGCGGTGGGCGGCGCGCAGCCCCTCCTCGGCGTGGGCCCGTGCGCGGGCGTGCCGTCCGGCCCGCAGCTCGGCGTAGGCGAGGTGTTCGAGGATCTGCGGGACGAGGGGTACGAGGTTGCGTGCCCGCGCTGCCGCCAGCGCACGGGCGTTGACATGGCACGCGGCGGCGATGTTCCCGAGGACGAGGGCCGCGACACCGGCCCGTACGAGCCGCGCCGGGTCGTGATCGGTGGCGGCCCGGTCGAGTACGCGCCGCAGCGGCCGCCGCGCCTCGTCGAGGCGTGCGCCGAGCGCGTGCAGCATGCCCGCCCGGTAGTCCTGGAACAGGTCGCCGTCGCCGCCGGGCCTTTCGGCACGGTCACCGGGCGCCCAGGCTGCCGGCGTGCGGAACTCCGTCGGCGAGGAGCCGGCGGCCGCGCGGGAGTCGGCCGAGGACGTCCGGGACAGCGGCGACGGGTTCGCCCCGAGACCGTCCGGGCCCGCGGTGTCCGGGACGGTCTCCGCAGACTGCCGGACGTTCCGCCACCGTGCCGGCAGTTCGGGGTGCGCACGCTCTCCGGTGGGGCTCTCCTCGCCGGGCGCGGGCGCCGTTCGAGGGGCGCCGCCCAGCGCGACGAGGCAGGCCGGAACGTCACCCGCCGACCACGCCGCCTCGGTCGCGCCGAGCCTCGCCGTCAGCATGCGCTCCTGGTCGTACGGGCCGAGCAGCGCGGCGGCCAGCATCAGGATCTCGTACGCGTCCCCCACCGGCCCGTCGTGCAATGCCAGGGTGCCGCGCACCAGTTCGGCGCAGCCCCGCACGGCGTCGTGCGCCGACTCCTGCCGCCCCGCCGCGAGCAGATCGCGGGCTCTGCCCGGGTCTCCGGCGAACCACGCATGCTCGGCGGCGGCGGTCAGCCGGGACGTGCGGGCACTGCCGGGAGGCGTGAGGCGGGCCGCGCGGCCGAAGGCGACGGACCGTTCGAGGGGCGTCGCCCGTACATCGGGGGAGTCGGCGGCGGCCGCGAGACAGGCGGCGAGAGCGGGGTCGGGACCGTCGGCGGCCAGGGCGCGGTGCAGCAGGCGCGGCAGCCGGTGGCGTTCGCCGCCGAGCACGGCCGCCAGCAGGCGATGCGCGGCACGGCGCCGGGAGAGGGCCGCACCGCTGAGCACGGCACGAAGCAGCAGCGGGTCGTCGAACCGGATCCGATTCCCGGCGCTGCGTGTCACCCCGGCTGCCTCGGCGGCATCCAGGGCAGCGGGGTCGAGGCCCGCGGCCCGGGCCGCTCGCATCAGCAGTGTCGCGTCCGCCCCGGCACCGTCCGGATCCTGCTCCTGCGCGGCGGCGACCAGAAGAAGCAACTGCCTTGTTGCTAAGGGCAGTTCATCCAGTCTGCTGCCGACGACATGCACCAGCGCGGCGCCGTCGGCGAGCGGCCTCGGTAATGGGGCGTGCCCCGCGAGCTGAGCCGCGGACAGCCGCCGGACGACGGCGAAGAGCAGGGCCGGATTGCCCATCGCCTCGTGCAGCACCGACGCCCGTACGTCCGGGTCGGCAGGGCCACCGGTCAGTTCCTCCGCCAGCTCGTCCACCAGGGTCGCCGCGGCCTCCTCCGCCAGAGGACCGAGGCGAACGACCGGGAGACCCGCGAAGTCCGCGGCGTCCGCCCGGTGTGCGGCCACCGACATCAGCAGCCCGACGGCCGGCAGCGAACCGGCGCGCCGGGCGGCGTATCCCAGAGCCGCGCGCGATGCGGCGTCCCACAGATGTGCGTCGTCGACGCAGACGAGGAGGGGTTCACGGGCATCGCCGCGCCGCAGGGCATCGAGGAGCCCGGTGGGCGAGGTGCACGCGGGCGGTACCTCGCCCGGTGGGTCGAGCTGCGGGGGAGCGCCGGCCAGGAGCGAATTCACCCCGCTGTACGAGAGGTCGCGCTCGGCCCGCGCCGCCCGGACCTGCAGTACCGTCCCGGCATCGGTGTCGCGAACGGCCCGCTCCAACAGGGCGGTTCGCCCGAGACCCGGCTCCGCGGCAAGCACCAGCGCCGCGCCTCGCCCGGACCGGACCCGGTCCGCCAGGGCGGCCAGGGCCGCCAGTTCGGTGGTGCGGCCGTAGAGCCGCAGAGAGTGTCGTGCGGGCGTCCTTCCGGTCACACCGTCACGTTACGGCCGTGTCACCCAGGGCGGAAACCGTGAGTCCGCGGGCCACTCGCTCCCGCTTCGGCCCTCTGAGCTGCAAGAACGGTACGCCGGGACGGCATCGGCCGGCTCCATCCGTGGGGCGGCTCCCAAGGATGTCGCGCCACGGCTGTGCGGCGGCACAGGCCGGTGGCGGCCGAGGGACGCGGCCGCCACCGGTGGTGTCCGTCAGGAGGTGTGCGGGCAGTTGCCGCGGTACTCCTCGATGGTCAGGCTCGGACGGGGGAGCGGGCAGAGGAACTGCTCGAAGCGGGTGTCATTGTCGATGAAGCGCTTGAGCCACGAAATGCTGTACTTCGCGATCGTCGTGTTGGACGAGTTCGGCGTGAAGTGGGAGGCGTTGTTCAGCTCCAGATACGCCTTGTCGAGCGAGGACGGCAGGGACGTGTAGAACGGCTCGGAGTGCGAGGAGACCGGTGCGATCGTGTCGCCGTCCGCCCCCACGACGAGCGTGGGCGTCCTGAGCTCGGGCCAGGACTTGTCGAGGTTCCAGCCGGTGAGCGGTATCGCGGCCTGAAGCGACGGGCGGCTCTTGGCCGCCTCCAGCGTGCCGCCGCCGCCCATCGAGTGGCCCATGACACCGAGTCTGCTGCTGTCGATCCGGGTGCGGACGGTGCTGCGCTGGGTCAGGTGGTCGAGGGCCGCGAGGAGTTGCCGGCCGCGGCTGTCGGGCTGGTCGAGGGTCGTCAGGGTGTCGATGGTGAAGACGACGAAGCCCTGGGAGGCCAGGCGCGGGCCCAGCCAGGCGATGGACGACTGGCTTGCGGTGTAGCCGGGGGAGATGGCGATGGCGCCGAACGTCCCGTCGGCGGTGGACGTCGGGTAGTAGATGGTGCCGCCGCCGAATCCGCTGACGCTCAGCGACGACACGGTGGTCTGCGACACGGCGTACGACCCGCGCGATGCCTCGATGCTCGCGGTGGTGGGGGCGGGACCGCGTTCGTAGGGATTGTCGGCGGCCTGCGCGCCCGGGGTCAGGGCGGTGCCGAGTCCTACGGCGACCAGGGCCGCCAGGGCGGCCGTCCACCGACGGGAGCGGGGCCTGCCGTCCTGGTGGGGAGCCCCGGACGGGGCGCGGCCGAGGTGCGGGTGGGGGGTGGCGCGGTTGCTCTGCTGCACGACGGAGTCGTCCTCTCGGTCGTGGCGACCGCTCAGGCGGACCTCTCCGGGACCCGGCGCCGGGCCGGGTGCGGCTGCCGGTGGGTCCGCGTGGCATCGCCGTATTCGCTGGCGGTGCCACTGTCACGGCGTCTCCACCCGTGCGGCATCGGTGTAATCACCGGTCTTGGCGTCCTCGGCCGGGCGCCGGTCCGGGCTCTGCCGGCATGGCGGACCATCGCAGGCGGCGCCGACCGCCGAAGTGGAGGGACGGCGCTTGCAGCAGACTCGTCGGAGCGCCGGAGGGGATCGACCCGGGGGATCAGCCGCAGGGACGCGGCTGACCCCGCAGGGACATCAGCTGTTCAGAGCCGCGGACACCACCGAACGGGCCTCCTCCTGGACACGGGCGAGGTGGTCCGGGCCGAGGAACGACTCGGCGTACACCTTGTAGACGTCCTCCGTGCCCGAAGGGCGGGCGGCGAACCAGGCGTTCTCCGTGGTCACCTTGATGCCGCCGATCGGCGCGCCGTTCCCGGGCGCCTCGGTCAGCACGGCGGTGATCTGCTCGCCGGCGAGCGAGTCGGCGGTCACCTGCTCGGGCGAGAGCCGGCCGAGCACCGCCTTCTCCTCCCGGGTCGCGGGCGCGTCGACCCGTGCGTAGGCCGGTTCACCGAACCGCTCCGTCATCGCGGCGTAGTGCTCGCTCGGCGTACGCCCCGTCACGGCAAGGATCTCGGACGCCAGCAGCGCCAGGATGATGCCGTCCTTGTCGGTGGTCCACACCGAGCCGTCGCGGCGCAGGAAGGAAGCGCCCGCGGACTCCTCGCCGCCGAAGCCGATGCTGCCGTCGGCCAGTCCGTCGACGAACCACTTGAACCCGACGGGTACCTCGACCAGTTCGCGGCCGAGTTCGGCGGCCACACGGTCGATCATGCTCGACGAGACCAGCGTCTTGCCCACGCCCGCGCCGGCCGGCCACTGCTCGCGGTTGGCGTAGAGGTACGAGATCGCTGTGGCCAGGTAGTGGTTGGGGTTCATCAGCCCACCGTCCGGGGTGACGATGCCGTGCCGGTCGGCATCGGCGTCGTTGCCCGTCGCGATCCCGAACCGGTCGCGTCCCTCGATCAGCGACGCCATCGCGTAGGGCGACGAGCAGTCCATCCGGATCTTGCCGTCCCAGTCCAGCGTCATGAACCGCCAGGTGGGATCCGTCCGCGGGTTGATGACCGTCAGATCGAGGCGGTGCTCCTCGGCGATGCGGCCCCAGTAGGCGACCGACGCGCCGCCCAGGGGGTCGGCGCCGATGTGCACCCCCGCGGCGCGCACGGCGTCCAGGTCGACCACCGACGGAAGATCGCGCACATAGGACCCCAGGAAGTCGTACCGTCCCGTCGTCGGAGCCGCCAGCGCCCGGGCGTAGGGGATCCTGCGGACGTCCTTCAGGCCCCCCGTGATGATCTCGTTGGCGCGCTCCTGGATCCATCCGGTCGCCTCGGAGCCGGCCGGACCACCATTGGGCGGGTTGTACTTGAAGCCGCCGTCCGCCGGGGGATTGTGCGAGGGCGTGACCACCACACCGTCGGCGATCTTCGAGGTGCGTCCGGCGTTGTGCGCCAGAATCGCGTGCGACACCGCCGGGGTGGGGGTGTATCCGTCCGCGGTGTCGAGGAGCACCGTCACGTCGTTGGCCGCGAAGACCTCGATCGCGGTCACCCGCGCAGGTTCCGACAGCGCGTGGGTGTCCGTGCCGAGGAACAGCGGCCCGTCGATGCCCTGCCGGGCCCGGTACTCGCAGATCGCCTGGCTCGTCGCGGCGATGTGGTCCTCGTTGAACGCGGTCGAGAGGGAGGACCCGCGATGCCCCGACGTCCCGAAGGCGACCCGCTGGGCCGGATCGGCCGGATCGGGATGCAGGGCGTAGTAGGCGGTCACCAGCCGGGCCACGTCGATGAGATCCTCCGGCCGCGCCGGCTGTCCCGCGCGCTCGTTCGGCATTCGCCCACTCCTCCATGTCGACCGGTGTCCTACGGGCCATGATCGCGCGCGGAGGGCGATTCCTCCGGCTGCGGCTCGGCCCGGTCCTTCATGTGGGGCATGCCCAGCGCGCGCCGGGACATCCGTTCCGCACGGCGATTGCCGGCGCTCGGGCGGGCCGGTGGCCGGTTGCGCCTCCGTCGCCGGGGGAGGAGATCAGCGCGCGGTGCGTGAAGGCGTGGCCCCGCACGGTATGCACCTTCTATGCAGACCTTCCTGCCCCATCCCGGATTCTCGGAGTCCGCCGAGGCTCTCGACCAGCGGCGCCTCGGCAAACAGCGCGTCGAGGCGCTCCAGGTCCTGCGCGGGCTCACCGTGCCGGGCTACGGATGGCGGCACCACCCTGCCGTGCGCATGTGGACGGGGTACGAGGAGGCCCTCGTCCGGTACGGACTGGAGATGTGCCGCGTGTGGACCGACGCGGGACGGAACGACACCTGTGCCGTCACCATGGTCGACGACTTCCACGCCGTACGCCCGGATGCCGCCGTACGCTCCCAGGAGGAACTCGCCTCGGAGGGCGATCTCCCGCCCTGGCTCGGGAATGAGGCGTTCCACCGCAGCCATCGTTCGGCGCTGCTGCGCAAGGACCCCGACTTCTACCGCGAGCTGTTCCCGGACGTGCCGGACGACCTGCCGTACGTATGGCCGAGCTCCGACCGCGACCCCGAAGCCACCGATCAGCCGCCGACCTGAGGACCGGACCGAGGCACCCGCGACGGCGTCAGAGCGCCGGGAATTCCGGGCCCGTTCCGAGCGCGGCGGCGGCCGCTCCCCAGATCGTCGCCTGTGCGCTGTCCAGATCGACCTTCGGGTCACCCAGCATCAGCCGGATGCCGAAACCGTCGCACAGCGCGAGCAGCAGGGTGCTCGTCGCGTCGATGTCGCAGTCGGTGAACTCTCCGGAGTCGATACCGCGCTTGATCGCCTGGCCGACCCAGGTGTGCAACTGGTCGTAGAGGTCGACGGCGAGGTGCTGCGCCGCCTCGTCCCGCAGCGCCCTCACCCACAGCTCCTGCCACAGCCGCCAGTCCTGCCGCAGCTCCGGATCCGTCGGGAGCAGGCTGTGCAGAATCCGCGCCAGCACGACCGATGCGGGCACCGAATCGGCGTCCCGCTCCAGCTCGGTGCCCGTCTGGGCGAAGGAGTGCGTCATCGCTTCCGTGAACAGCTTCTCGCGGTTCTCGAAGTGGTAGTGCAGCAGCGCCGTCGAGACACCAGCGTGCTCGGCGACCATGCGCATCCGGATCTTCTCGAAACCGACCTCGGCGATCACTTCGCACGCCGCGGCGAGAATCCGCTCACGTGTTTCCCGCGTGCGTTCTGCCATGGCCACGTTGCTGCTCCCCGCGTCGTCCGGTGCCGGTCCCGGCGGGCCGCCCGTCGGCCGCGCCGGCTTCCATCTTCGCGTACGGCCGAGCATGACCGCCCGGGGCCGGGCCGTCATGGGCGGTACGTGTGGAACCCCCTGCCCGACTTCCGGCCGAGCAGGCCCGCCTCCACCATCCGGGCCAGCAGCGGGGGCGGTGCGTAGAGGGGCTCCCGGAACTCGTCGTACATCGACTCCGCGATGGCCTGGGTGGTGTCCAGCCCGATGAGGTCGGTCAGCGCGAGCGGCCCCAGGGGATGAGCGCAGCCCAGCGTCATACCCCGGTCGATGTCCTCGGCCGACGCCGTGCCCGACTCCACCATGCGCGCGGCGGCCAGCAGATACGGGACGAGCAGGGCGTTGACGATGAACCCGGCCCGGTCCCTCGCCCGGACGACCTGTTTGCCGAGTACCTCCGAGGCGAACTCCTCCGCACGCAGCGCGGTGCTCCCGGCCGTCAGCAGGGACGGCACCAGCTCCACCAGGGGCAGCACCGGCACCGGGTTGAAGAAGTGCAGGCCGACGACGTGCTCCGGGCGGGTGGTGGCCGCAGCGAGCCGGATGACGGGGATGGAGGAGGTATTGGTCGCCAGGATCGCGTCCTCGCGCAGCACGGTCGCGTCGAGGCGTGCGAACACCGCCAGCTTGGCGGCCTCGTCCTCGGCCACCGCTTCCACCACCAGGTCCCGGTCCGCCAGCCGGTCCATGTCCGCGGTCGTGGTGATGTGCGCCAGTGCCGTGTCCCGGCCCTCCGCGTCGGTCTTTCCGGCGGCCAGGGCCCGGTCCAGCGAGGCGATGATGCGCCGTCGCCCGGCATCGGCGGCCGCGTCGTCCGACTCGACCACGACGACGTCCCGGCCGGCGCGCGCGCACACCTCGGCGATACCGGAGCCCATCAGACCGCAGCCGACGATCCCGACCCGCTCGATGCCGTCCATCTGTCCTCACTTCTCTCGGGGATGCGAGATCTCTCGGGGTGCGGAGGAGGTCCCGTGCCGTCGGACACGGGACCTCCCCGGGCCGTCAGGCGGACGGGATCTGGAGAACGCCCGTGCCGCGCTTGATGAGTTCGCCCGCGATGATGAGGCGCTGGATCTCGGAGGTGCCTTCCCAGATGCGGTCGACGCGCAGTTCGCGGTAGAGGCGTTCGACGGGGTAGGAGCGGTCGTAGCCGCGTCCGCCGAAGATCTGGACGCAGCGGTCGATGACACGACCGGCCGCCTCACTGGCCGACAGCTTGGCGATGGCCGCCTTGGCGTGCAGGGTCTTGCGGTCCGCCAGACCCTGGTCCACCTCCCAGGCCACCTGGTGCGTGTAGGCCCGGTTGACGGCGATGTCGACGGCGCAGTCGGCGAGCATGCCCTGGATGAGCTGGAAGTCGGCGATACGGGATCCGAACTGGCGGCGTTCGACGGCCCAGTCCCGGGCCAGTTCGAGCGCACGCTCCGCCGCGCCCGTCGTGCGCGCCGCGATCATCAGGCGCTCCTCGGTGAACCAGGACCGGGTGATGTCGTACCCCTCGCCGATGCCACCGAGCACGGCGTCCTCGGAGACGCGGACATCGGTGAAGGTGAACTCGGGGTGCTCGTAGACGAAGGTGTGCATGAAGCGCGGCACCCGCGTCATCTCGACGCCCGGAGTCTCCTTGTCGACGAGGAAGAGCGTCGGAGCGCCGTCCTCGCCGGCCGCGGCCAGCACGATGATGAAGTCGGCGTGGTCGCCCACGGTGACGAACCACTTCTCGCCGTTCAGCACCCAGCCGTCCGCCGTGCGCGTTGCCGTCGTCCTGAGGTTCTGCGGGTCCGACCCGGCCTCCGGCTCGGTCACCGCGTAGCAGTCACGGCGCTGACCCCGGATCACCGGCACGAGGTAGCGCTCGCGCTGCTCGGGCGTGCAGAAACGCAGCGCGTTGGCGGGGCGCCACACCATGTCCCACAGGGCGCCGGTGAGCCGGCCGAGCTCCTCCTGCACGGTGGCCTGCTCCAGGATCGTGAGCCCGGCCCCGCCCCACTCCGCCGGCATGTTGACCGCCTGAAGACCGCAGTCCAGCACGGCGTCGCGGATCTCCGCGTGGGCCTGCGCGGGCAGGCCGTTGTTCTCCTCGCAGTCGAGCTCGTACTTCATGATGAACTCGGTGAGCCCTCGCGCGGAGCTCCTGAGCTCCTCCTGACGGGCGGTGAGACGGAAGTCCATGGTGTTCCTCTGTGTTCGGCGGTCGGTGCGTACGCGGGCAGAAGCGGGGGGCGTCAGTGCAGGGGAAGGGCGAGCGCCTGGGTACCGCGCTTGATCAGCTCGTTGGCGATGATGAGGCGCTGGATCTCGGAGGTGCCTTCCCAGATGCGGTCGACGCGCAGTTCGCGGTAGAGGCGTTCGACGGGGTAGGAACGGTCGTAGCCGCGTCCGCCGAAGATCTGGACGCAGCGGTCGATGACACGTCCCGCCGCTTCACTCGCCGCGAGCTTCGCCGTCGACGCCTTGGCGTGCAGCGTCTTGCGGTCGGTGAGCGGCTGGTCGGCCTCCCAGGCCACCTGGTGCGTGTACGCACGGCAGACCGCGATGTCGACGGCGCAGTCGGCGAGCATGCCCTGGATCAACTGGAAGTCGGCGATGCGGGAACCGAACTGGCGGCGTTCGACGGCCCAGTCCCGGGCCAGTTCGAGCGCACGCTCCGCCGCGCCCGTCGTGCGCGCCGCGATCATCAGCCGCTCGTCGGTGAACCACTCCTTGGTCAGGTCGTATCCGTTGCCCACCCCGCCGAGCACGTCCTCGTCCGGGACGAACACATCGGTGAAGACGAACTCCGGGTGGCCGTTGACCGCGGAGTGCATGAAGCGCGGCACCCGTGTCATCTTCACCCCCGGCGCCTGCTTGTCCACGAAGAAGAGCGTGGGCGCACGTTCGGGGCCCGCGTCCGCCTGCACCAACAGGAAGTCCGCGATGTCGCCGCAGGTCACGAACCACTTCTCGCCGTTGAGCAACCAGCCGCCGTCGGTACGGTCGGCGGTGCTGGTGCCCGAGCCCGGGTCCGACCCGGCTCCCGGTTCGGTCACCGCGAACGCGTCGAAGCGCTCACCACGGATCACGGGGAGCAGGTACTTCTCCCGCTGTGCCTCGGTGCCGTACGCGAGGACGTTGGCGGGCCGCCAGGGAATGTCCCAGAGGCAGTTGGTGACCTTCCCGAACTCCTCCTCGACGATGACCTGATCGAGCAGGGACAGTCCCGCACCGCCCCATTCGGCGGGCATGTTGATCGCGTAGACGCCGGCGTCGATGGCGGCACGGGTCAGTTCGCGGACGGTCTCGGCGGGCAGCGGCCCGCCGGCCTGCTCGGACTGGTCCTCGTACTGCATCAGCAGCCGGGAGTAGGCGGCGGACCGGGCCTTGAGGTCGGCCTGTTCGGGGGTGTAGCGGAACTCCATGGTGGTGTCCTCCGGGAGGGGTGGGGTGCGGGAGGTCAGGCGAGTACGGCTCGGGCGTCGAGGGCGAGCACGCCGTCCGGGCGGACCAGTAGGGGGTTGACCTCGAGTTCGGCGATCTCGGGGTGCGCGGCGGCGACGCCGGTGATCCGTTCGATGACGGCTGCCGCCGCGGCGATGTCGACGGCCGGCCGGCCACGGACGCCGGAGAGCAGCGCGGCCGTTCTGAGGCTCCGCAGCAGGGCCTCGGCGCGTTCCGCGGGCACCGGTGCCAGGGAGAAGGCGACGTCGTGGAAGGTCTCGGTGAAAATGCCGCCGAGCCCGACCATCGCGACGGGACCGAAGCGGGGGTCGCGGTTGACGCCCACGATCAGCTCGACGCCGTCCGAGAGGTCGGCCATCGCCTCGACCGAGTAGGCGGCCGCGCCCAGACGGGCGTCCATCTCCCGGAACGCGGCGAGCAGTGCGGCCTTGTCGTGGAGCCGCAGCGCCACCCCGCCCGCGTCGGACTTGTGCAGGACGTGCAAGGCCTTCAGGACGTACGGGCCCGGGAACGCGTCGGCTGCCGCGAGGAGTTGGTGCTCGTCCGTGATCTCGCGCGATGCGGGGAAGGGCACACCTGCCGCACCGAGAACGGACCGGATGCCGTAGTACCCGGCATCAACCAGCGGCGGCGCGGCCGGTGGCAGCGGTGCCACACCGGGTGGGCCGCCGACGGGGCGCACCGTCGTCGCCGCCAGCGCGCGGGCGGCGTCCTCCGTGGCGGCGAAGACCGGTATTCCGGCCTCGGCCAGTGTCCGGCAGCTCGGTGACTGCGGATACATCGACTGGACGACCAGGGGCTTGGGCTTCGCCCGCCAGCGGGTGACGATCTCCCGCGCCGCCTGGGCCTCACCGGCCCCGAGCGCGGCGCCCCCGCCACCGAGTCCGCCGCCGGAGGCCGCATAGCCGCCGAAGTACCCGGTCAGCAGGACGGTGTCGACCTCGTCGGCCGCGAGGAGCCCGCCGACGGTCGTGGCGTACGAGAGAGGGTTCTGCTCGCCCATTCCGGCCAGGTCGACCGGGTTGCCCACGGCCGACTGTTCCCACAGCAAGTCCTTGAGCTGCGCCTGGGTGCCGGCGGTCAGCTCGGGGACGTCGAGTCCCGATGCCTCGGCCGCGTCGGCGGCGATGACACCGTGGCCGCCGCCGTCGGTGAGGACCGCGGTACGCACGCCCCTGCCGCGGGACTCGGAGTGCAAGGCCGCCAGGACCACGGTCATCTCCCGTGGTGTGGTGACCAGGTGGACCCCGGCGTCCCGGCATGCGGCTGCCACCACGTCCGACGAAGAGGTCAGGGCGCCGGTGTGCGACTGAGCGCTGCGGGCGGACGCGGTGCCGCGGCCCGCGGTGAGCAGGACGACGGGCTTGCCCGCGGCTGCCGCCGCCTTGGCGAAGGCGCGGCCGTCGCCGAAGTCCTCCGCGTACACGCCGATGGCCGATGTGGCGTCGTGCCGGGCGCAGTCCTCGACCAGGTCGACCAGCGTGACATCGGCCTGGTTGCCCAGGGAGACGAAGCGGGAGAAGCCCAGTCCGTGCGGGGCGCACCGGATCTGGAGCTCCAGTGCGAGGTTGCCGCTCTGGCTCAGCAGGGCGATCCCGCCGGGGGCGAAGCTGTCGGACGCCAGGTACAGCTCGGTCGTGTTGTCCGCGATTCCCAGGCAGTTGGGCCCGACGAGCACGGCTCCCGCTTCGTGCACACGGGCGGCGACGGCCTGTTGGCGTGCGAGGCCGGCGGGGCCGGTTTCGGCGAAGCCCGCGGTGATGCCGACGATGGCGCGGGCCCCGCAGGCGAGTGCGTCGTCGACGGCGGCCTCGAAGCCGGGGCCGGGTACGGATATCACCACCAGGTCGACGGGCTCGCCGATCTCGAGGAGGCTGGTGGCCGCCTTGCGGCCGAGGACGGTGCCGCCGCGGCGGTTTACCAGATGGACCGGTCGCCTGTCGGGGGCACGCAGTGCCTGTGCGGCGACCGAGTGGCCGTATTTCGCCGGATCGTCGCTGGCGCCGACGACGGCGACGGACTTCGGGTCGAAGAGTGCGCTCAGATCACGTGCCATGTCACTTCTCCAGGCGAAGGGCGGCGTTGGGACAGGCATCGGCGCAGACGCGGGCGGCATCTTCGCGGCCGGAGGGCACCGGGACGGCGATGACCGCGGCGTAGCCCCACTCGTCGAGCTCGACGAGGTCGGCGGCTTCTTCCTGGCAGAGCCCGTAGCCCTGGCAGAGCGTGGAGTCGAGGAGGAGTTTCACGGTGTTCCTTTCAGTGCGGGCACGGGCGTGGCGGGGGAGGGGGCGATCTCGGGGAGGGGCACCGAGAGACCGCGGCCGCCGGGGGCGGCGGCGCAGGCCGGGCAGGGGGAGTCGAGGTGGGCCCGCGTGATGTCGGGGAAGGTGCGCAGAAGGCTGCCCGCGTTGCCGGCGGCCGCGTCGAGCAGGCCGCACGCTCCGCGTCCCGGCAGTCCCTCCGACCAGCGGAGCAGTTTGGCCAGGGCGTCGGGAGCCGCTGTGCCGAGGTGCAGCGCGTGCAGGGTGTCGCGGATCGAGCCGGTACCGGCCACGCAGACGCCGCACTGCCGGGCGCTCTCGGCAGCGAGATGGCCCACGGCATCGGAGGCGACGGACACCGGGCACTCACCGGCGCCGAGGAAGCGGATCGCGCCGCAGCCCACCGCGGTCCGCGCGGCGGTGAGTGCTTCGGGTTCGAGCGGCAGATCGAGGGACGCGGCACCGACCAGGCCGCCGAACAGTCCGCCCATCAGTGCCCCCGACGGCTCGTGCGTGCCCTGGAGGGTGGCGAGGCTGCGGAGGGTGACGCCGTAGGGGACTTCGGCGAGCACAGCGGCACCGTCGCCGCCGGAGAGCGAAACGAGGGTGGAGCCTGCCGTGCGCCGTCGTACGTCGGGCCGGGACGCGATGAGTGCGATCCGGGCGAGTGTCTCGACATTGGACACCAGGGTCGGCCGGTCCTCGACGCCGCGCTCGAAGGGGCGCGGCGGCTTCGCGGTGGGCAGGGCGGGGCCGCCGTTGATCCTGCGGACGACCGCGCTCTCCTCACCGGCGACGTAGGTGTGCGGGGTCTCGACGATCTCGATGGGCAGGGGCTGCTCGTGTTCGGCGAGCGCCCGCCGTACGGCGTCACCTGCCACGGGGTCGGAGAGATAGACGCAGCCGCGGGTGGCTCCGGTGACGGCGGCGGCATGGGCCAGACCGTCCAGTACGAGATGCGGCCGGGCGCGCAGCAGCCAGCGGTCCTTGACCGAGCCGGGTTCACCTTCTTCGCCGTTGGCGACCACGACCGGGGGTGCGCCGCCGTCCCGGACGGCACGGAGCTTCACGGCGGCCGGAAAGCCGGCGCCGCCGCGGCCGCGAAGACCCGAGTCCGCGATGTGCTCCAGCAGCCGGTCCGGGTGGGCGAGCTCCTGATAGCCGCCCGTGGACAGGTAGTCGTCGACGCTCTCGGTGGTGTGGGGCGCTGTTCCGAGCACGGTGCCCGAAAGCTCCGCCATCAGGGAGAGGATGGTCGTCGCTGTCATGCGCGTCCCCTTGCTGTGCCGTCCGTGGTCTCCGCGCCGGTGACGGACGCCGGCATGCCGGTGCGGCTGGTGCCGGTGCCGGTGCTGTCGGTCCCGGCCGTGGTGCCCGTCCGCAGGGCCCGTACCGCTTCCTCCAGCGCACTGCGGTCCGCGGCCGTGCTGTCGTAGCCGGGACCGGGGAGACCGATGAGCATGTGGTGGTGGTCGAGCACGACCTCGCCCGCGAGCAGTGCCGCGCGCCTGTCGCCCGGCCGGGAGCCGTCGGCGACAGCGGTCACCAGATGGGTGACCTCGGCCAGGTAGCGCAGCCAGCTGCGGCGGGTACCGCGCAGGATCAGGCGCTGCACCCTGCGGTGCTCGGCGTCCGCCAGCTCCGGCGGTACGGCGGCCGTATCGCGCCGGGGAGCGCGCAGGGCAGCCACGCTGCGGGGCAGTTCCCGTTCGGGTTCGGGGGTGAGCCCGAGCCAGACCAGACTCCGACGACCGCTCATGCGTGCCTCCGGGGGAGAGGGAAGGGAAGCCGGCCCGGCGTGACCGGGCGGCGGGGAGCCTCGGGGACGAAGTGCTGTCCGGCGGGGCTCGGTGCAGGGCGAGAACGCCGTGCGACTCCGGTGATAGGGGCCCGGTGCGCCACCGGGCGGTCGCTGCGAGGGCCGGTGACATGCCGGACCCGGCGACACCCACTAAACTAACTAACCAATTAGTCAGTCCGCAAGCCTTGACTTTGCGGAAACCCGCCAGCAACCTGACTGACCAATTAGTTAGTGCGGTTCCGGCGTCCCCCGCCCCGGCCCACTGACCGCCTGTGGGCCGCCTCAACACCGATCGCCGCACCCGTGGCATGGAGGAGACAGCCGATGCAGCCCGACATTCCCGTCACCATGACACCGCCGACCCGTCAGACCCAGGAAAGCCCGGGTCAGGCGCTGTCGGCCCGCTACTACACGGATCCCGACACGGCAGCCGCCGAGACCCGGAACATCTTCGCCAGGTCCTGGCAGCTCGCGTGTCATGAATCCGATCTGCCCGGACCTGGCGCCCGTCTCGCCGCGTCCGTCGCCGGACGCGAAGTCCTCGTGGTGAGGACCGAGGACGGCTCTCTCGCCGCCCATCTCAACGTGTGCAGGCACCGCGGAACGCGGCTGGTCACGGCCCCCGAGCCCAGTGGCAAAGCCATCCGCTGCCCGTACCACGGCTGGACCTACAAGCTCGACGGACGCCTCGTCGGAGCTCCCGAGGCACGGCAGATCCCCTGCCTGGACAAGCCGAAGCTCGGCCTCCACTCGGTGGCCGTCGAGTCCTTCCTCGGGTTCGTCTTCGTCAACCTCGACCGGGACGCCGTACCGCTGGCCAAGCAGTGCGCCGGACTCGCCGAAGCGGTCGGCCACTACGCCGGCACCGACCTGGTGCCCGTGGGCCGCAGCCGGATCCATGATCTGGAAGGCGCCGAGGTCCAGAACGCCAACTGGAAGGTGGCCGTCGACAACTACCTGGAGGGCTACCACGTACCCGTGGCCCACCCGGGCCTGATGCGCCTCCTCGACTACCAGGGCTACACCTGCGAGATCGAGGACGCGTACGCACTCTTCGCCTCACCCCTGCGCGACAAGCCGTCCTCGAACTGGGCGGAACGCCTCTACCAGCGGATCGCCGCCCCGATGCCCGGTCTCGCCGAGGCCGACCGCAGGGTGTGGCGGTACGCCGTGATCTACCCCAACACACTCATCGACTTCTACCCCGACCATGTGCTTGCCTGGACCGCGATCCCCACGGCGGTGGACCAGGTGGCCGTGCCCGGCGCCTTCTACACCCGCCGGGGCACCGGACTGCGCACCCGCCTCGCCCGGCGGCTCAACATCCACATCGGCTGGATCACCAACGACGAGGACGCCGAGCTGGTGGCCAGGGTGCAGAAGGGACTGACCACGCCGGGCTTCGAGCCCGGACCGCTGTCCCGCCGTGAGGCGGCGGTCGGCTGGTTCGCCGGACGCGTCCGCGAAGACCTCGACGGCAGCACCGGCGACCGGGCCGGCGGCGCCGCCGGGCCGGACATCCCCCGCAGCGCTCCGACGCCCTGAGCCGACACCGGCGGCCCAGGCAGGAGAAACCGGAACCGCGGCGGCGGTGCACCCCACACCGTCCGGCGGCTCCCAGGTCGAGCACGGAGTCAGGCATCCGTGCGTCCGTGACCGCGCCCTGAGCACTGTTCGTCCGTCCACGGACCCCCACGGAGAGGACCGTAGATGTCCCCCGAGGCACTCCCACCGTCCCGCCGCTCCTTCCTCCGCACCAGCACCGGCGCGGCTCTCGGCCTGGGACTCGGTGCAGCGACAGCCGGCTGCGGCTTCCTGCCCGAGGATCCGAACGCCCACGGCGATCCCGACGACCCGATCGATGTGCGCGTCGACGGGAACCTGATCTATTTCAACTGGGCCGACTTCGTCGATCCGGCCGTCTTCAAAGGGTTCGAGAAGGAGTACGGCGTCAAGGTCATCCAGTCGAACTTCGACTCGATGGAGGGCATGGCCGCCAAGCTCAACGCGGGAAACCGCTACGACCTGATCTTCCCGACGGCCAAGTGGGCCCAGCGGCTGACCGAGGGCCGCCGGCTGAGGCGGATCGACCACACCCGGCTGAAGAACGCCGAGTCCGTCTTCGGCGCGTACGACTACTTCGCCGACCCCTGGTACGACGCGCGCTCGGCCCACACCGTCCCGTTCACCATGTACAAGACCGGGATCGGCTGGCGGAAGGACCGTGTCGGCGAGCTCACCGGCTCCTGGGAGGACCTGTGGCACCGGCGCGCCAAAGGCAAGGTCTTCGTGCTGGACGACCGTGACGAGGTCCTCGGGCTGGGCGCGCTCAAGCTCGGCCTCGACGTCAGCACCGCCGACGAGAAGGACCTGGACCGCATCACCGACACGCTGCAGTCGCTCCGGCCCCACCTGCGCGGCTTCTCCAGCGACAGCTACAACAACCTGCTCAACGGCAACGCGGTGATGACCCAGGCGTGGAGCGGCGACATGGCGGCCATGCTCGGGCAGGCCAAGGACCCGTCCGTCCTGGGCTTCGAGGTCGCGAAGGAAGGCGCCCCCGTCAACTCGGACTGCTACGCCATCCCCTCCGACGCACGGCACCCCGGCACGGCGATGCTCTTCATCGACTACATGCTCCGCCCGGAGAACGTGAAGAAGAACATCGAGTACATCGGCTATCCCATGCCGGTCGGCGGCAGCGAGGACACCTACGCCGCCCTGGTGGAGCCCTTCCCGCAGTGCCTGGTCGGCGCAGACGACCTCAAGGACGAACTCTTCTTCCGCAACGGCAGCTCGAAGGGCGAACGCGCCCGCGACACCGCCTGGACCCATGTGAAGGCCGGCTGACATGGCACAACGCACCCGTCCCGACGGCGGGAAACCCCTGGACCGAGCCGACAGCGGGAAGCCCGCGCCGCGTACCGACGGCGCGGAGCCCCTGTCCCGTCCCGGCCGAGGGGCGTCCCGGTCCCGCCCCGGTCCCTCCGCCGCCGGCACCCGGCTGTGGACCTGGCTGATGATTCCCGGCACCCTCTGGATGACCGGCTTCCTCATCGCCTCGCTCGTGCTGGTCGCCGCGCTCGCGTTCGGCACCACCGATCCGCTGGGCAATCCGCAGTTCGGTCTCAACTTCGACAACATCGCGGCGATGGCCGACCCGGCCTACCGTGCCGTGCTGCTCCGCTCCCTCGGCTACGCACTGCTCACGTGCGTGATCTGCCTCCTGGTGGCCTATCCCGTCGCCTACGCCATCGCCCTGCACGGCGGCCGCTACAAGAACCTCCTGATCGCCGCCATCGTCGTGCCCTTCTTCGCCAACTACCTGGTGCGGATGTACGGCTGGTCCGTGGTCCTGTCCGACGACGGACCGCTGCTCCGAGCGCTGCGCGCCATGGGCTTCGCGGACGGGGACACCAAGATCCTCCAGACCGGCCCCGGAGTCGTCGCCGGACTCGTCTACGGATTCATCGTCTTCATGATCATCCCGCTGTACGCGGCGCTGGAACGCATGGACGTCTCCCTCATCGAAGCGGGACGCGATCTGTACGGCGGCCCCTTGAGGACCTTCTTCTTCGTCACTCTGCCCGCCACCCGGCAAGGAGCGGCAGCCGGCTGCGTCCTTGTCTTCCTGCCCGCCATGGGCGACTTCGTGAGCGCCCAACTGATGGGAGGGCCCGACCAGATCATGATCGGCAACCTGATCCAGGACAAGTTCTTCCAGGGCCAGAACTGGCCGCTCGGCTCGGCACTCACCATGCTGATGATGGCGGTCCTGTTCGTCGGGATGATCGGCTACCTGCGCCGCACCCGCAAGGACGAGGCGGAGGCGGTCCGATGACGCTGCGCCCCGCCCTCCACCCGGTGCGCCGGCCGGGCCCCCGCACCGCGGCCGACACCTCGCCGCGCGGCGCGGGCAGGTCCGCCGCCTCCCGTCAGGGCCACGCTTCCCGCACCCGACACCGCCGAGGCACCGACCGCAGGCCACGCTTCGCGATCGCCGTCACGGTGCTGTTCTTCCTCCTCCTCTACCTCCCCATCGGCGTCGTCGTCCTCTTCTCCTTCAACTCCCAGAAGTCCCTCACCGTCTTCGAGGACTTCAGCCTCCGCTGGTACTCGGCGTTCTTCCGGGACGACGTCCTGCTGTCGTCGCTCGGGATGAGCCTGCAGGTGGCCCTGGTCGCGATGGTGGGATCGCTGATCCTCGGCGTCGCCCTGGCCCTCGGTCTGGTGCGTTGCCGCAGCCGGCTCGGCTCCCTCGCGGGACTGGTCATGCTCGTCCCGCTGATCACCCCGGAGATCGTCACCGGTGTCGCGGCGATGCTGCTCTTCAAGGGCATGGGCATCACCCTCTCCACCGGCACCGTGATGCTCGCGGAGATCACCTTCTCCATCTCCTATGTGACGGTGATCCTCCGCTCGCGGATCGCGGCACTCAACCCCGAGGTGGAGGAAGCCGCGATGGACCTCGGAGCCACCCGCTGGCAGTCGCTCCGGCTGGTCACACTGCCCGCCCTGCTCCCCAGCATCCTGGCCTCGGCGGTCCTCATCTTCGCCCTCGTCTTCGACGACTTCGTCCTCGCCTACTTCACCACCGGCGTGGAGCCCCAGCCGCTGTCCGTACGCATCTACTCGGCGATCCGGTTCGGTGTGCAGCCCACCATCAACGCCGTCGGGACCCTCATGCTGGCCGGCTCCGTCGGCCTCATCGTCCTGGCGCTGACGATCCCGCGCCTGTTCGGCCGCCGCGGCGGCCTCGATCTGCTCTCCGGGAAGTGACAGCCGTGACAACCACGACCTCCGCGGACACCTCGCCCGCAGTCCGCCTCGACGGCGTCAGCAAGAGCTACGCAGGCTCCTTCGCCGTGCACGAACTCTCCCTCGACATCGGGGCCGGCGAGTTCTTCTCGCTCCTCGGCCCCTCCGGCTGCGGCAAGACCACCTCGCTTCGGATGATCGGCGGCTTCACCGATCCCACCGACGGCACCATCCTGCTCGGCGGTGAGGACGTCACCTGCCTCCCGCCCAACCAGCGCAACGTCAACACCGTCTTCCAGAGCTACGCCCTCTTCGACCATCTCTCGGTCGCCGACAACGTGGCCTTCGGCCTCAAGCGCAAGGGCGTGGGCCGGAAGGAGATCCGCGAGCGCGTCGGCAACATGCTCGACCGTGTGCAGCTCGGCTCCCTCGCCGACCGCAAACCCCGTACGCTCTCCGGCGGTCAGCGCCAGCGCGTCGCCCTGGCCCGTGCCCTCGTCAACCGCCCCCAGGTCCTGCTGCTCGACGAGCCGCTGGCGGCGCTCGACCTCAAGCTCCGCCGCCGGATGCAGGTCGAGCTCAAGCAGATCCAGCGCGAGATCGGCATCACCTTCGTCTTCGTCACCCACGATCAGGACGAGGCGCTGACCATGTCCGACCGGGTGGCCGTGATGAACGAGGGCCACGTCGAGCAGTGCGGCACCCCCGAGGACGTCTACGAACACCCGGCGAGCACCTTCGTCGCCTCCTTCATGGGTACGTCCAACCTGGTACCCGGCACCTACCGTTCCGGCTCCGTGGTCGTCGACAAGGGCCCGTCGCTGCCCGTCGGCAGCCGCAGCGGAGTGACCGAGGGCAGCAACGTCAGCCTCTCCATCCGGCCCGAGAAGATCTGGCTCTCCGACTTCACCCCCGACATGGCCATGGTGAACGGCGTCATCCGGGAAACCGTGTACTCCGGCCCCACCACCACCTATCTCATCGAACTCGCCCCCGGCATCACCGTCTCCGTCCTGGAGCAGAACACCGACCGCTCCCGTATGGAGGACCGCTGGAGCGGCGGCGAAAGCGTCGAGATCGGCTGGAAGCCCGAGCACTGTCTGGTCCTCGACGGGCACGCCGGACGCGAGAACACCGCATCCAAGGAGCGCGTATGAACCACGACGTCATCGTCCTGGGCGCCGGGCTCTCCGGACTCGCCGCGGCCCGCGACCTCGCCGCCGGCGGAGCGGACG
Organism: Streptomyces sp. NBC_00306; assembly: GCF_036169555.1. Taxonomy (GTDB): domain Bacteria; phylum Actinomycetota; class Actinomycetes; order Streptomycetales; family Streptomycetaceae; genus Streptomyces; species Streptomyces achmelvichensis. Next base: position 374,870 of record NZ_CP108032.1, on the reverse strand, counting down.
TCCTCGTCGTCGAGGCACGCGACCGCGTCGGCGGCCGGGTGGAACAGACCCGCCTTCCCGACGGCCGGCTGGTCCAGCTCGGCGGCGAAGTGGTCGGCCGCGCCCACACCGCGTACCTCGCCCTCGCCGCGGAACTCGGTCTCACCCTCGTCCCCAGCTATGTCGCCGAGCCGGGCGCCATGGCCCGCGCCACGCCGGAAGGCGTCTCCGCGGGCGACCCGCCGCACTGGTTCACCGGCGGGGACGACGCCTGCCACCGCCGGGTCACCGCAGCGTTCACCGCCCTCGCACGGACCGTCGACCCCGACGACCCGTGGTCCCACCCCGAAGCCGCCGCGCTGGACCGGCTGTCCGTCGGGGACTGGCTGCGCGGCGAAGGGGCGTCCCCCGGAGTCGTACGTCTGTGGGAGATAGGCCAACTCGCCCTCGCGAGCGGCTCCTACGAACGCACCTCGCTGCTCGCCGCCCTGCGCAAGAACGCCGCGGTTCCCGGCAGCGGGGACGGCGACCACTACGACTACGAGGACTGGGAAGGACTGCGCGTCGCCGAAGGGTCGGCGACGGTGGCCCTGCGCATGGCGGAGGGACTGGGGGAGCGGGTACGGCTCGGCGCTCCGGTCGCATCCGTCACCGTGGAACCGGGCAGGGTCGAGGTCGGTCTCGCCGGCGGGGAAACCGTCACCGCCGGGGCCGTCGTCAGCGCCCTGCCCGTCGGCCCCCTCCGATCGGTCACCGTCTCGGGTGTCTCCGACGAACGCCTGGCCTCGCTGCATCGCCAACGCCAGGCGGTCGCGGCCAAGTTCACCGCCGCGTACGACAAACCCTTCTGGCGTGGCCGCGACCTCAACGGGCTGTCCGAGTGCGAAGGAGTGCTCGGCAGCACCTGGCCGCAGAGCGAGGGAATCCTCTCCGCCCTGATTCCCCCGGAGCGCTACGGCGTCCTGCTCGGCATGCCCTCGCACACCCGCGATCGTGAACTGCTCGGCGACATCGCCCGTCTCTACGGCGACGACGCCCACCAGCCCGTCGCCGCGTATCTGCGCCTGTGGGGCACCGACCCGTGGACCCAGGGCTATGTCACGCAGTGGACACCCGGCGATGTCACGGGAGTCGGCCCCCTGCACGCGACCCACGAACCGCCCTTCTACGTCTGCGGCTCCGACCAGTGGGTCGCCGGCTACATGGAAGGCGCCGTCCGCACCGGCCGTGCGGCGGCGAAGGAGGCACTGCGGCGTGGCTGAGACCGAGAAGGACTCCGTGATCCTCAACCACATCGGGGGCGCCGATCTGCCCGCCTCGTCCGGCGAGGTGACACAACTCGTCGACCCCGCCAGCGGCGAGACACATCGCAGCGCCCCGCGCTCCGGACCGGCCGATGTCCAGGCGGCCTGCGCCGCGGCGGCAGCGGCGCATGAGACCTGGTCCCTGACCACCCCGGGCGAACGGCAACGCGCCCTGTTGCACATCGCCGACGCGATGGAGGCACACGCGGACGACCTGGTGGCGGCCGAAGTGGGGGACACGGGCAAGCCCGTCGAGCTGTTCCGCGACGACGAACTCCCGGCGATCGTCGACGCGTTCCGCTTCTTCGCGGGAGCCGCCCGCGCCCTGCCGGGTGCCGCGGCGGGGGAGTACACCGAGGGCCGCACCTCCCTGCTGCGCCGCGAACCGATCGGTGTCTGCGCCCAGATCACCCCGTGGAACTACCCGCTGATGATGGCCGCGTGGAAGATCGCCCCCGCTCTGGCGGCGGGCAACACCACCGTGCTCAAGCCCGCCGACACCACGCCCTCGTCCGTCGCGCTGCTGGCGCGGATCGCCGCCGACCACCTGCCGCCGGGCGTACTGAACGTCCTGTGCGGCGACCGGGACACCGGCCGGGCCCTCGTCTCCCACCCCGAGGTCCGGATGATCGCGGTCACGGGCAGCGTCCGCGCGGGCCAGGAGATCGCCGCGGCCGCCGCCGCCGACCTCAAACGCGTCCACCTCGAGCTCGGCGGCAACGCCCCCGTCATCGTGCACGACGACGTGGACATCGAGTCCACCGCCGCGGAGCTCGCCACGGTCGCGTACTACAACGCGGGCCAGGACTGCACGGCACCGACACGGCTCCTCGTGCACACCCGGGTGTACGACGCGTTCGTGACCGCCCTCGCGGCGCACGCCGCGAAACAGCGCCCGGGAGCCGACTTCGGACCGCTCAACAGTGCCGGTCAACTCGCCTCCGTGGAACGCCTCCTGAACGGGCTCCCTGCCCACGCCGAGATCGTCACCGGCGGCTCACGCCTCCGGCGCCCCGGCCACTTCCTCGAAGCCACCGTGATCGCTGGGGTCCGCCAGAGCGACGAGATCGTGCAGGAGGAGATCTTCGGGCCGGTCGTCACCTTGCAGCGCTTCACCGACGAGGACGAGGCGCTCCGCCTGGCCAACGACGTACGGTTCGGACTCGCCGCCAGTGTGTGGACCGCCGACCACGAGCGCGCCATGCGGGCAACCCGGGCCCTGCACACGGGGATCGTCTGGGTGAACACCCACGGCACGACGGTGTCCGAGATGCCGCACGGCGGAGTCAAGCACTCCGGGTACGGCAGTGATCTCTCGATGTCCGGCCTGCTGGACTACACACAGGGCAAACACGTGATGCTGTGACGGCGCCGGGCCACCGCTGCGCTGCCATCGACGTACGGTCAGCCCCGGCCGAAGAACTCCTCGAGCACGACGGCCACCCCGTCGTCCGCGTTCGACGCGGTGTGCCTCCCCACGGCCGCCAGCACCGCCGGGTGGGCATTGGCCATCGCGTAGCCGGTGCCCGCCCACTGGAGGATCGCCAGGTCGTTCGGCATGTCACCGAAGGCGACGACGTCGCTCGCGTCGATGCCACGGACGGCACACAGCGCGGACAGCGTGCTCGCCTTGCTCACGCCGGGTGCGCTGATCTCCAGCAGACCGCGGCCGCCCGAGTGCGTGAACTGGGCGACCCCGCCGGCCGACTCCTCCGCCGCCGCCAGCAGGAAGTCCGCGTCGAGCTGCGCCGACCAGGCGAGCAGCTTGGTAACGGGCACCTCCGTCAGCCACAGCTCCACCAGGGATGCCACCGCCACCTCGAACTCCGCGGCCCCTTCGAAGCGCAGCCCGAACCCCGGCTCGTACAGCAGATGGTGTCCGGTCTCCAGGGCGAAACCCAGCCCGGGAGCGGCCGCCGCCAGGGCCGTGGCCACCTGGCGGGCCGTGGGCAGCGGCAGGGCCCGCGTCTCGACGACGATCCGTGAGGCGACGTCGTAGACGAGGGACCCGTTGCTGCACACCGCCGTGCCGACCAGGCCGGTCGCGGCGGTGAGCATGTCGACGAAACGGGGCGGCCGGGCCGTGACGAAGACGACCTCCGTACCGGCGGAGACGGCGGCCCGCAGGGCGCTCAGCGTGCGCGGCGACAGGACGCCGCGGGGGCCCAGCAGCGTGCCGTCGAGGTCGGTGGCGATCAGCCGAGGACGGTTCATCGCCCGATGCTACCGAGCCGCCCGTCCCGGCTCACCCCTCGCACTGCGTGACCGGTCACCTCTGCGGACAGGGGAACTCCTTGCCTTTCGGGCCCCACGTCCGGCGTTCGTCGCCGCGCGTCACCGTGCCGCACAGCAGCTCCGTCGCCGGCTGCCCGTTGCTGCCCCGCAGCACCGCGAGCAGCTTGTTCTCCGTCACCCGTCCGCCGCCCGCCGCGCCGTGGGCGTCTATCCTGCCGGTCGCGCCGTCGAAACCGCCGCCGCCCAGGCCCTGGTAGAGCACCCCTTGCAGCAGGCCGCGGTCGAGACGGTCGTCGTGACTGCCGGTGGTGCGCCACGCCTGGTCGATGCCTTCGGCGAGATAGCGCAACGCGTCCCAGGCGAGTGCGACATGGCCGTCCTCGCGCATCGCCTTGGTGCTGGGCGTGCGGTCGGTGCTGTACGCGCGGTCGTACGCGGTGAGGAAGGCCGCTGCCTCCGGGCTCTCCTTCGCCAGGGTGGGCGCGTAGCCGTGCGAGGCGTAGAAGAGGGTGAGGCCCGTGAAGTCGTCCCAGGGGCGCTGCTGTTCGGTGAGGGCATTGGTGACGTCGTCACCGCCGAGCACGCTGATCTTCGGGCAGTCGCCGGAGAAGCGGGAGATCTCCGCCAGGAACAGCTGGAACTGACTGGCGCGCGCCGACCACACCACCGCCGTCCGCGGTTCCTTCTGGACCGCGCGGCAGACCTCGCGGGCGAGGTCCTCCACGGTGGGTACCGGCCGGCCGTTCACCGCGCCCGGTACGGGCTCGGGTTCCGGGGCGTCGTTCGGTGTGTAGAGGAGCACGTCGGTGCGCGCCGGACCGTAGGAGGCACGGAAGGAGGCGGCGAGGCTGTTGCTGTATGCGTCGGTCGCGTCCGCGACGAGGCTGACCCGCAGAGCCGTCCGTCCGCCCGTCATGGCGGCGCTCTTCGCGAACACGGCCATCAGTTCCGCCGCCCGGGAATCCGTGGGGGCCGTCTGGTAGTAGTGCTCGCCCTGGCGCAGGAGTTCATCGGCCGTCCCCGAAGTGCCGACCATCGGGATGCCGGCCTTGTCGAGAACGCGGATCGCGTCGTACGTCTTGCGGCGGCTCTGCCCGAAGCCGACGACGCCGGCGATGGAGGGGTCCCGCGCCGCGAGTTCCGCGATCCGCTCGGCGACGGCGGGCGCGTCCTTGAACCGGTCACCGGCGTTGGCGGCCAGCACCCGCAGCGGTACGCGTTCGCCCGACCGAAGCGCCTGGGCGTTGATGTGCTGCTGTGCCAGCGCGATTCCGCGCAGCTCGGCCAGGGTGCCGCCGCGCACGGGGTCCTCGGCGTCCTTGCCGCCGGTGAGCGGACCGAAGTAGACGACGGTACGGCGGCCGGGGCGGCGGTCGTCGGCGCGCCTGCCCGCGAGTTCGGTGTCGACCTCCCCGTTCTGCCGCTCGATCTGCTGCAGCACGGCCCGTACGGCCTGCTCGCTGGGGCCCCTGCCGAAGCCCGCCGCTCCCTCGGCGACACCGACGCACTGCCCGTCCGTGCCGAGGAACGTGGAGCCCTGGCACGGATCGTCGTCGTCCCCGCCCCGTACGTCCGGTACGAGGACCAGAGCCGCCGCGACGGCGAGCGCCACGGTGCCGACCCCGAGTACGCCGGCCACCTCCGCACCCGGCCCCCAGCGGGGCGACGGTGTCACCAGCGTCGGCCAGCGGCCCAGCCAGTAGACCGCCGCCTGATCGTCCTCGGGGACCTCCGTCACCGGGACGACGATGCCCGTCGGCTGCCCCGGCGTCATCCCGCGGCGCTCGATGTTGATCAGCTCCGCGCCGGCGTGCGCGAGACCGGTGGCGTCGATGTCCGGGATACGCGAGGCGAGCGAGCGCACGCCGCCCGCGACGGCGAACACCGAGGTGCAGCGCAGATCCTCCATCGCGGAGCGCAACTCCCGCAGGAAACGCTGGACGCGCGAGTCGGCGGGGCCCGCCTCGTCGAAGAGCAGCACGAAACGGGTGGTGCGCCTGCGCCGCCAGGGGTTGAACATCCGGGAACGGCACGCCTGGTCGAGATCGGCGAGCAGGGCGTGCATCAGCACCCGGTCCATCCGCTCGGGCTCAGTGGCCGGTTCACCGTGCACGAGGTCGAGGGCGGAGCGGAAGAAGTCCGTGGGCGGACTGCCGTGCTGGCGCCGTACCCACTCCGCGTACCAGCTGCGGCTGCGGGCCCGGCCGAGCATGCGCCGGTTGGCGCGCCAGCTGTAGAGGGCGCGCGGCAGCCGCTGGAAAAGCGGACCGGCGATGAAGTTCCACAGCAGTTCGAGGAGGGTGCCGCCGCTCGCCTGGTCACGGCCGCCGAGCCACCACAGGGTCTGCGCGGTGCGGGACCAGTTGCGGTGCTCCGCGTAGCAGTGGTTGCGCAGCTCGGCGTGGCGCCGCTCCATCAGGCCCTCGATGGCCGGGGCGGTCACGACGGATCGGAGCAACCGGTAGCTGTGCAGCCGCAGTTCACCGGTCCCGGGCGGCATCGTCTCCGCGAGCTGAAGGGTCAGATGCTCGAAGAGTTCGAGCGGCGGCGGATCCGCCCCGTCCGGGATCTGCGGAATGTACGCGTGCGGTGCGAGGACTTCACTGCGGCCCCGCATCCGGGACCGCAGCCCGGCGACGATCCGCCGCCCGGCACTTCCGTCGCCCGGCTCGCTGAGCAGGACGACCGGTACTCTGCTGCGGCTGCGCCGCGGCTGCACCACCAGCTTGTCGAAGGCGTCGATGAAGCGTTCGACGCCCGGATAGGCCGGAATGCGGTTCTGTGGATCCCCCGTCGACATGAGCAGGCCCCTCTTCCGTTCCCCCGAGGAACATGAGTCATTCCCGCTGACTGCCGTATGAAAGCACGGAGTTGGATCACGGCGTGGGACAACTCCGAGCCAAGTACGTGCCAACTGCGGGGCGGGGCCGGGAGGTTCGCCTCAGAGCGTCTCGGCCAGGGAGTCCGCCAGTCGTCTGCGCGCCGCCCTGGTGGCGGGGAGCGCCGCTGCCGCGACGGCGCCCAGCACGGCCCCGGCGGCCACCGAGGCGAGCAGCAGTGCCGGCGGGGCATGGGCGATGCCCGCGCCCATACCGCTGGAGCGGCCCTGGATGTCGACCAGCCAGCTGCCCGACAGCACCCCGAGCCCGGTACCCAGCGCGGCAGCGAGCAGCGCGGTGAACCCCGCGGCCGTCACGATCGCGGCGCTGATCTGGCGCGGAGTGAGCCCGATCGCCTTGAGCGCCAGCAGATCGCGGCCGCGGTCGCGCACCCCCGTGCCGATGACCGTCAGCAGCTCGGTGAGCCCGATCAGCGCCAGCACACCGATCAGCGTCGCGATCACCCCCCGTGCCGGCTCCAGCCGGTCCGCCGGATTCGGTGTCTCGCGGATCTCCAGGGCTCCGCCGGCCGCCGCGGCGAGCGCGTCGCTCACGGCACGCGGGTCGGCGCCGGGGCGCAGCACGAGATGGTAGAAGTCGGGCCGCAGCGCGGGATCGCGCTCCGCCAGGGTGTCCACCGTCGTCGAGATCACCCGGCCGCCCGCCTCGGGTTCGATGCTCCGCCCGACGATGTGCAGAATCTGCGGCCGCCCCTCGACGGTCATCCGCACCCAGTCACCGACCCGGACGTCCAGCAGATCGAGCAGTCCCTGTCCGGCGACGGCCTCGTCGGGCCCGTCGGCGGCCCGTCCCTCCACCACCGTGAAGGGATAGGGCGACCCGGCGGTGCCGAGACCACGCAGGGTGATGGTGCCGGTCTGCCCGGGTACGAGGGCCGCGACCTCCACTCCGGGATGGACGGCGGCGACGGCCGGTGGCGCGGTCAGCGCCCGGTCGAGCTGCTGCCCGGAAGGGCTGCCGGGCTGCTCGGCCCGTACGGTCAGCGCCGCGGGAACGCCCATGTCGGCGGGGCGGCTGCGGAACACGTCCAGCGTGGACCAGGCGACCAGGGCCACCGTGATCAGCAGCAGCGGGAGCGCGAGGCGGGCCACCGTCAGCAGGGTGCGCGCACGCCGGGGGAACGCGGCCCGCCACCCGAGCACCAGCGCGGGCGGCACCCGCAGGCCGAGAGCCCGTCGGCCGAGACCGGTCATGGGCGAGGCCGACGGAAGCGCGGACCGTGCCATCGGTACCGGCGGGACCCGTCCCGCCCGCCAGGCGGCGAGCGTGGTGGCGGCGGCGATGAGCAGGACCGCGCCGCTCGGGACCCCGATCATCAGGGCCGTGTGCCCGGGCAGGTCCTGCCAGACTCCGGCCGCCTCACCGATGCGGCCGGGTATCCGGGAGCCCAGGACGGCGATCGCGGCGGTGCCCAGAGCGACACCGAGCAGGGCGAACGCGAGGTGCTGGAGGAGGAAGCCGCGGACCACCTGGCCCGGGGTGAAACCGATCGCCTTGAGGACGGAGATGTCCCGCAGCTGTCCCCGGATCCGTGCGCCGATCGCGCCGGACGCGGCGAGAGCGGCGGCCAGCAGGGCACCCAGGCCGAACACCGCGAACAGCTGCCCGAGCAGCCGGTCGTCGCTGCCGGCCTCGGCCCGTGCCTGTTGCCACTTCGTCACCTCGGCGACCCGGTCCGCGCCGAGCAGCGTCACGGCCTGCTGGACGGTGAAGTCGAGATCGGCGGGGTCGTGCAGCCGCAGTCCCACGCTCTGCGAGGTGCTGCGGGGGGCGACCTGGTCGAGCGTGCGGGGCAGCACCCAGCCGATGCCGGGCTCGCCCCCGGGGCGGTAGAGAGGTTCCGCGGCCTCGGCCACGCCGGCGACCCGCAGGGTGTGCGCGGCGCCGTCCGGTCCCTTCACGGTCAGGCTGTCACCCGGCTCCGCCCACAGGACTCGGGCGACGGAACTCTCCAGCACCACACCGCCCGCGCCGGCGTCCAGCCAGTTGCCGTCGGTCACCAGCGGCCGGGCGACATCGGGCGGCCGGGTCCCGGTCGCGCGCAGGGACACACTCGCCCGTACGCCACGGGACTCCAGCGTCGCCTTCCCGGTGCGGTACGGGCCCGAGACCCCGGCGACCCCTTCGAGATCGGACAGCGCGTCGGTGTCCGCCGCGGCCCGGGTGTGGAGCCAGACATGGGCTCCGTCGGACTGGGTGAAGATCCGCTGCCAGGGGTTGGCCGCATAGCTGAAGAGGGCCACGGCGAGCAGGAGGGAACTGATGATCCCCGCGCTGGCGAGCACGACGAAGACCGACTGCCCGCGATGGGCCCGCAGATCGGCGTGCGCCCAGCGAAGTGTGGCCCGCACGCTCACTCCTTCAGTTCGAGCACACCGGAGACTCCGGCTCCCGTGGCGCGGGACCCCGCCCCGAGTGCCGCGTCGTCGGCTATTCGCCCGTCGAAGAAGCTGATGACACGGTCGGCCGCACTGGCCATCCGGGCGTCGTGGGTGACCAGCAGAATCGTCTGGCCACGCTGGTGGAAGCGGGAGAGCAGCCGCAGCACCTCGCGGGTGCCCTTGCTGTCCAGGCTGCCCGCCGGTTCGTCGGCGAGCAGCAGCGCCGGATGGTTCACCAGTGCCCGGGCCAGCGCCACCCGCTGCTGCTCACCGCCGGACAGTTCGCCGGGCATGGAGCGTTTCCGGCCTTCGAGGCCGAGTTCGCTGAGCAGTTCCGCCCGGCTCTCCCGCGCCGCCCTGGGCGAGGCGCCCGCGAGCAGGGCGGGCAGTTCCACGTTGTCGGCGACCGTGAGATCGGAGACCAGATTGAAGAACTGGAAGACGATGCCGATGCTGCGCCGGCGCAGCATCGCCCAGCGGGCCTCGCGATAGCCGTCGACCTGGCGTCCGTCGAGCCAGAGACTTCCGCTGTCGGGCCGCTGAAGTCCGCCGATGAGATGGAGCAGCGTGGACTTGCCCGCGCCGGAGGGCCCCGTGACGGCGACGAACTCTCCGGGCTGGACCACCAGATCCACCCCGCGCACGGCCGGTACCGGGGCGCCTTCGCCGTGGTGGGTCTTGGTCAGGCCCTCGGCGCGCACGATCGGTACGACGCCCCGCTCGCCGGGCGTTGTGCCCGGCTCGGCGGGAGTGGCGTCGTCGCTCATTCCAGCTCCTCCTGACAGCGTTCGAGCCAGTCGAGGTCGGCCTGCAGATGCAGCATCGCGCCTTCGATCAGCAGCTGGGAGATCCGGTTGTCCCGGTCCTCGGCCACCGCGAGCTTCGACAGGTCCCGCATGGTGTTCAGATACTGCCGACGCTGCTTGTTGATCAGCACGATCGGGTCGGCCAGTCCGGACTCCGGGGCAAGGGCGATCTTCATGAAGAACTCGTCCCGCACCCTCGGCTCGTCGGTGGTCTCCTCGAACCAGGCCAGTACGGCCTCGTGCCCGGCATCGGTGAGCCGGTAGGTGCGTTTGTTGGGCCTGCCGGCCTGCTCGACGTCCTCGCCGGCGATCAGACCGGCCTTTTCCAGCCGCCCCAGGGTGACATAGATCTGGCCGACGTTCGGCTGAGGGTACGCGGCGCCCAGGAGCTTCTCAAGGTCCTGCTTGAGCTCGTAACCGTGCGCCGGTCCACGGGTGAGGAGAGCCAGGAGCGGCAGCCGCACGCGCTCCCTCCCTCCGAGGTCCGTAGTCTCTTGTTGCTCGGACGCGGGGTGTGGTTCGTGCCACCCGCCTTCTCTGCCTGGACGTCTAGTATCGCCCATGCCTAACGGGTATACATAGGCCACATTGAACGGCGTCGTGGCCGGATCGGTGTACCGGGAGGAACCTATGCGGTGGATGCATGCCGCGGGTAGGGGGCTCCTCGTACTCGCCGTACTGCTCGCGGGCTACGCGGGCTTCGGTAACCGGGCGGGCCCGGCCGGTGACGGCCGCGGTCCCATGACGCTGGTGACGGCGGGAGATCTGACCGAGTACCTCGGTCCGCTGCTCGACGACTGGAACAGCGGACATCCGCAGGAGCAGGTGACTCTGGTCGAGCTGCCGGACTCGGCGGACGAGACCCGGGCGCAGATGACCAGCGAACTGCGCTCCGGCAGTGACCGTTTCGATGTGCTGAACATCGATGTCGCGTGGACTTCGGAGTTCGCCGCGGCGGGCTGGATCTCCCCGCTGGAGCGCGACCGGTTCCCCCTGGACAGCTTCCTGGCTCCGGTCGTGGACACGGCCACCTTCGACAGCCGCCTGTACGCGGTGCCTTATGTCACCAATGCCGGATTGCTGTACTACCGCAAGGACATCCTGGAGAAGGCGGGCGAACGGCCGCCCCGCACCTGGGCGGAGCTCGCCCGGCAGGCCAGGACCCTCGCCCCCCGCTACGGCCTGGACGGCTATGCGGGCCAGTTCCTGCCGTACGAGGGGCTGACGGTGAACGCCACCGAGGCGGTCCACTCGGCGGGCGGTTCGATCCTCCGTGACGACGGCGCCCGGGTCACGGTGGACTCGGCGGCGGCCCGGGACGGGCTGGAGTTCCTGGCGAGCGGGGTGCGGGAGGGGTGGATCTCCCCCGAGGCCCGTGACTACAAGGAGGAGGAGTCCCGGCAGGCCTTCCAGGACGGCCGGTTGCTCTTCCTGCGGAACTGGCCGTATGTCCACTCGGAGGCCAACGCCCCCGGGTCGAAGGTCGCGGGGAAGTTCGGCGCGGTGCCTCTGCCGGGTCCGGACGGTCCCGGTACCAGTGTGCTCGGCGGCTCCAATTTGGCCGTGAGCAGTCACTCGCGCCATCCGGAGTCCGCCGCCGATCTGATCGCCTATCTGACCAGCGAGCGTGTTCAGCGTCAGGTGCTGACGGAGGGCTCGCTGCCGCCGGTGCGCGCGGACCTGTACGAGGATCCCGGGCTGATCCGGGCGTACCCCTATCTGCCCACACTGCGGCAGAGCGTGCTGGCGGCCGAGCCGCGGCCCAAGAGCCCGCGGTACGACCAGGTGAGCCTGGCGGTGCAGGCCGTCGTGCAGGACGTCATGGCGCTGCGGCAGACGCCCGGGCAGGCCACGGTGCGGCTGTCCCGCGAACTGGGTTCCATCGCCCGCAGGCAGTGACCCCTTTCTGCACCCTCTGAACGGCTTGCTACTTACATGTTAAGTAGCAAGCCGTTCTTTGTAATGTGGAGATAGTCGGGCATACCCGGGCTGGTTTAGGCGACTTCGTTGACACCCTGCCGTCATCGCTACTTAACATGCAGGCATCACAGCGCACCCGATCCGGGGCGCACTCGCATCCAGCAGGAACAGGTCGACGCGAGATGCTCACCACCCTTCCGGCCGCCCCAGGCCGCTCCTCCCGCACGGCCACCGCATGGTGGCGCGACGCGGTGATCTACCAGGTCTACGTCCGCAGCTTCCTCGACAGCACCGGGGACGGCATCGGCGACCTCGCCGGCGTCCGCGCCGGACTGCCGTACCTGCGCAAGCTCGGCGTCGACGGCATCTGGCTCAGCCCGTTCTACCCCTCGCCGCAGCACGACCACGGATACGACGTCGCCGACTACCGCGACGTCGACCCGGTCTACGGCGACCTCGCCGAATTCGACCTGCTGATGGGCGACGCCCGCAGGCTCGGGCTCAAGCTCCTGCTCGACATCGTCCCCAACCACTGCTCCAGCGAGCACCCGTGGTTCCGCGAGGCCCTCACCGCCGGACCCGGCAGCCCGGCCCGCGGCCGCTTCCACTTCGCCGACGGGCGCGGCCCCCGGGGCGAGGAGCCCCCCAACAACTGGCGCGCGATGTTCGGCGGCCCCGCCTGGAGCCGGATCACCGAGCCCGACGGCACCCCGGGACAGTGGTACCTGCACCTGTTCACCCCGCAGCAGCCCGATCTGAACTGGCGCAACCCCGAAGTCGGCGACTCCTTCGAGGACGTACTCCGCTTCTGGCTCGACCGGGGCGTCGACGGCTTCAGGATCGACGTCGCCGCCGGCCTCTACAAGCACCCCGAACTCCCCGACTCCGCCGACCCCGAGGCGGACGAACGCTCCCGCGACTCGGTCAACCCGCTCGCCTGGAACCAGCCCGAGGTCCACCAGGTGTGGCGCCGCTGGCGATCGGTGTGCGAGGAGTACGCCGCCCGCGACGGCAACGAACGGCTGCTCGTCGGCGAGGTCTCCGTACCGACGGCACGCGAACACGCCGAGTACGTACGGCCCGACGAACTCCACCAGGCGTTCTTCTTCGACCTCCTCAGCGCACCGTGGGACGCCGGCGCGTTCCGCGAGACCATCACCGAGGCGATACGCGACATCGCCGGCACCGGCTCCACCGTCACCTGGGTCCTCAACAACCACGACCAGGTGCGCACGGTCACCCGGTACGCCGGTGAGCCCGGAGTCGAGGGCAGCGGACTCGGCGCCGCACGCGCCCGCGCCGCCGCCCTGCTGATGCTGGCACTGCCCGGAGCCGCGTACGTCTACCAGGGAGAGGAACTCGGCCTCCCCGAAGTCCTGGACCTGCCGGACGAAGTGCTCACCGACCCGATCTTCCACCGCACCGGCAGCCGGGCACGCATCCGCGACGGCTGCCGCGTCCCACTGCCCTGGTCCGGCCACGCCTCCCCGTTCGGCTTCAGCCAGGGCGAGGCCGGTGCCCGGCCGTGGCTGCCGCAGCCCGAGTGGTTCGCCGCGCACGCCACCGACCTGGCACTGGCCGACACCCGCTCCTTCTGGCACCTCTACCGCGAAGGACTCCAACTCCGGCGCAGCCTGCCCCAGTTGGGCGAAGGCTCGCTCCGCTGGCTGGACACGCCGCCGCAGGTGCTGGCCATGGTCCGCGGCGACGGACTGATCTGCGCCGTCAACTTCGGCACCGACCCCGTGCCGGCGCCGGTCGCCGGCACTCCGCTCCTGTCGAGCGGCCCCTGCCCCGACGGCATGCTCCCCGGGGCGACCGCCGCCTGGTGGACGGGCGACTGCCCCACTGCCTGAAGTCCCTCTTGCTCACCCACCCTCGGAAGGAACCACCATGCGACGACCCTCGATCAACCGGCGTACAGCAGCAGCCGCTTCGGCCGCACTCACCCTCGCCGTCGGCGCCACGGCCTGCGGCGGCACCACCGGACCGGCGAGCGGCGGCAAGCCCCTCGACGGCCAGACCGTGACCATCGCCGGTGTGTGGACGGGCAGCGAGCAGAAGAACTTCCGCAAGGTGCTCGACGCCTTCACCGAGGAGACCGGCGCCAAGACGGTCTTCGTGCCCACCGGCGACAACGTCTCCACCTTCGTCGGCAGCAAGATCGAGGGCGGCAACGCCCCGGACGTCGCCATGGTCCCGCAGGTGGGCGTACTCCAGCAGTTCGCGAAGGAGGGCTGGCTCGCACCGCTGTCGAAGAAGGCGGCGACGACCGCCTCCGCCAACCTCGCCTCGGTCTGGAAGGAGTACGGGACCGTCGACAAGACCTACTACGGCCTCTACTTCAAGGCCGCGCACAAGTCGACCGTCTGGTACAGCCCGAGCGCCTTCGAACAGGCCGGCGTCGCGGAGCCCAAGAGCTACACCGAGATGGTGAAGACCGGCCGCACGATCGCCGACTCCGGACTCCCCGGCTTCTCCGTCGCCGGCGAGGACGGCTGGACCCTCACCGACTGGTTCGAGAACATCTACCTCTCCCAGGCCGGACCCGAGAAGTACGACCAGCTCGCCACCCACACCCTGCCCTGGACCGACGCCAGCGTCGTCAAGGCACTCACCACGCTCGGCGAGGTGTTCAAGGACAAGCAGCTCGTCGCCGGAGGCGCGGCCGGCGCGCTGCGCACCGACTTCCCCGGCTCCGTGGAGCAGGTCTTCGGCCCCGAGCCGAAGGCGGGCATGGTCTACGAGGGCGACTTCGTCGGCGGCATGGCCAAGGACGACTTCGGCAAGAAGCTCGGCGAGGACGCCAAGTTCTTCCCGTTTCCAGCCGTCGACAGCGGCAAAGCGCCCGTGGTCAGTGGCGGTGACGCCGCCGTCGTGCTCAAGGACGGCAAGAACCAGAAGGCGGCGCACCAGCTGCTGGAGTTCCTGGCGACTCCCGAAGCGGCTTCCGTGTGGGCCGGCGCCGGCGGCTTCCTGTCGCCCAACAAGGACGTCGATTTCGCCTCGTACGGAGACGACACGACACGCGCCACGGCCAAGTCGCTTATCCAGGCCGGTGACTCGGTCCGCTTCGACATGTCCGACCAGGCCCCGGCCGCATTCGGCGGGACCAAGGGCACGGGTGAGTGGAAGCTCCTCCAGGACTTCCTGCGCGACCCCTCCGACCCCAAGGCCACCGCGGCCCGGCTCGAAGCCGCGGCCGCCAAGGCGTACAAGAGCTGAGGCAGCGGTCATGGCTGTTCTCGCATCCGCCCGCGCCGCGAACCCACGGCGCCGCGCCCAGCTCAAGAAGCGCAACATCGCGGTGGTGTTCGTCCTCCCCGCCCTGCTGCTGCTCGGTGCCCTCGTCGTCTACCCGGTGCTCTTCTCCGCCGGCCGCAGCCTCTTCGACGCCAGTGGTGACCGCTTCGTCGGCGGTCAGAACTACGCCGAGATATTCAGCGACCCGGCCACCCTCAAGGCCATCCGCAACAGCACCATCTGGGTCGTCGTCGCCCCGGTGCTGCTGACCGGCCTCGGACTCGTCCTCGCCGTGCTCACCGAGAAGGTGCGCTGGGCGACCGCCTTCAAACTGGTCCTCTTCCTGCCGATGGCGGTGTCGTTCCTGGCGGCCGGCATCATCTTCCGCCTCGCGTACGAGGAGGACCCGAACAAGGGCGTGCTCAACGCCGTCGCCGTCGGCGTCCACGACGCCTTCGACGACCGGTCCGCCTATCCGACGGCCCGGGCCCGGCAAGGGTTCGGCCTCGCCGCCGACAAGGGCGGTTCGTACCGTACGGCCGACGCGGTCGCCCCCGGCACATCAGTCACGCTCGGCTTCGTCGGGGTCGCACCCGACAAGATGCCCGCCGAGGCGAAGCCCGCACGGGCCGCCGGCTCCGCGGCACCGGCCGCGGGCGAGCTCAGCGGTGTGGTCTACCACGACTTCACGCCCGGAGGCGGCGGGCGCCCGGGCAAGGTCGACCCGGCCGAGAAGGGGCTTCCGGGCATGTCGGTGGAGGCCGTACGGGACGGAAAGGTGGCCGCGAAGGCCACCACCGCCGCCGACGGGTCCTTCACCTTCACGGGCCTGAAGGACGGTTCGTACACCGTCCGTCTCCCGGCGGAGAACTTCGCCGCCCCGTACCAGGGCATCTCCTGGCTTGGGCCCGCACTGGTCACCCCGGCGATCATCGGCGCCTATCTGTGGATCTGGACCGGCTTCTCCATGGTGCTGATCGGCGCGGGACTCGCCGCGCTGCCGCGGGACGCGCTGGAGGCGGCCCGGATGGACGGCGCCAACGAGTGGCAGATCTTCCGCAGGATCACGGTCCCGCTGCTCGCCCCGGTGCTCACGGTCGTCTTCGTGACCCTGGTGATCAACGTGATGAAGGTCTTCGACCTCGTCTACATCATCGCGCCGGGGCCCGTGCAGGAAGAGGCCAACGTGCTGGCGACCCGGATGTGGCTGGTGTCCTTCGGCGGCGGCAACAACCAGGGACTCGGCAGTGCCATCAGCGTCCTCCTTCTGCTGCTGGTCGTCCCCGCCATGATCTTCAACGTCCGGCGCTTCCGAAGGAGCGGAGCATGAGCGGCCACAGCACGATCGAGCGCCGGCCGTCCCCGCCGCCGGCCAAGACCCCGGCCCCCGAGCCCACCCGGGCGGCAGCCCCCCGCCGGCGCAGTATCAGCAGGCTCACCGGGCTCCTGGGCAACGGAGTCGTCCAGGCGATCCTGATCGTCGTCGCACTCGTCTGGATCACCCCGCTGGCCGGGCTGTTCCTGTCGTCGATGCGATCCGACGGCGACAACGCGGTCAAGGGCTGGTGGACGGCGCTGACCGACCCCGGTCAGCTGTCCCTGGACAACTACACCGCCCTGTTCGCTGATTCCGGCATCACCCAGGCCTTCTGGAACACCGTGCTGATCTCGGTGCCGACCACCGCACTGGTCGTCATCATCGCCGCACTGGCCGGATACGCCTTCGCCTGGCTGGAGTTCCCCGGCCGCAACGCGATCTTCCTGGTCGTCGTCGGGCTCCTCGTGGTGCCGGTCCAGATCGGACTGCTGCCGGTCGCCAAGCTGTTCGGCACGATCGGACTCTTCGGCACCATCCCGGGCGTGATCCTCTTCCACGTCGCCTACGGTCTCCCGTTCGCGATCTTCCTGCTCCGCAACTACTTCGCGGAGATCCCCCGCGAAATGCTGGAGGCCGCGCGGATGGACGGCGGCGGAGAGTGGCGCATCTTCACCCGCCTGATCCTGCCGCTCGGCCGGCCGGCCCTGGCCAGTCTGGCGATCTTCCAGTTCCTCTGGGTCTGGAACGACATGCTGGTGGCGCTGCTCTTCGCGGACAGCGAGTCCCAGCCGCTGACGGTCGCCCTCCAGTCCGAGATGAGGCAGTTCGGCAGCAACATCGGCGTCCTGGCCCCGGGAGCCTTCCTCTCGCTCGTGGTCCCGCTGGTGGTGTTCTTCGCCTTCCAGCGGCACTTCGTCCAGGGCGTGATGGCGGGATCGGTCAAATAGCAGAAAGCGGCCCCACCGGCAGGGGGGGGAGCCGGTGGGGCCGCGGAGCCCGAGCGGCCAGGGGGGAGAGGCCGCGAGCTCGGGTCGACAGTCCGTCTGCCCCCTCTTCGGCACCTGATACCTCTCGGGCGAGGTTTTTTCTGAAGAAGATTTCGCGGGTTCGGGACCGGGCCGGGACCGAGCCCGCAGACAGGTCGGCCGGCTCTCGCGGGGCACTCGCGCGGGAGCCGTCTGATTGACTCGCGGCATGCTGCGTATCGGATCGGTCGTGATGGGGGTCTCGGACGTACGCCGCGCCGCGACGTTCTGGACCAGGGCCCTGGACTACGTGCCACGGGACGAGATGGAAGACGACTGGGTGGTCCTGATCCCGGCGCGGGGGGCCGGGCCCCGGCTCTCGCTCGGCCGAAGCGAGACGCCGGTGCAGGACCGTCCGCGGATCCATCTGGACCTGTACGCGGGGGACGCGTCCGACCAGGCGGCGGAGGTCGAGCGGCTGGTGTCCCTCGGCGCGCGGCGGATCGACTGGGACAGCTACCCGCAGGACGCGGACTTCGTGGTGCTGGCCGACCCTGACGGGAATCGATTCTGCGTGATCGACACCGGCGCCGACGTGTGAGCCCTGCCCCCTCACAGGGGCCTGCCACCGCAGGCCTGACCGGCTTGCCCCCGTCCCGGAAGGTGACCCAGCGATGTCTGCTCCGAGCCTGCTCGCCGTCTACGCCCACCCGGACGACGAGTCCCTCTGGTCCGGCGGAGCACTCGCCCGCCACGCGGCCGCAGGTGGCCGCACCGCTGTCGTCACCACGACCTGGGCCGAGGACACCGCCCGCGCCGCGGAACTGGCCGAGGCGCTCCGGATCCTCGGCGCCGGCACACCGCGCATGCTCGGATACGCCGACGCGAGAGCACAGGAATCGGCCCCGGGCAGGATGCGCTTCTGCGACGCACCGCTCGACGAGACGGTGGAGCGGCTGGTCGCGCACATACGCGAGTTCCGTCCCCGGGTCGTGGTCACCCATGACGCCTACGGCGGACTCACCGGCCACCCGGACCACCTGCACACGCACCGGGTCACCCTGATCGCTGTCCACGCGGCCGGCCTCGATCAGCTCTACCGACAGGCCGGCAAACCCTGGCAGCCCAGCGCCCTCTACCTGGCCACACACCCCCACTCGGCGGTTCCCTCACTCGCCGACCACCTCACCCGACCGGGCAGACTCACCGAGATGACCATGCGCAGCGTCCCGGACAGCCACATCACGGCCACCCTGGATGTCCGCCCCTGGCTGGAGCAGAAGACCGCCGCCGTACTCGCCCACCGCACCGAGGTGCAACGTGGAGCCGCACCCGGCCTGCTCGCCAACCTCCCACGGGCCACCCGAGACGAGTTCCTCGGCACTGAGTACTACATCCGCCACAGCCTCCGTCCCCCGACCGCGCACCAGACGGAACTCACCACCTAGGTGTATTGATCACGAGCGTTGTTGAGTGATCAACGGAATCATTCACCGGCTCGGTAGTGGGCTGCAGTGGCGTGAACTGCTCGAACGCTTCGGCCGTGGACGACGGTTCACAAGCGGTACTTGCTGTGGTCGGCCGACGGCACCTGGGAGAGGCTCCGCCGGCACATCCAGGCCGCCGCCGATGCCGAGGGCGACCTTGACTGAACTCAACATCGACCCCACTTCCGTGCGGGCTCACCAGCACGCCGCCGGCGCACCCAAGAACCCGCCACCCACCTCCGATCGTGACGGGAGCCAAATCCCGGGCGTGCGGTTGGTCCCTCGGCGGGGGACGGCCCGTCGGCTCACGAATCAAGCACGGCGGCGATGGCTTCGATCTCTACGAGCTGGCCTTCATAGCCGAGCACGGTGACACCCATCAATGTGCTGGGCACGTCGTGGTCACCGAACGCGTCCCGGACAACCCCCCATGCCGTCACCAAGTCCTCCCGCCGGTGAGAGGCAACGAGAACACGGGTGCTGATGACATCGTGCAGTGACGCGCCCGCGTCCGTCAGAGCGGTGCGCATGTTCTCCACAGCCCTGGCCGCCTGCCCCGCGACGTCCTCGATCGCCGCAGTGGAGCCATCCTCATGCAGAGGACATGCTCCGGCCAGGAAGATCAGCCGCGACGAGGCCGGGGCCGTCGCCGCGTAGGCGTATTCCGCAACATCGGACAGGGAGGCAGAGCGAATCAACGTGACAGCACGCGGCACGGGCTTCCTTTCGCAGCAGTTCCGGGGCACTCAGGACCTTCTCAAAGGTCGACTCCGCGTTCGACACGTTTTCCTGGCCCGTCGACTCCCGTGGTGGGCCACTGCCGTCAGCCGCCCAATGGATCTCACGGGGGCAGGACTCCCAACTGCCCCAGCAGGGTGACGCATCGGGCCACGAACAGGCCGTCGAGCACGTGCTCCGCCGGTCGAACGCCGAGGCGGTCCAGGAAGCACTGGCCCACGGCACCCGGACAGAGCCTGGAACCCGTCTGCGGTCATGCGTCCGTCCCGGGTGCGGAGTTCGCCGAGCTTCCGGCGCCGCGTTCGTGTGACCGGCGACGCCAACCCCTCGATCTTTGTGGCTTCTGCCAGCACGGGCCCGCTGTCGCGTATGGAGAGACTGCCGGGTGTCCGGGGCGATGACACCCAACGGGAGGAGTGCGCGGTGAGTGCACAGCAGACGTACGACGAGATCGGTGAATCGTTCGAGGGCTTCAAGGCCCTGCCGCTGGCCCAGTACGTGGAAGCGCCCAGCTTCCTCGGCATGGTCGGGGACGTCACCGGAAAGAAGGTGATCGACCTGGCTTGCGGTACCGGCTTCTACAGCCGTGAGCTGAAACGGCGCGGCGCGGCTGACGTCCTCGGCGTCGACATCTCTGGCGAGATGATCCGTGTCGCGGAAGGGATCGAGCAGGCGCAGCCGCTGGGTGTGCGCTACGAAGCGGTCGACGTGGGCGACATGTCACCGGCGGGGGAGCGGTTCGATCTGGCGACCGCGGTGATGCTGCTCAACTACGCGGAGACCGTCGCCGTATTCGAGCACCTGTGTCGCAAGGTGCACGAGAGCCTCAAGAGCGGTGGCGAGTTCTTCATGCTCCACCAGACGCCGGACTACGACTTTTCCGGGCCGTCGCCGCGCCCGTACGGGTTCCTCACCGAGCTGACGGGCGAAGAGGCCGGCATCGGACCCCGGGTGAAGATCACCGCGTTGCTGGAGGAGGCGCCGATCTCGTTCACGGCAGGGCTGGCGCGGCGCGAGGTGTTCGAGACGTGTCTGGCCAAGGTGGGATTCAGCGAGATCACATGGGTCCCGACCACCGTCTCGCAGGCCGGGATCGCCGCGTATGGCGACGCCTTCTGGGCGGACTACCGGGCCAACCCCGCGTTCGAGATGCTGCGCTGCCGCGCCTGAGGCTGGAACGTGCATCCCGGTGGCCCGGTTCGGGAATCTCCCTCGGATGAGGGCCGGGCCACACCCAGGAGCCTGCTCCCATGGCGGGCGGTGTCAGGCGGGAAACCCATGTGCGGCACAGCCGGCGAGCTGCGGCAAAGGTCTCCGATCATGACGACCTTTGCCCGTCCAAACCGTCACCTGTCAGAATGGTGACATGATGCACGCCTTCCCTGCCGAAAGCCCGGCACTCGACTTCGCCGGGACGCTGCGCGTGCGCCGGGGCCCCCATACGCGGGAGATGCTCGACTCGCCGAAGAGCCTCGCCCTGTGGTTCCTGGAATGCGGCATCACGGACAGTGAGGTCGCCTGCGACCCGTCCGATCTCGTCGAGGCGGTGGAACTGCGGGAGGCGATCTACCCGCTGGTGCTGGCGAGGATCGCGGGCGAGAGCTACGACGAAAAGGCCCTGTCCCTCGTCAATGAGGTGGCGAGCCGACCCGCACCCGTTCCCCAGCTCACGGCGTCCGGGCGCCGGATCGAAGCGACTGTCCAGCAGGCGCTGTCGTATGTCGCCCGCGACGCGGTCACCCTCCTGAGCGGGCCGGACGTGCCGCTGCTCAAGGAGTGCGCGAACCCCGAGTGCACCCAGTTCTACATCGATCGATCGCGAGGGGCGCGCCGCGCGTGGTGCAAGATGGACCCCTGCGGCAACAAGATCAAGGCCGCCGCCTACCGGGCGCGCAAGCGCGCCGTCCAGGCCTGATCGACGTCGGTCGCGAAGCGACCGCCCCTCTGCCGCTCCAGTCGGCGGCGATTGAATCCCCTCGGCAGCCGAGTGCCGCCGAGCCATGCCATTCCCCTGTGCAGCCGCGCCCGATCCGTGGTCGGCGGAGCGCCCTTCATCCGATTTCGGGGGCCGTCGAGCCCCGGATCCCCCGACGGCCTGCCTGATCCCGCATTGGCCGCCTTCGCGCATCCCCGCGTCACCGTCTTGACCGGTGACGCTTGAAGATGCAACTATGGCGTCACCGCTCGAACAGGTGACGCTCTTCCCGGGTGCTCCCGACGAGCAGGTCCGCCACTGTGCGGGATCCGCTACACCCCCCCATGGAGAACAGGACAGTCATGTCTCACAGCTACACCGCCCACGTAAAGGTCACCGGCGAGGGTCGCAACGGAGGACGCGTGCAGTCCGACGACGGTCTTCTGTCGACCGACCTGGCGATGCCCAAGGAGCTCGGTGGAGCCGGCACGGCCACCAACCCCGAGCAGCTCTTCGCCGCCGGCTGGGCGGCCTGCTTCCTCGGCGCCGTCCGCATCGCCGCAGGGCAGCGCAAGATCCGGCTCACCAGCACGGAGATCGATACAGACATGAGCCTGAACGGCGGCGACGACGGCTTCTCGCTCTCAGCCGTCCTCAACCTCCAGGTCGGCGGCGTCACCCAGAGCGAGGCCGACGAGCTCGCCCACGCCGCGCACCAGATCTGCCCCTACTCCAAGGCGATCCGCGGCAACATCCCCGTCACCATCAACGCCCGCGCCGTATGACCCCACCCAGGGGCCGGTGGTGCCCCCACCGGCCCCTGGCCGCAGGTCCCGAACGCCAGGCAACAGGGCACGGGACCTGCGCCGCCGCCGCTTCAGGTCAACGGCGACCACGGCGGCGGGATCGGGGCGAGGCGCCCGGAATTTGTCACCCCCGTCGTCCGTTGAGCGGATGACTCATCAAGAGACACCTGTTCCTGCCCCTCTCGCGGAGGTGGAACGGCTGTCGTCGGAGTGCGGCGTGAAAACCGTGCTGAGGAGGCGTTGAAATGGATCAGGAACGCAAGCCTGTTGACGCGGCGCAGGTGCAGCGCAGCCTCCGGTTCTCGAAGCTGCCGGAGCCCATTCGGCTGGAGGACACCGTCGAAGAGCGCCCGGCCGGCACGCACGACTCGGTGAGCGGCGCGTACAACTCCGACTGGTGGCTCATACGCATGGGCGGCATCTGAAGTCGCACACCCGGTCGGCGCGGGTTTCCATGTCGGATCGACATCATTGGCGCCCGCGCCGACGCCGTAGAGCTGCGGCCGTCGGCCCGACACGTCCCTCGGAGAGGTCTCTGTGAAGCGAAGGAAGATCTTCATTCAACTGACGTCGATCGCTGCCGCCGGTGCGGTGGCGGTCGGGTGCTTCCTCCACGTGTTCTAGGAGCAGTCCCCCCGTCGACGGGGGAGAGTGGAGAGGGGGGGGGCGCGTTCCCGCACCGCGAAGGAGTCTGCGCCATGGCTGTCGAGAACCTCGTCCTCATCACCGGCGCCGGAAGCGTGGGCCGCAACGTCGTCGAGAAGCTGCGTTCCCAGGGCTTGCCGGTGCGTGTCATGGTCCGCCGGGACGACGACCGCGCGTCCCAATTGCGTGCGTCCGGGACGGAGGTGGTTCTCGGCGACCTCACGAAACCCGAGACCGTCGCGGCCGCCCTCCAGGGCGCTCGGAGCATGTACTTCGCCATGCCTGTCTCACCCGACCACCTCCTTGCGGCGACCATCGTGGTGAGCGTGGCCGTGGAGCACGGAGAGCTGGACGCCCTCATCGGCATGTCGCAGATGACGGTGTCGCAGATGACCGCCACCAGCGCCGGGGAGTCGCACCAGCAGCGGCTGCACTGGCTGGCCGAGCAGGTCATGAACTGGTCCGGCCTGCCGGTCGTGCACATCAGGCCGACGTCGTTCCTGGACAACCCGCTGTTCACCACACTGCCCGCCCGGACCATCCGGGAGAACGGCACGATCGTGCTGCCGTTCGGCGCCGGACGCACCTCGCCGATCGCCGTGGACGACGTCGCCAGGGTGGTCGCGGCGGTCCTCGCCAACCCTGTTCCGCACGTGGGGCACGTCTACGAGCTGACCGGGCCCCGGACGGTCGACATGAACGAGATGGCCCAGGCCTTCTCCACCTCCCTGGGCCGTCCGGTCTCATACGTGGACATGCCGCTCGACCGGTGGCGCCGCGAGGTGCTCGCTACGGTCGGCCTGCCGCCGCACATCGAGGAGCACATCGTCACCATGTGCCGCCTGCACCGGCAGAATCGCTATGACCGCGCGTCCGGTGACGTCGAACGTCTGACGGGTGTCCCCGCCCGGACGGTCGAGGAGTTCGTGGCGGAACGCAAGGATTTCTATCTCGGCTGACCGGGTGCCGCCGACCCGCCCCTTGCTCAGCCCCTGCGATCGGCCGTTGCGCTCAGGGCGCCATGCCGCTGAGATCGGCCTCTGGTGTCCGCCCGCCTAGAGCCAGCCCCGCCGGGCCGCGTGCCAAGCGAGCTGCATACGCGTCCCGGCGCCGACGAGGGCCATCATGTGCTGGATCCGGCGTTGCACGGTGCGGCGGCTGAGCCCCATCTGACTGGCGATCGCCTTGTCGGCGATGCCGGCCACCAGCAGGGAGAGCACCCTGCGGTCGGTCTCGCGCAGAACCTCCGTGTCCTCGGTGTCGTCCGGCCCGACGATGGTGCCGGAGGCGCTGACGTGCAGGGGCACGGCGTCCTCCCAGTAGCGCTCGAAGAGAGCGGTGAGGGCCTCCAGCAGACTGCTGTCACGCAGCAGCGCGGTCGTGGGCTCTCCGGGACTGCCGTACGGGCCGCCCGGCACCAACGGGCAGATGGCTGTCTCCCGGTCGGCGACGGCGAGTCGCAGCGGGAGATGCGGCACGGAACGGGCGAGTTCGCCCGCACGCACCCCGGCGATAACGTTGTCGACGGCTCCTTCGTCGTCGAAGAAGGCCCGTTCGTACAGGACCCGGTAGCGGACCCCGCGCGCCAGGGCGTCGAACTCCGCGCGATTGCTTCCCGAAGGCATGGCCACGTACTGGGCCTTGCAGAACCAGAGCATCTCGTGGCGAGCGTTGTCCTGCAGCCGGCGCAGATGCTGGCGCAGTGCCTCGGCCCCGGTGATGACCTCGATGACATGGCCGGCGTCCTGCCGCCGGGTGCTGCGATAGCTCTCCAGGAGGTCGGCGACGGCGGCCCGGCTCTGTTCGAGGGCGTCCGCGCGGCGCTGGAGATGCGGCAGCAGTGCCACGTCCGGAGGTGCGGCGGTGAAGTGGAGAGGGCTCTCGTCACCGGAGATGACGAGCCCTTTGGCGGTGAGCGCCGCGAGGATGCCGTCGACCTGTTCCCGCCCGAGACCCGTCTGCGCGGCGATCTCGTCGGCCGAGGCCTTGGGCGTGATGACCAGAAGCCGGTAGACGGTCTCCTCGACCGACGTGAGGCCAGCCGCCTCCAGCATGCCGGGTCTCCAGGGCTGAGGGGTTCGCACACGACCGAGGGCGAACCAGCAGGTGAGCTTGAAATTTGGACTATAACCGAGTCAGGTGTCGCGCACCGATGACGACGACGATCTTTTCGTCTTCTCGCGGGCCGGACCGGCCGGCGGTCGGGCAGGCGCCCGGGAGCGCCGAGCGGCGGACGCCGGGGCCCCACACCCCGACATCCGCCGCGGTCCGCGGGGATGTGCCCAGGGTCTGCCGTTCGGATCCTGCCGGGGTTCCGAACGACAGACCCTGGGGCGCCGTCACCGAGCGGCGGGGTGCAGGTAGGCGCGGTCGACCGTCTGGCGGACGCTGTTGCCGGCCGCGTCCTTCGCGGTCACGCGCACGGTGACGTAGGCGTCGGAGCGCACCCGGTCCGGCCGCTTCACCGTGGCCGTGAAGCCGTCGCCCTTGCGGGCAGTGGTGGCGGTGGTCCAGGTCCGGCCACCGTCGTAGGACGTCTCGACCTTCACCGACGTGCCGCGCGGAGCCTGCATGCCGTCCTGCATCCGGACGTTGATCCCGAGGGCGTGGGTACGGCTGGGAGCCACCGCGTTGAACAGGTCGGTCGCCACCGAGTAGTCGACCTGGAGCAGGGGCAGCCGCACCGGACCGGCGGCCGTGCCCGAACGGAACGTCCACGACGTCCGCGTGCCCGTGCCGAAGCGCCAGTCGTCCGAGGTCCGGGCGGTCGTCAGGTCGAGCCGGTACTCGGCATCGCCCGCGGGCACCTCGATGTCGCCCCAGGCACCGTTGTCGGACTCCTCGACCAGCTGCCCGTTGCGGTACAGGACCGCGTGCGTCGTGTCGGCGAGGTCATGCGCCGCACGCGCGCCACCCACACCGCCGCCGGGGAAGGCAGGAGCCTCGGCGAACCCGTAGTGACCGGCGGTGGAATCGGTGAACTCCGGGATGAAGACGGACAGGGTGTCACCTGTGCGCACCGAAGCCCGACCCGCTCCGCGGGGGATCGACGGCCGGGTCACAGCCCCGAACCAGCGCTCCGACACCTTCTCGCCGGGCCGGTAGGTACGCGGCATGTTCATCATTCCGGCAGCCAGCGGGCGGTCGGGGGAGTCGATGACGTTGTGGTGGACGACCTGGTCCCACAGGGTGTCGCCGCCGCTCACGTACTCGACGCGCTCGCGGCCGACCGGCGTGTGCCGGTTGGAGACGTCCCAGGCGGTGTTCTGGTACGGACGCCATCCGAACCGCTGCTCGCTCGTCCAGGACGAGGCACCCGTCTGCGTGTAGGCACTGCGGATGACGGCACTCTCCCGCTCGGAGACGGTGTGCACCAGCTTGTCGGGCACGTGTCCCTTGGCCACCTGCATGACGTCGTAGAGGTACGGGCTGTGCTCCGTGCCCGAGAACACCACCGTGGCGCCCTTCTTCGCGCGCTCCAGCAGCTCCGAACCCTGCGCGGAGGAGACTCGCATGGTGGGTACGGCCATGCGCTCGGTGTCGGGACGCCAGCGCGTCCAGTGGATGATCCCCTCGGGCCAGGCGACCATCAGCGCCTTGGCGCCTGCGGACTTCGCGGCACGCGCCAGCGCCCGGGTGTCGTCGGAGGGCTCCACGCGGACGACAGCCAGCTTGCCGCGGGCGTGACGGAAGTCGGGTGCGGTCCCGGTGCCCGCGTTCACGGCACTCAGCCGCGCACCCCGGTCGCCGAAGACGGGCGAGTCCTGCTCGTAGTACGGGACGAGCGGCCGGGACATGCCGGGAACCCTGGCCTCCAGCTGAGGCGCGGTCAGCTGCCAGCGGGAGCTGAACTCGAACGCGCCCTCGGTGACCGGGGCGGTGCGGCTGACGTAGACCCGCTTGATCGAGTCGAACATCTGGAGGCCCCAGCTCCTCCTCTCACCCTCGAACTCGCGGTAGAACTGGGTGCTCAGGAAGCCGCGCTGCTCGGCGGGGCGCGGGGTCCGGATCGTCACCTCGGTGACGTCGGAGGCGTCGAACGCCACCGTCGTGTCTTTGGTGACCTTGACCTCGGGAACGATGAGTTCGCCCGCCTCACCGCCGTTCACGCTCTCCGAGAAGAATCCGCCCTGGAGGACGTACGTGCCCTCCTCGACGACGGCGACACCCTTCTCCAGGTCCGTGTAACTCACGTACCCGGCGGGGCCCCAGATGTTCGGAAGGCCGTCGCTGCCGGAGGGCCGGCCCTGACGGTCGCGCGGGACCACGGTGAGCACGTGCTGCCGGCCGGTGACCTGGAGGGAGACAGTGGTGTGCGCCTGGACCGTGCCGTCCGAGGACTTCGCCGTGACGTAGCCGTAGTACTTCCCGCGGCTCACACCGGCCGCGTCGAGGTGCAGCGGCACCTCCGCCTCGGCTCCGGGGGCGAGCGTCAGCGACGCCGAACCGAGGCGCACCGCGCCCGCGGCGGGTGCCTGACCGCCATCGGTGGCCAGGCTGACGCCGAGGTCGAGCGTGAGGGGCCGGCTGCCGGTGTTGGCGTAGCGCACGGCGACCGTCTGCTTCTGCCCCTTCGTCTCGCCGGCCCGGACCGGGGCGAAGGCGAGGGAACCGGAGGCCGTCAGCGGCCCCATGGCCGTCGCGAGGTCGATGCGGCCGCCGCCCTGCTGGGTCACCTTGGTGCCCGACACCGTCTTCGAGGTGCTGATGAGGGCGTCCTTGAGCTGCTGGGCACTCCAGTCGGGGTGCTGCTGCGCCAGGATCGCCGCGGCACCGGCGACGTGCGGTGTGGCCATCGAGGTGCCGGACGCCGCCACGTAGTTGGCGTTGACCGGCGAGCCCATGGCGGTGCCGGACGCGCGGGCGGCCACGATGCCGACACCGGGCGCGGTGACGTCGGGCTTGACCGCCCCGTCGCCGAGCCTGGGTCCGCGGCTGGAGAAGCCGGCGAGGGAGTCGTCGCGGTCGACGGCGCCCACGGTCAGCGCGGCGTCGGCGGTGCCCGGCGAGCCGATCGTGGACTGGCCGCTGCCTCCGTCGTTGCCGGCGGCGATGACGAACAGTGAGCCGGTGGACGCCGTCAGCGCGTTGACGGCCTGGCTCATGGGGTCGGTGCCGTCGGTCGGCCCGCCCCCGAGGCTCATGTTGATCACCTTGGCGTCCTGGGCGGCCGCCCATTCCATGCCCTCGATGACCGAGGACTCGGTCCCGTACCCGCTGTCGTCGAGCACCTTCCCGACGATCAGCTCGCTCTCTGCCGCGACACCGCGCATGGACCCGCCGGAGGCGGCACCTGTACCGCCGACGGTCGCGGCGACATGCGTGCCGTGACCGAAGCGGTCGCCGGTACTGCCGCTGTTGGAGAAGTCCTTGGCCTGCGCGATACGTCCGGACAGGTCCGGGTGCTTGTCGTCGACGCCGGTGTCGAGGACCGCCACCCTGACGCCCTTGCCGTGGTAGCCGGCCTTCCACGCGGCGGGCGCGTTGATCTGACCGGTGCTGCGGTCCAGTACGGCCCTGACCTTGCCGTCCAGCGAGATGCGCGGGGTGACGGCGGCGCGGGCGGCGTCGGAGCCCGTGGCGGATGCCAGCGTGCTCCAGAAGCGGCCGAGTTCGCCCGCCCCGACCCTCAGCGACCGGGCGTTGATGCTGTCCAGGTCGTAGACGGGCGTCTTGGTGGCCCGGAAGGCCATCAGCCGGTCGGCGGCGGCGGAGGTGGCCCGCGTCATCCGCGCGTCCTTCGCCGCGGCCCGTGACGACTCGGACGAGACGATCAGCGGAAGCGAGGAGGAGCGCTTCTCGTCGAGGCCCGCCGCGATCAGCGCCGTGACGTCGAACAGCCGGCGGTCCAGCGTGCCGGCGGTCACCAACGACCGGGCGTCGGAGGGGATGACGGTCAGGGCCTTGTCGCCGCCTTCCTCCGTGCGGAAGGAGATGCGCTCGCGCCCCGGTCCTGGCCGTACCGACGCGACCTGTCTGCCTCCCGGCACCGTCGTCACGGTTACCCGGTCACCGGTGATCAGCCGTACGGTGGCGGAGATCTCGCGGTCGGCGATCGGCGAGGGCCCGTCCGACGGCGTTCCGGCGGAGGCGGTCGTCACGCCTCCGACGGTGACCATCAGTACGGTCGATATCGCCGCTGATCGACGAATCCATCTCATCAGGCAAACACCTTTCGAGCGGGTGGTGGTCGGGTGATGAACGACAGAATCCGCCGAGGTCACAAGGCATGTCACTGACATCACGTGGCACAGATGCGACATGTCACAAAGGCGACGGCCGTGTGCTCCACGGGCGTTGCCACCCCATCGGCGCGCCGCGGTGGCCGTCCCGCCGGCTCTGCTGCACCCGGACCGGGGCGCGCCGCGCCCATGCCGTCACGAAGTCGTGAGCGGGATCTGCGAACTGCGGGCGACACGACGGCTGTCGCCGCAGCTCCGCCAAGATCGCCCGGACAGGCGCAGAGCTTCCTATGCTTCCGGAATGGAACAGAGCGAGGTCCTCAAGCGTGTGATCGGCATCCTCACCCAGATGACCGACTGGCGGCGCATCCTCGAGGAGGACGAGGAGCGCGACATCGGGAGCGACCCGAGTGTCATCACCGCACTCCTCAGCGAAACGCTGCCCAGGATCCGCATCCCGGAGGACGCGACGCACGAGGAGATCGCGAACCTTGTGGCCGAGAAGGTCGGCGGAGCGATCCACCAACTCGTCGGAGCCTTCACCCTGGCCTTCGTGGAACTGGCCCAGGTCCACGATTCCGGACGGGACAACATCACGACGAACGACGTCCTGCGCGAACTGGCCCTCCGCGCCGAGCACCTGAACTCCAACGGGAACTCCGACGACAACGGGGATTCCGGCGGGGACTCCGACTCCGACCCGGACTCCTAGCGACACGAGGGGCATGCCCCGGGTGGGCGCCCTGGCCCCGCCGCTGATGCCTGAACCGGAACGTACGTTCCTCCGGACGGAGGAAGATGCTGCACAATGCAACCTCATGAGGGGGAGCAGCGGGCCCGAACCGCCGTACGGCGACAGCGGCAGGCAGTCGCCCGAGGGCGACGAGCGGCCTCGCTGGCGTCTGGTGCTGATGACCGCGGTGCTCGTACCGGCCGTCGGAGCCGCGGGAGGAGCCGCGGGGCCGCTGTTCCAGAGCAGCGCACCCGCCTTTCAGTGGCTGCCGCTCCTCATGGTGGCCTGCCTCTTCGTCGTCCCGTTCATCCTGCTGGCACTCGGGTTCATCTGGGCGGTCAACAAATTCTCGGACGCCCTGTACCGGGCCAGGGAACGGCGCTTCGACCGTGTCCCGGCCGACAAGTCCCACGAGCGGTTCCCATAGCCGGCTGGTTGCGTGGCCGACGCCGGAGCGTGTGACGGCCGGACGGGCGCAGGGCTGCGGGGACCTGGTCCCCGAAGCTTCACCCGCGCCCGTCCGGCCCGCTCCGGTCGGTTTTCAGTCGTCTTCCGGCATGGGCGCCGGCCGGGCGTCCTTCATCCGTTCCGGCGTCCAGTAGTCCCGTACCTCGGCCACCACGTCCGGGCCGGGGAGCACATCGCCACGGGTGCTCCCGGAGTCCGGCTCGGTGCCGGGAGGCGGTGCCCCGGCGGCGGAGCGCCACGCGGCCACCGCCACGACAGCGGCGAGCAGGACGGCTGCGGTTGCCCATCGGCCGACTGTTCTGCGACGCATGGAAACGCTCCTCGGCGGGCCGGGCCCTGTCGGGGTGTCAGGTGACGCCGCCCTGGGCGTCGAACATGGCCTTGACCGAGTCGTCGAAGTACGAGCTCCGGTTCCAGCCTCCGGTGGCGAGCGTACTCATCGCCCCGTTGACCTGTCCCAGCCCGCCTGCGTCGTTGAACTCCCGCAGCCAGGGCCCTCCGCTCGACCCGCCGCCGAAGTCGCACCGGAGCTCCAGCCGGCCGTCGCCGACCGCTCGCGTGGTGCCCGTACAGGCCCACTGGAGCTGCCCGTTGTCGCGGTTGCCCGGGTATCCCATGACCGTCATGGCCTGCTCGCGCGAGTAGTTCCAGCTCAGACCGTGACCGCCGGTGACGTTGACGATCTTGTTGCCGTTGAGGGGCCATGTGGTCACCATGGCCACATCACGGCCCTTGTCGCTGCTGCTGATCCAGGAGTTGAAGGTGCGGAACTGTTTGGCCGCGAAGGTGCCGAAGGGGCGGGCACCCGAACGGAAGCGGGGTGCGTAGGTCCAGTTGGTCATCCAGGTACCGCCGCTGCCGCCGTGCACGCAGTGCCCGGCCGTGACGAGCATCTGCTTGGAGCTGCTGTTGAGGGCACTGGCCGAGCAGGTGTAGTCGAGCCCGTTGCCGGGGTCGGTGAAGAACACCTTGCCGACCGCGGCCGATTCGGTCACCAGCGGCCTGAGGGTGTCCGTGCGCCCAGCGGCCGACGGCGTGGACCCCGGACGTCCGGTGGGTCCGGGCCTGCTCTATGCCGTACCGGGCGAAGTCCGCGGTCCGTCGAGGGGGATGGCCGTTCTCATCCGCTCGGGTGTCCAGTAGCGGGCCAGCGCCGCCGCGTCGGCCGTGGAGTCGACCGCCGCACCACCGGCGAGGCGCGGTGTGTGCCCGGTGGTGGCCGCGGCCCCGCCGGGAACGGCTGCTTCGGATCCGGGCCCGGCCTGGGCGGCGGGTCCTGCGACGGCTAAACCTGCCCCGACCAATGCCAGCATGGCGGCGGTTGCCAGCGGCAGGAGTGCGTGTCTGAGACTGCGCACGAGAGGTACCCCTCACGGTCGATGGGCGCACGCAGTACGGCAGTTCGCCGCGGTGGGTGCAGTGGAAGCGACCGTAGGTGGGGCATGTGCCGCCGTGACAGTCCGAAACAAGTCCCTCCGCTCGCCATCGGGCGGGAAGCGTGTTTTCGCACGAGACGAGGGGGCGTACCCCCTACGCCCCCCGGGGATTCAGCCGGCGTACGCCGGAGCGGGGCGGGGGCGGGTGTGTGCGCTCCCCGATCCGGGCCATCGGACCCTGTCCTCGCACAGGCCTCGTTCGGGCGTACGGTCCGGCCGGGTCGGTCCTGCTCAACCGGACCGTCCGGCCCCACCCCCCGGCCGGTTCCGTTTCCTCCCCACCGGGAACCCGTCCGCCGGCCCGACGGCACCCGTCCGGCAGACTGAAGCCCTATGGCCGATCACCCCGCGATTCAGCACGCCGTTCCGTACCACGCCCAATGGGCGTCACCCGACCTGGTGCCCGCCATCATTTCCGGGGCCATGACCGCCGCCGATGATCCGCTGTGGCCCAAGTACGGAGCCCAGAGCCCGGAGGAGTACGCCTGGTGGTCCTGGCGGCTGTGCGGAGTGGCCTGCCTGCGTATGGCACTCGAATTCTGGCAGGGCACCGCGCCCACTCCGATGGCCCTCGCCGCCGAATGTGTCGAAGCAGGCGCCTACGTCCGGCGCGACGACGGCCTGGACGGCCTGATCTACGCACCCTTCGCCGCCTACGCCGAACGCCGGTGGGGCCTCTACGCGGAGTCCCGCCCCGACCTGCCCGCCACCGACATCCCGGAGCTGGTTGCCGACGGACGGCTGCTGATGCTGTCCGTGCACCCGTCGGTCCGCGAGCTGGACGCGTCGCCCCCGGGCCGCGGCGGCCATCTGGTACTCGCCGTCGGCGTCAACGACGAGCACCTCCTCATCCACAATCCGTCGGGCTTCCCCGGCCGGTCCCAGCAGTTCGCCCGAGTGCCGTGGGCGGTGCTGGACAGGTACTACGCCGGGCGCGGTGTGGTGCTCGGTCGCGAACCGTGAGCGGGTGCGGTAGGGGACTCCCCACCCTCTGCTGCGCGCCGACTCGCCGGTCCCCCTGAGCCGTATGCCCGTCCGTAGATAGGATTCGCAGTGCGGATATACGGGGCGATTTCGGGAGGTTGCGGTGTCGGAGAGTGAGCGGACCGGGAGCGTGCGGGAGTGGCTGCGCGGTCTGGAGGTCTTTGCCGGACCCCTGCCGGAGTTCGACCCCGCGAACGCGCCGGGCGAGCCGGTGGAACTGTTCCTGTGGTGGCTGGCGGAGGCGGTCGAGGCCGGCGTACCGGAACCTCACGCGATGGCCCTGTCCACCGTCGACGCGCTCGGGGAGCCCAACGCCCGGATGCTGATCCTGAAAAATGTGGACGCGGTGGAGGGGTGGCAGTTCGCCGCACATGCCGAGAGTCCCAAGGGGCGGCAGCTGGCGGACCGTCCTTCCGCCGCGCTGACGTTCTACTGGCCGGGTCAGGGACGCCAGGTCCGCGTGCGGGGTGCGGTCGCGCCCGAGTCGGCCGACCGCAGCGCCGCCGACTATCTCGCCCGGTCGGACACGGCGCGGGCGGAGGCCCTGCTCGGCTGCCAGAGCAGGCACCTCAGCAGCCTCGAAGAGCGTGACCTGGGGGTGAAGGAGTCCCTGGCCCGTATCGAGCGGGAACCGGGGCTGGTCGCCGAGTCGTGGACCCTCTACACGCTCGTGCCCACCGAGATCGAGTTCTGGCAGGCCGACGCGAGCCGGATCCATACGCGGGTGCGCTACGAACGGGACGAAGCGGACAGCATCTGGCAGCAGCATCTGCTCTGGCCGTAGTAGGCACCGGCGGATCGCGGCAGTCGCAGCAGGGGCCGGCAGGCCGTCGGCGGGGCGCGCCGTGCCCGTGCGGGCGGTCGCGCCGTGTCGTAGGACATCGGCCGGGCCGCGCAAGGCGAGGGGGCCGGAGCGAGGAGTGACCCGTCACCTCACCCGGGTGAGGGCCCTCCTGGCGCTCCGCCAGCCCAGGGGCCAGTCGTCCGGCCCCTGCCGGGCGGCCGAACGGCCCTGAGGCCTGTCGCTCGGATCAGGCCGAACGGCAGACCCTAGTGGGCGGCCGCCGCCGATCGACGCCTGGCGTTGCGGCGCTTGAGCGCCCGGCGCTCGTCCTCGCCGAGTCCGCCCCACACTCCGGAGTCCTGGCCTTGTTCCATGGCCCACTCCAGGCACTGCTGCTGGACCGGGCAGCGGTTGCAGACCGCCTTGGCCTCGGCGACCTGGAGCAGGGCCGGGCCGGTGTTGCCGACGGGGAAGAACAGGTCGGGGTCTTCGTCGAGGCATGCAGCAGCCTGACGCCAGTTCTCGTACTCCACGGAGAGTGCCTCCTCCATTCGCAGTTGTTGTGTTGCCGGGCTCCCCTTCGGGTCACCGACGATCGGCCGCTGAAACTACCGATGCGTCAGTGATTCAGGCCGATGCCATCTGCCCCTGCCCCACCTCGGGGGCGGTCGCCATCATGGGCCGACAAACGGAGGCCGACCAACCACCTGTCGGACATGGGCACTTGTGTGATCGAACTCTTCCCATGCGGGTCCGAGATCTGACATGTTTCGTTCACCTTTCCCGACCCGCCCGGTCGGCGCCACCAGCGTCCCGGGCCCACGGAGGATCTCTTGCTTACCCTCATATCCAGCCGCCTGAGACGCACGGTCGTGGCCGTGGCCGCTCTCGGCGCGACCGCAGTGTTCGTGCACCCCGCCGGCGCGGCTCCCGTAGCCGCGACCGCACCCGGGAGCACCGCGGCGCTCTCGGCCCCGGCGTCGACGGCCGCATGGGCCGCCGGCACCCGGGCGTACCTGGTCATCGGCGCGCCGGGCGACACCTCGGCCCTGAGGACCGCGGTCACGAACAACGGCGGCACGGTCTTCGCGCACTACGACGCGATCGGTGTCGTCGTGGCGCACTCGACGTCCACCGCCTTCGCCGCCACCATGCGCGGCGTGAGCGGTGTCCAGCAGGTGGGTGCCACCCGGACCTCGGACGTTCCCGCGGACGCGTACAACCCCGCGCTGCCGGCCACTCCGGCGCAGACCCCGACCACGCTGACCGAGTCGAACCGCTGGGACATGACCCAGATCAAGGCCGACAAGGCCTGGGCCGTCAGCACCGGTTCCGCGGGCGTCAAGGTCGGCGTCCTCGACACGGGCGTCGACGACCTGCACCAGGACATCGCGCCCAACTTCAACGCCGCCGACTCCGTCTCCTGCGCCTACGGCAAGGCGGACGCCCGGACCGGCGCCTGGCGCGACGTCGGCACGCACGGTACGCACGTGGCGGGCACGATCGCGGCCGCGAAGAACGGCAAGGGCGTCATCGGCGTGGCCCCGGGCGTGAAGATCTCGTCTGTCCGGATCGCCGAGCCGAACACCAGCATGTTCTTCGCCGAGAACACCATCTGCGGCTTCGTGTGGGCCGGTGACCACGGCTTCAAGGTCACCAACAACAGCTACTACACGGATCCGTGGATGTTCAACTGCCCGGACAACGCCGACCAGGCGGCGATCATCGAGGGCGTCAGGCGCGCGCAGGAGTACGCGGAGAACAAGGGCTCACTTCAGGTCGCGGCCGCGGGCAACTCCAACTACGACCTCGCCAACAAGCGGACCGACACGTCGAGCCCGAACGACTCGACCCCGGTCACCCGCACCATCACCAACGCGTGCATCGACATCCCCACCGAACTGCCCGGTGTGGTGACGGTGGCGGCCATGGGCAACGGCAGCGTCAAGGCGTCGTACTCCAACCTCGGCCGGAACATCATCGACGTCGCGGCTCCCGGCGGCGACGGCGCCTCCGGCGTCTACTCGACGATGCCGGGCGGCAAGTACGGCAACATGAACGGCACGTCGATGGCCTCGCCCCACGTGGCGGGCGTCGCCGCGCTCCTGGCGAGTTCCGACCCCGGCTCCACCCCGGCGGATCTGCGTGCCAGGCTGGCCACCCAGGCGACGGACATCGCCTGCCCGTCCGACAGCCGCTGCACGGGAACGACCGCCAACAACGCCTTCTTCGGTGAGGGGCAGGTCGACGCCCTGAAGGCCGTCGGCGGCACGCCGCCGCCCGGCAAGTACTTCGAGAACACCACGGACGTCGCCATCGCCGACAACGGCACGGTGGACTCCTCGCTGCCGGTGACCGGCGTCAGCGGGAACGCACCCGCCACGCTCCAGGTCGGTGTGGACATCAAGCACACCTACCGCGGCGACCTCGTCCTGTCCCTCGTGGCGCCCGACGGCACGGTCTACACGCTGGAGGACTTTCCGAACAGCGACAGCGCCGACAACGTCGCCAAGACCTACACGGTGAACGCGTCGTCCGAGGTGGCCGCCGGTACCTGGAAGCTGCGCGTGCGTGACGTGGCCTCGCAGGACACCGGAAAGATCGACGCCTGGAACCTGTCCTTCTAGGACGGGGGCGCGTCCCCGCAACGCAAAGGTCCCGGGCAGAGGCTGTTCGCCTCTGCCCGGGACCCACGGCAGAGCCGGCCCGGTGGTACGCACGGGGGGAACGGACCACCGGGCCGGACATCATCAGTATAGCGTTCAACTACCACTGCTCGCACACCGCGGTTCCCGCCCTCAGCCACCCGTGATCCACCGCAGAACCGTGCTGAAGGCGGAGTCCTCCAGAACGCACAGCGCGTCGATGGCGGCGAAGTCGCCGGGGCGGGGTGCGACCCCCGCGGCGGTCAGAGCCGTCTGCACCTCCAGCCGGCGCTGGTCGCCGATCGGCAGCACGTACGGGACGCGCTCCCTCGGGTCCGGAGCCGGCAGGAGGTAGTCACCGGCCGAGTCCGTGAGGGTGTCCACCGTGCGCCCTCCGAGGTACCAGGCACCGGGGAAGCGGTACGGGTCGATCTCCTGCGACGTCTGCGGCGCTGCCGTGTCCGTGGTGTGCCAGCTGTGCATGAGAGCCTCCTGTGATGTGTGTGTCACTGAGTGTCAGGAGGCGTAACTCCCGCGGCGGGTTGCAGGGGCCGGGCTTTATCAGCCGTACGCCCTAATCGGCATCTCGTCATAGGTCAGGGCCATTTGTGTGACCCCGGGGCATGTGGAAGTGAAACATTCCGCACCGCCGGCCGCGTCTTCCCAACAGGAGCCACATGTCTCTCATGTGCTCAGCGTTCTCTGAGGGGGAGAGTTGCACAGAAGACACAGCGGACCGAGTACCGTCGTCGCGGCCGTGGCGCTTGCGTGTGTCGCCGGGCTGGTCACCGCCCCGCCGACCGCCGCCGCTCCGGCCTCCGCATCGCCGGCGTCGGGCAGTTCGGCCGCCCGCGCGGACGCCGCCGTAGCACGGTGGATCACCTTGGTCACGGGTGACTCGGTGGGTGTCGACGCGGCGGGTGAACCCGTACGGATCGTGCCCGGCAAGGGGCGGGACGACATACCGATCAGGATCGAACGCACGAAGGGTCGCACGCTTGTGCTGCCCCAGGACGCACGGCAGTTGATCCGTTCGGGGCGCGTCGACGAACGGCTCTTCGATGTCGGTGAACTCACCAGGGCCCAGCATCGGGGGAGTGCGCGGACCGGGCTGCCACTGATTGTCACCTACGGCGGCCAGGGCACCACAGCAGGGGCGCGCACGGCCCAGGGGTTGAAGAGCGCTCTGCGCAAGGACGGCGCGGCCACGGTCCGCCGTACCTTCCCGCGGATCGACGCGGACGCGGTCACCGTCCCCGCAGCGTCCGCGGGCAGTGCGTGGAAGACCCTGACCCGGGCGTCCGCGAGCGGCGCCGGGCAACGCAGCGCTGCACCCGGCCTCGAGCGGATCTGGCTCGACGGCGTCCGGAAGGCGAACCTGGACCGGAGCGTTCCGCAGATCGGCGCCCCCGCCGCATGGGCAGCCGGCTACGACGGCGAGGGCATCCGGATCGCCGTCCTGGACAGCGGAGTCGACGAAACGCATCCCGATCTCCAGGGCCGGCAGGCGGCCGAGGCGAACTTCTCCTGGGCCGCGGACACCAAGGACCGCCTCGGGCACGGCACCCATGTGGCCTCCATCGCCTCCGGCACGGGCGCCGGGTCGGCGGAGAGGTTCCGGGGTGTGGCACCGGGTTCGCGCGTCCTCGACGCCAAGGTGCTCGACGACGACGGGTACGGCAGCGACTCCGCCGTCATCGCCGGGATGGAGTGGGCCGCCTCCCAGAACGCCGACATCCTGAACCTCAGCCTCGGCCGCCCGGACAGCCCAGGCGTCGACCCCGTGGAGGAGACCGTCAACCGGCTCTCCGCCGAACGCGGCATTCTCGTCGTGGCCGCCGCGGGCAACTCCGGCCCGGGCGTGGGCACTCTGGACTCCCCGGGCAGTGCGGACGCCGCGCTCGCCGTGGGGTCGGTCGACACGGGAGATGTGATCGCGCCGTCGTCCGGCCGCGGCCCGCGCGCCGACGGCGGAGCCGTCAAGCCCGACGTCACCGCGCCCGGAGTGGAGATCACCGCGGCCTCCGCACCGGGCAGCAGGATCGCGGGCGAGGTTGGGGAGCAGCCGCCCGGATACGTCACCATCTCGGGGACGTCCATGGCCACCCCGCACGCCGCGGGAGCCGCCGCGCTCCTCAAGCAGCAGCATCCGCAGTGGACGAACACGGAACTCAAGGCCGCGCTGGTCGCCGGCGCGAGACCCGGTGGCGCGGGGGCCTTCGCGGAGGGCAGCGGCCGTGTCGATGTGGCGGCGGCCATGAAGGTGTCGGTCGTCGCCGAGCCGACATCCGTCGGTTTCGCCCGTCAGGCCTACCCGCACGCCGACGACAAGCCGGAGACCAGAAGGCTCACCTACCGCAACCTCGGCGGCGAGCCCCTGACGCTCGACCTCTCGGTGACCGCTGTCGGACCCGACGGGAAGCCGGGACCCGCCGGCATGTTCACTCTCGGCGCGGAGCGGCTGACCGTGCCGGCGGGCGGCACGGCCGCGGTCGACCTGACGGCCGACACCCGGCCGGGCGGCGAGGTGAACGGCATGTACAGCGCGACGGTGACGGCCCAGGGTGCGGGCCGGACCGTACGCACCGTGGCGGCGGTCGAGCGCGAGGTGGAGACCTACGACGTGACGGTCCGCCACCTCGACCGCACGGGTGGGTCGGCGAAGAAGTACTGGCCCTCGCTGAACCGGCTCTCCGGGCTCGGCGCACCAGGTACGGACTACGCGACCGCAGGCGCGGGCGGCACCTACACGGCGCGGCTGCCGAAAGGTGTCTACTACCTCGACGCGCTGATCATCGAGGAGGACGAGGGCAGGAGCCAGATCTCGGCACCCCACTTCGAGGTCACCGAGGACACGACGGTCACCCTGGACGCCCGTACCGCGAAGCCGATCAGCATCACCGGCCCGGACCCCGCTGCCGAGCGGGTGTTCGCCGAGACCTTCATCGAACTCGACACGCCTGACTACGGTTTCTCGGCCGGCATGACCGGACCCTCGTTCGAGACGATGCGGACGGCCCAGCTGGGGCCGGACTTCTCGACGGACGGCACGCTGTTCCAGCAGTTCAACGCATTCGACCGACGGGGCACGAACGAATACCGCCTCGCCTACGGCAGCAAGGTGACACGGCTGGCCACCGGGTTCGAACGGCAGGCCGAGCGGGCGGAGCTCGCCAGGGTCGGCCTGCGGCTCGGTGCCACGGTCGCCGGCAAGCAGGGAGCCCTCGTGGCGACGCCGTTCATCGACGACAGCTTCGGCTCCATCTTCAGCCCGTCCGTGACCCGGCCGCTTCCGGCGGCTGCCACGTTGTTCCTCAGCGCCCCGGCCGGTACCACCTGGGCCATCGGGCTGGACCAGTGGGACGACACCGGTTCCTCGCCGGAGATCTCGCACGGGACGGGGATCAAGCGGTACGAGGCAGGACGGGCGTACCGCGACGACCTCGGCATCGGCGTGTTCGGCCCCGGGCTCGGCGAGTCGCAGGGGGTGGTCCGGAACGGTGACACCATCACCGTCTGCCTGGACCTGTTCCGGCACGGCACGGGCAACTGGAGCTTCTCGGACACCGACACCCTCGCGACGGTGCTGTATCGCGACGGCGTCGAGGTCGACGGTTCCGGGGACATGCTGAACTGCTGGCAGGGCGTCACCGTTCCGGCGGACACGGGCACGTTCCGGCTGACCGCATCGGCCGTACGAGGTGGCGGCCCCAGCGCCGCGACCGAGGTGAGCGCCGCATGGACGTTCACCTCCGGGCACACTGCCTCCGAGCAGTCCCTGCCGGTCTCCGTCGTCCGTTTCACGCCGCGCCTGGCGGCGGACTCCACCGCCAGGGCAGGAGCTCTGATGCGGGTGCCGGTGAGCGTCCAGGGCGCCGGCGCGGGCAAGAACCTCGCCTCGCTCGTCGTGCACGTCAGTCACGACGGCAAGACGTGGAAGAAGGCCGCGGTCGTCGGCGGCGGGGTGATCGTGCGCAACCCGCAGGCGGGACAGGCGATTTCGTTCCGGGCGGTTGTCGCCGACAAGCAGGGCAACACCCTCACCCAGACGATCCGGGACGCCTACCGCGGGAAGTAGCGATCGGCACGTTCCCTCTGTGACACGGGGAGCGAACCGGCCTCACGGCCCGGGAACGCAGAGGAGCGGCCCGGCGGACATCCGCCGGGCCGCTCCTCTGCGCGGAACGCGCCCGTGACAGGCGTCAGGCCTGCGAAGGAAGCCGGCCGGGGAGCGCATCGTCTTCCTCCAGCTCCGGAAGTTCGATGAGGTACTGCGGCTCACGGAACAGGTCCGTGTAACCCGCGGCAGCTGTGGTGCTGCGCGTCGGCTCGTCGCCGTCGCGCCGGGGCGCATCAGTGGTCATGCAGGCCTTCCGAGGATGAAGTGCGACGCGGCGTGGTCGTTCCGCCGACGCTTGTGGGTGCCGGCCCGCACCACCACCGCCGTGACGAGGCGCTGTGGGTACGAAGCCCGACGAATCATATGCCCGTTCGACGGGAGGAACTGACGCGCAACGCGTGCACCGCAGCAGGATCTTGTGCCCCTGTGCGGCCCCCGTGGCCGATCGGTCTGGTGGAGTCCGTCGCGGATGTCAGCCGGATGTCTTCTCCAGGAGAGTGATGATGTCATGGGTGGTCCCGGTCTCGCCGAGGAGCGGGAAGATGCGCTCGACGCTGTTGCGGTGCGCGTCGGCATCGGTGTCGGACATGGCGTCCGTGGCGAGGGTGACGTGGTAGCCGTGCTCGTAGGCGGCGCGGGCGGTGGTCTCCACGCCGATGCTGGTGGAGATGCCCGCCAGCACGATCTGTGTGATACCGCGGCGCCGCAGCTGCACATCGAGGTCGGTGCCGTGGAAGGCACCCCAGTTGTGCTTGGTCACGGCGATGTGGCTGCCGCCCGCGAGTTCGTCCACGATCACGTCCCACCCCTCGGGCATGGCACCGCGCGGGCCGGCTTCGGTGCGGCCGGGCGGTGCGTCCGCCCCGTCGGCGGCGAAGCTGACGCGGACCAGGACCACGGGGGAGCGGTGGGCACGGAAGACGTCCGCGAGCCGCGCGGCGCGCGCGACCACCTCGGCACCGGAGTGCGGGGCGACGGGCCTGCCGACGATGCCCTGCTGAAGGTCGATCACCACCAGCGCGGTGGTGGGGTCCAGGGTGGTGAGGGCCATGAGCGTGCTCTTTCTGGGCGGGCGGAAGGGGCGCGGTCCCGGTGCGGGCGGGAAGACCGGGGCGTCGGGCCCCGTGCGGTCAGGCGGCGAATTCCGTGAGGTCGATGGCGTAGACGGTCAGTGCATGGCCGTACGCCGGGTGGGTCGTCTCGCGTTCCGGTTCCATCCCGAGCTTGCGCATCACGTTCTGCGACGCCTCGTTCCCGGGCCGGGCGATGCTGATGACCCGGTCCAGACCGCGGTCCTGCAGCGCGAACTCCAAGGTGGCATGGGCGGCTTCGGACGCATAACCCTGCCCCCAGAACTGCTGACCGAGCCGCCAGCCGATCTCCACGGCCGGCAGCACCTCCGGCAGGAACTCGGGCACGGACAGTCCGACGAAGCCGATCAGCTCGCCCGAGGCCAGTAGTTCGACGGCGAAGAGACCGAAGCCCTCCTCGTCCCACTCCTCCTCCCACCGCTCGATGTCGTCCGCGGTGGCCTCCAGATCACGGACCGAACCGTCGCCGATCCATTCCATGACGCGTGGATCCGCGTTGATGTCCGCCATGGGTACGAGGTCGTCGTCGTGCCAGCGGCGGAGGATGAGGCGGGGTGTGCGGATCTCGATCATGGGGCCCATCCTGGCCGAAGCCGTGCGTTCAGTGGTAACCGGAGTACGTCCGGCATGCATACCACCCGGTGGTCGACGGACGTGGAGGCGTCAGAGCGTCGTGATCAGACCGCCGTCGATCGTGAAGTCGGCGCCGGTGACGTTGCCCGTACGGTCGCTGGCCAGCAGCAGCACCAGATCGGCCACTTCCTGCGGGCGGGTGAAGCGTCCG
Source organism: Streptomyces sp. NBC_00306 (assembly GCF_036169555.1). GTDB lineage: Bacteria > Actinomycetota > Actinomycetes > Streptomycetales > Streptomycetaceae > Streptomyces > Streptomyces achmelvichensis. The sequence continues at coordinate 333,001 of NZ_CP108032.1, read as the reverse complement.
GTGGCCGACTGCGCCGCGGCGCGCTGTGTCACGTCGTCGGGCGTGGCGCCGCTGGACTCCGCGACCGTCGCCGCGACCCCGTCCTCGCCGAGCCACAGCGCGGTCTCCACGGGGCCGGGACTGACCGTGTTGACGCGAACCCCGCGGGACGCGACCTCCTTGGAGAGGGCCTTGCAGAAGTTGGACAGCGCCGCCTTGCTCGCGCAGTAGTCGATGATGGACGGATCCGGCAGGAAGGCGTTGACCGAACTGACGGTCACGACGGAACCGCCACCGCGGTCGATCAGATACGGCAGAGCCGCCCGCGTGGTGCGCACCGCGCTCAGGAAGTTGATCGTCAGCGACTCCGACCAGTCCTCGTCGGTCACGGAGACGAGGCCGCCGGACCGCGGGCGCACCGCGCCGACGTTGTTGACGACGATGTCCACCCCGCCGAAGTGGTCGAGGGCCTCGCCCACCAGCCCGCCGGGTCCCTCCGGCGTCGCGAGGTCCACGAGTACCGGCCGGACCTGAGGGCCGGCCGCGAGGTCGGCGAGGGAGTCGGTGAGGGTACGGGCGCCCGCGACCACGTTCACGCCCTCGGCCACCAGCCCCTGGGTCACCGCCAGCCCGATGCCCTTGCTCGCGCCGGTGACCACGGCGACCTTGCCTGCCAGATGCAGCTCCATGGGGACTCCCTGGATCGCGGGTACCGGGCAGACCGGGGCGCGGACGTCCGGTACCACCGATTTTCCCCCATCGGCGGGCCGTCGGCAGATGCGCAGGTCCGCGGTACCCGGTGGGAGTCAGCGGTCTTCGGGCCGCAGCGTCCCCCGCCACCGGTCTCCTGCGGCAACTGCCGACAATCGACTCTGCGGGCAGGTAATCTGATCTTGTAAATGCCGAGACGGCGGCGGGAAAACGCTGCGCGTTCTCCACCCCCACGTCCAGAGACCGCGGGCTCGCCTCCGTTCCCAGCCAGGAGGGCGTCGTATGGGGCGCGCCGAGAATCCCATCGCGCCGTGCACCACATCGCTGCACGCCCTTGCCAGCTGGCTGCGACAGCGCCGGGCGGACGCCCAGGTGAGCTACACGGAACTGGCCCAGCGCACCCACTTCAGCAAGGCCACGCTCAGCCGGGCCGTATCGGGCCGGACGGTGCCCCGGCTGGTGGTCGTCAAAGCGCTCGCCGAGGTCTGTGGGGCGGACCCGGCGGAGGCGGAACGCCTGTGGAAGGGCGCACGCTACGACGCCCGCAGCAGCTGGCCCGGCCACGGCGCGAGCCGCCTCCGGATCGACTACGTCACCACCTTCGCCGGACTCCACCTCGCCCTGCTGGAGCTGTATCGCAGAGACGGCAGCCGCCCCTACCGGGAGCTGGAGAGACAGGCCGGCAGCCACGGCCAGCTGCCGCACGCCACGATCGGCAGGGTCCTCACCCAACGGGCCCACCCGCGACGCGAGTTCGTCCTGGCCTTCATCCAGACCTGCGGCGTCACGGACGAGGACGACCTCGAGGTGTGGGGGCGGGCATGGGACCGGGCGCAGGCCGCGCACATCCTGTCGTCCCCGCCCCCTCGGCGGAAGAACGGACCGGGCCACCGGCCGGCGCGGGACCAGCGCAACGCCTGCCGCCATCCCTGACGGGAAAGGCCGGCGACCCCACGGGCACTCAGCTGCGGCCCGATCCGGACGACAGCCCTCAGACGTCGATGCCCGTCACCGCGGCCGGGCCGAGCGGTGCGTCGTCCTCGGTGAAGCCCGCGCGGCTGAGCGCTGTCGCGGCGGCCGCCTTGGCCTGCGCCTCCGCGCCGCCGCTGTCGTCGGCCTCCACCTCCAGACGGATGCTGAACGTGCCGTTCTCGTTGATCGTCAGAATGTCGAGATCCTCCAGACGTCCGAGCGACGTCTGCTGCGGATCGGCGGGACGCAGCGTCTCCTCGACCTCGGCCCTGGCCCCTTCGCTCAGCTCGCGCAGGAATGTGCCCGGGATGGTGATGACATACGTGGTCATGCAATCCTCCTCGCTCGAACGGACTGGCGTACCAACACGATGTGCTCTCTGCGGCCTTGCACAAGGACCTGCCCTCGATCCGGATCTTCGAACGCGGTCCGGGAGATCCGAGGGCACCGGATCAGTGACCCGCGAGGAGCTTCACGCCCACGACTCCCACCCCGATCGCGGTGTCCAGGAGCCCCGAGACGAGGGCGCTCAGCGGACCGTTGCCCATCCGCAGTCCCGTCCGCCAGCCCCACAGGAACAGGGTCGCGACCTCCACGCCGGCGCTGATCAGCAGGGCGGTGTCCAGCTCCACGACGCCCAGGGCCGACATGCCGATCAGCACCAGCGGCCCCACCGCGCAGAGCAGCAGCGGGCTGGAGATGTGCAGTGCCGTCCGGACCTCGGTCCAGGTCGCCCCTCGCCCGCTCATGGCGCGGTGCGACTGCTCGTCCGCGACCAGGGTGGCCAGCCAGATCCCGAGCGCGGTCACCGCGACGGTGATCGCGGACTCGCTGTGCCCGGGTGTGTCCGCCTCGGCGAGGGTCACGATCACGGCAGCCAGGGTGATGGTGGCGTAGATCCGCTCCTTGAGCCGTGCGGCCGCGGGGTCGCCGGCGCGGGCGGCGGTGATGCCGGTGGCGCCGGTGAGGCGATCGCCCGCGGACGGGTGCGGGGGGTCGCTGGACATACGGGCGCCCTTCCGTCGTGGTCCCTGGGTGCCCGTTTCGGGCGGGTACGCACCAGAAGGTAGCCGACCGGACATACGGAACCGGGCAGCGTGCTGCGGACTGTCGCGGACGACCGCAGCACGTTGCCCGGCCACCGGGCCCTGCCGCTAGGACGTCGTGATCTGGTACGCCTTGCGCAGGGTCTCGTGCACGGTCCACGTGGTCCGGTCGCCCTCGCGCAGGACGCAGGCGTCGCCCGGCCCCACGTCGAACGTGGGTCCGTCCTGGACGGCGATGGTGGCGCGGCCGCTGACCACCACGAACAGTTCGTCCGCCTCGGTGTCCGTGACGACGCCGGGCGTGATCTGCCAGATCCCCCGGATGTTCCTGCCGTCCTCCGACTCCCACAGGACCTTCCCCGACACCTCGGGCGTGCCCTGCACGATCTGCGAGGGATCCAGGGGGTCGGGCTCCAGGTCGGCGTCGGGGATGTGCACGGCGAAACTGCTGAACGTCGTCATGGAGGTGACGCTAGGCAGGACGAGGCGCTGTGCGGCAGAGACACACTGCCGCACGCTCCGACCGGCGGAAGGACAGTCTGACGAGGCCCCGGTGATAAATGGGCGGCGAAGCTCCGGGGCGGCCGACGAGAATGGGGCGGGCAAGGACGTTCGATCAACGGGAGGACCGCAGCGGATGCCGGGGCACCCGGAGGACATGAGGAGATTCCGACTGGCCGTCGTCGAGTGCGCGGCCGGGGGCGACGGGGCCGCCGAGGCCGAAGCCGTCGCCCAGCGGCTCGCCGTCGGTGTGCGGACCGTCGTCCTGGTCGAGGGGGACAGCGACCGGATCGCGCTCGAAGTGCTGGCCGCCCGGTACGGCAGACGGCTCGACGCGGAGGGGATCTCCGTCGTACCGCTCGGAGGTGCCACCAGCATCGGGCGGTTCCTGAAGATGTTCGGCCCGCGGGGGATCGACGTCCGGCTGGCCGGTCTCTGCGACGCCGGCGAGGAGGACTTCTTCCAGCAGCGGCTGGAGGCGGCGGGCGTCGGCACGGCCCGCAGTCGCGACGAGATGGAGCAACTCGGCTTCTACGTTTGCGTGGCCGACCTGGAGGACGAGCTGATCCGCGCCCTCGGACCTGAGGAGGTGCAGGAAGTGGTCGAGGCCCAGGGCGAGTTGCGCTCGTTCCGCATCTTCCAGAAGCAGCCCGCGCAGCGTGAGCGGACCGTGGAGCGGCAACTGCTGCGGTTCATGGGAACGCACTCCGGCCGTAAGGCGCACTACGCACGCTCGCTCGTCGAGGTCCTCGAGCCCGGACAGGTGCCGCGTCCCCTGGACCGGCTCCTGGCAGCCATCTGACCTGACACGCCTGGGCGCGCCGCCGCGCGCAGGGCACGGCGGGTGTCGTCGGGAGGCTCACCCCTCCTGAGCGGTGACCCGCTTGCTCTTGATCGCGTCGAGAAGTGCCTGGTGATCGCGTTCGTTCTGATCCGCGTAGGCCTCGGCGAAGAGCGCCAGCGAGCGGTCGAAGATGTCGCTGCGGCCCAGATAGGCGGCGATGGCGATCCGGTCGCCCGACCGCGCGTGCGCGCGGGCCAGGGTCGCCCCGCACAGTTCGGCGAACAGGTTCATGCCCCGGGGCACCATCAACGACGGTTCGGGAACGCCCTTCCAGTCCCGCAGCTGGCGAACGTAGAAGTCCCGCTCCCAGCCGTCGATTCCGTGCACCCGTTCCCAGCCCAGGAAGATGTCGCTCGCCGCCTGCATCAGACGCTGGCCCGCCACCACCCGCTCTCCTTCCGTGGCGAGCCTGTTGCTGCCGAGGTGCGGCGCCAGTGCGGAGGTATCGGCCTCCTTGGCCTGGAGGATCAGAGGGTCCTGCCCGTCCCGTCCGAGCAGCAGCACGATCCAGCAACGGGTACCGACACTGCCGACCCCCACCACCTTGCGCGCCACATCCACCGGAGTGAACCCTTCCAGCAGGTGCCGGCGGTCCGACTGAAGACTCTTCGCGTAGCGGTTGATCAGACCGGCGAGCTTCTCTTCCAGGTCGACGCGTTCCAAGTCGGGCAGGAGGTGGGCCGCGGGAGTGATGACCGGCGGATTCGCGACGATCCGCCGCTCGCCGTCGATGATCCGCGTGAGCTTGTTGAAGGCCTGGAGGCTGTCGCGGCCGCGGGCCTTCGTCAGCGCGCGGGACAGCTGCTTGCGACCCCGCTTGTGCAGCCGGCCCGATGCCATGACAGACATCTGATCGGCGTCGGACTTGGCGTACCAGACGTCGAGGGTGCGCATTCCCGCGAAACCGTGCATGTGCTCGCGGTAGGACCGCGCCGCGGACCGGACGATCATGGCGCGCTCCGCGTCCGAGAACCCGTTCTCCCGGCCGGCGATCGCGAGACTGGCCCCGAGACGCTTCACGTCCCACTCCCACGGTCCGGGCAGGGTCTCGTCGAAGTCGTTGATGTCGAACAGCAGATTGCGTTCGGGAGAGGCGAGCAGACGGAAGTTCATCATGTGCGCGTCGCCGCACAGCTGGGCGCGCAGACCCGAGTCGATGGTCGTCGCCAGATCGCCCGCCATGACCGCGGCGGCACCCCGGTAGAAGCGGAACGGTGATTCCGACATTCGTCCGTAGCGGATCGGGACGAGTTCCGGCACGCGCCGTGCGGACTGCTTGTCGATGACGTCGATCGGGTCGGGCCGATGCCGCGACGGCATGAATTCGGCGTGGCCGGACCGGGGAGCACGCGCCCGTGCGGCGCGCCCGCGGGCCGCTCGCTCGCTGGGCGACAGCTGTAGTTCCTGCAAGGCCGTCAACGGCTTCCGCTTCATCGCGCAACCTCCTGAACAGAGCACGCACACGGCACAACCTTCGGCGGGCGGGCGGGCGGGCGGGCGGGCTCCGCGCCGTGCCCGGGCGCGAGCGGTGCGTGCGGCCCGTGCACACGGAGCGACGGCCCACGGCCGACCGGGGCACCTCTCCAGCAAACCGCACATCAGCGCGAAGGGCACCTGGGCCCCGGAGCCGCGCTCCGGCCGGGCGGTACCCACGACCCACCGCACGGGCGCCGGCTCTGGCTGCACCCGCGGCCCACGCACGGGCACGGCAGCACCGTTGGCCGACGCCCGGGCACCCGTCCGGCCCAACCCGGCGCGCGCCCCGCGTCACCGGCGACGAAGGTGAGCTCATGGCAGACACACGTGAGCGGCGTACGAAGTCGTCGTCCGCGGCCGGTTCCTCCAAGGACCGGTCGGTACGAGGCGCGGAGGATGCCGCCCGGAGCGCCTGCCGGACGCTGACCGGCCTGATCGACCATCCCTCGGAAGGTGTGTCGGCCGTGAGCCGCACCGACGACGGCTGGGTGGTCAACGTCGATGTGCTGGAGGTGGCGCGGATCCCCGACACCACCAGCCTGCTCGCCACCTACGAGGTGGAACTCGACGACGAGGGCGGACTGGTCTCGTACCGCCGCATCAGCAGGTACCGCAGGGGATCGGCCGACAGCTGACCTTCGGTTGTCCGGATCACCCGAGAGGATCGCCCGTCCATGACCACTTACAGCGACGAGGTCGTGTGCGCACCGCGCGCCGGCACGCTCTACGACGTCCTGGAACTCATCCTCGACCGCGGCATGGTCATCGACATCTTCGTCCGCGTCTCGCTGGTCGGGATCGAGATTCTGAAGATCGACGCCCGCATCGTCGTCGCCAGCGTCGACACGTACCTGAGGTTCGCCGAAGCCTGCAACCGCCTGGACCTTGAGCACGACTCCCGCACCACGACGGTGCCCGAGCTCTTCGGCGAGGGCATGGGCGGCCGGGTCGCCAAGGCCGGCGCCAAGCGGACCGCGCGGTCCATCGGGGACAAGGTCAAGGGCGCCCTCGGCCAGGGCCACGACGATGACGACGACGACGATTACGAGGAGCAGGAAGAGGAGCGCGAGTCCCGTGCATCGCGCCGGCGTCCCTCCTCACGTACGCGCGAGAGCGGCTCCCGCGAACGCAGCACTTCGTCCCGCACCCGGCGCCGTACCGAGGAGGACTGATCGTGGCCGTCGACCCCCGACCGGAGCACGGCATCTACGTCTACGCGTTCGTCCGTGACGGCATGCCGTCCCCCGTGACCGACGGCGTGGGCGGAGCGGCTGTACGGCTCGTACCGGCGGGCGACCTCGCCGCCGCTGTCTCCGACGCGCCCGCCGGTCTGCGCGCCCGGCGCCGCGACCTGATGGCCCACCAGAACGTCCTGGGCGAGCTGGCAGCCGCCGGGCCGGTCCTGCCGATGAGGTTCGGTGTGATCGCTGCCGACGAACCCGCCGTGCACGAAGGGCTCATGACACGGCACGACGAGTGCGTCGAGCAACTGTCCGCACTCGAAGGCCGGACGGAGATGAACGTGAAGGGCAGTGTGGTGCCCGACTCGTTCGACGATCTCGTACGCAGCGACACCCGGCTCCGCGCACTCGCCCTCAAGGCGCGGCGCAGCCCCGACTACCAGACGAAGGTGGAGCTCGGTGAGGCCATCGCCGCGGGTGTGCGGCGGCGGGCGGAGCGGGCGGCCGAGGACGTGCTCGTGCGGCTCGGCGCCCTGGCCGAGAGGACGGCGGGCGCGGACCTGGCCGGCGACACGGTCCTCAACATGTCGTACCTGATTCCGGCCGACGCCGTCCCGGAGTTCAGCGCGGCGGTCACCGAAGCCGCTCGGCGCCACCAGGGCCACCTCGCGCTGAGCCTCACCGGCCCACTGCCCTGCTACAGCTTCGTGACCGACGCCGCCGTCCCGGCGAGGGCCTGACGGATGGGACTGCTGACCGAAGTGCTGCTGCTGCCCCTGGCACCCGTACGCGGGGTGCTGTGGGTGGCGCAGTGCGTCTCGGACGAGGCCGAGCGCCAGCTCCACTCGCCCGACGCCGTTCGCCGGCAACTCGTCGAACTCAACCGCGCCCTGACCGACGGCGAGATCGACGAGTCGACATTCGAACGCGAGGAGGAACGTCTCCTCGACCTTCTGGAGCGACGTCAGGCCGATCGCCCCATGAGGCCCGCCCACCCGACGACGCACCCCCTCGCTTTCGGTCATCCACCGTCCGCCGCCCAGCACAGCCCGGGAGCGCCGATGAACGAGAGCAGCGCACATATGACGACGCCCGCCGACCGAAGGGGCGCGTGATGGCGACAGGCATGGAGACCTGGGACGCGGGCCCGCGGTCCGTCCAACAGGGCACGACCACCACCAACCTCGCCGACCTCCTGGAGAGGGTGCTCGACAAGGGCATCGTCATCGCGGGAGACATCAAGATCGATCTGCTGGACATCGAACTCCTGACGATCCGCCTGCGGCTCTTCGTCGCCTCCGTCGACACCGCGAAGAAGGCCGGCATCGACTGGTGGGAGACGGACCCCGCGCTCTCCTCCAAAGCGGCCAAGAGCGCGCTGGCCGAGGAGAACGAGCAACTGCGGGCGAGACTGCGGGAACTGGAACCGGACGACGACGCGGACGAGCGTCCCGCGTTGCGAAGGACGGGCCGATGAGCGACCTGTCAGGCCCGGGCACCACCGCGGCGCCCCGACTCCGAGCCGACGGACCCGCTGCGGAGACCGGGCAGGCGACCTACGTCTTCGCGGTGTGCCGGCCCGCCGCGGGAGACGTCCCCTCCGCTCGCGGTCACGCCGAGGGCGGCCCGCTGCGGACCCTGCTGCTCGGGCGCCTCGCGCTCCTCGTCCAGAGTGTGCCCGCGGACGCCTTCTCCGAGGACGAACTGCGCCGCCGCCTCGGTGACCGCGCCGAGCTGGAACGCTGCGCCCGGGAGCACCACGCCGCCGTCGAGGCGGCCCGCGCGTCGGGCCCGGTCATTCCCTTCCCTCTCGCGACCCTCTACCGCAGCGACCGCAGAGCCGTCGAAGCGCTCCGCGCAGGCGAACCGCGTTTCAGCGCCCTGCTCGACCGCCTCACCGGGCACGTCGAGTGGGCGGTGAAGGTCCACCTCGCGCGGCCCGCCGCCGAACCGGGAGCCGCCGAACCGACAGCCCGGCCGACCTCCACGCGTCAGGGAGCGTCGGGTCAGGGAGCCGGCCGCGCCTATCTCAGCCGCGTCAGCGGACGCCAGAGGCAGGCGGACGAGGAGCGCCAGGCCGCGTTCCGCGCGGCCGAACAGGTCGACGAAGCGGTTCGGCGCCATGCCACGGCCGCCGTACGTCACCGCCTCCACAGCGCCGAACTCACCGGCAGCAACAAGGCGCAGGTGCTCAACGCCGCCTACCTCATCGGTGACGAGGCCTACCCCGCCTTCGTACGGGCGGTGGCGGACCTGCGCGGGACGCCCGCCCTGTCGGGCATCGAGATCGACGTGACAGGCCCGTGGGCCCCCTACTCCTTTGCCGAACTCGGGGACTACGCGCCGGGGCAGCCGGGCGCGGGGGCGAAGGAGCCGGCCGAACGCGCTTGCGCGCCGCGATCGGAGGGGAACGCGCGATGACGGACCGAGTTCTGCCGACGGTCGGCTACGCCGACCAGCCGCACCCCGTCCCCTGGGAAGGCCCGGAGACGCTCAGCCCCATCGGCGTCCCCCTGGTCGACCTCCTCGATCGCGTACTGGCCACCGGTGTCGTCGTGAGCGGCGACCTCGTTCTCGCTCTCGCCGACGTGCCGCTGGTCCGCATCTCGCTCCACGCCCTGCTCTCGTCGGTCAGCGACCGTGTGCCGGCGCCCTGGCCCGACAGCGGTCCCCTGTGACGGCGGAGCGGGCGTCGGGCGCCCGGACGAAGGCACTGGGGCCGGAACCGCGGCTCGACCTCGATCCCGAGCATGCGGCGCGCGACCTGGCCGCGCTCGTCCTCACCGTGGTCGAACTCCTGCGCCAGCTCATGGAGCGCCAGGCCGTGCGCCGCTTCGACGACCAGAGCCTCACACCGGAGCAGGAGGAACGCATGGGCACCGCGTTGATGCTGCTCGACGAGCGCATGGACGATCTCTGCGCGCGTCACGGCCTCAAGCGATCGGACCTCAACCTGGACCTCGGCCCGTTGGGGTCCCTGCTGCCCGACGCGGGTCATCCGTAGGGCGACCGGGACGGCCGCGTCGTCTGCCCGGTCCGGGTCACAGCCAGTGGCTCTTCTGCATCACATCCCGGCCGGGCAGTTCGTTGACCTCTCGCCACGCCTGTATCTGGAGAGGCTCGATGCGGAAGTACTGGTACGGCGTCGCCAGTTCCCTGGGGTCGAACCCGGTCTTCACGGCGAACGCGTCACCGAGATCACGACCCGGCGTCCCCGCCTCCTCCCCGACCTCGATCGGTACGGCCGAGCCTTCGACGAGCACCACATCGCGTGTGCCACCCAACGCGAGCCGCACCTTGCCACCCGCCAGCAGGTTGCGGCTGGTCGGGGAGGTGCGGACGGTGGAGATGACGAAGGCGGCGCCGTCCCAGAGGAACGACAGGGGCACCAGATAGGGGTTGCCGTCCCCGTCCGCGGTCGACACCCAGGCGTCGACATCTGCTGCGAATCGTGTGCGCACATCGTGCTGGCGCTCGGAGAGGCTGCGCGGCGGCGGGAGGGTCATGAGAGCAGACTCCTTCGTTGATCGGCAAACGTCGTTGGTGCACAAGCGGTTCGGGGACGAGCGGCCGAAGGCGAGGTCGTCCTACGGATCAACAGACTGTGCCACGCGTCGAGTTGGCCCGCTCGACCAGGCCCGGGATCAACGCGGCGCCGAGAGTTCAGTCGCTGCCGCCACCACCGCCTCCGCACGAGTGGTGCCCGCCCGAAGCAGCGCTGCCGCCCGTGTCGTGGTCCGAGTCCGGTCCGCCGTCGTCCAGTGCCCTGCCCATCCGGACCAGCCGCTTGCCGAGCCCGGACGGCACGGTCGACGCCTCCACGACCGCCCGTCGCACCCGCCTGTCCGGTACAGCGGCGGGCCCTTCGAACACATGGTGGGGGAGCACTCCCTCATGACGTGCCTCCTCCAGGCTCCGCCGTCCCGTCGCGGTCGGGCGACGCCCCGACCGCGCGAGCAGACCGTACGCAACGAGTCGCGAACCGATCTCTTCCACCTCGGGCGCACCTTTCAGCGCGGCGAACACGGCTGCCGTGCTCCTGCCACGGGGGCAGAGAGCAAGCAGTGCCCGCTCGACCCGGTGCCCGCCCGCCTGCTCGTCGCCGGCACGCACCCGCGTTGCCCGAAGGGTCACGGCGCCCCGCTCGCTGAGTGCCACGAGCGCGACCTCGACCACCCGCCGCGGCCCGCCGGCCAGGTAGGCGATGTCGTACACATCGAGTGTCTGCGGCGCCGTCGTGACGGGTCGCCGAAAGAGAGTCCGCATGGCAATGCCCCCTGCCCTGCCCGGAAGTTCCCGTTTCCGCTGTGATGTCCAGCGAGGCATCGGCCAACCCTCGAGGGCACAGGTTCAGAGGAAAACTTGAGCTCTCCGCCTGGGCAGCCCTGGCACTGCCGGTCCGCGGCAGGACCCACGCCGGGGCAGTTGTCAGACCCTCGCGTTACGTTGGCCCCATGGCTGACTTCGTACTGGTAGCGGGCGCATGGCTCGGATCGTGGGCGTGGGACGACGTGGTGCCGGAGCTGCGTACGGCGGGGCACGGCGCCCACCCGCTGACGCTCTCCGGACTCGCCGACAAGCAGGGTGTGCGGGCGGGGCAGCAAGCCCATGTCCAGGACATCGTCGATGAGGTGGACCGTTTGGATCTGCACGATGTGGTGCTTGTGGGGCACAGTTACTCGGGGATTCCGGTCGGTCAGGCGGCCGAGCGCATCGGTGACCGGCTGAGGCGAGTGGTCTTCGTCGACTCGAACGTCCCGGCCGACGGCGGATCCTTCGCCTCCAGCTGGTGGCAGGGACAAGCGGTTTTCGAGGCATCGATCGCGGAGCACGGAGGGTTCTGGGCCCTGCCGACCGCGGCCGACTGCGAAGGCCAAGGGCTCTCGGACGAACAGATCGCCCGGTTCGTGGACGGCGCCACACCGCACCCCGGCGCCACGCTGACCGAGCCCGCGGTGCTCACGCGTCCGCTCGGTGAGCTTCCGGCGACCTACATCAAGTGCCTGCTCGACGGTCCCGAGCCGAGCGCCGACGTGGTCGAACTGCTCACCAGTGAGCGGTGGCGGCTGGTCGAGATGAACACCGGCCACTGGCCGATGTTCTCCCAGCCGCACGAGCTGGCGGAGATTCTGCTCGGAGCGGCCGAAGGGGCCTGACGCATCGGGGGCGGCACACCCGACGGGCCCGCCGCCCTCGTCGCGCGCTACGGACGGCCGTTCCGGCGGAACAACGCCGTCCACAGGAAGGGTTCGCCGAAGCAGGGGGACTGCGCCGGTTCGTCGTGCATCCGGCGCAGTTCGACCTCCTCCAGGTCGGAGAAGACCCACCGGAGGGACTCCGGTGTATAGGCGAGACCGCCGTGGAGACGGGCCTGGCGGTAGAACTCCTGGTCACCGAGCTCGGACCCCATCCCACCGGCCGCGAAACAGGTCAGGGCGAAGTGTCCGCCGGGGGCCAGGCGTTGGTCGAGGAGCGCGAGATAGCTGATGCGCCGGTGCGGTGGCAGATGGTGGAAGCACCCCGAGTCGTAGATCAGGTCGTAGGGACCGTTCAGCGCGGTGCCGGTGAGGGCGAAGGCGTCACCGCGGTGGAAGCGGATCCATGCGCCCGCCTCGCGGGCGCGGTCCTCGGCCCAGGCGATGGCCGCGGGGGAGAGGTCCACGGCGTCCACCTCGAAGCCGAGCGAGGCAAGGTGCAGCGCATTGCGCCCCGGCCCGCACCCGAGATCGAGGGCGCGCCCCGGAGTGATCAGACCGCGGTCGAGGTATGCGACCAGGTTCTCGTCCGGCTTGTCCACGAAGAATGGCACCGGCTTGGAGCGGTCGGCGTAGAAGCCGTCCCACCACGATCCGGCGTCGTCGGTCCATCGGTCGGCGTCCGGCGCGAACAGGCTGTCCAGCAGCCTCAGTACGTCCTCGGTCGTACGGATGTCCCGGTCCATCGGCCCCCTTTACTCCGATGGAAATCGTAGGCTCCGAGGGAGCAGAACCCCAGCTCAGATGGCATGTATGGATGCCGTCTCCGGCTCGCTCAGGGGCTCTTGACCGTACGAGAAGGCGCCACCCATGAGGGGTCTCGATGCGTCATCCAGGGCCCCGCGGAAGGTCGCGCAGGGCCCTTCTCCGGCGCTCGTGACCCGGGTTTTTGACCCGGCGTCGGACAGGGCGGGCCGCGAGGTCAGGAAATCACCGCGGGCTCGTGGGCGGTGCGGACGGCTGTTGCGGCACACCGCCCTGACCATCGGGGTCGATGTTCCAGATGGCCGGCAGGCCGGCCCCGCAGAAGACACAGACGAAGTCGTCGTCGCGCACGATGTTGAGCTGGTGGCAGCGTTCACACCGACGGAACACCACATCGTGCGTGAAGTGGCCGGGGCGGTCCACGAGACCGGCGCGGTCCAGCGCTCGGGCGACGGCGGGCCATGAGCTGATGTCCGGGCAGTAGCCGGTGGACTGATTGCTGACGTCACCCACCGTCCAACGCCCTGCTTCCCGGCGGAATCCGACCTCGCCGGCGCTCAGGACGGGATTGCCGCCCGCGCACACCACATGCTCACTGCGTCGGGGTGCGAGCCGAAGCAGACCATCCAGGCCGACGACGAAGGTGAACGGTTCGTCCAGCTCCGCCGCCGAGCGCTCACCCGCCCAGATGTCGAGGTCCCCGACCGAGCGAATAATGCGTCCCTCGCGGCCGGGCCCCGCCAGTGACCGCAGATCCGGCGGCCCGACATACCGATAGCGTCGCCCCCACGTGCTCATGCGGCTCACGGTAGTCACATGCCCGCTTCCGGCGCGACGGGGTTGCGCCTCGGGCGTCTTGGGCAGGGAGACGTGACGCGGGCACCGGACCGCACGCGACCGGTCACGTCCAGGTGCTGCAGGTCCGGGCGCAGCGTCAACCGGCAACCATTGCAGTCGCCCACAGCGCGGGGAGCCCGTCGGACGTCCTGTCCGACGGGCCCACCGCGCCGGGGGAGAGCGGAAGCCCGGCGCCTCAGAGAGTCGCGCTCGCGTGGTCGTGCGGGGCGCGCATCTCTTCCTTCCAGGCCGTCGAGTTGGTCGGCGCTGTCACCGTCCAGTCCGGATGGCCGGGCATGCGCGGCGTCTTCGTGCCGTACAGCCAGTCATGGAGGAAGCCGGACAGGTCCTGGCCCGACACCTGGGAGGCCACGGCGATGTAATCGGCCGTGGAGGCGCTGGAGTTGCGGTACTTGTGGAGGAAGCTGTGCTCGATCCGGCGGAAGGTGTCGTCGCCGACGAGGGTCCACAGGGCGTAGAGGACGAGCACGCCGCCCGTGTACCGCTGACTGTGGAAGAGGTTCGCGGCGGTCGGTGCCGCGACGGGGCCGGCGTCCTTGCGCCACTGGTCACCGCGGGAGTAGACGTCCTTCATCCGGGCTTCCATGCTGGTCAGTCCCAGTGAGTCGGGCCAGCCGCGCTCGTACCGGTAGAGCAGACCGTAGTAGTCGGCATGCCCTTCGTTGATCCACAGATCGGACCAGGTGGCGGGTGCCACCAGGTTGCCGAACCAGGAGTGGACCAGTTCGTGCATCATGTGCGAGCCGATCAGCTTCTCCTCCTGGAGGAGGTAGTTCGGCTTGTAGATGGTGAGGGTCTGGGTCTCCAGACCGGTGAAGTCGAACGCGTCGGGCGCGTCCGTGTTGGCCGGCAGGATGCCGTACGCCTCGAAGGGGAATCGGCCCAGGCGTTGCTCGACCCACGTCAGTTGACCCGGTGTGAGAGCGAGAGCCGGTTCGAGGGCGGCGGCGCGAGCGGTCGGGACGACGTCCCGCAGCCGCATGCCGCTCGGTCCTTGCCGCTCGACTATTCGGTAGTCACCCACCGTGACCTGCACGACTTCGGTGGCTATCGGGTCGCGGGAGCGGTAGGCAAACGTTGTCATGCCGTCGACGGTTCTGGTGGAGACGAGCGAACCGGTCGCGACGCCCTTCAGACCTTCGGGGACCGTCACCTTGAAGGCGAAGTTCGCCTTGTCGCTGGGATGGTCGTTGCACGGGAAGACCGTGCGCGCCAGATCGGGCTGACAGGCGACGGCGAACCCGTCGGGCGTCGGCACCCAGCCGTTGTAGGGAGGCTTGATCTTGCGCGGGTCGGCGACATAGTCGACGCGTATGAGGAACTTGCTGTGCTTGCGTACGCAGGCAGCGGGTGTGACGACCAGCTTCTCGGCCGCCTGCTCGAACGTTGCCTTGCGGTGGTCCAGCCATACGTCCTGGACGACGGGACCGAGCAGGTCCAGCGAGAAGCGCGAGAGATCCTGTGTGGCGCGGGCCGTGATGGTCACCGACGCATCGACCAACTGGGTGTCCGCGCGATAGGTCAAGTCGAGCAGGTAGTCGGAGACCCGGTATCCGGTGTTGCCGAGTACGGGGTAGACCGGGTCGCCCAGGCTGTCGCCACCGGGCGTCCCGCCACCGTGGGAGCCCTGCGCTCGCGCGGTCGGGGCGAGGGTTGAGGCAGCAGCTGTGCCGAGAAGCACGGCCGCCGGGGCCGTCACTCGGGTGCGGTTTCGCATGCGTCTCTTTCGTTGTGGTCCGTGGGGCAGGAGGTGTCGGGCATGAGAGGGGACGCGGTCGGTCGCGCCACGGTTCTCGGCACCGGTGTCGGTGTCACGGCGAGAGCCGGACGCGCCGTACACCACCGTGAAGCCGGTGGGTTGGCAGCATGATCGGCACCGAGGCGGGGGAGCGCAACTCGGGCGGGGCGCCGACGGTCTGGTGACCGGTCATGTATCGCCCACGGAAGGACGTGTCACCGCCGGTCACCGACACCTGCCGGCGTGCCCGCCCCGTGCGACCCTCCCAGGACGCTCACCCGAGAAGCAGTGCCGCGAGACGCTTCGCCGTCTTCTCTCCGGCACGCTGCTTGATCAGACCTTCCTTTGCGGCGGCTCGCATCTTCACCGCGCAGCCCTCGCCCCCCGGCAGTGCTTCGACCAAGGCCGTTACCACCACAGGGTTCATGCCGCCGAGCCCGCCACCCGTGACCACCCGCACCGTCCGGGCGTCCGTGCGGAGCTGCGTGCCGGGGACGGTGAGGTCGAATCTCGGGCCCGCCTGATCCAGGACCCGGACGACTCGTCCCAGGGCTTCCGCGAACGGCAGGGGCAGGACCAGGTCGATCTCGTGGACGTTCTTCTTCATCCGGCGGGCGACGCGCCCCGTCAGTCCTCCTGCCGCGCCGACGGAGGAGGCCACGGCGGCGAGTTGGCGGGCGAGGATCTCGTCCTCGCCCAGGTCCATGCCGGTCATGCCGCCCTCCCCCTACGGCACGATCGTGCCGCCCCCATGTGATCCCTCGACGAGGCCGAACACTACGAGCGGGCGAGCGGGTCCGCAACGACCTCCTACGGCGTCAGCCGCCGCGGCCTGTGCGTCGTGCCCCCGGGCGCCGACCGCACCAGGACGCCGTGATGAGCGGCGCACCTTCGTCCCGCGGCATGCGATGAGTTTCGCGACTGCCGTCGGTCTGCCTCTCGAACACCGGAGATCATCATCTGACGGAGGCACAGACCATGGCGAAGTTCGAGACTGTCGAGGCATATGTGGAGTCCCTCGACGCGACGCTGCGCGACATCGCCGAGCACGCACGGAAGACCATCGATGCGGCCCTCATCGGCGTCGATGCCGCCATGTGGCACGGACACCCCGTCTGGAGTCTGGGCGAAGCACCGGGACAGCAGCCGGTCGCCCTGATCAAGGCGTACGGCTCGTACGTGACCTTCGCCCTGTGGCGCGGCCAGTCCGTGACGGACCCTTCCGGCCGGCTGGAGGCGGCATCGCGGCAGATGGCTCAGGTCAGGCTCCGCTCGGTTGCGGACATCGACGCCGACCTGTTCACCGGCTGGCTTCACCAGGCGCGCGATCTGGAGGCCTGACCCGGGCCCGGCTCCGCACCGCGCACCGGGAAGCCTGCGGTGCGGCGGCGCCGCAGGCCCGCGCTCCCCAGGTGAACGATTGCCGACGACCAGGTGTGTTCACCAGTGACCGGGTAGATGGCATGCATGACCTTCCAGCACCCCTCCGACCGGGACGGCGACCGCCGGGGCTGGTTCTCCCGTCTCGCGGAGAACGCCTCGAACTTCACCAGTTCCCCGGCGTTCTTCGGCTTCTGCCTGGTCCTCGTGGCCGTGGTCATCACCACCCATGCCATCAAGCTGCCGATCGAATGGCTGATGCTCACCGGCGAGACGATGACCGCCGTCACGCTGCTCCTCCTCGCGCTGCTCAAGAACTCCGAACGCCGAGCCGAGCACGCGATCCAGAGGAAGCTGGATGCCATCGCGGCGGCGCTGCTGGAGATCCAGGAGCGCGAGCCGGGCGAAGCGGTCCGGAGCCTGCGGGAGGCCATCCGGATGGAGGAGGAGACCTGAGGAGTGCGGTGGCCGGCACGGGTCCCCATGAGGCTGCCCCGGCAGGTTCCAGGGATCAGGCCGAGCGGCGGCCTCCAGCGGTCGTGCCGGTGTCTGCCGCGCGCGCGTCAGGGGTGAGGGGATCAGGTCGGGCCAGTGCTTCGGACAGGGAAAGCCCCTCCCGTGCCGCAACGATCCGACGTACTCGCAGGCCGGCGCGCGTCCGGGGACGGTACTTGGGCTCCTTGCCACATCCGCAGACCTGTCGGCCTTCGTAGCGCGGCCCTTCGCTCAGGACCGCAGCCACCACGGACCATCCACGTACATCACGCCTGCGCGGCGGCGCGACATCATGGCCGGCGCAGACAAGGGGCCGGGCGCGGTTCGGACACAACTGCTCCCGCGGCGGGTACGGATGCTGCTTGAAGCCGACGCGACACGACGGACACGCGGAGTGCAGCTTGTAGGAGGTCTCGGCGTCATGGCACATGGGATGACGCTGGTGACCGGATCCTCGGCAGGGCGAACCGGTTGTCGCGTCGGGGGCGTGCTGTTGCAGAGCTGGTAGCCGCTGTCGACCCGGGCAATCGCTCCGACGGTCCCGGCCCGGGTGATCGTCCACGCAGGGCCGGGCCGACCGGTGTCGCGGCCCGGAGCGTCCAGTGACGTGCGGCACCAGGACCACAAGGGGACCGGGCGCGTCGCAACTGTGCCATGTCACAAGTGCGTCGGCGCCGGCCCATTGAGCATGGCCGGAGGCGGCCGGACGATCAGGTCTTCCACCTCGCAGATTCTGAGGAGTCGCCTTGCGCATGGTTCCCTTCCCCAGACCTGGGCTGATCGCGCTCGGCGTGGTCACCGCCCTGGCGGTCGGGGGCATACCGGCCGCCACCGCCGTATCCGCGCACCCGGCCGGTGCCGCGTCGTCCCCCGGTGCCGCACAACGGCCCGCTGGCAAGGACCGGACGCACACCGTCACTCTGATCACGGGTGACAAGGTCACGATCGGTACCGCCGCCGACGGCACCGTCATCCGGTCCTTCGAAGGCGCGGGCCCGGCCACCACCGGGTACCACCGCGCCGTCATCGACGGTGCGACGTACGTCTATCCCGAGGCGGTCCTGCCGTACATCGGCGCCGGCAAACTCGACAAGCGGCTGTTCAACGTGACGCAGTTGATCGCCGACGGCTTCGACGACGCGCATGCCGACCGGCTGCCGCTCATCGTGAAGTACACCGACGCCACGGCCAAGTCCCGGACCCTGCCCAAGGTTGCGGGCTCGAGCGTCGTACGCCGGCTGGACAGCGTGCAGGGCGCCTCCCTCGCGCAGAACCGCGACAAGGCCACGGCCTTCTGGACCGCCCTCACCGGCAACGCGGCCTCGGCGTCTGCCCGTTCGGCGAAGCCGGCGTTCGCGAACGGCATCGCCCAGGTGTGGCTGGACGGCAGGGTGAAGGCCGACCTGTCCGAATCGACCGCGCAGATCGGCGCGCAGCAGGTCTGGGAGGAGGGCAACACCGGCAAGGCCGTCAAGGTGGCGGTCCTCGACACCGGCGTCGACCCCGAGCACCCCGACCTTGCCGAACAGATCGACGCCGGCTCCAACTTCGTCCCGCACGAACAGGACTTCCTCGACTACCACGGTCACGGTACGCACGTCGCCTCGACCATCGCCGGCACCGGAAGCGCCTCCGAAGGCAAGGAGCGGGGAGTCGCACCCGGCGCCCGGCTGGGGATCGGCAAGGTCCTCGACAACGAGGGCCGTGGCCAGGAGTCCTGGATCATCGCGGGGATGGAATGGGCCGCCCGGGACCAGCAGGCCAGGATCATCAACATGAGCCTCGGTGGCGCAGGAGACCACACCGACCCGATGAGCGCGGCCGTCGACCGGCTCAGCCGTGAGACGGGCGCACTGTTCGTCGTCGCGTCGGGCAACGGCGGCCCGCGGACCATCAGCAGCCCCGGTGCCGCGGACTCCGCGCTGACCGTGGGCGCCGTCGACTCCGCGGATCGGCTCGCCGAGTTCTCCAGCCAGGGGCCGCGTGACGGCGACGCCGGCCTGAAGCCCGAGATCACCGCTCCCGGTGTGGACATCCTCGCCGCCCGCACCCACTACAAGCGCGGCGGCTCGGGCCACTACACCACGATGACCGGTACATCGATGGCGACACCGCACGTCGCCGGTGCCGCCGCGCTGCTGGCCGCCGCGCACCCGGACTGGACCGGCGCGCGGCTCAAGGAGGCACTGGTCAGCAGCGCGAAGGCCACCCCCTCCTACACGCCGTACGAGGCGGGCGCCGGCCGGCTCGACGCCGCCGCGGCGGTGCGCGCCACCGTATTCGCGACCGTCAGTGCACACTCCGGTTTCCACACCTGGCCTCCGAAGCCGGGAGAGACCGACGTCCGGAAGGTGACGTACACCAACGTCGGCGACGCCCCGGTCGCCCTCGACCTGGCAGTCGATGCCGGCACCACCCCGGCGGGGATGTACCACCTCTCGGAGAGCCGGGTCACCGTTCCCGCCCACGGCGACACCACGGTCTCCGTGACCGCGGACCTGGAACGGCTGCCGGCCGACCAGCCGGTCAGCGGCATGGTCACCGCCACCGACAGCACCGGAAAGGTGCGTGCCCGCACCCTGATCGGCGGAGCGAGAGAGGGACTGCGGCGCACCCTGACCGTTGTCGCCAAGGACCGGGCGGGCAAGCCGCTGACCGGCCGGGTCCACGTCATCTCCGAGCGCCTCGTCACGACGATGGACGTCGCGAACGGCACCGGCACGGTGCGGCTGCCCGTCGGCAGCTACAGCGGATGGATCCACGCCGACGTGCGGGGGGCCAACGGGCCCCACTCGCTGGGCATGGCGGTACTCGGCTTCAACGACGTGCAGCTCGACCAGGACCGTACCGTCACCCTGGACGGCCGCAAGGCGCGTCGGATCCTCGCGCGTGCACCGAAGCAGACCACGGCCGTCGCACCCCGCCTGGATGTCGAACGCGCCTTCGCCCGCACTCTGTTCGCGTCGTCCATGCTGCCCAACCCGTCCTACGACAGCATCTGGGCCCTGCCGACCGGCAAGAAGGTCACGGAGGGCACGTTCGAGTTCGGTGCCCGCTTCCGCCTCGAGCAGCCTGCGCTCACCGTGGGCACCGGGGCACAGACCTATGTCGACCCGCTGGTGAAGCGTGCGGCCAAGCCGCTTCCGGCCGGCACCAGGACGCTGAAGGCGGTCTTCGCCGGCGAGGGTTCTGCCGGGCAGCTGGCCCGGCACGACGTGCGCGGACTGGCCGTCGTGGTGCGGCGCAGCGACACCGTCGCGATACGTGAGCAGGCGGAAGCCGCCGCTGCCGCAGGCGCGAGCCTGCTCCTGGTCGCCAACGACGGGATCGGCCGCCTTCAGCCCTGGGACGAGCACGCCTACAGCCCCGAGAGTCCGGCCCCGCTGACGGTCGCGACGCTCGACACCGACCAGGGCGCAGACCTGATCGACCGGCTGCGGCGCGGGGGAGCCGTACTGAAGGTCGCCTCGCACCCCACCACCGAGTACCTCTACGACGTGGTGCACCACTGGTCCGGTGCCGTGCCGACGGAGCCGACCTGGCGTGTGCGGTCGGACGAACTGGCCCGGGTGGACGTCTCCTTCCGCAACCACCGGCCGGGCAAGGCGAACGAGTACCGCTACGACGCCTGGCAGGGCTGGACCGCAGGCAACCAGCTCATCGTTCCCGCGCGCGGAGAGCGGACCGACTGGGTCACCGCCGATGCCGATTGGGTGGAGGCGGCGAGCATCGCCGGTGAGACCGGGCAGCGGTCGATCGGCCTTCTGCGCTACGCCCCCGGGAAGAAGGGCAAGGTCAGCTGGTTCGGCCCGATCCAGCGACCCCGGATGGCTCCGGGTGCCTTCCAGCCGGTTCGCTACCTCGACACGATGTACGTGCCCGCGCCGGGCTGGGGTGACTCCGGCGCCGGCCATGTCGGAGACGCCTACGCGAACTTCGGCGTGGCCAACCGGGTGTCGCTCCATCAAGGCGACCGGGAACTCGCCTCGGGCAACGCCGAGCGGCTGACATCTCCGCCACTCGCCGCGGAACGCCGGCCCTACCGGCTGGTGGTCGACAACAGTCGCGGTGCCTGGGAACACCCCTACTCGACACGCACGCTGACCGAGTGGACGTTCACCTCCGCGGCGACCGGCGCCGAGTCGACCCTGTCACTGCCGCTGATCCAGCTCGACTACGGCGTGGACACCGACACGACGGGCCGAGCGGACCGGCGTGCCGGGCTGACGGTGACCCCATCGCATCTGCCGGGCACCACGGCTGCCATCGGCAGGCCCGTCGTCGAGATCTCGTACAACGACGGGGCGACCTGGCACCGGTCCGAACTGCGCCGTGACGGTGACGGCTGGCGGACGAGCCTCGAGGCCCCGAAGAAGGCCGGCTTCGTGAGCCTGCGGGTCTCCGGACGGGACAATGCCGACAACACGGTGTCCCAGACGATCACCCGGGCCTTCGGCCTGCGCTGACCCTCACGACCACGCGCATGGGCGGGACCGCACCCGGCGGCCCCGCCCGCCGGCGCCTACCGCCACCGGGATGCACGCAACCGTGCGGGGCCGGTGGACCTATGCGGTCACAGACTTCTCGCCCTGATACAGCTCGGTGTGCTCGAAGTTGGTGAGGGTGGCGGGCCGGCCGCGCTGGAAGCCGGTGCAGACGAAATCGTCTCCGGTGGTGGCGTTCAGCGCCCAGTTCGCCGCTACGCGGGTCCGGGCAGTGAGGGTGGGCAGCGCGAACAGGTGGTAGCCGCGAGCGACCGCCTGTGCCGGCAGTCCGGACAGCTCGATGCCGAGCGGCCGTGAGACCGCGTAGTTGTCACCGAGGTCGACCACCAGGCCCAAGTCCCGGTGGTAGTACGGCTTCATGGGGCGACCGCGCAACGTGGCCACGATGTTCCGGGCCACAGCCTTGCCCTGGCGCTGCGAGTGCTGGGCGGTCGGTGGCGCGATGGCACCCTCACCCCGGGCCAGGTCCGGCACCGCCGCGGCGTCCCCGACGGCGAAGATGCCCGGTGCTCCGAGTACGTCCATCTGCGGCGTGGTGGCGAGCCGGCCTCGGATCAGTTCCGTGTCGACGGTCTTCACGAGCGGACTCGCGGCGACTCCCGCTGTCCACACCAGGGTCCTGGTGGGCAGGGTGCGTCCGTCCGTGAGTTCGACGGAACGCGGCGTCAGCCGGGTGACACTGGTCTCCAGGGAGATCTCGATGCCACGCTTGCGCAGCGCGTGGATCGCCTTGTCGCCGAGGTGCTCGCCGATCTCCGGGAGGAGCCGCGGCGCGATGTCCACCAGGTGCCAGCTGAGCTGCGAGGGATCGAGCCGCGGGAACCTCTGCACCGCCGCGTGGGTGAGCAATTGCAGGGCGGCGGCCGTCTCGGTGCCGGCATAGCCGCCCCCGACGACGACGAAGCGCAGTCGTTCGGCCCGCTCCTCGGGGTCGGTGGCGATCGCCGCGGCGTCCAGCTGCCCGATGACGTGGTCGCGCAGGTAGGCCGCCTGGGCCAGGGTCTTCATCCCGTGGGCGTACTCGCTCACGCCGGGGATGCCGAGGAGCCGGGTCGTGCTGCCTGCGGCGAGCAACAGGATGTCGTAGCGCATATCGCGCTGCGGCCCCTCGGCGGTCAGGACGCTCACGCGCCGTTGCGCGGGGTCCACTCCGACGGCGATACCGGGGACGTACCGGCTCCGACGGAGTCGCCGGCGCAGCGACACCGCGACGGACTGCGGCGTCAGCAGCCCCGAGGCCACCTGCGGCAGAAGCGGCAGATAGAGCTGGTAGTCATCCGGTGAGACCAGGACCAGTTCCGCTTCTCCGGGGCGCAGGGCCTTCTCCAGACGGTGCAGGCATTCCACGCCCGCGAACCCGCCTCCGACCACCAGGACGCGCGGAAGGGGCATGGCGGACCTCCTGTCCGTACATGAGGAGACGCCCTTTCATGGTCACCCCGCGAGCACGTCCCCGCACGATGTGAGGAGTGCGCCCGCGCCGCCGCGGTCGTGCGGGCCCCACCGGCCGTACAGGACCACCTTCGCCCACGTCCTCGGCGCTGCCGTCCGCGGAAATTGGTGCGCGAATGCCTGTGCGTCACCCGGCGGACGCCCGCGGTGATTGGCATACTCCGTTTCCAGAAGATCGCATATGTCGCATTTGTGCAGCGACGCCTACCGGATGGATGAAGACGGAATATGGACACTGGGGCGCCATCGAGCCGGGGGCGTGCACATCGCGGAGAGAAGCTCGCCGACTGGGCCGACGGGCGCGTGGGTGTTTTCGGCCTGGCGAAGGCCAACATGCGCAAGATCTTTCCCGACCACTGGTCCTTCATGCTGGGGGAGATCTGCCTCTACAGCTTCGTCGTCATCATCCTGACCGGGATCTACCTGACGATGTTCTTCCATCCGTCGATGAACGAGGTGGAGTACCACGGCAGCTACATCCCCATGCAGGGCATCCTGATGAGCGAGGCGTACGCCTCCACGCTGGCCATCAGTTTCGACGTACGCGGCGGTCTGCTCATCCGTCAGATCCACCACTGGGCCGCGGTCATCTTCATCGCCGGCATGTTCGTGCACATGATGCGCGTCTTCTTCAACGGCGCGTTCCGCAAACCCCGCGAGATCAACTGGCTGCTCGGTTTCCTGCTGCTCGTCCTCGGGATGTTCACCGGCTTCACCGGCTACTCGCTGCCGGACGACCTGCTCTCGGGCACCGGCGTGCGCCTCACCCAGGGTCTGATCCTGGCGGTACCGCTGGTCGGCACGTACCTGTCGATGTTCCTGTTCGGCGGTGAGTACCCCGGGACCGACATCGTGTCGAGGTTCTACTCCATTCACATCCTGCTGCTGCCCGGCATCATGGTGGGCCTGCTGGTGGGCCACCTGATCCTGCTCTTCTTCCACAAGCACACGCAGTACGCGGGCGCCGGCCGGAAGAACCAGAACATCGTGGGCATGCCGTTCTTCCCGATCTACCTCGCCAAAGCGGGAGGCTTCTTCTTCCTGGTCTTCGGTGTCATCGCGATTCTGGCCGCCATCGCGACCATCAACCCGATCTGGACCATCGGTCCGTACCGGCCGGATCAGGCGGGGGCGGGTGCTCAGCCCGACTGGTACATGGGCTTCGCCGAGGGTCTCGTCCGGGCGATGCCCGGCTGGGAGATCGACTTCTGGGGTCACACCCTGGCGCTGGGGGTCCTCATTCCGCTGGTGGTGTTCGGTCTGTACCTCGCCGTGATCGCGGTATATCCGTTCATCGAATCCTGGATCACCGGCGACGATCGCGAGCACCACATCCTCGACCGACCGCGCAATGTACCGACCCGCACGGCCCTCGGGGTCGCCTGGTCCGTCGGCTACATCGTGATGCTCATCGGCGGGGGCAACGACATCGTCGCGACCCATTTCGATCTGTCGATCAACCACGTCACCTGGTTCGTCCGCTTCGCGCTGTTCGCCGGCCCCGTCGTCGCCTTCATCGTCACCAAGCGCATCTGCCTGGGGCTGCAACGGCGTGACAAGGCCAAGGTGCTGCACGGACGGGAATCAGGTGTCATCACCCGGCTGCCCCACGGTGAATTCGTCGAGATCCACGAGCCGCTGTCCCAGAGCCAGCTGCACATGCTCACCGCGCATGAGCAGTACGAGCCCGGGGAGGTCGCCCAGGCCGTCGGAACGGGCCGGGAGGGACGCGAACCCACCCGTGCCGAGAGACTGCGCGCCAAGCTCAGAAAGAGCTATTTCGGCAAGAACAACCAGGTTCCGAAGGTGACCGTCGAGGAGTTCGAGGACAGCACCCGCAGCCATTGAGGAGTTGCAGGCCGGCCCACGGGAGCGCTTCCTGGAAATGGGCCCGAACACGGGGTGGACGGAGAGGTGGAGAGATGAAGATCGCCGTCATCGGAGGAACCGGCCTGATCGGGTCGCAGGTCGTGAAGAACCTGAATGCCCAGGGCCACGAGGCGACACCGTGCTCCCCGTCGACGGGAGTCGACATCATCACGGGCGAGGGCCTGGACGAGGCCGTCGCCGGTACCGATGTGGTCGTGAACCTGGCGAACTCCCCCACCTTCGACGCCGCCTCGCTCGACTTCTTCCGTACGTCCATGGGCAACCTCCTCGCGGCGAGCGACAAGGCGCGCGTCCGGCACTTTCTCATCCTCTCCATCATCGGCGTCGACCAGGTACCGGACATGGACTACTACCGGGCGAAGGTGCTTCAGGAAGACCTGCTGATGGAAGGGCCCGTTCCGTACTCCATCGTGCGCGCCACCCAGTTCATGGAGTTCATGGACACGGTCATCTCCGCCTCGGCCGAGGGGGACACCGTCCGCCTCTCCCGCACGCCCATTCAGCCCATCGCGGCCGCGGACGTCGCCGCGGCCGTCACCGAGGTCGCTGTCGGTGACCCTCTGAACGGCGTCCTCAAGATCGCAGGACCTGACGTCTACGCGCTCGACGAGCTGGGCCGGCTCACCCTCACCACCAAGGGCGACACGCGCACCGTCGTCACCGACGACGGTGCGGGCATGTTCGTCGCCATCCCGGGGGATGTCCTCACCGATCGCAGCGCTCGCCTCGCGCCCACCCACTACACCGACTGGCTGGCCTGACCGGGGACGCGGCGTCACGAACGCCCTGGGCAGCCCGGCTCCGCTGCGGGCGGGTTCCAGGAGCGGAGCTTGTCCGGGTTGAGGGTGACCCATGCTTCCACGACGTGCGGGCCTGCGATGTCGAGACTGATCACGGCGGCGACCCGGTGGTCGTAGCGCGCGACGATCCCGGTGCTGCCGTTGACGGAGTGGGTGTGGAGCGTGGTGCCCGGGCGTGGGGTGAGCAGGGTCAGCAGGCTGTGGGCGACCTCCGGGCTGCCGTGGACGGGCTCGGTCAGAGCGCGGACCTTGCCGCCGCCGTCGAAGACCGCTGTGACGTCGTCCGCCAGCACGGAGGCCAGAAGAGGTGCGTCTCCGATGGCACAGGCCAGTCGGACGGTACGGACCACGGCCTCGTGCTGTCGCGGTGTGGCGGGACGCGACCGCCGTGCTCGCAGACTGCGGCGTGCGTGATCGGCGAGTTCGGTGCGGTCCGGATCCGCCTGTCCCTCGGCGACCGCGACGGGAGCGGTCCGGAACGGGTCATCGAGCACGACCGCCGACGGATCGGCCGAGCAGATACTAGCCACGAGCTTCGCGAGCCAGGACCGCGGGGCGGCGATCCGTTCCCGCGCCGGACCGGGCAGCTCGTACCACTGCCGGTAGGTCTCGGCGATGGCACTCTCCGCCTCGGAGCCGGTCCCCAGAATCGAACAGGCGACATTCAGCAGATGCCGCCGCTCGTCGAGCAGCTCCGCGATCGAGACGGAATCACTGGCCTTGTCCATACGGCGACCTCCCACTTCTACGGCACCGCACAGAACGGACGATCGTCTCGATCGTCCTGCGCCCTTGCTCATGAAGACCGGACAGACGCAGTTGTTGTGACACGGGGCAGTGGCGCTTTCGCAGCAGTCACCGCTGACGACCGCGGGCGCGGGCCCGCGGTCGGCGGCCCGAGAGTGCGGGGCGGCAGCCGGCGGGTTACTCCACGAGCTTTCCCTCGGTGGAGACCTCCTCCATGTAGGCGGAGATCTCTTCCGGAACAGGGGCGATGCTCTCGTGGGTGATTCCCGTGGTCGGCGACCAGACGAGATTGACCTGCAAGGCCTGATCCATCTCCGGATAGTCGCTGCGGTTGTGGCAGCCGCGGGTCTCCCGGCGTTCGATCGCCGCTTCGAGCGTGGCCCGGGCGGCGAGGGCGGCGGACTTGAGGTCGAAGGCGTGTGCCAGGTCCTGGAAGCCGGCGATGTCGGGGTGGACCCCGACGTTCTTCATGCGTTCCTCGATTCCGGCGAGCTCCGCCAGACCGGCGCGCAGTCCCTCCTCGTCACGGACGACGCCCGCGTGTTCGGTCATGGTGTTGCGGATGGCGCGCTGCAGGGCACGGACGTTCTCCGGGCCGTCCGCGGCGAGCAGGTCGTCGATCTCGCGCCGGGCCTCGGCCACGGCGGCCGCCGAGCGCGGCTGTGAGGTCAGGCCCTGGGAGTAGGCGGCTGCGGCCTGTCCCGTGATGCGGCCGAAGACGAGCAGCTCGATGAGGCTGTTGCCACCGAGGCGGTTGGCGCCGTGCAGTCCGCTGGAGGCCTCGCCGATGGCGTAGAGACCGCGCACGTCGGTGCTGTGGTCCTCGGACCTGACCCACACCCCGCCCATCGAGTAGTGCGCGGTCGGCGCTATCTCGATCGGATCGCGGGTGATGTCGAGCATCTGGAGATCCAGCAGCGTCTGGTAGACCCGTGGCAGACGGTTCATGATCGTCTGTCGCGGCAGATGGGACACATCGAGCCACACACCGCCCTTGGGCGTGCCGCGGCCTTCCTTGATCTCCGTGTAGGAGGCGAGGGCGACGCGGTCGCGCGTGGACAGCTCCATGCGTTCGGGGTCGTAGCGCGACATGAACCGTTCACCGACGGCGTTGCGCAGGATGCCGCCCTCGCCGCGGGCCGCCTCGCTGACCAGGGTGCCGGCCGCGTTCTCGGGCTCGATGATTCCCGAGGGGTGGAACTGCACCAGCTCCGGGTCGCGCAGACGGGCGCCGGCCTCCACTGCCAGCCGGAAGGAGTCTCCGGTGTTCTCGTCGCGCCGTGATGATGTGCGCCGCCAGATACGGGTATGGCCGCCTGCCGCCAGAATGACGGCGTCGGCGTGGATGAGACAGCGCGTCCCGTCGTTGAGATCGAAGCCATAGGCCCCGAACACCGCACCGTCGTGCACCAGAATCCGGGTGATGTAGACACTGTCGAGCACGGGTATGTTCAACTGGCCGGCGCGCCTGACGAGCGTGCGCTGGATTTCCAGGCCCGTGTAGTCACCGGCGAAGGCGGTACGCCGGAATTTGTGCGCGCCGAAGAAGCGCTGGGAAATACGGCCGTCGTCCTCCCTGGCGAAGGCCATGCCGTAGCGCTCCAGGTCGTCGATGCCCAGGGCGGCGCCCTGAGTGACGATCTCGACGGTGTGGGGATCGGCGAGCAGATAACTCTCCTTGAGAGTGTCGGCCGCATGCTGTTGCCAGCTGTCCCCGGGGTCCATGGTGGCGAGGGCCGCATTGATGCCGCCCGCGGCCAGGGCCGTGTGCGCGTCGTCCTTGGGGCGTTTTCCGACGGCGAGGACATCCATGCCCGCTTCGGCCAGCTCGATCGCCGCCCGTAGTCCCGCTCCGCCCGTTCCGATCACCAACACCGTGGTCGCAAGGCGCTTTTCGGTGATAGCCACATTCGCTCCGATCCTTGGGTCGTCACTGAGTACGACCGGTTGACCCCGCTGTTTGTGACACCGGGCCCGGTGCCTCGGTGCCTCGGTGCGCCGATGAGCGCGCAGGTGGTGTGGTCGCGTCCGGACGCAGCACGGTGTGCCGACATCGTGTGACGGACAGCGCACACGGCCCCACCGTGCCTACTGCTGCTGGGCGACCCAGTCGGCGAAGCGGATCTCGCCGATACGGGCGTCGGCGCCGGGGAGCAGTGTGGTCTCCTCGAGCTGCGCACCGAAGTACGGGGCCCGGGGGTCCGACACGACGGTGCGAGGGTCGTTCATGGCCGCCAGATGTGTACGGATCAGCTCGTCCAGCTGGAACGTGTCGGCGCCGGCCACCTCGACGACACCGTTGAGCGGGTTGCCGACCGCGGAGCGCCCCACTGCTGCTGCGACGTCGTCGGAGCAGATGGGCTGGATCTTGATCGGGGCCAGGTGCACCGTGTCGTCGTCCTTGGTCGCCGCCGCCGTGATGCCCTTCATGAACTCGAAGAACTGCGTGGCATGGACGATGGAGTAAGGAATTCCGGATTCCTTGATCAGGTCCTCCTGTGCCTGCTTCGCACGGAAGTAGCCGCTCTCCTGGAGACGGTCCGTGCCGACGACGGACAGCGCGACATGGTGGCCGACACCGGCCTCCTTCTCGGCCGCGAGGAGGTTCGAGGTGGAGGTGCGGAAGAACGCCATCACGTCGTCGTCCGCGAAGGAGGGGGAGTTGGAGACGTCCACCACGACGGCGGCGTCTTCGAGGACCTCGGCCAGGCCCTCACCCGTCAGCGTGTTCACACCACTGTCGGGGGAGGCCGGTACCGCCTCGTGACCGTGTTCGGCGAGCTTGCTCACCAGCTTCGAACCGATGAGGCCGGTTCCTCCTATGACGACAACCTTCATGATGGGTTTCCTCTCGGAGTCTCGCGGCGGCGCAGCGTGGTTGAGCGCGATCGCTGCGCCGATCGACGGTGTCTGTACTCACAAGGACAGGACAGCGTCCGAGTGTGTGACGCACCTCGGTTGATCCCGTCCCCGGAGGGCGTGGCCGGCTCGCCATGTACGACCGCACAGCAACCCACCGGGCACGGGTCGGGTTCGTCCTGTCAGGGCAGCAGACTGTCCAGGGGCACGTCGGGGTCGGCGAGAGCGGCGTCATCGACGTCGGTCCGGGACCGGATCAGGTCACGGATCGGGCCGATGACGTCCCACACGTTGACCGGCATGCCGGCGAGCACCCGCCGGCCTGACATCCAGAAGGCGATGAACTTCCGGTTCTCCTTGTCGCCGCGGAAGACCACACGGTCGTAGTGGCCCCGGTCGACATAGCCGGTGTACTCCATGCCCAGGTCGTACTGATCGGTGTAGAAGTACGGCAGCCGCTCGTACGCGACGTCCTCGCCGAGCATGTTCCGCGCGGCCGTGGCCGGTTGGTTCTGCGCGTTGGCCCAGTGCTCGACACGGATGTGGCGTTCGAGCCACGGGTGGAAGGCGTTGGCCACGTCGCCGGCTGCCCACACGTCGGGTGCCGACGTCCGAAGGTGCCGGTCGGTGATGATGCCGTTGTCGACCTCGATATCGGCCTGCTGCGCGAGCTCGACGTTGGGGGTGATGCCCACGCCGACGACCACGGCATCGGCGGGCAGCAGCCGGCCGTCGGCGAGCTGCACACCGCTGACCCGGCCCTCGGTCCCGACCAGGCGCTCGACCTCCACCCCGGGAAGCAGCAAGACCCCGTGTTCGGTGTGGAGACCGGCGAACACCTGTGCCGCCTCTCGCCCGAGCACCTTGATCAAGGGCAGCTCCCCGTGCCCGAGTACGGTCACCTCCGCTCCGGCGATGCGTGCGGCGGCGGCGGTCTCCAGACCGATCCAGCCGTCGCCGATCACCACGATCTTCGCACCCGCGGTGAAGGCGGCCTTGAGGCGCTCGCTGTCCCCCACGCGACGCAGATAGAGCACATTTCCCAGGTCGGCCCCGGGAACCTCCAGGCGGCGGGGGGAGGACCCGGTGGCCAGCAGAAGCTTGGCGTACGGCACCCGGCGGCCGCTGTCCAGCACCACTTCCTTCGCTTTCAGGTCCAGGGAGATCACGGTCGTGCTCAGCAGCAGTTCGACGTCGTGCTCGGGATACCAGTCCGCGGAGTGCACGAAGATCGATTCACGCTCCTCCTTGCCCAGCAGATAGCCCTTCGACAGCGGCGGCCGGATGTAGGGCCGCTCACCCTCCGCTGCGATGATGAGGACGGGGCCGTCGTGGCCGTGCTTGCGCAGGGCGGCCGCCGCCTTTCCCGCGGCCAGACCGCCGCCGACGATCACGCAACCGGTCGCAGGAGACACTATGTTCCTCGCCTTTCGATCGGGGTTCAGGCAGCGAGTGACGTGACGTAGGGCGCCAGCTTGGCCGGACTCATCACCCACATGATCCGCTCGACGCCGTGGGCCGATACGTCGATGGACAGCAGGGCGACCGCCTTGCCCTCGGAGGTGACCAGCACGGCGGGTCGGCCGTTGGCCTCGACCCACGTGCTGTCCGACCCCGGCCAGAAGCGCGGGGCGAATGCCTTGAGGTACTTGGACACGTGCTCACGTCCCACGACCGGGATCTTCGACGCGCCTCGCGCGCCGCCACCGTCGGCGTAGCTGACGACGTCCTCGGAGAGGATGTGCTCGAGCGTGGCCAGATCACCCGTCTGCGCCGCTGCGAGGAATCCCTCGAGCAGGCGCCGGTGTTCGGCCGGGTCGACCGGCTCTCTGCGTTCGGTTGCCAGGTGTTTGCGCGCCCGGCTCACCAGCTGGCGGGTGTTGGGCTCACTGGTGTCCAGGATGTCCGCGATCTGCGCATAGGGGTAGTCGAACGCTTCTCGCAGGACATAGGCGGCCCGCTCCACCGGGTTCAGCTTCTCGAGGACGAGAAGGACCGCCATCTCGACCGCCTCGGCGCGTTCCGCGCCCACCGTCGGGTCCCGGCTGGTGTCGACCGGCTCGGGCAGCCATGGGCCTATGTACGCTTCCCGGCGGACTCGGGCGGACTGGGCCACGTTGATCGCGAGCCGGGTGGTGACGGTCGTCAGAAAGGCTTTCGGTTCCACGATGTCCCGGCGGTCGGTGTTCTGCCACCGCAGCCAGGCCTCCTGGAGGATGTCTTCGGCCTCCACCGAACTTCCGAGTACGCGATAGGCGACACCGAACAACTGAGGACGGGCCTCCATGAAATCCCGGGTCGCTCTCTCGAGCGAATCGGTGTCCTCTTCCGGGTCCATAGCGCCCCTTTCCGCACGTTAATCCTACAACCGTTGTGGGCGGCACGCTTCTCGGCCGAGGTTGCCCACACTGCCTCTGACCTGGGTCTATTCCCTTTCGGATAGCTGCTGCGGGGGCACGTCGACGCTGTTGCGTCGGGTGTGCGCACCGACCCGCGTCCCCGTGGATCCACTGGAGAGCCACCCGAGGAGACGCACGTCACACCCTGTGGTGTCACGGTCGGCGGGTGAGCCCGGTCAGTTCGGTGTAACTGCCTCTGCATCGAAGGGATCCCCCCATGGAATCGCGCGTCAACTACTTCGGTAACGCCCTTGCGGGCAAGGTCATGAAGCACCTCAACTCGGCCAACAAGGTGGTGGCCGACTCGACCCTGCCGGTCACGACCCAGGAACTGGTGAAGATCCGGGCCAGTCAGATCAACGGCTGCGGTTTCTGCACGGACATGCACACCAAGGACGCCGTCGAGGCCGGTGAGACGCAGCAGCGTCTGAACCTGGTGGCGGCCTGGCGCGAGGCCAAGGTGTTCACCGACGCCGAGCGCGCCGCCCTGGAACTCGCCGAGCAGGGCACCCGCATCGCGGACGCCGCGGGCGGTGTTCCGGACGAGGTCTGGGAGAAGGCAGCCAAGCACTTCGACGAGGACGAACTCGCCGCGCTGATCTCGCTGATCGCGATCATCAACGCCTACAACCGCATCAACGTCATCAACCAGCAGCCTGCCGGGGACTACCGGCCCGGCATGTTCGGCTGAGGCGATCCGGCCGAGCCGGACCACCACCGCCCGTCTCCTCGTCGCCGACCGCGACGGGAGGCGGGCTGCATGCGTCCGCCCGTCTATGACCTGGGCTCGTCGACAAGAATGTCGATGGCGCGGGCGAGCAGCGTCATCAGTTCCTCGAAGTCGAGCGAGGCGAGTGGCTCCATCGGGCAGACGTAGCGCAGCATGACGAGGCCGACGAGATGCGCGGACACCAGGGACGGCAACTCCGGTGTCCGTGCGGTCTTTTCGGGGGCGAGTCGGGCAAGACACGATGCGAGGGCTCTTTCGATGTGGTGGTGGAACTCCTTGGCGACCGGCTCGTCCGCCAAGCCGGTCCGGAAGACGGCGACCAGCGCCGGGCGGGTCGACTCGTCCTCCCAGTAGGAGAGGAAGGTCCGGGCGATCCACTCGCCCCGGTTCTTCGGGCCGGCAGCGTCCTTGTCCGTCAGAGAGCCGAAGAGAGTGGACAGATCGATCCGCGAGGCAACGGCGTGCCGGAAGAGGCCGCCCTTGTTGTCGAAGAAGTGGTGGATCAACGCCGGGTCCACGTCTGCCCGTTCGGCGATCCCGCGCAGCGTGGCGCCCGCATAGCCCTTGGCGGCGAAGAGTTCCAGCGCAGCTGTGAGGATCAGAGCCCTGGTGTTGCTGTGTCCCGGACGGCGGCCCCCGCCCGGGCGTCCTGCACCGCGCACTCCGGCCGAGACGCTCACGACGACGAGCGCTCCTTGGCGGGGCTCGCAGCGTCGTGGGCGCGGATGATCGCGACCACGGTGTCGGCCGTGCGGTCGAGGTGGCTGCGGCCGTCGGGCAACCGAGCTGTCGTGCTGATGTAGCTGCGCGGCCCTACGTGTGTGGCGGGGTCGAGCCGGTGCAGGGTGATCTTCCCGGCGCGGCGGGCCCGGTTCCACGCGCTCCAACGGAACAGCCGCCAGCGTTGAGGGAAGATCCAGGTACCGACCCGCGCGATCCGGTCGTGCGCACTGCCGAGCTGATGCAGGTGCTCGGCACCGGTGAGGTCGTTGGCGCCGTTGTGGAACCCGCCGAGGGTGATCAGCAGGAGCGGGGAGCGCAGGCGCCTGTGCAGTTCGTCGACCGCGCCGCCGGCGACCTGGGCACCGCCGCTGTAACTGAGCAGCACCACGGGGACACCGCTGTCTGACCGGTAGCCGGCGAGCGTGAGCTGCGTGGAGATCTGGCTGCCGACGGCCCGGTTGTACAAGGGGCGGTACCGCTGGTCGGCGGCGACGAAGATCTGCATGACATTGTGCAGGAACAGCAGCAGCTGGATGCGTCGGCGCAGCCACGCCCACACCGGTCGGTCGGCCAGCGGGTCGGCCAGTGGCGAGTAGGGCTGTACCTGTCCCAGAACCCGCAGTTCCGGGGCTCTGGTGAGAAGGGCCTTGACCAGTTGGCCGCCGTCCCGGCTGTCGCGAACGCGTCGTTTGCCGATGCCGTCCAGGTAGACCAGGTAGGCGCGCGGGGGACTGTCGGGGGCCGCGCCTCGGGCGTACGGCATGCCCTCCGGGAGCTGGGTGGTGGGTGCCCGCCAGCCGGCGCCGTAGGCCAGTACCTCGTAGCGGGCCAGCAGTGCTTCGGCGAGGAGTGCGGGGCCGATCGCGAAGACCCAGAGCAGGAAACCGTTCATGCGACCTGCTCCCGTGCCTCGGCGGCGCTGATCCTCACGACCAGACGCCGGACGGCCTCGACGGCGACACCGAGCCCCGTGCCGGCGAGGGCCACGCAGCCGGCGGCGCCCCACCAGCCCACGTCGGTGGCCGCGGCGAGCGGGCCGACCAGCCCGGCGCCGACTCCGACGAAGAGCAGCAGGTGGAGGAGGGGGCCGAGCAACGGGAAGGCGAGGACGGCAGCGAGCATCAGCGGGGCGACGAGCTCCGGTGTCCAGACCAACCCGGCGCCTGTCGGTGGCGAGGGCAGCACCAGCCCGGCCAGGGTCCATGCGGTCAGCGGCCACAACGCGAACACGGCGCCTTCCACGAGGCCGCCGGCACAGAGCAGCCCGGCCACCCGGGTGCGCGACATCCCCGGTCGGCGCACCGCCAGAGGCAGGATGCGCCCGGCGGCCTCCGACATCCCGGCGAGCAGCAGCAGAACGGCGAGTGTCATGGCTCAGCCTCGCCGTGACGGGTGGGCGGGAGCCGGCCGACCGGCGGTGTCGGCGATATACCGTTCGACCTCGTCGGCGGCGCGCCGGTAGCCACCCGCCTGGTGCTGGGCGCCCCGCAGCATGGCCGCGGCCGTCCGGAACCGGGGGGTGTGGAGCAGGCGTTCGGCGAGGGCCCGTACGGAGTCTTCGGTGACGTCCTCGTTGCGGATGGACAGGCCGGCGCCGAGTTCTTCCACGCGTCGGGCCACCATCGGCTGGTCGGCACCCTGGGGAACCACCAGCATGGGAACCCCGGCGTACATGGCCTCATTGACGCTGTTCATCCCGCCGTGAGTGACGAACAGCGCCGCGTTGGCCAGGACTTCCGGCTGAGGGACAAAACGGCGGGCGAGCACATTGCCCGGCAAGGGACCCAGGGCGGTGGGATCGGTCTGTCCGGTGGAGACGATGACACTGGCGCCCAGTGAGGCGAGTCCGGTGGCGAAGCTGCGCAGCAGGTGCGGGGCGGCGTTGAACACCGTACCGAGCGACGCGTACAGCACCGGATTCCGCAGCCGGTCGGCCGGGAACGACAGGTCGCCCGGGCGGGCGCCGATGCTCGGTCCCACGAACCGGTAGGAGTGGTCGAATTCCTCGGCAGCGGGCTGGAACGTCCGCGACGTGTAGACCAGGTTGAGCGGCTGGCGGATGTTCCCCATGTCGAGCAGGGGCAGCCCGCTCGTGTCGTAGCGGCGGTGCAGCCCCCAGCGCGAACGCAGGTAGCCCCGAAGGCTGCCCGGTTGGCTCATCGCCGCGGCCAGCAGCTCCCACGAGCCGCCGGTCGGGCTGGGCACGTGGCGGTTGAACGCGAAGGTGGTGAACGACGACGCCGCAGGCACCTTGAGCTCGCGGGCGGCGACCGCTCCCCAGGGACAGGCGCTGTCGTGAACGATCAGGTCGGGCCGAATGCGGCGCAGGTCGGTGAGCACCGGGGGCAGCAAGTGAGCGGCTGTACCCGCAAGCCCTTCCATCAACGTGATCGGTGTCGGCGGATCGGGGAGCGGCTGGTCGCCCCCGGGGTAGAGGTAGACCGTCGCGCCGAGGGCCTCGATCTCCTCACGGAACGCGGGCGAGGTGTGATAGGTGACGGTGTGGCCGCGCCGGACAAGTTCGGCCACTACGGGCAGCGTCGGGTTGACGCGACCATGCATGGCGATGTTGAGGAACGCGATGGTACTCACAGGGCAACTCCCGACGGTGAGGATGTCGATGCCTCGCCCAAGTCGGCGGTTGCCGCAGGGGCGTCGGCTCGATACAGGCCAGGCCCGGTGACGTGCAGCTCGTCGAGGAAGCGTCCCGCCGTACGGGAAGCAGTGCTGATGAGCCGCTGGGAATGGCCGAAGTCCCACGGCGCGGGCCAGACCTCGATGCCGGTCGGCAGCACGACGGTCGGGATGTGCCGGGCGACTTCGTGCAGATCACGCTCGACCTGATGGCGCATCAGCAGCAGCCCGGCCCTGGAGGCGATCGCACCGGCTCGCCGGCGCGGCACGACAGGGCTCAAGGGGGAACTCTCCGGTCCGGTCGACACCACCACGACGCTGGCAGCCCCGGCCTGCAGGGCGGCCAGGACGGGGACGTAGGCGATCACTCCTCCGTCGACGAGCGTCCTGCCCTCCCGGTCGACCGGGGGCAGGATCCCGGGAATGGCCGCGCTGGCCAGCAACGCGGACTCGAGGTCTCCGTGGTCGAGCAGCACCGGAACACCGGTGACCAGGTCCATGGCCACCGCGGTGAACGGGACCGCGAGCTCCTCGATCCGGGACGGCAGCCCTGACCGGGCGATCAGTCGGCGCAGGCCCCGATCGGTGAAGAGGCTGGCCCGTGAGGTCGGGTTGCCGAGGGGATACACCTCACGGCGGCACAACCCGGTCCAGACGTGGTCGAGCCACGGTGCTGCCCTGTCGGGCTGCGCGGCCGCGATGGCGCCGTTGAGGGCGCCCACCGAGGTGCCGACGATCATGTCCGGAACGAACCCGCGCTGCTCCAGCGCGCGTCCGATACCGACGTGCGCCGCCCCGAGGACCCCACCCGCGCCTACTGCCACGGCCACGGGACGGGGAAGAGTGCGCAAGCCGGCCGAGATGGTGCCGTCGGGCGGCTCACTCGACGGCGGGGGATCCGCCCCCTTGTCGCCCGTCATGGTTCGACGCCTCTCGCGGCCACGACCACGCGTCGAGTCGCCCCCGCCGGAGCCCGAGCGACCCCATGAGGCCGGCTTCCGGCCACCAGCAATCTTCATGATCAACTTTCTCACCACCGCGGAATCGGATGTGGTCTCTCAACCAGGTCCGGGCGGCAACCCGATCTGTGACACCAGCCGGTCCATGCGCTGGGTGAAGCCGCCCTTGAGCCTTGCGGCAAGGCGCGGCAACGGTCGGCCGCGGGGCGGGTGCGGCGTCGCGGGATCCGTGATGTCGATCGCCGGGCCGCGAGCCACCGGGCCCGTGCGGGGCGCCGTCGTCCTCGCGGGGGTGTGAACGGGCCCTCTGGCGTCCATGGCGTCGACGAACGTCACCGTCTCGCCGAGTGGCGCCCTGCCCGTACGGGGGTGGTCGACAGCCGCGTCTTCGAATCCGATCGACATGCCGCAGAAGAGCATCAGGTCGTCCGGGGGTGAGATGACCTTCGCGACGGTCGCGTGGTACTTCGCCCATGCCATCTGCGCACAACTGTGCAGTCCTTCGGCGCGGAGCAGCACCATGACGGTCTGGAGATACATACCGACGTCGGACCACTGGGGGCGGCCGAGGCTGCGATCGATGTAGCAGAAGAGGGCGGCAGGCGCGCCGAAACACTCCCAGTTCGCCGAAGCGGCCCGCTGACGCGTCTCCAGGTCCTCGCGCTGGACGCCGAGTGCGCCGTAGCGCTGCTCGCCGAACGCGGATCGGCGTTCGCTGTACGGGGACTTCAGGGTCGGCGGGTACTGCTCGTACTCCGGCTCGTCCCAGGGGTCGCCCCCCTTCACGCGCTCGTCCACGAGGTCCTTCAGCTCGGACAGCGGCTCGCCGGTCAGGACGTA
This sequence comes from Streptomyces sp. NBC_00306, assembly GCF_036169555.1. Taxonomy (GTDB): domain Bacteria; phylum Actinomycetota; class Actinomycetes; order Streptomycetales; family Streptomycetaceae; genus Streptomyces; species Streptomyces achmelvichensis. The sequence continues at coordinate 295,322 of NZ_CP108032.1, read as the reverse complement.
GGCGCGCCACGGCTGGATGTTCGATGCGGACGGCGCCCATGCCGCGGCCGTCAGCACGCGTTCGAGCACCTCTCTCGGGACCTGCCGGTCGGTGAATGCACGTACCGCGCGTCGGCTCGTCACCGCTTCATAGACGTCCAAACCCGGCCGCCTCCGATCTGTTCAACGTCTCCGGCTTCGTTGCAGTCGCGATGGTATCATTCGATACCATCGCGAGTGCAACCACTCTCGATGCCTGTTCAAGCCCCTGGTTCACCGCCCCGGGGCCGCTCTTTGGAGGAAGCCCATGGCCACGCTGCTGCACATCGATTCGTCCGTGCTCCCCGGCAAGGCGTCCGCGTCCCGTGCCGTCGCGGACGCCTTCCGTACGGCATGGCGGGAGCAGCACCCGCAGGGCACGGTGATCTACCGTGACGTCGCCGCCGACCCCGTGCCGCACATCACGGCCGACGCCCACACCGCCGGCTTCACCGCCCCGTCCGACCGCACCCCGGAGCAGTCCGCCGCGTTCGCCGCGCGCGTGAAGCTCATCGAGGAGCTGGAGCAGGCGGACGCCGTCCTGATCGGCGCCCCGATGTACAACTTCTCGATCCCGTCGACCCTCAAGGCGTGGCTGGACAACGTGATCCTGCCCGGCCGCACCGCGGGCGAGAACCCCTCCGCCCAGGGCACCCCGGTCACCGTGGTCGCCAGCCGGGGCGGCTCCTATGCGCCGGGCACCCCCCGCGAGGGCTGCGAGTTCGTCCAGAACTACCTGGGGGTGCTCCTCAGGGAAAGCCTCGGCCTGGAGCCGGAATTCATCGTCGCGGAACTCACCATGGCTCCCCGGAACCCGGCCATGTCGGAACTGATCCCCCTCTACCGGGCCTCTCGCGAGCGCGCCTTCGCGGACGCGACCACCAGGGCCAAGGAGCTCGCTGAGCGCCTCGCCGGGTGAGCCCGGGCGGTGGGCGCCGTGTGACGTTCCGCCTCAGGGCGTCACACGGCGCCGGCGACGCCATGTTCGCGTGAGCGCGCGTGCTCACGCCTCCCTGTCGGCGGGATGGGCGAAACGGGTCAGCAGTTCCGTCAGCTGCTCGGGCTCGCCGGGCCCCAGGTCGGCGACCAGACGCTCGGTCAACGGCGTCGCCGCCTCATGGGCCGCGTCGAAAAGCTCGATGCCCTGAGGTGTGATCTCCACCGCCCGCGCCCGCCGGTCGCCGGGAACGGCCTTGCGCACGGCCAGGCCCCTGCGCTCCAGATCGTCCACGACTCGCATGATGCCCGCCTTGTCCGTCCCCGTCGCCTCCGCCAGATCCCGCTGCACCGTGGCCCCGCGGTCCACCAGCACGATCAGTACCGCGAAGTGGCGCAGCTCGATACCGAGCGGACGGAGGGCCTCCGCCATGACCGCCGCCGCGCGCCAGTGCGCGCGGCGCAGCAGCAGGCCGAGGGCGAAGGGTGAGGCGTCCCCGGGGCGGTCGGTTGCGCGCGAGGCGGTGGTTTCGTGAGGGACGTCGGCGGTCATGAGGGCATCCTAGCAGAATCGTTTCATTTGAAACGGTATTGGGTGAAATGAACCCGGAAATCCCGTGGTCCCACGCGTGCCGACCGGGCCTCGAGCGGGCCGCGCCGGCGATGGGACCGTGCCCTCGGACAGGCGTACACATTCAGCCAACCAGGTCTTCTTCCGCCCAGACAGCCTTGCCGTTCGGTATCGAGCGGCAGCCCCATCTGCGGGACAGGTGCGCGACCAGGCTGAGGCCGCGCCCGTTCTCGTCGCCCGTGCGTGCGCGACGCAGACGTGGGGAGCAGAGATCGGTGTCGGACACTTCGCAGGTCAGGACCTGGTGCCGGATCAGGCGCACGTGAATCGGACCGCCGCTGTGGCGGACGGCGTTGGTGACCAGTTCACTGACGATGACCTTCGTGGAGTCCACGAGATTCTCCAGACCCCAGGCGGTCAGCTGACCGGCCGCCAGGTGCCGGGCGGCGCCGGCAGCGGTCCGGTCGTTCGGCAGCGTCCAGGAGGCGACGCGGGACGGACCGAGTGAGCGGGTCCGTACGACGAGCAAGGTGGCGTCGTCGCGCGGTCCCTGATCCGGGAGGGTGTCCATCGCTCCGGTGCAGAGGTCTTCGAGGGACCGTTCGGGTTGGGCCAGGGCGGCGGCCAGGCGCTGCATCCCCACGTCGATGTCGTCGTCACGGGTCTCGATCAGGCCGTCGGAGTACAGGGCGATGAGGCTGCCCTCGGGCAGTTCGAACTCCACGGCCTCGAAAGGGCCACCGAGTCCGATGCCGAGTGGGGTTCCGGTCGGAAGCTCGGGGAAGGTGACGCGGCCCTGCGGGTCGACGATCGCGGGGGGAGGGTGCCCGGCCCCTGCCATGGTGCACGTCCGGGTGACCGGGTCGTAGATGGCATAGACGCAGGTGGCGCCCACGACCGTGGGGGTCTGGTCCAAGGCGTCCGCGTCCTCCTCCGCCAGCCGTTGGACCGTGTCGTCGAGGTGGGCCAGTAGTTCTTCGGGGGGAAGGTCCATGTCCGCGAGCGTGTGGACGGCCGTGCGGAGCCTGCCCATGGTCGCGGCGGCGTTGATGCCGTGCCCCACCACATCGCCGACGACGAGGGCCACCCTGGCGCCGGACAGCGGGATCACGTCGAACCAGTCGCCTCCGACGCCGTGGTCCATATCGGCGGGCAGGTAGCGCGAGGCCGCCTCGACCGCCAGACCACCCCTCAGGCGGTGCGGGAGCAGATGGCGTTGGAGGGCGAGCGCCACGGAGTGTTCACGTGCGTACTGGCGCGCGTTGTCCAACGCCATCGCGGCGCGGCCGACGAGTTCTTCGGCCAGGAGGAGGTCGACCTCCTGGAACGGCGCCGGGTTTCCGGTGCGGACGAACAACGCCACGCCCAGCAGGGCACGCCGCGTGCGGATGGGGACGACCATCAGGGAGTGCATGCCGCTCTCTTGGATCTTCCGCGCCCGTACCGGGTCCTTGTCGATCCAGGTACCCGGAGCGGTGTCCACGATCGGCTCCAGGTGGGAGGTGCCGGTGAGCAGGACGTCGGCGATGGGTGAGACGGACGGAACGGGGACCGGCTCACCGCGCTCCCAAGCGGATTCGGGGACCCCCAGATGGATCGACGCCATACCGGCACGTCGGAAGGCGGGAAGGCGCTCGCTCATCGGGCCGATGCTGATCGAGGGCCCTTCACCGAAGGGGACCGACTGATCCAGGTCGACGGAGGCGTAGTCGGCAAACAGCGTCACGGCCAGGTCCGCCAGTTCCTGACTGGTCTCCATCACGTCCAGTGTTCCGCCGAGGCGCGTACCGGCCTGGCCCAGAACGGCGAGGCGCTCGCGCACCCGCCGGGCCTCGGTGACATCGACGGTGATGGTGCACACCCCGAGCGCTTGGCCGTCCGCGCCCTGGAGACAGAAGAACGAAGCGGCGAAGGTGTGGTCCTGAGCCGGACCCGACGCCAGCCACGTCCGGTACTCGTGGACCCTGGTGGTGCCACTCTCGATCACCTGCCGCATCACGGCCTCGACCGCTTCGGACTTGGCACCGGGCAGCGCGTCCACGAAGCGACGCCCGAGCCGTCGGTCACGGGAAACGCCGTCGTGGCTTTCCACCGTGTCGTTCACCCAGGTGCAGCGCAGCTCCATGTCACGAACGGAGATGCCGATCGGAGCGCGGACGAGAAGCGACTCCCGTGCGGATCCGTTCACCTCTCGGCCCGCGAGCGGGCCGGCGTCGCTCACGGACAGGAGCCACCGGACTGCTCCGCTGTACCCGCTCACCTGCGAGAACCGCAGGTTGATGTCGAGCGTGTGGCCGTTTCGGTGACGTACCGCCGTGGTGCCCGGCCAGCCGTTCCGGGCCCGGCACTGCTCGACGAACGCCGATGTCGTCGGCGCCTCCTCGGAGCCCGGCACGACGAGTGCGGCAGATCCACCCACCACGTCCCTGGCGGCGTACCCGAGAAGCCGCTCGGCGACCTGCGTCCACGCGACCACCGTCCCCCGCTCGTCGACCATCGCGATCGCCGACTCGGAGGTCTCGCGCGCCTTCGGCTCTGGGCGACCGTATGTCACCTCGTCAGTCATGGTCATGGAGCTGTTGTCCTTACAAAGATGGGGGAGACCGTACGGGTGCCGAGAGGCCACGCGCAGACGGCCTCGGCCACCAGGAACCACCGTGGGGGTGGACGACCGGTGCGAACCCTCATCGCTGATGTTCTCGAACCCGACGCAACGCAGCCGCGGCAGTCGGGCTGCTGCTCTGCGCAGCGTCATGCCACATGACCGGACGCCGCTCTGACCTGTGACACCGCTTCCTGACCGGCAGGACGACGCGGCCATTTCCCGAGGACGAGCAGCTGTCCGCCGCCGGAGTTCTGCTGCCGGAGCCCGGCGACGCCGCCCACAAGGGCCCCGTCGTGTCACACCCCGGCAGCCGGCTCGGTCGTAAGGATGAATCGGCCTTTTGTGCCGAACCACCGCAGTCCGCAGGAGTACGCCGCCGGGAGTATTCCTGTCGCTTCTCGTCGCGAGACCTCAGAAGCGACACGGAGTTCCGCGGGAATCCATCGGTGCGCCCGAACAGGGCGCGTACTCATGCACCCAAGGAAAAGGATCAACCATGAATGAACAGACGCCGACTGTCGTCCTCGTGCACGGAGCGTTCGCAGACTCCTCCAGCTGGAACGGCGTCGTGGAGAGGCTCCAGTCGCACGACTACTCGGTGGTGGCCGCCGCCAACCCCCTGCGCGGACTGACCGGCGACGCCGAGTACGTCAGGCAGCTCGTCGCCTCCATCGAAGGCCCCGTCGTCCTAGTCGGCCACTCCTACGGTGGCGCCGTCATCAGCAATGCCGCGGACGGCCTCGACAACGTCAAGGCGCTCGTGTTCGTCGCGGCGTTCATGCCCGAGAAGGGCGAGAGCGCCCTCGACATCGCGGGCATGTTCCCCGGCAGCACCCTGGGTGAGGCGCTCCGGCCGGTGCCGATCACGCTTCCCGACGACAGCCGGACCGTGGACCTCTACATCGACGAGAGCAGGTTTCCCCACCAGTTCGCCGCCGACCTTCCCAAGGAGACCGCTGCGATCATGGCCGCCACCCAGCGTCCCGTGACCAACGCAGCGCTGGCCGAACCCGCCTTCGCCGCGGCATGGAAGGAGATACCGTCCTGGGTTCTCGTGGCCACGGAGGACCTGAACATCCCGCCGCAGACGCAGACCTTCATGGCCGAGCGCGCCGACGCGACCTCGGTCTCCGTGGCTGCCTCCCATGCGGTGAGCGTCTCGCGCCCGGTGGACGTCGCGCGCCTGATCAACGAGGCGGCGCAGGCCATCACCTGAGGGCTGGTCGGCCGGGGCCGATCACCGTGCGCGGCCCCGCAGAGGGGCGGCCGATTGCCGACGCGATCGGCCGCCTCGGACGTCTGGGGAACGGACGAGCGGCATGGACGGGTCGGCAACGAAGTGATCCGACCGCTGGAGCTCCGACCGCCCCGAAACGACAGCTCCGACAACCGCACGCTGCCCCGGACGGCGACGCACCGGACGCCCGCACCATGCCCTCGCCGTGCTTGACCTTGTCACGATGACAAGGTCTTCACTGGGGCCCAGGAGGTGGTTCCGGTGGCCATACCGCAACAGGACACGAACACGACGCGAGGGCTCCGGGCGCTGGAGAACAGCAGCTCGTCGGTACGGCTGCGGGCAGCACTGGCGGTCGGCACGAGCCCGGACGACGAGTTCATCGACGTACTCATCGCACGGTGCGCGGTCGAGCCCGACTTCTCTGTGCGTGAAATGCTCACGTGGGCGCTGACCCGCCACCCGTCGTCGACGACGGTCCCGAAGCTCATCGACGCTCTCGGCTCGGAGCGTGCGCAGGCGCGCAGCCAGGCATTGCACACGTTGTCCAAGGTCGGGGACCGGCGGGCCTACTCTGCGATCACACGGGCGCTGCTGACCGACGCCGACGACGAGGTTGCGCGCAGTGCGTGGCGGGCAGCGGTCGCACTCGTCCCCGAAGGTGAGGGACCGCAGCTGGCCGAGGTGCTGGCCACCCAGTTCGGGCGGGGTGCGCGGGAGACGCAGTTGAGCCTCAGCCGGGCGATGATCGTGCTCGGTGAGACGGCCGAGGCGGCCCTGCGCACAGCGATGATGGACGTCGACCCCCACGTGCGTCAGCACGCGATCGCCACGGAACGGCTGTTGCGCGACCCGGATGCCGGATTCGAGTTCGCGATCGAGGAGGCGAAGCGCATCGTAGCTCTGGGAACGAACAGCCAGGACGGGTGACAGGCAGTGTTGATCGGTGATGTGGCACGACGGTCCGGGGTCAGCGCCCGCATGCTCAGGCATTACGACTCTCTCGGTCTGGTGCGGCCCACGCAGCGCACCGAGGCCGGCTACCGGGAGTACTCCGGTGAGGACATCCGGCGGATCTTCCACATCGAGAGCCTGCGGTCGTTGGGTCTGTCGCTGCGCGAAGTCCGCAGCGCACTGGACGATCCCGGCTTCCGGCCCACGGAGCTCGTCGACGACCTCATCCGCCAGACGCGCGAACGCATCGCCGGCGAGACGGCTTTGCTCACGCGACTGCGTCGGATCGGTGCCGCGGAACCCGCCGAATGGGAGGACGTCCTGCAGATCGTCGCGCTGCTCCAGGCCCTGGGGTCGGAAAGCGCGGGGAAGCGTCAGCGCGCGGCCCTGTCCTCGGTGGACGAGGTTTCCGTTCCGGTGGAGGCGCTGGTCGATGCGGTGTTGAGCGAGACGGATCCGCACGTCGCCGGAGCCCTTCGATGGGCTCTGGCGCAATCGGGGGACAGCGTTGTGGCCCTGCTGGCGGAGGGACTGGATTCACCGGTCGCCGATGTACGAAAGCGTGCCGTGCAGTCCATCGCCGAGTTTCCGGACGAGGACGCGAGCGCGCTTCTGCGGGACGCCCTCACGAACTCCGACGTCGTGGTCCGCAGGTATGCCGCTCTGGCGCTCGGAGCACGAGGGGTGGCCGAGGCCGTCCCGACACTCATCGACATGATCATCGCGGGGGTACATGACGTCGAAGCCGCCGATGCACTCGGTGCGTTGGCGAGTCGTCCTGCGTCGGCGGAGCAGATCGCCTCCAGGCTCGTCGGCCGTCTCGCCCCAGGGGCCCTGGAACCGGCCGCTCGCCGACGGCTGACGCAAGCGCTCGCGGACGTCCCGGGGACCACGACGTCAGATGCCCTCGTCGATCTGTCCCGCGACGAGGACCGTGCCGTGGCACTCACCGCGACCTACCTGCTCACGCTGCGCAGCGCCCCGTAGCGGTAGGGGCCCGCGGGTCAGAAGACCGAGAGCCCGGTCAGGGTCGTGAAGCGGTCCAGCGCCGCGACGCCCGCGACCGAGTTGCCGCGCGCGTCCAGGCCGGGGCTCCACACACAGATGGTGCAGTGCCCCGGTACGACGGCGACGATCCCGCCGCCGACTCCGCTCTTGCCCGGCAGCCCCACCCGGTACGCGAACTCGCCGGCGGCGTCGTAGGTACCGCACGTGAGCATCACCGCGTTGATCTGCTTGGCCCCGCTGCGGGTGAGCAGCCGGGTGTTGTCGGCGCGCAGGCCGTGCCGGGCGAGGAAACGGCAGGCGAGCGCCAGATCGCCGCAGCTCATCTCGATCGAGCACTGCCGGAAGTAGTGTTCGAGGAGGGTGGGGACGGGGTTGGCGATATTGCCGTAGCTGGCCATGAAGTGGGCCAGTGCGGCATTGCGGTCGCCGAATTCCGACTCGGACCGGGCGACCTGTGCGTCGAACCCCAGTTCCGGATTGCCGCTCTCCTGCCGCAGGAACTCGAGGAGTTCGTTGCCGGCGTCCCCGTTCAGCGTCAGCAACTGGTCGGTGACCACGAGGGCGCCGGCGTTGATGAACGGATTACGCGGGATGCCGTTCTCGTACTCCAGCTGGACCAGAGAGTTGAACGCGTTGCCCGAGGGCTCGCGGCCGACGCGCGCCCAGAGACCGTCCCCTCCCTGAGCGAGCGCCAGCGCCAGCGTGAAGACCTTGGTGATCGACTGCGTGGAGAAGGGCCGCTGCCAGTCCCCGATGCCGTGGACGGTGCCGTCCACCTCGGCGATGGCCATACCGAACTGGCTCGGGTCGACACTCGCCAGAACCGGGATGTATTCGGCGGGCCGGCCGCCGCCGACCTGCGGCGCGATGTCCTGAACGATCTGTTCCAGGACGGCTCGGTAGTCCATGGGGAGCCCTATCGCGGCCTGGCGGCCCGGTGGGGCGCCGCCGCTCTGGGCACACTGGTGGTGCGGGGGAGGGGCTCGATATCGCTGAGGAGAGGCACGCGCACATTCTGCACCGCTGGGGTGCGAAGGCGCGCCGACCACCGACGGGGACGAGAGCCTGTGCCGGTGTGCGCTGGGGCGGTCGCCGCAACCGGGGCGACCCGTCCCTGCGGCCCTACGCCCTGGCGTAACGCTGTGTCTCCCTGCTCCAGGCGTCGTTGCCGCTGATCCAGCACCGGAGGGTCGAGAGGTGGTGAGCGAGGTGCGGTGCTTGTTCGGGGAGTCCGTAGCGCGGGGGCAGGGTCGTGGACATGGCTTCGAGGCGCAGGAATGTCTCGATGAGCCGGTCGTGGCTGCGTTCGAGGTGCGCGATGGCTTCCGGGGCGGTCATACCGTGCCGGCGGATCAGCGCGACGGCCTGATTGCTGGACTCTCCCTGGCGCAGGTCCTTGGACAGGGAATACGCGTCGTTCTGGACGACGACGATGTCCGCGCAGACCTTGCGGAGCTCGTGCACGGTCTCGCTGAGAACCAAGGGAAAGGCCACCTCATGCTGTTCTGCGGTCTCGCCGAACGCGAGAGAGGGCCGGATGCCGATCGCGTCCCGGCGGACCTCGACGAGATGCTCCATGTCCGGCTCCTGGCCGCTGCGCCGGATGATGGCCTCGAGGATGTAGGAGTACAGGTACTTGGCCGTGTCCTCGGCGAACCGGTTCTGCCAGGTGGCCGACATGCCCATACGGCTGCGCCCGCAGAGCTCGGCGAAGGCACGCAGGAGCGGAGGGGCTGAGGCGGGTAGCGCCGCCCATTCGCCGTGGACGAACCGAATCATGGGGCGGACGACGTCTCTGACGGCCGCCGGGTCCTCGCCGAGGGGGCCGTCGAACCAATCGTCGAACGGAAAGAACCAGAACATCCAGTCCGAGACCAGCTGGGCGCCGAGACCCCGAGCGTCAGGATGTGCGTATCCGGCGAGCCGGTCGAACCGTGGTGCGTCGAGCCGTCGGACTTCCTCCTCGGTGGTGACGATCCCGAGCGCCGTCGCCCACCGGAGACTGTTCCGGCGCATCTCCTCCACCCCGGGATTCAGTCGCGCCGGCCACGGGATGGTGAAGTGCGGACCATCCCTGTCCGGCGCGGCACGTGGCCCTTCGAAGCTGGAGGACGCCACGGCCGGGGAGGTCATGGCGAACGCGACGCGTGCACCGGAGGTGCCCAGCCCGTTGGGCCGACCCGGGACACGGCTGTGGGGCACGGACACAGAGCAGCCCTCCTGTCGTTCGTGGGACACGTCGGCAGGTGTGTGCACCCGCGAGCCGTCTCCTCCAGGTGGCGCGAAGGGGGCCGCCTGCACACAGCAGGTTCGCGGAGACGGAACGCCGACCGACGGGCCCCGCCGCACAAACAACTCGATCGGATGAGAACGGTTCGCCCTCGACCACGACCTGTTTCGGGCCCCGCCTCCTCCGCGCACAACGGTCGGGGGAACCCATGCCGTTGGCCGGAAGGGGCAGCACCCTGACGGCACATCGGGCACGGCCGCCGCAGGAACCGGCCTCGCACAGGGCGGCGTTCATCGAATCGCAGGCCGTCCTCGGCATGGGGCGGCGGTGACCGTTCGCCCATATGTGCCCGTGGGAGCGTGGCTGCACCCGTCCTACAGTGATGTGCAGTCCGCCACCTTTTGGGGCGGTTGCCGACAGTTCATGGTTCGGTTCGGCGTGGGGAAGGGGCTGCACATGGCCAGCGCGTTTCAGGAGCGCAAGCTCAAGGGGATGTTCGCCGCATTCGACGCGGACGGCGACGGCTTTCTGCGCGAGGAGGACTTCAGGGCGCTCGTCGCCCGTTGGAGCCGGCTGCCGGGCGTAGACCCCGGGACGGACCTGCAGGCAAGGGTGACGACGCTGCTCATGGGGTGGTGGGCGGCGCTGCGGGAGACGGGGGACAGGAACGGGGACGGCGCGGTCGACATGGACGACCTGCTGTCGCTCGTCGACAAACTGCCCGCCATGGCCGGGGACGTCACCGCGACCGCCGACACCGTCTTCGACGCGGTGGACGCCGATGGCGACGGCCGGATCTGCGCCGAAGAACATCGCCGGCTCGTCGAGACCTGGACCGGTCGGCCTCTGGACGCATCCGGTGTCTTCGAGTTGCTCGACCTGAACCGCGACGGCCACCTCAGCCGCGAGGAGTTCGCGCTGTTGTGGCGTCAGTACTGGATGAGCGACGACCCGGGGGAGCCGGGTAACTGGCTCTGCGGCCGCTTCGCGACCGGGTAGTCAGCGGTCTCGCGACCGAGCGGCCGCGACGGCGTCGTTGGTTCCACCGTCCGCGCGGCACGGGGTCAGTGCTCGGTGATGACCCGGGAGACGTGGTACTGGCGGATCCGCCAGGTCCCGCCGTCGCGCTGGAGGGTCAGCGACATGTGTACCGGAGCCTGCCAGCCGTCGTCACCGCGGAAGGTGACGTCCGCAAACCCTCCGGCCACCTGATCGCCGATCTCGTAGGTGTGGAGGATCGTCACATCGGCGCTTCGGTCGCGGGCGACGGCCTCGTAGTAGTCCCGTACGGACTCGCGACCGGAGAGGACTTCAGGTCCGAAGCCCTGGAAGAGGGCATCGGGGGTGAAGAGGTCCGCCATGACGTCCGGCCGGTGGCCGTCGAAGGCGGACTTCCACTGCTTCAGCACCGCGTACATCGGGTTGCTCATCGTGGTGGCTCCTGTCTCTCGTGGGGCGGGGTGGATCATGCGGTACCGAGCGACGACTCTCCGCAACCGCACGGGTTCTCCCCGCATATAGTCGACCGGTCTATTAAAACTAGACGAGCGGTCGTATACTTGCAAGCATGGGACGCACGAGCGACGCCAAAGAGAAGATCATCAGTGCCGCGCAGACACTCATCGAGCTGCGCGGATACTCGGCGTTGGGCGTGGCCGAGATCTGCAAGACGGCCGGAGTGCCCAAGGGCAGCTTCTACTACTTCTTCGAGTCCAAAGAGGCTCTCGCGCTGACGGTCATCGACGAGCACTGGGCCGCTCAGCAGCGCGACTGGACCCGCATCCTGAACAGCGATGCGGAACCCCTGCAGCGGCTGCGCCGGCTCTTCCAGGAGACCGAGGCCGCTCAGCTCGCCGGTCAGCAGACCTGCGGCACTGTCTCCGGATGCCTCTTCGGGAACCTCACCCTCGAGATGAGCAACCAGACCGAGGCCATCCGCAAGCGTCTGCAGGAGATCTTCGACGCCCAGGTCGACATGGTCGAGTCGGTCATCGCCGAGGCTCTTGAGAGGGGTGAGGTCGCGGTCGGCGATACCCATGACGCTGCTCGGTCCGTCGTCGCGCAGCTCGAGGGGCAGGTGCTGTTCGCGAAGCTCTACAACAGCACCTCCCAGCTCAGCGTCCTCTGGGCGAACTGCCTGGCCCTGCTGGGTGCTCGGGTCCCGCGGGAGGAAGCAGCCCGCGCGTAACCTCTGCGGGCTCGGCGCCGATCGGAGTCGAGCCGTGGCGTTACCCCGATGGGGTCGCGTCGCACGAGAAGCTGCCTCGCCGGGCATCAGGCGGTGGGGGTGGCGCAGATGAGTCCGCTGTCCGCCGCTCACGGCCTGTCGCGGTGACCGGCGTATTCCTCGACCCTAGGGTCGGCGCCATGAGCGATGAGCAGCAGTTCCATGTGGACGAAGTGTCGCCCTCCTACTGGAAGGTGACCTTCGAGAACGGCCCCATCAACCTCATCGACGTGGACACCGTCGAGCAGCTCGCCGCTCTGGTGACCCGTATCGAGCAGGCCGATGAGTTGACCGTCGTCGTCTTCCAGAGCGCCAACCCCGACTTCTTCATGGCCCACTGGGACTTCACGGCCGACACGGCGCGAGTGAGCGCGATGCGGGCCGGGTCCACCGGGCTGCACCCGTACGCGGACAACCTCATCCGCCTCAGCACCGTCCCGGCCGTGACGATCTCCGCGATCAACGGCCGTGTCCGGGGAGCGGGAAGCGAGTTCGTCCTGGCCACGGACATCCGTTTCGCAGGGCCCCGGGCCGTCCTGGGGCAGTTCGAGGTGGGGGTGGGCTCTGTGCCCGGGGGCAATCCGATGGGGCGCCTCGCCCGGCTGGTGGGCCGGGGGAGAGCGATGGAGATCGTCCTGGGGGCGGACGACTTCCCGGCTGAACTCGCGGCCCGGTACGGCTACGTCAACCGCGTCCTTCCCGACGGAGAGCTGGATGGCTTCGTCGACGCGTTCGCCCGCCGTATCGAAGGGTTCGACAAGGTCGCCGTTTCCGAGACCAAGAGCGTGGTGAACGCGGCCACGCACATTCCGCACGACGAGTTCGCGTCCAGCCTGTCCGGCTTCTTCCGCACGTCAGGGCGCCCGGAGAACGCCGATCATGTGCGGAGCCTGTTCCGGCGTGGCCTGCAGACGCCGGGAGGCGCGGAACTCGACCTGGGCAAGCAGGTCGCGGAACGAGGCTGAGTGCGTCGGCGGCGCTGCACCTGTCCCCGTCCCCGTTCCGGTCCGCTGCCCCTGGCTCAGTGCCCGGCGCTCTGGCCGCCGTCGACGTGCAGGATCTCACCGGTGACGAACGGAGCGTTCTCCAGGTAGACCACGGCGTCGGCGATGTCGCTGACTTCGCCCATGCGCCCCACCGGGTGCATGGCGGCGAGTGTCTCGTGGGTGCTCTCGGGGTGCATGGGGGTCTTGATGGTGCCCAGAGCGACCGCGTTGGACCGGATGCCGCGGCCGGCGTACTCGATGGCGAGCGACTTGGTCGCGGACTGCAGGCCGCCCTTGGTCAGCGAGGCCAGTACGGAGGGCACGTTCGCGTTCGCGTGGTCGACGAGGCTGGTGGTGATCTGCACGATGTGGCCGCCTCCCTGCTCGAGCATGTGCGGGATCGCGAGTTGGGTGATCCGGAAGAATCCCGCCAGGTTCAGCCCGAGCACCGTGTCGTAGTCCTCCTCGGTGTAGTCGGTGAAGGGCTTGGCTATGAAGATGCCGGCATTGTTGACCAGGGTGTCGATGCGGCCGAACCGGGCCACGCCCTCCGCGATGACGCGCTCGGCTGTGGCGCGATCGGAGATGTCGCCCCGGACGGTGACCACCCCCGGATCGTCGGACTCGGCGATGCTGCGTGAGGTGGCGACGACCGAGTGGCCGAGCTTGCGGTACGCGGTGACCAGACCGGCTCCGATGCCCTGCGATGCGCCGGTGATGACGGCGACCTTCTGAGGCTGTGCACTCATGATCAGTTTCTCCGATGTGGTGGTTGTCTGCCGGTCCTGAGTTATTGTCGACCGGTCGTCTATATGACAATAGATGACCGGTCGACAAAAATCAAAGAGTAGGCTGGTGGTCTTGGGGTGGGGGTGTCGGTCAGATCGGCCGCGTGTGCATTCCCGGTGGCGACGGGGCCCATCAGCTCGTCCCGAGAGTGCAGCGGCCGGCACCGGCTGACGGCCCCCAGTGACGAGTCGCGCGGCGGAACACCGGGATGCCGCTCACGGCAACGGTCGACTCCGTCGGCCGTCCTCGCCGTGGTGCAGCCAGGTCCGCACACCGCTCGATCGCGTCACGGCCGTCCCTCTCCGGTGTACGCGGAATCCCGCGGCGCCTCCCGCAGAGCAGGAGAAGAAGACATGAACGAGTTCCTGGTCGAGCTCACCACTCACATCCCCGAGGGCACAGAGCCGGCGGAGGTGGATCGCCGGCGCGCAGAGGAATCCGGGCGTGCCCGGGAGCTTGCCGCCGCGGGCCACCTGGTACGGCTGTGGCGCCCGGTGGGTGAGCTGCGCAGCATCGGCCTGTGGCGAGCGGCGGACGAGGCCGAGTTGCGCGAGAAGGTTCTCGGCACTTTGCCGCTCTGGCCGTGGATGACCCCGGTGATCACTGCGGTGACGTCCCACCCGAACGACCCGGGCACGTCGGATCCCGCGCAGTAGAACGCACCTGCACTGCGCGCCTAGGTGAACCTGGTGCTTCCGTCCGCATCCGCTGGGTGGTGCGGGTTGCGCTGAAGCGGCGAGCCTTCTCGGTACGCGTCGTCGGCCGGCGCCGTGGATGCGGCGGGCGCCGATAGGGCCTTGGACGTCGACCGACCGTCCAAGGCCCTATCAGTGAGCAGCTGGTGCGGTACCGCCCTCGTCAGCCGGCGGGGTGGGTGAGAGGGGTGGCGGGCTGGGTGTGCTGGGGGGTGTTGAAGGCCTGGGCGAGGGTGGGGAGGTGGGGGGTGAGCGCCGTGTGGAGGGCGTTGAGGGTGTGGGGGAGTTGGTTGAGGTGTTCGGGGGTGAGGTGGTTGTGCGCCAGGAGATCGCCGGTGTGGGGGCGGAGTTGGTTGAGGGCGAACAGCTGGTGGAGGGTGGTGAGGAGGTGGTGGGTGGTCGGGTGGGTGGTGCGGGTGGCGGCAGCGTGGAGGGCCTCGGCCGCGTGGCGTTGGGTGTGGGTTTCGATCATCGTCAGCGCGGGCGTGCTGGTGGTGTTCCAGCGGGCGAGGGGGTTGCCGCGGGGGCTCGTGCGGGCGGCGGTACGGGCGCGCTGGGTCCAGAGAGTCTGTGCGTGGGCGAGAAGGTTGTGGAGGAAGGCGGGGTCGGTGAGTTGCTGGTGGGCGACGGTGGGGTCGGTCGCCTGAGCGGGGTCGATGGCGGGGGTGACGGGGGTGGTCCGGGGCGTGGGGTGGAAGAGGGTCTCGGCTGCGGCCTTGGTCCAGATGACGAGGTTGTCGCCTTCGGCGGTGATGGTGCCTTCGATATTGGTGTGCAGATCGGCGAGGCGGTTGTGCGCGAAGAGGCCCTGGGCACCGCAGCGTTCACGTGCCTCGGTGATGATGTCGCGGGCCTGCCAGGTGGACCAGGCCTTGGTGAGGGCGACGAGCCGTTCGGTGTCGGGGTCGTTCGGGGTGCGGGTGTGGGCGGTGAGTGTCTCGCGGTGGAGGAAGGTCATCGCATAGGTGGTGGCAAGGGCATCGGTGAGGCGGCCGCTGTGTGTGCGGTGGGCGGCAAGGGGGATGCGTTCGCCGGCCTTCGGGCCGCTGATGTGGCGGGTGTGGGCGTGGCGGACGGCGATGTCGAGGGCGGTGCGCGCGGCACCGATGGCGGCGGCGCTCATGCAGAGTTTGCCGGTGGTGACGCGGGCGATGGAGTGGAGGAGTCGCTTGCGTCGGCTCGTGACATTGCTGCTGAGGGTGTCGTCGGGCGTGAGGTGGCCGTGGGGGGCCTGGAGCAGAGCGGTACGGGGGAGCGGGACATGGTCGAAGGAGGTGATGCAGTGGTCGACAGGGCTGCCGAGGCGTTCGGGAAGGAGGGTGACGGTAATGCCGGGGAGGTGGCCGGCGGCATCGCTGAGGGGGACGAGAAAGAGATAGACGCCATGGTCGGTGTCGCCGGTGACGAGGCGGGCGGCGACAAGCGCGGTCTTGGGGCCGCCGGTGGTGCTGGTGTTGGGCATGAACTTGCGGGCGCCGGGGGTCGGGGTGTGGAGATCGAATCCGCCGGTTGCCGGGTCGAGGGTGGCCGTGGTCTCGATTGCCGTGACGTCGTTGCCGTGGTCGAGCTCGGTGCACAGGAAGGTGCCGGTGTGCTGGAGTGAGGTGTAAGGGGTGAGGTCGCGGGTGTGACCGTCGTGGTCGAGGATGCTGCCCAGGAACAAGTTGTAGTGGATGCCGCTGATGGTGCACAGGCCGCTGTCGGTGAAACCGGTCCACTCGTGCAGGGCGGCCAGGCGGCGGGGGTCGTGGGCAAGGGCCTCGGGGTCGCCGGCGACCTCGTTGACCAACCGCAGTCGTTGGTAGGACAGTTCGGTGCGTTCCTGGGGGGTGAGGCCGGTGCGGTAGGTGAAAGCCTCACTGTCCACCAGGGCACGCCAGGGTTCGTGGACGGTGTCACCGTCTTTCTCGTCGAAGAGGAGGTGGGCCAGTTCACCGGCGGCCAGTGCGGCCGCCACCGACCCGGCCGGGTCCTCCGCGCCCCCCGAGACCTGCTCCGGTACGTCGGTCGGGCTTGCCGCTCGCGCCGTCTCCTGCACCGACGGCTCGTGCACCGCCTGCGCCTGCGCAGTGCGTATCTGTGGGGAGTCCTGGGCGGTGCGGCTTCGCACGGCGCGGGGCAACTCCTGTACCTGGCCCGGTCCTTGCGCAGTGGCCTTCTTCGCCGCCCGGATCAACTCCTTTGCTCTGCAGGGCTCCTGTGCGCGGCTCTGGGCTGTCGGATTCTTCCCGATGACGATCGGCTGCTGCGCCGCAGTGGGCTCCTGAGAGGCACGGGCGCGCTCCTGGACCTTGCGCGTGGGCTCCTGGACCGCACGGTCCTGCACGGTGAAGGTCAGTTCCGGCACTGCCCGCTCCCCCCGCTCCTGCACGGCGGCGCGGGTGGGCGTCGTGGCGGGCTTGACGGGTACGGACTGATCCGCGTCGGCTACGGCCGCGGATGAGGCGGTGCCGGCTGTTTTGGCGTCTTGGTCGGTGGTGGGCTTTTCCTTGTGGAACGTGAGCACTGTCATGCTCAGCACCTTCTCCCCCGTGAATGGCCCTATAAGGGTGGGCCTCAGGCCACACAAGATACGTACCAACCGGTTTCTAATTCAAGGCCTGTTGACGGGTTCTTGACGGCCCGCCAGGCCGGTTGAAGTCGGAGTGTGATCGTCCGGTGGAGGGCGGCTGCGGGTGGCCGGAACGGCTCTGACGTGCAGTCTTGATGTCCAGGGCGGGGTCTGTCGCGGGGCGCGGGGAAGCTGATTGGGTCTTGAAAAAAACCGATGCCCCGGTTTTATGTGGAGGCGGAACCGTCGGTTTCTGTGGCCCTCAGGGGTCTGCTCGCCGGTTTCCGGGCACAGAGAGCATCGGTTGTTTGCCCTCTTGCCTACGGAGCGTCACTGGGTGGTACCATACGAACCCTACGGTTTCTTTTCTGGTAGGGGGTACGGGAGGTGTGTGGTGGCGCAGCAGGAGCGGGCGATCCGGACGCGGGAGAAGATTCTTGTCGCCGCGGCTGAGGTGTTCGACGAGGTGGGGTACGACGGCGCGACCATCTCGGAGATTCTGAAGCGGTCGGGCGTGACGAAGGGGGCGCTCTACTTCCACTTCACGTCGAAGGACGAACTGGCGCAGGCGGTGCTGACGAATCAGCTGGCGTCGGTTCCGCCGGTGCCACGGCAGGAGTTGACGCTGCAGGAAGGGCTGGACGAGGCCTTGCTGCTGGCGTACATGCTCGGCAAGGGCGATCCCATGGTGCGGGGGAGCGTGCGCCTGACGGTGGATCAGGGAGCCCCGCAGGACGGTCTGGACCGGCGGGTGCCGATGCAGGGGTGGATCGATCACAATGCGGAACTGCTCCAGCGGGCGAAGGAGGGCGGAGAGTTGCTGCCGCATGTGGATGTGGCGGCGGCGGCCCGGATGTTCGTGGGAGCGTTCACCGGCGTGCAGATCCTGTCGAAGATCATGACGGGCCATGCGGACATGTCGGAGCGGGTCACGGACCTGCAGCAGCATCTGATGGCGGCGATCGCCGTGCCTGGGGTGCTGGTGCGGCTGGACTTCGCACCGGATCGCGGGGCGCGGGTGTACGAGGCGGCGATGCGACAGCAGTGGGCGCAGCCCGCGTCGGCCTGACCCTACTGGTAGTTCTCCGACCCACCACGTGGTCAGACCCTTTGTCGGCCCTGGCGTCTGTGTCTGCCCGATTCCACCGGGCGGGGCGACGCCAGGGCCGCCCCCTTTTCCTTGTGGCGCTGTGACGCTGCGACCCATGAGGTCCTTGCCGGCTTGTGATCGTGGCTGGCGCGGTCGGTTACCGGCGCCTCGGGCTGGTGAGATGAACCAGGTCGTGTGAGCGTTGCCTCCGACCGCTTCGCTGCCGACCCGATCCTCCTGACCTCGCACCGGTTCCTTTCGGGCAGGAGGCGCGGCCGGGGAGCAGGACCGGGAGCGCCCGCCTCTGATTCACCGGACGCCTATGCGTGGGGGCGTACAGGCCGACAGTGGACCAGCACGTTCATCTGTACCTGGCTGTGCTTCGCCGGGTACGCGACTCGTGGACTTGCGGCGCGGCGGGTGCCCGGCTGCTGCGCGGTGCTGTGAGGTTGTGGGATGAGGGGGGGTTCGGCGTGGGGTGCCGGGCCGAGTTCGGCCGTGCGCCGACGGCCGTGGGCCTGGTCGGCATGCCGCCACCTCCGGCCGTATGCGGAAGGTGGCATCTCCCTTTCGCGTGAGGGTTTGCAGCGGGGTGTGAGGGGCTTGTGGGGCAGGGCTTGTGCGGGGAAGCTGGATCGGACGCGCGTGCGCACCGGGTGAACTCGGTTGCTGGTCAAGGGGGTTGACCCATGCGCAGAAACGAGGACGGGGCCGACAGGGGGTTGGGAGCAGGGGGGGGACGGGGGTCTGGTCCTGGTGGATCCGTGAACTCGGCCCGGCGGCGCGGCAGAGCTGTGCGCGGGTCGCGTGGGGACCGGCACGGGACCGGGATGGTTTTCGGAGGCTTGGAGCGAGATCGCAGCCGTGACGAGCGGCGGCGGGGTTCCGGCGTCGACCGGTGGGCCGGAGGTGTTCCGGTTCTGGGGTCGTGCGGGGTGCGCCGGTCGGGCCGGAGTCGTGTCGTGGGGCTCCGCGGGGCGAGCGCCGAAGTCCTGGGCGTGAACGGGGAGTAGGCGCCGGAGAGACGGGTGGCACGGCACTCGGTGCAGGGGACCGTGGTCGGGCGCTGCACGAGGCCGCCCGAGCAGGGTGCGGCTTCTGAGTGCCGGGCCGGTGGACAGGGCTGCGTGCCGGCGACGGCGCACGAAGGTGTGTGTGTTCGGTGGGTCCGGATGTATCTGACGAATTCTGACGAACGAGGGAGAGCTCTGATGGAAGCGATTTCTTGCCCCTATGCGCTGGATGTTTCGGGGCGCGATCTGAACGGTGAAGCCGCGCGATTGCGGGAGGAGGGCCCGGCGGTCCAGGTGGAGCTGCCGGGCGGTGTCGTGGCGTGGGCGGTGGTGCGCCAGGACTGTGTGGAACGGTTGTTGATCGATCCGCGGGTGTCGAAGGATGCGCGGCAGCACTGGCCGGCGTTTCGGGAGGGGCGGATCACGGCGGAGTGGCCGTTGTATCCGTGGGTGGCGAACGAGAACATGCTGTTCGCCTACGGGGAGCAGCACACGCGGTTGCGGCGCTTGGTGGCGGGTGCGTTCACGGTTCGGCGCAGTGAGGCGCTGCGGCCGCGGGTGGAGGCGATCACTGCCGAGCTGATGGACGATCTTGCGGCGGTGCCGGCGGGTGACGTGGTGGATCTCCGGGCGTCGTTCGCGGAGTTGCTGCCGATGCGGGTGATCTGCGAGCTGTTCGGCGTGGAGCAGGGTGAGGCGACGAGCGCCTTGTGCGCGGCGATGCACACCGTCTTCAGCACCACGGTCAGTGCGCAGGAGATGGAAGCGGCCAGCTTGCAGTCGTTCGGTCTGCTGTCGGATCTGGTCGCGGCGAAGCGGAAGCAGCCGGGCGACGATCTGACGTCGTCGCTGATCGAGGTGCACGACCAGGGCGGCGGGTTGTCCGAGCAGGAACTGCTGGGCACGTTGTATCTGATGCTGGCCGGCGGGCAGGACACCACCTGCACCCTGATCACCAATGCGGTCGGTGCGCTGCTGGCCAACCCGGACCAGCTCACTCATGTGCGGGAGGGCCGGGCCGGCTGGGAGGACGTGGTCGACGAGACGATGCGGTTGCACACCCCCGGCGCCTATTCACCGATGCGGTTCGCGGTGGAAGATATTGATCTTGATGGTGTTCTGATCCCCAAGGGGGATCCCATTCTGGTCAACTTCGCCGCAGGCGGGCGCGACCCGGGGCGGCACGGTGAGCGGGCGGGGGAGTTCGACGTACTGCGCACCGGCCGTGACCTGCTGGGCTTCGGGCATGGTGTGCACCGCTGCATGGGGGTGCCGTTGGCGACCATCGAGGCGACCACGGCTTTCGCGGCGCTGTTCGCCCGGTTCCCCGACGTGGCGCTCGCCGTCCCGGTGGGTGAGCTGCGGCCCATGGAGACGTTCCTGATGAATGGCTACGGTTCGTTGCCTGTTGTGCTGCGGCCTGCTGTGGCCTGATCTGCCGGCCCGGCCGGGCCGGTGCCGTTGAACTCCGCAAGCCTGCACTAGGCTTGCGGAGTTCGTCATTCCGGATGCGGGACGGATCTGCTTCGGGTGCGGGATGTCGGGTCCTCGCACGCCCCACACTAGAAACCGCCTTAGCGGTTTGTTATTGTAGGGGGCATGGAGAATGGTCTGTGGGGTGCGCGTTCCTGCCCGTGCCCAGGCGTGTGCTCGTCGCTGGTCGGATCTGGTTGCCGGTTCGGGGGCGAGTACGGGGTGCCGGGTCCAGCGCTGGTCGCTTGCGTGGCCCGTTGCCCGTCCCCTTGTTCCTGCCATGTTGCCGGGGTGCGTTGATGGCTGTGCAGGAGCGTGCGGTGCGTACGCGCAATGCTTTGATCGTGTCTGCTGCGGAGCTGTTCGACCGGGACGGTTTCGAGGTGGCGTCGTTGTCCATGATCAGTGCTCGGGCGGGAGTGAGCAGTGGGGCGTTGCACTTCCACTTCTCCAGCAAAGCGGCGTTGGCGGACGCGGTGGGCCAGGAGGCGGTGCAGCGCCTGGAGATGATCACCTGTCAGCGAGGGGACGGCGGGTTGCAGGTGTTGATCGATGCCACTCATGCGCTGGTGCGGGCCCTGGGTCGTGATGCGGTGCTGCGGGCGGGGTTCGGTCTGAGTGACCGTGCGGAGCGTGACCAGGTAGGTGCGGGTCTGCGCCGTTTGTGGCAGGAGTGGGTGGAGGGCGTCCTGGTGCGGGCGGACGGGCAGGGTGTGCTGGCCAGTGGTCCGTCGGTGCGCGACGCCGTCACGGCGGTGGTGGCTGTCACCGCGGGCCTGGAGACCCTGGGCCGTCAGGATGCGAGCTGGCTCTCGCAGGCTCCTCTCACCCGGTTCTGGGGACTGCTGCTGCCCCGTCTCGCCGCCGCTTCCTGCCTCGAGACCCTGGTGGCTTCCGGTACTTGCACCCCCACGGCCACCGCGACGGCCTCCGCCCCGTAGTGGGCGCGGCCGCCGCTTGCCGGCTCTGGCCCGTACTCCCGTACTCCCGTACTTCCGTACTCCCGTCGCCCGGCGGTCTTGCCTGCGGCCTGTCGCCCGGAGGTCTGTGACCGCGACGCTGCCATGGCGGGCCGGACCGCGGCCCCACGCCCGCTGTCGCGTCTCGGACCCGTTCCGGACACCTTTCGCATGTCGACCCGTGCCCCGCCGTGCCGGTCGCTCTGCCCCTGATCGGCTCCTTGTCGCCCCTGTCAGCCGCCCCGCCGTCCCGCGCGACCTCATCCTTCGGTGGCGTCCCCTCGCGGCCGGTATGGGCAGGTGGCAGCGCTGGGCGTCGCGCACATTCTGCGCGGGATGGCCGGGATGGCCGGGATGGCCTGCGGCGGTCGATCCGCCTGCGAGCGGCATCTGTTCACTGTGGGTGGGGTGGGCGTGGTGTGCCGGTGCCGGCCGCTCGGAGGGCGGGGAGGGTGGTGGGGGTGGCCAGGCAGCGCAAGGCGAGTTCCCACCAGTTGGTCAGTGTTTCGTGGGACAGCCAGGTGGCGTCGTGTCGGGCGAGCGTTTCGAGGCCGGTGGTGGCTGCGACGATGGAGGCGGCTGTCTCGTGGGGGATCGCCGCTTCGGTGAGCAGGTTGTGGCGGGCTGCTTCGGTGAGCTGCTGCTGGACATATGTCTGCCACTGGCCGCACAGGTCCTGTCCGCCGTGGTGGGAGATGGTGCGCGTCTGTTCGCAGCTGAGCCGGTAGCCGGCGCGTGCGACGACATCGGTGCGTAGCTGCTCGGCGAGGGCGTGCGAGGTGTCGGTGAGCCGCTGCAGCGCGTTCATACCGGACCGGCGGGTGGCCGCTCCCGCCGCGCGCCGCAGCCGCATGCCCGCCGATGCCTGTACCGCGCGGGCCAGTGCTGCCTTGTTCTCGAAGTGGAAGTGCAGCGCGCCGGGGCTCACCCCGGCATCCGCGCTGATCTGCGCCAGGCGTGCCTGGACGTACCCGTGCCGCTGGAACGCCTCCGCCGCGGAATGGACCAGTGCCCGGCGGGTGCGCACGGCGCGTTCCTGTTGCTTCACCGCTGACTCCTCACGACTCGGGATGCCATATTAAACCAACCTCGCGGTTTCCTTCCAGGCCGCCCTGCGCTGCCTGTCGATCGTTCGCCTGCCTCGGATGCGTTCTCCGGCAAGGCGCATTTCCCTTCCCTGGCCTGCTGTTCAGGCCGGGTTTCCCCTTCCGTCGAGGTGGTCGGCGACTGCAGGAGTGTTCAAGAGTGACCGGGAGGTGGATGGAAACAGCACGGACGGTCGGGGATTGACAAACCGCCCGTCCCGTTTTTTACTCGTGGGTGCCGAGAGTCAGGCTCTGCCGCAGCCCTCGGACGACCGGCGTGGCTACTCATGCGCGACATACACGGACAGGGGATACGGCGTGGATATCGAGGTATTGGGCGGGCTGGCCGTCACGGAGAACGGGGTCCCGGTGACGCCGACGGCCCCGAAACCGCGTCAGGTGCTGGCTCTGCTGGCCCTGCACGCCGACCAGGTGGTGCCGGTGGCGATGCTGATCGAGGAACTGTGGGGCGAGCGGCCGCCGCGCAGCGCCCGGACCACGTTGCAGACCTACATCCTGCAGCTGCGAGAGCTGATCGCCGGCGCGCTGGCACACGATCCGCAGGGGAGCGTGCCACGGACGGCAAAGGATGTGCTGCGCACCCTGCCGGGCGGCTACTTCCTGCAGACTTCGGGTGGTGCCAGTGATGTCCGTGAGTTCGAGCGGCTGGCCGGGATGGGCTACCGGGCCATGGACGCCGACGACTTCGCGGGTGCGGCGCGTCGGCTGCGGGAGGCGCTGACGCTGTGGAGCGGTGCCGCGCTGGTCGACATCCAGCCCGGCCCTCAGCTGGAGATGGAGATCCGCCGGCTCGAGGAGAGCCGGCTGTGCGCGCTCTACCAGCGCATCGAGGCGGACCTGCGGCTCGGCCGGCACCGTGAACTCGTGGGTGAACTCACCGTCCTCGTCAGCCGCTACCGCACCCACGAGAACCTGCACGGCCAGTTCATGCTCGCCCTGCACCGCTCCGGACGCCGCGGTGAGGCGCTCGACGTCTACCAGCGGCTGCGCAACAGCCTGGTCCGCGACCTCGGCCTGGAACCCTCCACCGCCCTGCGCCGGCTCCAGCGCTCCATCCTCATGACCGGCCCCGACACCATCCTTGAGGCGCCCGCACCCGCCGCCCAGCGCCTCACCCGCACCGGCTGACCGCGCAGGGCCGGCCGGGTCCCTTCCTGCCCAGGCACCGGCCGGCCCCCTCACTCCTGCCGCGCCCGCCCTCACGTCGTGCACCCCCCACCGGGCCCCAACCCGGCCCGCCCTCCAGGGCCCTGCACCACCGGGCCACACCGGCAGCTCCCATCCCACGGGCTGCACCGGCCGACCAGCGCACCCGCCACGGCACGCACCGGGCCCGCCCCGAAGAGACCCTTCGCGGCGGGCCTGTCGCATCCCATCCGGGGGACCGACCACATGCCGTTCCCGAGGTGTCGACGGTCACGCATGTCCCCACGATCTACATGATCGGCGTCACGCAATTCCCCACCCGCACGGTCACGCTTCCCCATGGGAATGGCGGTTGCGAGTGGATGCCCAACGGCAGGGACCGAGCCCGCCTCTCCTGCTGTTCACATGAACCGCAGGTCGACCGGCGGCCATGGGTAGCCCAGTTGCTCGGCATCATGCGAACCTCCCCAGACCTCGGCGGTGGCACGGGGATCGCCTGCGGTCAGCTGTGCTTCAAGGTGCTCGGCCTGGTCTGATGGGTCGTCCTCGGAGATCGGGAGAGTCATCCCGAACTGGATCCAGGGCAGATCCGTATCGGGCCCGTCAGGGGGGTGCATCAGGATGACGTGGATTCGGTCGGGTTGCTTGCGGGAGGCCCAGACGTCTTCCAACTCGCACCCCCACCGGAGGAGCCAGTCTCCGCGTCCCCTCAGCCCCGCCTCAAGCAGCCGCGCAACTGCTCCGGCCGGCCACTCCCAGCTGCGGTCCTCTCCGGCTCGCAGGACTTCGGCCTCGTATTGAGCTGCGGTGAACCGAAGCTCCGGCAGGGCGACGTCCTGATTGGCCAGGTCGCGCCAGCCCGCCCAGACAACATGATCCCCGTCACGCTTGACCGTCATGTACAGGGCACCACAGCACTCCTCCGCGCCGCACCCGGACCAAGCGAGACGAACCTCGTGGGGTGTTGTGGTGGCATGCAACGGCCCGTCCCGGTCCAACAGATACCGGGGGCCTACTCCCAGGTACCGGGAGCCTCCCACGCCGCCGGGGAGCACATCAGACAGAAGATCCTGGCCATTGACGATCGGGCGGACCTCCACGCCGTCTTCGTCGGGCGGTGGGCACACGATGCTCAGGCTGAGAAGGTCCGGTTGCATGGTCATCGGCCAATGGTCGTGGAGCCGGCCACAGCTGTCATGTGAATTCGCGTGGCCCTGCTCGGGTCGGTAGTTCGGGCTGCTGTCAGGCACGCCGCCCTCCGGACACCCCTCCGGAACGTCGGGATGACAGCCTGGGGAATCACATGATCGTAGCCCTGGGGAATTGCGTGACCGTCCACACGAGGTGACGGAATGCGCTGAGTGACATCGGCCGGGTGGGAGCCGCCCCCGGGTCGTCAGGCGTCCGCACGGTCGCGTGATGTGATGTCTCCTGCCCGTTCAGGGCGGGCGCGCGGGCACCATGCGATGGATACGGGGACGGGACAGCGGTAAGGGGGCGCCATGTCGAACGGGCAGGACGACATTCCCGGGACGGCCTCCCGTACCCCACAGGTGCTGACACGCGTCTGGACCCGAGAGTCAGCCCGAGCGCGGCAGCTCCTGGCTGCCGGAGCATGGCGTCCCACCGATATGGATGCCGAAGCGGCGGCCCGCGTACTGGCCCGCCTCAACGCGCCGCTGCCCGCCCGCGCGGCCGGCAGCGTACGAGCGCGGGCCACGGACCGGGACCGACGGCTCCAACGGATCTGGCGCACCACGGTCCATCACCTCGACGCAGGTGCCGTCAGTGCGCCGGCCGCCGCCCTTCTGGCCGCTGTCGCTCGCGCCCTCGTGCCTTGGTACGCCACCCCGAACCCGCCTCCTGCCGCGGCGGCTCCGCACTACCTGGTTCCTCAGGACGGGGAGGACGGCCCGCTGCTCCCGCCGACCGATGCGGGCGAAGCTCTGCTACCCGACCTGACCGCGCTGTTCGCCGCCCTGGCCGCCCCGCGTTCGTCCGGGACCGCTGCGCTCACGCCACCCGCTGTGCCGTGGGAGGTCCAGTACACGGGTCGATTCCGGCACTACGGCAGGCCCGTCCACGACGTGTGGACGGCCGACACCTTCCACTGCCCTGGGTGCGGGCGTGCGGACGGTCCTTGGACAGTGGCCTGCGACTGGCACCTGATCACGCTGGGCTGCTCGTGCGGGCATGCGACCCACGAGCACGACCTCACCTTCTCCGAAGTCTGGCTCCTTCTGCCGGATTCGTGAGTGAGAGCCGCCATCGACCGCTCGGGCAGACCCGGGCGCTTCACGTAGTCGGTCGACACTCGCCTGCCAGTTGCAGCGCTCGCTCACAGCACGGGCACCGGTCGCGGTGGTGGTTCCTGCCGGGCTCTCTGCCTGCCCCGCTCTCGGGCGACGGCGTGGTCCGGACGTCAGGAGGCGTGGAGCTGGTGAGCGGTGAGGGTGTCGAAGCGGTGCAGCAGCGCGCGTTGCTGGCGGTCGAGTTCGTCGATTCGCTGCTGGAGACGTGCGATCTCGCTGTCCAGGTGCGGCTGTTGCGGCCCCGCGTCCGGAGCGGTGCCGGTGCCGTGGGGGGTGGACAGACCGGGGGACTGGTGGAGGATGGCCTGCATCCGGGCGTGGAGTGCGGGTCCGGGTTCGATGCCGAGGCTGCTCACCAGGCTGCGGCGTGCGCGTTCGTAGACGCCCAGGGCTTCGGCCTGCCGGCCGCTGCGGTAGAGGGCGACCATCAGCAGGTCGTAGAAGCGTTCCCGCAGGGGGTGGCCGGCCGTGAGCCGTTCCAACTCGCCGGTGATCTCGCTGTGCCGGGCGCAGCGCAGTCGCAACTCGTACAGGGCTTCCAGGGTGGTGAGACGTTGCTCCTCAAGCCGGTCGGCCTCCATGCTCCCGATCGGCCCGTACCGGCCGTCCTGCAGGGCGGGGCCGCGCCACAGGGACAGTGCCTGGTGCAGGAGGTCCCCGGCGCGATGCGGGTCGCCGGCCGCCGCCGACCGGCTCTGTGCGCAGAGCAGATCGAAGTGCTGGACGTCGGTGGTGGCCCGGCCCAGGCTCAGCAGATACCCGGCCGGCAGGGTCGTGATCCTCGCCCGCCCCTCCTCGCCGGGGACGCGCTCCGGAGTGGGGGGTTCGGGCAGGAGCCGGCGCAGGCGGGCGACGTGGGCCTGCAGGGCGTTGGGCGCGTTCGCGGGGGGCTCGGTGCCCCACAGTTCTTCCACGAGCCGGTCGGTGCACAGCAGTTCACCGGCGTGCGTGACGAACGCGCCGAGCAGGGCCCGCTGTTTGGAGCCCGCGGGTACGACGCTGGTGCCTGTGGGCCCGTCGTGGATGTCCACCGGCCCCAGCAGCCGGAACACCACACCCGCAGGCGTCTCCGCCCCGCGGGTCGCCGCTCCCGCCCAGGCCTGCGGCTCCGGTCCCGGCCCTGTGTCCGCGACGGGAGCGGGGGCTGGGCGGGTCATCGCAGGATCCCGGGTGCGGGCGGGGCGGGGAGGCTGAGGGCGTGGCGCAGGTCCCGGGTGATCTGTGCGGTCAGTGCGGTGGGGTCGTTCTGGAAGTAGAAGTGGCCGCCGTCGAACAGGTGCAGGCCGAGGAAGTGCCGGGACCGGGCGGCCCAGCCGGTGAGCCGGTCGGGCGGCGCGGTCGTGTCGTGGGTGCCGCCGTACACCGACAGCGGTACCGGCAGCGGTGCGGCGGCCGGGTCGGGGCGCCAGGTCTCCGCCACCCGCAGGTCGGCGCGGATGGCGGGGGCGAACAGGGCCCACAGTTCGGCGTCGTCGAGCACGGCGGGTGGGGTGCCGCCCATGGCGGCCAGTTCGCGGCGCAGTGCCGCGTCGTCGAGGAGGTGGCGGCCGACTGCCTCGCCGTCGGGGCGCGGGGCGGTGCGCGCCGACAGGCCCACCCAACGGGGCAGGGTGCGGCCCTCGGCGAGCAGCCGGCGGGTCAGCTCATAGGCGACGACGCCGCCCATGCTGTGCCCGAACAGGCCGAAGGGGCCGGTGAGTTCGGGCCCCAGCTCGTGCAGGAAGTGTTCCACCAGCGCCGCGGTGTCCGCGACCGGCGGCCGCGCGTCGAGTGGCCCGCGGCCGGGTGCGTCGGGGGTGCGGACCTGCCAGCCGGCCGGGAAGTGGGCCGGCCAGTCGCGGTACATCAGATGCGAACCACCCGCGTGGTGGAACACGAACAGGCGCAGGCGCATGTCTCACTCCGTCGACGCTGTGGGTCAGGACAGTTGGACGATAGCTGCCGCCCGCATGCAATGCCGACCTGCGCGAGTCGTCTTCGAGGGGCCGTGAACCCATCCTCCAGCTCGCCACGCCAGGCCTCCACGAGGCCCCCGCTCTCGCCTTTCGCGGGAGGCGGCGCAATCCGGCTGTGGTGATCTCCGCGGTCTCTGGAGGGCCGCTCGAATACGGGTCCAGAGACCGGGGGACAGGGCCCGCTGCCCGCTAGCGTCGTATCGGCCGAAGGATTCGAGCCACCGAGGAACTCGACCGGTAGGGGAGGAAACCGTGGAGATTCAGGTTCTGGGTCCGTTGCGCGTCGACGTCAACGGGGTCTCGATCGTTCCGACCGCGGGCAAGCCGCGCCAGCTGCTCGCCCTGTTCGCCTTCAATCCGGGCCGGATCGTGCCCGTGCACACGCTGATGGAAGAGCTCTGGAGAACGGAATTGCCCCAGAGTGCCCTGACCACCCTGCAGACCTATGTCCTGCAACTGCGCCGCCGGCTGGGCACCGCGATGGGGCCCGATGCCCCCGGGGCGGCCAAGGAGGTCCTGGCCACCAGGCACGGCGGCTATCTGCTGCAGATCCCGCCGCAGGCGGTCGACGTGCACCGCTACGAGCATCTGGTGACTGGTGGCCAACAAGCCTTCGAACAGGGTGAGGACGACCGTGCGGCGAGTCTCCTGCGCGCCGCGCTCGACCTGTGGCAGGGCCCGGCTCTGGTGGATGTGCGGGCCGGTTCGGTCCTCGCGATCGAGGTCATGCGGCTGGAGGAGAGCCGGCTGGTCACCGTCGAGCGGCGGATCGACGCCGACCTGCGCCTGGGCCGGCACGGTGAACTCATCGCCGAACTGCGTGACCTGATCACCCGTCACCCGCGGCACGAGGGACTGCACTCCCAGGCCATGGTGGCGCTGTACCGGTCGGGCCGACAGGCCACCGCGCTGGACGTGTACCGCAGCCTCCGCGCCCGCTTGATCGAGGAACTGGGCGTCGAGCCCTCTCCGCAGCTCCAGCGGCTGCACCAGGCGATGCTCACTGTCGACCCGGCACTCGACCAGGTCAGCTCACCGCGGCGCACCTCCACCTACGGCCTCTACGCCGCCTGATCCCTCGGCCGCCGGCCCTGCCGGACACGGACCGGCACGCCCGACACGGACCGGCTGCCCGCCCGCCTGCCGGAGTGCCCGGCCGGCGCCCGGAGGCCAGGGGGACCGAGGCGGGGCGGGTCAGGGGCAGGTGTGGTCGTCGTCGCGGGTCAGGAGCCGGTGCCGGATGCGCCACGTGTTGCCGGAGCGGACCAGGACGTCCTGCATTGCGCACACGTGCAGTCTGCCCGCCCTGTAGGCGAGCGCGCTGCAGCGGGTGGACAGGGTCCCGTCGGGCTGCGGATGGACCTCGAGCATGCCGATCCAGCGCCGGGTGCCGGCACCGGCCGTGTCCCGGCCCGCCGGACCCGAAGCCCGGGCGGCGAGGCGGGATCGGCCGCGTACCGGCCGGCCGGGCAGCGGGGCCACCAGGACGGCGTCCTCGGTGAACGTCTGCGCCCAGCGTTCGCCGTCCTGGGCGTCGGCGAGCTGCAACTGGTGCGCGTAGAACTGCTGGACCTGCGCGTACAGCAGGCCGAACTCCGCCGTCCGCGCGGCGGGTCGGGTGCGGATCTCGGTGGGCATGGTGCCTGCCTTTCCTCTTCCCCTCCCGGGGTGTTCACGGGGACAGGGCGAGTGTGCGGCGCGCGGGTCGAGCACTCTTCGAGGACTCCTCGAGCGCACCGGTCGACGGTGAAAGGCGCCGGGCGGGACCACGGTCGCCGGCCCAACAGCCGTGAGGAGAACGTGATGTCAGGTGAGCGCGTGCACCGTGCAGGGCATTCGGTCGAGGTGGCGTCACCGGCCGAAGCCGTCTACGAGCTGATCGCCGACGCGGTGCAGTGGCCGCTGCTGTTCCCGGCCACCGTCCACGTCGAGCCGCTGGACGCCGACGGACGTTCCCAGCGGCTGCGCATGTGGGAACGGGCCGATGGCCGCGTCGCCTGCCGACTGTCCCACCGGGTGCTGGACCCCCACCGGCGCCGGATCACCTTCCGCCGCCTCGACCCGCCCGCCCCGGCCGACAGCATGACCGGGATCTGGGGCGTGCAGGAGCGCGACGGCGGCGGCAGCCTGCTGACCCTGCTGCACGAGTTCACCCTCCCCGGCGACCGGCCGGACGACGCCGCCCGCATCGCCCGCGCCACCGGTGAGGCCACCCGCACCGCGCTGGCCCGCCTGAAACACCTCGCCGAACACGCCGGCACCCGCAGTGCGCTGCAGCTGACCTTCGCGGACTCGTTGCGCGTCAACGGCCCCCCGGAGCTGGTGTACGACTTCCTGTACCGGGTCGGCGACTGGCCCCGTCTGGTGCCCCATGTGGAACGACTGGAGTGGGTGGAACAGGCGCCGGGCGTACAGGTGATGTCGATGGACACCCGCGCCGCGGGCGGGACGGTGCACACCACCGAGTCGGTACGGATGTGCTTCCCGCACGCCGGGCGGATCGTGCACAAACAGACCGCCCCGGCGGCCCTGGTCGCCGCCCACACGGGGGAGTGGTCGGTCCTGCCCGACGAGCGGGGGGTCACGGTCGTTGCCGAACAGCGGATGCTGCTGTGCGAACAGGCCGTACGCGACCTGCCGGGCGACGGCCCGGCAGCGTGTATCGCCCTCGCCCGCCGCCGGGTCCGCGAAGCAGTCGGCCGCCGGTCCACCGCCACCCTGCAACTCGCCAAACAGCACGCGGAGTCCGCAGTCCGCATGCTGTGACCGTCCCAGGCCGCAGGCCCCCCAGCCCCGGGTGCGCCGGCCCGGCCCGGTAGGTCCTGCCCCGGGCGGGCCGGCGGAGAACCGGGGCCAGGGCTAGTGCGCGGGTCCGGTTTCGGGTTCGATTCCGGCGCGCAACAGGCCATAGCCGTACGCGTCCTGAAGTGCCTGCAGAGAGGCGGTGATGATGTTGTCGGCGACGCCGACGGTGGTCCAGGCGCTGGTGCTGTCGGCAGTGGAGATCAGGACGCGGGTCCGGGATTCGGTGGTGTGCTCCCCGGCCAGGATGCGGATCGTGTAGTCGACGAGCTCCATCTTGGCGAGTTCGGGGTACGGGCCTTCCAGTGCCCGGCGCAGGGCCCGGTCCAGGGCGTTGACGGGGCCGTTGCCGTCGGCGGTGGCGACGATCCGCTCGCCCTTGGCCCACAGTTTCACGGTCGTCTCGTTGGCGTGGGTGCCGTCGGGGCGGTCCTCGACGATGGCCCGCCAGGACTCGATGTGGAAGTAGTGGCGGGGGCGGCCCTCGGTTTCGGCGCGCAGCAGCAGTTCGAACGAGGCGTCGGCGGCCTCGTAGGTGTAGCCGGCGAGTTCGCGTTCCTTGACCCGCTGCACGACCCGGCCAATCAGTGCGCGGTCACCGCCGAGCTCGATGCCGAGTTCTTTGCCCTTCAGCTCGATGGACGCGCGTCCGGCCATGTCGGAGACGAGCATCCGCATGGTGTTGCCGACCTGCTCCGGGGCGATGTGCTGGTAGAGATCCGGATCGACCTTGATCGCGGAGGCGTGCAGACCGGCCTTGTGCGCGAAGGCAGACACTCCCACGTAGGGCTGATGGGTGGAGGGGGTGAGGTTGACGACCTCGGCGATGGCGTGCGAGATGCGCGTCATGTCCGTCAGCGCGCCGTCGGGCAGCACGCTTTTGCCGTACTTCAGTTCCAGCGCGGCGACGACGGGGAAGAGATTGGCGTTGCCGACCCGCTCGCCGTAGCCGTTGGCGGTGCACTGGACGTGGGTGGCACCGGCGTCGACGGCCGCGAGGGTGTTCGCCACGGCGCATCCGGTGTCGTCCTGGGCGTGGATGCCGAGCCGGGCGCCGGTGTCGGCGATGACGGTGGAGACGACGGCCTGGATCTGGGCGGGCAGCATGCCGCCGTTCGTGTCGCACAGGACCACCACATCGGCGCCGGCCTGCGCGGCGGTGCGGACGACGGACTTGGCGTAGGCGGGGTTGGCGCGGTAGCCGTCGAAGAAGTGTTCGCAGTCCACGAACACCCGCCGGCCCTGCTCGCGCAGGAAGGTGACGGTGTCGCGGACCATCTCGAGGTTCTCGTCCAGGGTGGTGCGCAGGGCCAGTTCCACATGCCGGTCGTGCGATTTGGCCACCAGACAGATCACCGGCGCGCCGGATTCGACAAGTGCTTTGACCTGCAAGTCGGTTGCCGCTTGCGCGCCGGGGCGGCGCGTGGCGCCGAACGCGACCAGCTGCGCGTGCCGGAAGGTGATCTCCTGCTGCGCGCGGGCGAAGAACTCGGTGTCGCGCGGGTTGGCACCCGGCCAGCCGCCCTCGATGAAGCCCACGCCGAACTCGTCCAGGTGCCGGGCGATGGCCACCTTGTCCGCGACGGTGAGGTTGATGCCCTCACGCTGCGCGCCGTCGCGCAGCGTGGTGTCGAAGACATGGAAGGCGTCGTCGACGGAAGCGGCGTCGGCCTGCTTCCCCAATCTGGGTACTTCCATGGCGAGCTCCTCGTGCTCGTGTCCACTTCTGCCTCTTGGCACGCTACGCAGACACAGGGCATCGGCCCCGCTCCCTCCACCCGCCGTGGACGGGACCTCCAAGGGGCCTGATGACACCCTCGAGCCCGCGCCACCTGGCCTGAACGGTCGCTCACCTGGCTCAAACACCCTCCCACCTGGCCGGAAGGCAGGGGCTTCCTGGCCGGAATCGCCCGCTCCCTTCAGGACGTCGGCCCGTCCGGCCTGTCGGCCCTCCCCGGCCCTCCCGAGCCCCCCGGTTTGTCGGAACGCCCGGCCTGCCGGCCGACTCGGCCGGCGGAAAGCGCTCCCGACGGACCCGGCCCGCGCCGCGTCCGGACACAGCCCCTCGTGCACCTCACCCGTTCGCGTCCGCTTCTGCCGATCGGGTCGGTCCGGGGCACGAGTGCCGTGTCGGCCCGGTGTCAGGGCTGTGTCGGCGGGTCCGCACATACTCGTTCAGCGCTGTCGCCCAGGGAGGAGGGCGGGGTCTTCTCCGGCGCGTCCCCGAAGAGACGATGAGCAGCAGCCCCTTCGCACGCGGAACGCGGAACGAACCGACGGCCGTCGTCGTGGACTTCGGCCCGGCCCCCGCCCCCGGGCTGCCCGCCCTGGAGCTGTACGGCGCGATGGACGGCGCCCGTGTCCAGGACGCCCTGGACGGCATCGCGCTGCGCGATCCGGCCGCCGCGGTCTGGTGCCCGGTACTCACCGCCCACGGCCCGGAGCACCACAGCCTGCGTTTCACCGCCGGTGCGGGCGCCGCACCCGGTGACTTCCCGCTCGGTCTGCTGGCCGATCTGCTCACCCGCCCCGGCACGGTCGGCGTGCGGCCGGCCCGCAGTGTCGCCTCGACGCCGCTCCAGCGGGAACTGCTCGCCGACGCCGATGCCCACCCCGGCACCGGACGTCAGGTGGGGCAGCTCGCCTGGGACTGGCACGGGCCGCTGGATCCCGAACGGTTCACGTCCGCCTGGCAGTCCGTCGTGGCCCGCGAGAGCGTGCTGCGCACCGCCTTCGACGACGGCCCCGACCCCGCCACCCTGATCCACGACCATGTCGATACCGAGGTGCAGCGTCTGCCCTGCACCCCCGCCGCCTGGCCCGCACTCCTCGAACGCGACCGCCGCCGCGGCCTGGATCCGCGTCGTCCCGGACCACTGCGCATCACCGTCCTGGACGCGCAGGCGAGTCCGCCCGCCGTCGGACCCAGCCGGCTGCTCCTCACGTACCATGACGCCCTGCTCGACGCGTTCAGTGTGCGCCTGCTGCTGCGCGAGATCTGCCGGGCCTACCTCGCCGACGGCCGCCTGCCGGGCGGGCAGCGCCGCCCCGACATGGGGGACTACCTGCGCTGGCTCACCGGTCAGGACACCACTCCCGCGAACGACTTCTTCACCCGCAGCCTGCCCGGCGACGATGGTCCCGTGGGCGGGCAGGAGTTCATCACCTACGCCCCACAACCTGCGGCCGGTGCAAGCAGGTTCACCGGCGATGCCATCGAACCGGCGGCCGAGGCCGAGGGGTCCACCGGTCGGCCTGCCGTCGGGCTGAGGACGCAGTCACCCTCCGTCGGGCTGAACACGCAGGCGGCGGAAGCGGACGTGCCCGCCGGGGAGGTGAGCGCGGTCGGAGGGGAGGCGTGGGACGCCTGCGGCTGTGTTCGCTTCGGGCTCACCCCGAGTGAAAGCAGGGCGCTGGCTGCCTGGGCCGGCCTCTGGGGAGTCACCGAGAGCACGGTGCTTCAGGCCGTGTGGGCGCTGCTGCTGTACCGGTCGGGCGGAGAGGCGGGCGCGGCGCCGGTACGGTTCAGCACCACCGTCTCGGGCCGCGGCATCGGCCTGGAGGGGGTGGATCGCCTGCCCGGCGCGCTGAGCGGCCCGCAGCCGCTGTCGGTGCGGGTCGACCCGCGGGCCACCGTGCCCGCGCTGCTGGCCGAACTGCGCGACCGCGCACTGGACATGGCCGGGTACGAATGGGTGTCGGCGGGCCAGATCCACGCATGGACCGGGCAGCCGCCGGCGCCCGGGAGCCTCCTCGCGTTCGAGACCCACCCGCCGCTCGGGGCCACGCTGGAGAGCGAACTCGCCGCCCTGGGAATCCGGGTGGAGCCCGTACCGCCGCCGGCCGGCCACCGCGGTTTCCCGCTCGCGCTGACCGCACACCACGACACAGCACGGCGCCTGGTGATGACCGCCTCCTACAGCCGGGCACCACTCGCCGCCGAGGCCCTCGCCCGGAACACCCGCCTGCTGCTCCGCGAACTCCCGCACCGGGCGGGGGAGTCCACCACCGTCGCCCAGGTCCTCCAGCTGCTTCCCGCCGCCGGCCCTCCATCCGGCGCTCTGCCGGTGGGAACCGGCAGCAGTACGCACATCCCCGCCGCCGGGCCGGCGCTGACGGTGCTCCGGCGCGCCCGGCACCCCGGTGCGGGCACCGTTGCCCTGCTACAGGCGCCGGGCAGGCCGGAGGTGTTCCACGACCGGCTCGCGCACGCCTACCCCGGACCCGAGGAACTCGTCCTGCTGGCCACCGCGTCCGGCGGACCGGCCGCCTGGGCGCCCGCGCTCGCCGCACGGACCCGGGCCGGCGGCCCCCTCGTCCTGGGCGCCCTGTCCGGGCAGGGAACCATCGCCTGCGAGACCGCCCGGCTGGCCACCAGGCACGGGGCACGGCCCCGGGTCGTGGTCCTGACCGGCGACACCGGCGACACCGTCCGGCTCGCCCGCAGCCTCCACACCGCCACTCGCGACCGCACCTGACCCGCCACTACCCGCCCCCCGTGGGCCTTGGCGGGCGGGCGCACGACCGGGAGTCGAGAAGGCCTCGAGTGCCGGGCGCGACCCTGGGGGTATGCCCGAGGCGACGACGCAGCAACGCACGGCCCGACTCCTCGCCCTGGCCCGGACGGAGGCCCTGCGGATGTCCGGCACCGGCCCGGCGGACCGCGACGCGGGAGCGGTGACCGCCGCTGCCCTGCGTACACACGCTGCCCTGTGCGCACGGCTGCGCCACAGCGTGCCCCTCACTGCCCTGTCCGCCCTGTCCGCCCGCCCCGGGACGCGGGGCCTGGCCACCTTCCTGGCCGTGTACGCCGCCGCCGGCCAACGGGCGGCCGCACCGGACCGGCACACCGCGCCGAGCGGGACCGTCCGGGTGGAGGAGGGCCTGTCGCCTGTGCACACCTCCGCCCCGCGGTGACGACCTGACGGCGGACGACTCCTGGGGCCGATGACCCGCCACCGGTCGGGAGAGGCCGAGCCGCGCTCGGCGACCGGTCGGGCCCGTCCGCCGCGGCAGCGCACCGCCCCTACGCTGACCGCACCCCCTCCAGCAGCACACGCTCGGCGTCCCACCCCGCTGCTGAGCGGCCGCCCCCGCGGACCGCCCCCGTCCCTCTCCGGCATCGGGCGCCCGGGTGTCAGCGGCGGGCCGCGGTGATGCGGACGTTGCTGAGGATCCGGTCCTCCAGCGCATTCGCGAGGATGCCCAGCCCCCGTTCGTAGCGGGCCACCGCGTCCTCGCCCCCCAGGACCACGGCCACGTCCCGGCAGCGGGCCAGACGCTGGAGCCAGGCCCGGCAGGCCCGCGCGTACGACGCGTGTTCGTCCACGATCTCGAGGACGTCGAACGATCCGGCGGCGCCCCGCACCACCTCGTGCAGGCGGGGGATGTGGCCGGTGGGAAAGGGGGATCCGGCACGGCGCAGGAACGCGAGATCCACCACCGGCCGGCGGCCGTGCGCCCGTGGCACTTGTGCGGTGAGGATGTCCAGGACCAGCCGCGCCCCGGGCCGCAGCGCCGTGCCCACCGAAGTGAAGAACGCCCGGTAGTGGGCCGCGCGTTCGTCTCGTGCCGACCCTGCCGGTACCACCTGTTCGAGAGTGTTGATGCCGAACGCCGCGTCGTAGGGGCCGCCCGGGACGTGGTCCTGCCAGTCCTCGACGCGGGCCGAGATACGAGGGTTGCCGAAGCCGGTGACGAACCGCTGCTGGATACGGCTGTGCGTCAGGCCCACGGCGTGTTCGACACCGTGGACGACGGTGAGCCTGTTGAGCAGGGTGCCCCAGCCGCAGCCGAGGTCGAGAACCCGGCGGGCTCCGGTGGCGCCGGCGAGTTCGACGAGCCGGTCGAGCTTGCGTTCCTGTGCCTCGTCCAGCGTCTCGACCAGGTCCTCGCCGTCCTCCCAGTAGCCGCCCGAGCTCACCATCGTCTCGCCCAGGAGCAACCGGTGGAAGGTGTCACCGGCCCCGGGAGGGTGCTCCGCGGTGTGGCCGCGGCGCACCGGCCTGCCGGGCACCGTCGTCATGTCCGTCCCCCACTCCCGTAGCCGGCTGTCGGGAGTCAACGAAACCGTGCGGCGCGCAACAGCGGCGCAACACGCTCCCCGGCCACCGGCGACCGCCCTGCCCCCCGGCGGACGGGGTGAGGAGGCGCCGGACGGGCGCAGCTGGTCCGTGGCCGCCGGCCGCACGGCGCGGATGTGCCCGCGACGAGTGCGCCCGTCCCTCCGCGCGGGCGGGCGGGGGTGTCAGCCCACCCGCCGGGGCGGGCTGCCCGACGGGCGGGGCAATGCCTCGAACGCGCCCAGCAGGACCGGGTCCAGCACCGTGCCGCCTGTCCGGCAGGCCGCGGGCCGTCGCCGCGGCACGGCGGGCCGGCCGGAGCGCAGTAACTCCAGGTAGGCGGCCTGCGTTTCGGCCGCCGGGTCTATGCCCAGTTCTTCGGCCAGGACCTCTCGCAGCCGGTGGTAGGCGCGCAGGGCGTCAGCCCGGTTGCCGGCGGCGGCGTGTGCCGTCATCCGGCAGCGGTGGGCGCTCTCCCGCAGCGGCGCATGGCGCACCGCCTCCTCGGCGTAACGCAGCGCGGGATGCTCCTCGCCCAGCCCTGCGGCCGACAGGCTCGCCAACTCCAGTGCGCGCAGCCGCAGATCCTCCAGTCGCTCGCGCACTCCGCCCGCCCATTCGCCCTCCTGGGCGGGCAGGAACGAGCCGCGCAACTGGGCGACGGCGCCCGCCGAGAGCTGCTGCGCCGTCGCATGCCCGCCGTCCGCCAGCGCCGCCTCCGCCTGTGCGACCGCCCGTTCGGCGGCCTCCACGTCGACGGCCGCACCCTCAGGCAGCCGCAGCAGGTAGCGGCCGCTCTGCGACACCAGTGGCGTTTCGCCCGGACGCTGCAGCGGGTTCGCCAGATGCGCCCGCACCCGGCTGACCACGCCCCGCAGCGCCGAGGCCCAGGTGTCGGGCAGGCCCTCGGGCCACAGGGTGTCGGCGAGATGCTCGCGCACGGTGCCCGACTCCCGTTCCAGAACCAGCCGCGCCAGTACCGTCTGCGCCTGGCCGCCGGACACGTGCAGCGGGGCAAGACCCTCGTGCTCGATGGTGACGAGACCTATGAGTCTGATCAGCAACTCCGACTCCCCCTGTCAGCCGCGGCGAGGGGATCCGCCCCCACCGCAGTCCCGGGACGCGCTCTTGCGTCCCTTGTCATTGAAATGACGACGGCTCGGACGCGGCTCGAGAACCGGATGAGGCGCCCGCAACGCCCCCTCCCCGGGCACCAGCCCCGTCCCCGCCCGCGTTGAGGACGCCCGTACCGCGGGGCCTCGCACCGCCGCCGGGCGTACTGACGGTGTCGCACCGCCCTGCGGCCGCACCCCCGGAGGTGCCCGGCTCGAGAGGTGGTCGAGGACCGGCCCACGCCTGCCTCAGGAACCGCGAACGGCCCTGCTCCGCCAGCTACGTTGCCGGAGCACCGACCCCCACTCCGACGGGCTCGTGGAGGCTCACCCCATGACGGCAACGGCGCGGACCACCGCCCTGATCACCGGCGCGACGGGCGGCATCGGCCTGAGCGTCGCCCGCGACCTGGGCCACCGCGGCCACCGCGTCTTCATCTGCGCGCGCACCGGAGAGCAGGTCGACCAGGCGGTCGAGGACCTGCGCGGCGAAGGCATCGACGCCCACGGCACCGGCGCCGACGTCCGCTCGCGACAGTCGGTCTCCGAACTGGTGGCCGCCGCGGCCGCGTTCGGCCCGCTCGGGATCCTCGTCAACAACGCCGGCCGCAGCGGCGGCGGCCCGACGGCCGACCTCGCCGACGAACTCTGGTACGACGTCGTCGACACCAACCTCAACGGTGTCTTCCTGGTGACCAGTGAAGTCCTCAGGAACGGCGGCATGACGGGCACGGGGCACGGGCGGATCATCAACATCGCCTCCACCGCCGGCAAACAGGGCGTCCTGCTCGGCGCCCCGTACTCCGCCTCCAAACACGGCGTCGTCGGCTTCACCAAGGCCTTGGGCAAGGAGCTCGCCCCGCACGGCATCACCGTCAACGCGGTCTGCCCCGGCTACGTCGAGACCCCGATGGCCGAGCGGGTCCGCCAGGGCTACGCCGCGGCGTGGGAGACGACGGAGGAGTTCGTCCAGCAGCAGTTCGAGGCCCGTATCCCGCTCGGCCGTTACGCCACCCCGCAGGAAGTCGCGGGGCTGGTCGGCTATCTGACCACGGACAGCGCCGCGTCGATCACCGCCCAGGCGCTCAACGTCTGTGGCGGGCTCGGCGCCTTCTGACCCCCACCACCCATCAGCGGCCACGGTTGTCGACCACCTGACAGCCGGTCACCCTCCGCTGCCCACCTGCCGACACACACCGACCGGCCCAGCGCACCCGTCCCAACGGCGGGGGCGAGAAATCAGACTGAGGATGGGAAAGCATGCCTACCTTCGAGACCCCGAAGCCGATCACCGCCACCGTCCACCTGGAGTCCGGCACCGTCCGGATCATCGCCTCGCAGCGCACCGACACGGTGGTGGAGGTCCACCCGGCCTCTGCCGCCGAGGCCGATGTGCAGGCGGCGCAGCAGACCCGGGTGGGCTGCACGGGCGGCAAGCTGCTGGTCAAGACGCCCAAGGGGCGGGTGCTGAACGGCGCTCCGGGCGGGGTGCGGGTGGAGATCGCACTCCCGCAGGGCTCCCGGCTCAACGCGACCGCCGCGCGTGGCTCCGTCACCAGCGCGGGGGCGATGGGGGAGTGCGGTGTGACGGTCCAGGACGGCGACATCCGCATCGAGCAGGCCGGCGCGGTGCAACTGCGCACCCACAACGGCGACATCACTGTGGTCCGCACCGGGGACGCCGAGATCGCCACCGGCACCGGCGAACTGCGGATCGGTGCCGTCGTCGGCACCGCCCTGATCAAGAACTCCGACGGTCTCACCCAGCTGGACGAGATCACCGGCGAGGCGCAGCTGAAGACCGGCGAGGGCACCGTTTCCATCGGCATCGCCCGCGCCGCCGTCACCGCCACCTGCGCGACCGGGGACATCTGCATCGACGAGGCCCACGGCCGGGTCGACCTGCGCACCCGGGTCGGCAACATCCAGGTGGGCATCCCCGAGGGCACCGCCGCCTGGCTCGACGCCGACGCGCAGGCCGGCACGATCCACCGGATGCTGGACACCGCCGACGGGACGGGGGAGAGCGGCGCGAGCGTCGACGTCCGTGTCCGCACCAGCAGCGGCGACATCGTGGTCCACCGCGCCGAGCGCGCCCCCCTCGCCCGGCCCGGCCTCTGACCGGTCGTCATCCGGGCCGGAAGGACGGACCGAGCAGCCGTCGGACATCGCGGCTGCGGACGCCCACACAGGGCGACCGCTGGGGCCGTCCGGGCACCCGCCCGGACGGCCCTCGCGCCGTTCCCGCCCCGCGCGTCCCCCATACGACCGCCTCCGCTCGAAAGCGGCTCGAAAGACACTCGAAAACAACTCGGACCGGACTCGGAAAAGCATCGGCGACCGTCACCGAAATTCTCCGGGAATCGGACACATTCTGCATTCCCACAGGTCAGGAAGCGGGGTAGTCACGAAATCGGCCCCGTGCCGGCGTGGGGATGTTCCTTGCCTCTCCGGACTCTCGCTCATAACATCGGGAAGCCATTCCTGTGCACCGTGCCCCTGCGGCACGCACGGCACCACGGAAATCGTTTGAACGGCGAATTCCGCTTTCCCGTCCGTGCATTTCGCCGGACGTTTTCCCGATTCTGTCGAGGGGTCATGACGACACACATACGCCAGCGCTCCGGCCTGGTTCTCGAGAGCCCGTTCATCTGGCGCGCGCGCCGCCCCGGCAGCCGGCACCGGCTGTTCTGCTTCCCGCACGCCGGCGGCGGCGCGAGCGCGTTCGCCGACTGGGTGCCCGCCCTGCCCGCCGACATCGAGGTGGTGGCCGTGCAGCTGCCCGGCCGTCAGAACCGCATTCTGGAGGACCCGGCCACCGAGGTCGGCCCGCTGGTCCGGGACGTGACGGAGGCTCTCGGCCCGCTCCTGACCGGCTCGTTCTCCTTCTTCGGCCACTCCTGCGGTGCCCTGCTGGCGTACGAGGTGGCCCAGCTCCTCCAGGCCCGGGGCGGCCCCCGCCCGGACCGCCTGTTCCTGTCCGCGCAGCCCTCACCCGCCGCGGCCGCGCTCCGCCCCAAGATCCACAACCTGTCGGAGGAGGAGTTCCGTGCCGAGGTCATGCGCCTCGGCGGCTTCGACGAGGAGGTGGCCGTGGACGAGGACGCCATGGACGCCCTCATCCCGACCGTGCTCGCCGACTTCGCCCTGTGGGAGCAGCACGCCATGACGGTGGGCCCGCTGCTGCAGAGCCCCATCACCGTGATGGTCGGCGAGACGGACGTCCGCGCTCCGCTGGAGACCATCGAAGGCTGGGGCGACCACACCGCCGCAGGGTTCGAGCAGCGCATCTTCCCCGGCGGGCACTTCTATCTCTTCGACGCCGGCACGGACGCGGAGGTCTTCGCGTTCCTCGCCGATGCGGTACTGGACCGGTAGTCGCCCGGCCCGTACCCCTCCCGTCCGGCCCGCCCGTCGCACCCGCGGCGGGCGCCGCCGTATCCGTCGCAGCTCAGCGGCCGCGCCCGGCCGCACCTGCGCCGTCCGCGCCACGCGCCGGCTCCTTCGCCGCCCCGCCGCACCCGCCCGCAGGCGCTCCTTCGCCGCCCCGCCGCACCCGCCCGCCGGTCGCCGCCGACCCGCGGGCTCCGTCATTTCCGGCCGCCCCGGAAATCTCCCACCCCGCCTTCCGCGGCAGGCTCCAGGGAGCCTCCAGAGGTTTTGTATCAGCCACCTCCCGGGCTGGTTTAGGCTTCGGTCAGGCTTACGAATTTCGGGGAGAGGGCCCTTTGTCCGGCCCTTCGTCCGAGCGGTTTCGCCGCGTGTTCTCGACAGCATGGCTCCGCTGAATGATCCATGCCCTTTTCGCTGACGTCTCACCATTCTGGGGGAAGTGCCTTGTGTTCTTTTGGGCAGATGTTGTGGCCGGGTGAGCTCAATGACACGGAGGTTCCGGTGACGGTTGAGACGTTTACCGCATTGTTCGGGCGGCAGGTCGCCGCCGCCCCGGACGCAGTCGCGGTCGTGTACGGCGACGAGCAGCTGACCTACCGGGAGCTGGACGCCCGCGCCGACGCGCTGGCCGCCTCGCTCACGGCGTTCGGTGTGGGCCCCGAGTCGGTGGTGGGCGTCGCGCTTCGCCGCTCGTCCGCGTGGTGCGTGACGGTGCTGGCGGTGCTGAAGGCGGGCGGCGCGTACCTGCCGATGGACGCGGCCTACCCGGCCGAGCGGCTCGCCTACATGGTGCAGGACTCCGCCGCGGCCCTGGTGCTCGCCGACCCGGCGACGGCGGACCGACTGCCCGACCTGCCGGCCCCCGTGCTGCGTCCGGAGGACCTGCCCACCGGCCCGGACGCCCCGGC
Organism: Streptomyces sp. NBC_00306; assembly: GCF_036169555.1. Classification (GTDB taxonomy): domain Bacteria; phylum Actinomycetota; class Actinomycetes; order Streptomycetales; family Streptomycetaceae; genus Streptomyces; species Streptomyces achmelvichensis. The sequence goes on along the minus strand of NZ_CP108032.1, from coordinate 253,184 downwards.
CGCCGGGCCGGCGCTCCCGGTTTCGCCCCTCAACACCGCCTACGTCATCTACACCTCGGGCTCCACCGGCCGGCCCAAGGGGGTGGCGGTCACCCACACCGGGTTCGCCTCCCTGCTCGCCACGCAGACCGAGCGCCTGAAGGTCACCGCCGGCAGCCGGGTGCTGCAATTCGCATCGCCCAGCTTCGACGCCTCGGTGTGGGAGCTGTGCATGGCGCTGCTGTCGGGCGCCACGCTGGTCATCGCCGACAAGGACCGCCTCGCCCCGGGCAGCCCGGTGGCCGAGACGATTGCCGCGTACGGCGTCACCCATGCGACGCTGCCGCCGCCGGTCCTCACGGCGATACGGCCCGGCTCCCTGACGAGCGTCGAGACCCTCGTCGTCGCCGGTGACGCCACCTCGCCCGAGCTGGCGGCCACCTGGTCACCCGGCCGCCGCATGATCAATGCGTACGGGCCCACCGAGACCACCGTCTGCGCCACCATGAGCGGTCCGCTGCCCGGCGACGGGCACGTCCCGCCGATCGGCACCGCCATCGACGGCGCCCGCGTGCATGTCCTGGACAACGCGCTGCGGCCGGTGGAGACCGGGGTGACAGGCGAACTGTATGTGTCGGGCGCCGCGCTGGCGCGTGGCTATCTGGGCCGCCCGGACCTGACCGCGGTGCGGTTCGTGGCCTGCCCGTTCGGCGGCGACGGCGAGCGGATGTACCGCACCGGCGACCTCGCCGAGTGGACCCCGGGCGGCGACCTGATCTTCCACGGGCGGGCCGATACCCAGGTCAAGATCCGCGGCTTCCGCATCGAACCCCACGAGATCGAGGCCGCGCTGGAGATGCACCCCGGCGTCGCGCACGCCGCGGTCCTGCCCCACACCGGTCGCGCCGGCCAGAAGCAACTCGTCGGCTACGTCGTCCCCGTCACCTCCACCGGCGCCCACTCCGACACCGGCGGCGACAAGGGCGCCTACGGGGCCATCGCGCTGAGTGCCGGGTTCTCGGTGGGGGAGCTGCGCCCCTTCCTCGCGCAGCGCCTGCCGGACCACATGATCCCCGCGACGTTCACCGTCCTGGACGCCCTGCCGCTGACCCCCAACGGCAAACTCGACAAGAAGGCGCTGCCGGAGCCGGAGTTCCGCGGCGCCGTCTACCGGGCGCCGCGCACCGATTCGGAAGAGATCCTCGCGGCCCTGTTCGCCGAACTCCTGGGTCTGGACCGCGTCGGCATCGACGACGACTTCTTCGCCATCGGCGGGGACAGCATCCAGTCGATCCAGGTGGTCACCCGCGCCCGGGCACACGGCCTGGAACTCAGCTCCCGGGAGATCTTCGAGCGGCGCACGGTCGCCGAACTGGCCGCCACCGCCGCCGCCAAGGAGCAGGCCGGCACCGCACCGGCCGTCCTGGAGGAACTCGACGGCGACGGCGTCGGCTGGATGCCCCTGCTGCCGGTGGCGCAGTGGATCCGCGACTGGGGGCCGGGGTTCGACCGGTTCCTTCAGGCGATGGTGCTCGACCTGCCCGCCGGCATCGATCACGACGGCCTGGCCGCGACGCTGGCCGCCGTCGTCGACCGTCACGATCTGCTGCGCTGCCGCCTCACCGACGGGGCGCAGCCGGGCCTGCACGTCGCCGAGCCGGGCTCGGTGGACATCTCCGCGCTGATCCACCGCGTGGTCCAGGACGACGACATCGACCAGGACGCCTGGCGCTGCGCCCTGTTGGCCGAACTGGACGCCGCCGCCGCACGGCTCGACCCGGCGGCCGGAGTGGTGGCCCAGTTCGTGTGGTTCGACGCGGGCCCCACCCGCCCGGGGCGCCTCCTGGTGGCCCTGCACCACCTCGTCGTCGACGGCGTGTCGTGGCGGATCCTGATGCCCGACCTCGCCGCCGCGTGGCAGCAGGTCCGCAGCGGGGACACACCGCAGCTGCCCGCGGTCGGCACCTCGGTGCGGCGCTGGGCACACGCCCTGGCCGAGGAGGCCGCGGCACCCGCCCGGGTGGCCGAACTGGCGCTGTGGCGCTCGATCGTGGAGGGCCCCGACCCCGTCCTCGGCGTACGGCACCTCGACCCGGCGCTCGACGTGGTCGCCACCGTCCACACCACTCACCTGGAACTGCCCGTCCCGGTCACCGAGGCCCTGCTGACCGCGGTGCCTGCAGCCTTCCGCGGCGGCGTCAACGACGGACTGCTCGCCGGCCTCGCCCTCGCCCTGGCCCGCTGGCGTGAGCGCCGTGGCGTCGCGGAATCCTCCGCCCTGATCCGTCTCGAAGGACACGGCCGTGAGGAGAGCGCCGCACCCGGCGCCGATCTGTCGGCCACCGTGGGCTGGTTCACCAGCGTCTTCCCGGTCCGTCTCGACGTCGCCGGCGCCGACCTCGACGACGCGTTCGCAGGCGGCCCGGCCGCCGGCGCCGTACTCAAGGCCGTCAAGGAACAGCTCCTCGCCGTGCCCGACAAGGGCATCGGTTACGGCCTGCTGCGGCATCTGAACCCGGACACCGCCGAGATCCTGCGCCACCACGGGCCGGGGCAGGTCGGCTTCAACTACCTGGGCCGCTTCTCCGCGGCCGCCGACATGCCCGAGCACCTGCGCGGCCTCGGCTTCACCCAGGCACCGGTGGCCGAGCTCGCCGAACTCGACGCCGGACAGGACCCGCGGATGCCCGCCCCGGCAGCCCTCGACATCAACGCCACCGTCACCGACACCCCCCACGGGCCCCGGCTGAACGCCGCGTTCGCCGCCCCCGCCGGAATTCTGACCCCCGACGAGGTGCAGGAACTCGCGGACCTGTGGGCCGCCGCCCTGACCGGACTCGCCACCCACGCCACCCGCTACGGCGCCGGCGGCCTGACCCCCTCCGACGTACCGCTGGTCCGCGTGACCCAGAACGACATCGACACCTGGGAGCAGCGCTACGAGGGCCTGGCGGACATCTGGCCGGCCACCCCCCTGCAGTCCGGCCTGCTCTTCCACTCCCAGCTCAACGACTCCGCCTTCGACGCCTACCAGGTGCAGTACGCGCTGCACCTGGCCGGCCCCGTGGACGCGGACCGGATGCGCGCCGCCGGCCAGGCCCTGCTGGAGCGGCACCCCAGCCTGCGGGCCGCGTTCGTGCCCGACTCCGACGGCACCCTGACCCAGCTCATCGTGGACGGCATCACGCTGCCCTGGCAGCACCTCGACCTCAGCACCCTGGGGGAGGAGGAACGCGACCAGGCGTTCGAGGACTTCCTCGCCGGCGACCTGCGCGCCCACTTCGACGCCACTGCCCCGCCCATGCTGCGTCTGACCCTGGTCACCATGGGCCCGCAGAGGTACGAACTCGTCCTGACCGCCCATCACGTCCTGTTCGACGGCTGGTCGGTGCCGGTGCTGATGCAGGACCTCCTCAAGCTCTACGGCTCCGCCGGCGACCCCTCCGTCCTGCCGCCGGCACCCAGCTACCGCGACTTCGTCCAGTGGCTGTCCCACCAGGACGCCGACGCCTCCGCCCGGGTGTGGTCCGCCGAACTCGACGGTGTCGACGAGCGAACCCTCCTCGCCCCCGCCGGCCACGACAGCCCCGGCCCCGAAGGGGGCAGCGGGATCGGGCAGATCGACGTCACCCTCAGCGCCGGTGAGGCACGCGAACTGGCCCGCCGCGCCGCCGACCTCGGCGTCACCCTGAACACCGTCGTCCAGAGCGCCTGGGCGATCCTGCTGAACCAGCTGACCGGCCGCAACGATGTCGTCTTCGCCTCCACCGTGTCGGGCCGCCCGCCGGCCGTACCGGGCGTCGACTCGATCGTCGGCATGTTCCTCAACACCCTGCCCGTGCGTGTGACCACCGCCCCCGGCCACACCCTCGCCGACCTCCTGACCACCGTGCAGGACCGGCAGGCCGCGCTGATGGACCACCACCACTACGGGCTCACCGAGATCTACGAAGCGACCGGCCTGGACGCCCTGTTCGACACCATCATCGGATTCGAGTCGTTCCCCCTGGACCGGGCCGGCATCGCCGAGGCCTGCGAGGCGGCCGGCATCTCCGTCACCGGCATCCGCTCCTTCACCGCCAGCCACTACCCGGTGACCCTGCTGGTCTTCATCGAGTCCGACGGCCTGCGGCTGACCGTGCAGTACCAGCGGCACGCCCTCGAGGAGAGCAGCGCCCGGGCGATCGCCACCCGCTACGGGCGCATCGTGCGCCGACTGGCGGCCGATCCCGGCCGGCGGGTCGGCACCGTCGATGTCCTGGACGACGCCGAACGCCACCGGCTGCTCGTCGAATTCAACGACACCGCCGCAGCCGTCCCGGAAGCCACCCTGACCGATCTGTTCGAACACCAGGCCGTCACCACCCCTGGCCGGCCGGCCCTCGTCACCGGCGACGTCACCCTCACCTACCGGGAACTGAACAGCCGGGCGAACCGGCTCGCGGCCGAACTGATCCGCCGCCATGTCGGCCCCGAGACGGTGGTGGCAGCCGCTCTGACGCACCCGGCGGACCAGGTGACCGCGCTCCTCGCGGTCCTGAAGGCCGGCGGCGGACACCTGCCGCTGGACCCCTCCGCACCGGCCGCGCATCACAGCGCCTTGATCGCCGACGCCGCCCCGCACCTCCTGCTCACCGACACCGGCACCGGCACAGTCGTGCCGGACAGCGCTGTCGCCCGCCTCGACGCCACCGCTCATCTCACCGGCCCGCCCGGCCCGGACGACACCGCAGGCCCGGGCGATCCGGGCGACGGGGACCGGACACGGCCGCTGCACCCCGACCACCTGGCCTGGCTGACCTACACCGGCGGATATCCGGGCGGGCCACGGGGCGTGAGCCTCACCCACCGCGGTCTCGCCGACCGGATCCCCGCACTGGCCGCGCACCTGACCGGTACCCCGGGCACACCGGTGCGCATCCCCGTGGCCGGCACCCTGCCGGTCCCGGTGCTGCTGACCGTGCTGTGCACCGGAGGCACCGCCGAACTCCTGCCGCAGCCGCAGGACCTCACCGCGCCCGCCACCCCAGGCGCCGGTGTCATCAGCACCGTCCCGTCCCACTTCGCCGCCCTCCTCGACCAGTTGGAAGGCGACCTCCACGCCGAGACGGTGCTCTTCGACGGCGAACCGCTGCCCGCCGCCCTGCTGCAGCGGGTCCACAAGACGATCCCCGGCGTGCAGGTCGTGAGCACCTACCGTCCCGCCGAGACCGGCTACGCCATCGCTTCCGCGGCCCCCGAGGCACCCGCCACCGGCACCGGAGCGGTTCTCGGCCGGCCGCTGGCGAACGTACGCTCCTACGTCCTGGGCAGCGGACTGACCCCGGTGCCGCCCGGCGCGGTCGGCGAACTGTACGTCGCCGGCAGCGCACCGGCCCGCGGCTACCATCGCCGCCCCGGCCTGACCGCCGCCCACTTCGTCGCCGACCCGTTCGGCCCGCCCGGCGCACGGATGTACCGCACCGGCGATCTCGCCCGCTTCGGCGTCGACGGCCGGCTCGAGTACGCCGGACGCGCCGACACCCAGGTCACCATCGGCGGGCAGCGCATCCAACCCGCCGACGCCGCGGCCGCACTGGCCGAACACCCCGCCGTCGGCCAGGTGGTGGTCCTCGCCCGCGACACCGATACCGACGGCGGCGGCCGGCAGTTGGTGGGCTATGTCGTGCCCGCCGGGAGCGGCGGCGCCGACACCGGCGACCTGGCCGACTTCGCCGCCGGCCGGCTGCCCGCCGAGCTGGTGCCCGCCGCGTTTGTCGTCCTCGACGACCTGCCACTGACACCCGGCGGCCGTCTCGACATCGCCGCCCTGCCGGAACCAGGTCAGGACGGCCCCGCCTACCAGGCTCCCCGCGACCCGCAGGAAGAGAGCCTGTGCGAGCTGTTCGCCGACGTCCTGGGCGTCGAACGGGTCGGCATCACCGACGACTTCTTCGAACTGGGCGGCAACTCCCTCTCGGCGACCCGCCTGACCAGCCGCATCCGTAAGACGCTCGGTGTCAGCGTGACCATCCGGGCCATTTTCGAACACCGCACCATCGCGGAACTGTCGCGCACGGTGAAGGACGCGAACACCTCAAGTCGCCCCCGTCTGCGCAAGATGAACAGGAGTGGACAGTAAATGATCCCGTTGTCTTTCGCGCAGCGTCGACTGTGGTTCATCGAGCAGTTCGAGGGCCCTTCGGCCACCTACAACGTGCCGTTCCTGGTCCGCCTGACCGGCCCGCTGGACGTGCCCGCCCTGCAAGCAGCAGTACGGGACATCGTGGTGCGACACGAGAGCCTGCGCACCCTGATCGTCGCGGACGCCGACGGCGTACCCGCCCAGCAGGTGGTGCCCGCCGACGACCTGGCCCTGGACATCGCGCTCGTCGATGTCGACCCCGGCGAGCTCGACGACGCCGTGGACCGGGCCGGCCGCGACCCCATCGACCTCGCCACCCGGATCCCGGTCCGCGCCACCCTCTTCCGCTCCGGCGAGCAGGACCACGTGCTGGTCCTGCTGATCCACCACATCGCCAGCGACGGCGAGTCGGTAGTGCCCCTCGCCCGCGACCTCGACCTCGCCTACCGGGCCCGGATCGCCGGACGCGCCCCCGACTACGACGAACTCCCGGTCCAGTACATCGACTACACCCTGTGGCAGCGCGAGGTCCTCGGCGACGAGGACGACCCCGACAGCGTCCTGTCGAAGCAGATCCGCTACTGGAGCCAGGAGCTGGCCGGCACCCCGCAGCCGCTGCGGCTGCCCACCGACCGGCCGCGCCCGCCCGTCGCCGGCCACCGCGGCGACATCGTCGAATTCCCCATCACCCCCGACCTGCTCGCCGCCGTCGAACACCTCGCCCTGGAGCGGGACGTGTCGGTGCCGATGGTGATGCAGACCGCGCTGGCCGTCCTGCTCCAGCAGCTCGGCGCCGGCGACGACATCCCGATGGGCAACACGATCGCCGGCCGCACCGACGACGAACTCCAGGACCTGATCGGCTTCTTCGTCAATACCTGGGTGCTGCGCACCGACCTGTCCGGCAACCCCACCTTCGACGACGTCATCCGGCAGGTGCAGCACAAGGCGCTGGCCGCGTACGACAACCAGGACGCCCCCTTCGACCGGCTGGTGGAGGAGCTCAACCCGGAGCGCTCCACCGCCTACCACTCCCTGTTCCAGGTCATGTTCACCTGGGAGAACGAGCGCTGGATCGACCTCGACCTGCCCGGCGGCCTGCACGCCCGCCTGGAGGTGGAGGCCACCTCGTCCGCCAAGTTCGACCTGGAGTTCAACTACTTCGCCGACCCCACCAAGCCCGGCATGCTCGTCTACATCGAGTACGCCACCGACCTGTTCGACCACGCCACCGTCGAGGCCATCGCCGCCCGCTACCTGCGTGTCGTCGAGCAGCTGGTCGCCGACCCGGCCATGCCGGTCGCCCAGGTCGACGTGCTGGAGCCTGCCGAACGGCACCAAGTGCTGCACCACGTCAACGACACCACCCGCCCCACCCCCGACGTGACGATCCCCGGCCTGGTCGAGCAGCAGACGGCGCAGACCCCCGACGCCGTCGCCGTCGTCTTCGACAACACCTCGCTGACCTACCGCGAACTCGACGCCCGCGCCAACCGGCTCGCCCGCGACCTGGTGGCCCGCGGCGTCGGCCCGGAGACGGTGGTCGCCCTGTCGCTGCCGCGCTCGGCCGACCTCGTCATCGCCCTCCTCGCGGTCCTCAAAGCCGGCGGCGCCTACCTTCCCATCGACCCCAAGTACCCCAGCAGCCGCCTGGACTTCATCTTCTCCGACGCCCGGCCCACCCTGCTGCTCACCGACCACGCCACCGTCGCCATACTGCCCGCCGGCGACACACCCACCCTGTTCCTCGACGACCTCGACCTCACCGCACCCGACACCGGCGGGAACGGTGCGCCGCTGACCGACCGCGACCGGATCGCCCCGCTGCGCCCCGACCACCTCGCCTACGTGATGTACACCTCCGGCTCCACCGGCACCCCCAAGGGGGTGGCCATCACCCACCACACCGTCGTCAACGGCGTGATGCGGCTGGCGTCCGCCGTGGGTGTCACCTCCCAGACCTGGCTGCTGGCCGGCACCTCCATCAACTTCGACGTGTCGGTTTTCGAACTGTTCACGGCCCTGTCCACCGGCGGCACCCTCGAAGTCGCCCGCGACGTCCTGGTCATCGGTGAACGCGGCGGCTGGAGCGGCGGTGTGATCAGCACCGTCCCGTCGGTGTTCGTCGAGCTCCTGGACCAGGTCGGCAGCGAGATCCACGCCGAGACGGTCGTGTTCGCCGGAGAGGCGCTGCCCGCGGCGCTGGTGCAGCGGGTCCGCGACACCATCCCCGGCATCCGGGTCGTCAACGCCTACGGACAGACCGAATCGTTCTACGCCACCACCTACGCCCTGCCCGGCGAGGCGCCCTGGCCGCACACCGGCAGCGCCCCGATCGGCAGCCCGCTGGGCAACATGCGCACCTACGTCCTGGGCCCCGGCCTCAAGCCCCTCGCCCCCGGTGTGGTGGGTGAGCTGTATGTCGCGGGACTTGTCGCCCGCGGATACCACCACCGCCCCGGCCTGACCGCCGAGCGCTTCGTCGCCGACCCCTACGGCCCGCCCGGCGCCCGCATGTACCGCACCGGCGACCTGGCACGCTGGAACAGCGACGGGCAGCTGGAGTACGCCGGCCGTGACGACGCCCAGGTCAAGATCCGCGGCTTCCGTATCGAACCCGGCGAGATCGAAGCGGCTCTCACCGCGCACCCCAAGGTCACCCAGGCAGTGGTGACCATCCACGAGGGCCGCGGCGGCGGCAAACAGCTCATCGGCTACATCGTCCCCGTCCCGGACGGGGACAGCGGCCCGGTCAGCGTGGAGAGCCTCGGCGACCTCGACATCGACATCACCGCCGGCGTCTCCTCCCGCGACCTGCGCAAGTTCGTCGCCGGCCGGCTGCCGGAGTTCATGGTTCCCTCGGTGTTCGTCATGCTCGACAAGCTGCCGCTGACCCCCAACGGCAAGCTCGACCGCAAGGCTCTGCCCGAGCCGGAGTTCACCGGCGGCGCCTACCGCGCCCCGCGCACCGACCTCGAACGTGCCCTCGCCGCCGTCTACGCCGAGGTCCTGGGCCTGGACCAGGTCGGCATCGACGACGACTTCTTCGCCATCGGCGGCGACAGCATCCGCTCCATCCAGGTCGTCTCCCGCGCCAAGGCGCAGGGCATCGAGGTGAGCGCCCGTCAGATCTTCGAAAGCCGCACCGTCGCCGAGCTGGCCGAGCTCGCCCGCGGCGGCCCGGCGAGTGCCCCGGTGGTGCTGGACGAACTCGACGGCGGCGGCGTCGGTTTCATGCCCCTGCTGCCGGTCGGCCACTGGCTGAGGGAACTCGGCGGTGGCATCAACCGGTTCTCCATGTCCCTGGTGGCCGACCTGCCGACAGGCATCGACGCATCCCAGCTGGCCGCGACCATCGGCGCAGTCTGGGACCGGCACGACATCCTGCGCTCCCGCCTGGTGACCGGCGACGAAACCGGGCTGCACGTCGCCGAACCGGGCACGCTGGATGTGCCGGGACTCATCCACCGCGTCGCCTTCGACGGCTCCTTCGGCGAGCAGTGGCAGCAGCTGGCCGCCGCCGAACTGGACGCGGCCACCGGCCGCCTGGACCCGGCGGCCGGAACGATGGCCCAGTTCGTCTGGTTCGATGCCGGCCCCACCACGCAGGGACGGCTGCTGCTGGTCCTGCACCACTTCGTCATCGACGGCGTCTCCTGGCGCATCCTGCTCCCGGACCTCGCCGCCGCCTTCGAACAGGTCAAGGCAGGCCGCACCCCGCAGCTGCCCCCCTCCACCACCTCCGCACGGCGCTGGGCACATGCCCTCACCGAGGCGGCCACCTCACCCGAGCGGACGGCCGAACTCGACCTGTGGCGCAGCACCGTGGCCGCCGGCGACCCCCTCCTCGGCAGCCGCCCGCTGGACCCCCGCACCGACGTCGTCTCCCGCTCCGGACACCTGTGGGTACGGCTGCCGGAGACGGTCACCGAAACTCTCCTCAACACCCTGCCCGCCGCCTTCCGCGCCGGCGTCAACGACGGCCTGCTCACCGCGCTGGCCCTGGCCGTCACCCGCTGGCGCGCCGCCCGTGGCACCGACGAGCCCTCCACCCTGATCCGCCTGGAGGGACACGGCCGCGAGGAGGACGCCGTCCCCGGCGCCGACCTGTCGGACACCGTGGGCTGGTTCACCACCATGTTCCCCGTCCGGCTCGACCTGACCGGCATCGACATCGACGACGCGTTCGCCGGCGGACCCGCCGCCGGCGCCGCACTGAAGGCCGTCAAGGAACAGCTCCTCGCCGTCCCCGACAAGGGCATCGGCTACGGCCTGCTGCGCTACCTCAACCCCGACACCGCGGCCGAACTCGCCCCGTACGCCACCGGCCAGATCGGCTTCAACTACCTGGGCCGCTACTCCGCCACCGATATGCCCGACCACCTGCACGGCCTGGGCTTCACCCAGGCCGAGGGCACCACGGAACTGGTCGCCGACCCGGACGCGGACATGCCCGCCCTGTCCACCCTGGACCTGAACGCCCTGGTCACCGACGGCCCCGACGGGCCCCGGCTCAACGCCCGCCTCGGCTACGCAACCGGCGTCCTCGACGAGGACGACGCCCGCGCCATCGCCGAGCACTGGCAGGACGCCCTCGAAGCCCTGGCCCACCACGTCACCCGTCCCGGCGCCGGTGGCCTGACGCCCTCCGACGTGCCGCTGGTGAAGGTCACCCAGCACGAGATCGACCAGTGGGAGCGGCACTACCCCGCCCTGGCCGACGTATGGCCGCTGACCGCGACCCAGTCCGGACTGCTCTTCCACACCCTCCTCGTGGACACCGCGTTCGACGCCTACCAGATGCAGATGGTCTTCCATCTCTCCGGCCGCGTCGACGCCGCCCGTATGCGCACCGCCGGACAGGCGCTCCTGGACCGTCACGCCGGCCTGCGGACCGCGTTCGTCACGGACACCGCCGGCGACTCCGTGCAGATCGTGCTGGACCACGTCGATCTGCCCTTCCGGCACGTCGACTTCAGCCGTCTGGACGACGACGCACGCATGGCGGCCCTCAAGTCACTGCTGGCCGAGGACCACGCCACGCACTTCGACCCCCGCACACCCCCCATGCTGCGGATGACGCTGGTCACCATGGGCGGTGACCGGGCCGAGCTGGTGTTCACCGCCAACCACGTCCTGTTCGACGGCTGGTCGGTACCGCTGCTGCTGGAGGACCTGCTGCGGCTGTACGCCTCCGCCGGCGACGCCTCCACCCTGCCCCGGGTCCGCGGCTACCGCGACTTCCTGGTCTGGCTGGACCAGCAGGACCGCGAGGAGGCGGCCCGCACCTGGGCCGCCGAACTCGCGGGCATCGACGAACCCACCCTGATCGTGCCGCACCCCCAGGCCGGGGCGGCCCCGACCGGCATCGGCCAGATCGACGTCCCCCTGACCGCCGAGACGGCCGCCGACCTCGCACGCCGGGCCGCCGAACTGGGCGTCACCCTCAACACCGTCGTCCAGGCGGCCTGGGGACTGGCGCTGGGCAGCCTGACCGGCCGCCGTGACGTGGTGTTCGGCACCACCGTCTCCGGCCGGCCGCCGCAGGTACCGGGCGTCGACGCCATGGTCGGACTGTTCATCAACACCCTGCCCGTCCGGGTCGACTGCACCCCCGCCGACACCCTGCAGGAGGTCCTCACCGGCCTGCAGAACCGGCAGGGCGCCCTGCTGGACCACCAGCACTACGGCCTGGCCGAGATCCACCACGCCACCGGCCTGAAGGCCCTCTTCGACACCATCGTCGTCTTCGACTCCTACCCGGTCGACCGGGCCGGCATCACCGACGCCTACGCGGCAGCGGGCATCGCCGTCACCGGCATCAGCCCGATGAGCGGCACCCACTACCCGATGATCGTGACCGCCACCGCCGAACCGCGGCTGCGGGTGGCCCTGGAGTACCAGCACCACCTCTTCGATGCCCCGACCGTCGAAACCATCGCCGCCCGCTTCGAGCGGATCCTCCGGCACCTCGCCGACGACCCGCAGACCCGCGTCGCCCAGGTCGACGTCCTCACCCCGGCCGAACGCCACCACCTGCTCACCGAACTCAGCGACACCACCGCCCCGGCGCCCGACCTGACGCTGCCCGCCCTGTTCGCCCAGCAGGCCGCCCGTACCCCGGACGCCGTCGCCGTCCACTGCGACGGCCAGGACCTGACCTACCGCGCGCTCGACGCCCGCGCCGAGCGCCTGGCCCGCGAACTCACGCTGCGCGGCGCCCGCCCCGAATCCGTCATCGGCCTGGCGCTGCCCCGCACCGCCGACCTGGTCGTGGCCATGCTCGGCATTCTCAAGTCCGGCGCCGGCTACCTGCCCATCGACCCCAAGTACCCCAGCCACCGCCTCCAGTTCATCCTCTCCCAGGCCCGACCGCAGCTCATCGTCACCGACGCCGCGACGGCCGGCGTCCTGCCGGCCGGCGACGTCCCGCACCTGTACCTCGACGACCTCGATCTCGACCACGACTCGGGGCCCGACAGCGCCGGCCGGCCGGCGCCGCACCCGCAGAACCTGGCGTACGTGATGTACACCTCCGGCTCCACCGGCACCCCCAAGGGTGTCGTGCTCAGCCACGCCACCGTCGTCAACGGGATCACCCAGCTCGCCGCCCGCGTCGGCGCCGGCGAGGGTTCCCGGATGCTGGCCGGCACCTCGGTCAACTTCGACGTGTCGGTGTTCGAGATCTTCACCGCGCTGACCTGCGGCGGCAGCATCGACATGGTCCGCGACGCCCTGGTCCTCGGTGAACGTGCCACCTGGTCGGGCGGCGTGATCAGCACCGTCCCGTCGGTCTTCGCCGAACTCGTCGACCAGCTCGGCGACACCATCCACGCCGACACCCTGGTCTTCGCCGGTGAGGCGCTGCCCGCCGCCCTGGTGCACCGCATCCGCCAGGCGCTGCCGGGCGTGCGCGTGGTCAACGCCTACGGGCAGACGGAATCGTTCTACGCCACCACCTCCACCGGCTCCGACACCCCGGGCAGCACTCCGATCGGCAGCCCGATCGGCAACATGCGCGCCTACGTCCTGGGCCCCGGCCTCCAGCCACTGCCGCCGGGCGTGGTGGGCGAACTGCATGTCGCGGGCCACCTCGCCCGCGGCTACCACGACCAGCCCGCCCTGACCGCCGGACGCTTCGTCGCCGACCCGTTCGGCCCGCCCGGCTCGCGGATGTACCGCACCGGCGACCTGGCACGCTGGAACGACGACGGGCAGCTGGAGTACGCCGGCCGCGGGGACACCCAGGTCAAGATCCGCGGCTTCCGCATCGAACCCGGCGAGATCGAAGCGGCCCTGACCGCGCACCCCGGAGTCGCCCAGGCGGCGGTCGTCGCCCGCGAGGCCGGCGCCACCACCGGCCGGCATCTGGTGGGCTATGCCGTTCCCGCCGACACCGCGGCCGGCGGGCCCGACATCGACGAACTGCGCAAGTTCGTCGCCGCCCAACTGCCCGAATTCATGGTCCCCGCGGCGTTCATGGTCCTCGAGCGTCTCCCGCTGTCCCCGAACGGCAAACTGGACCGGCAGGCCCTGCCCGCCCCGGAGTTCGCCGGCCAGACCTACCGGGCACCGCGTACCGCGCAGGAGGAGTTCCTGTGCACCCTGTTCGCGGAGGTCCTGGGCCTGGAGCGGGTCGGCATCGACGACAACTTCTTCACGCTCGGCGGCCACTCCCTGCTCGCGACCCGGCTGGTCAGCCGGATCCGTACCGGGCTGGACATCGAGGTCCCCATCCGGGCGGTGTTCGACTCGCCGACCGTGGTGGAACTCACCGGCCGGCTGTCCCCGGGAACACGGGTGCGCCCGCAGCTGACCAGGGCGGCCCAACGGCCGGAGCGGATACCGCTGTCGTTCGCCCAGCGCCGGCTCTGGTTCATCGACCGCTTCGAAGGCCCCTCCGCCACCTACAACGCCCCCTTCCCGCTGCGGCTGACCGGCACCCTGGACATCCCTGCGCTCGAGGCGGCCGTCGGCGACGTCGTCGCCCGGCACGAGAGCCTGCGCACGCTGATCGTCGAGGACAGCGACGGCGTACCTCACCAGCACGTCCTTGCCGCCGGCCGAGCAGCCGCCATGCTGGACCTGCCGGTCGTCACCACCGACGAAGCGGGTCTGCCCGACGCCCTCGCCGACGCCGTGGCGCACCCCTTCACCCTGGCCACCGACCTGCCGGTGCGGGCGACGCTGCTGCGGACCGGCGAGCAGGACCACGTCCTGGTGCTGCTGATCCACCACATCGCCAGCGACGGCGAGTCGATGGCTCCCCTCGCCCGCGACCTCGGCGCCGCCTACACCGCCCGCCTCGAAGGCCAGGGCCCGCGGTGGGACGAACTGGCCGTCCAGTACGTCGACTACACGCTGTGGCAGCGCGAGGTCCTCGGTGACGAGGACGATCCGGACAGTGCCCTGTCCGCGCAGGTCCGCTACTGGCGCGAGGAGCTCACGGGGGTGCCGCAGCCGCTGCAGCTGCCCACCGACCGGCCCCGCCCGCCGGCGGCCAGCCACCGCGGCGACACGGTGGAGTTCGCCCTCGCCCCCGAGGTGGCCGCCGCCGTCGAGGACGTCGCCCGCGCCCACGGCGTCACCGTGTCGATGGTGCTGCAGTCGGCCCTCGCGGTGCTCCTGCACGGCCTCGGCGGAGGCGACGACGTGCCCATCGGATCGCCGATCGCCAATCGCACCGACGACGGCCTCGCCGACCTGATCGGCTTCTTCGTCAACACCTGGGTGCTGCGCGCGGACCTGTCCGGCAATCCGGCCTTCGACACCCTGCTCGACCAGGTCCGGAACAAGTCCCTGGCTGCCTACGACAACCAGGACGTGCCGTTCGAGCGCCTGGTGGAGGAGCTCAACCCGGAGCGCTCCACCGCCTACTCACCGTTGTTTCAGGTGATGTTCGCCTGGCAGAACTTCGCCCGGAAGGACTTCGAACTGCCCGGCCTGCGGGTGGAGTTCGAACGGGTACGCAACGAGTCCGCCAAGTTCGACCTGTTCTTCAACATGGCCGACCTGCCCGGCATGGGCGTCGTGGGCCATCTCGAGTACGCCACCGACCTGTTCGACCGGCAGACAGCGGAGGCCGTCGCCGACCGCTTCACCCGCCTGGTCGGGCAACTGGCCGCCGACCCGCAGACCCGCGTCAGCACGGTCGAACTGACCCGCCCGGCCGAGCGGGAGCAGGTCCTGCACCACTTCAACGACACCACCCGCCCCATCACCGACCTCACCGTCCCCGCTCTGGTGGAGCAGCAGGCCGCGCAGAGGCCCGACGCCGTCGCCGTCGTCTTCGACGACACCTCGCTGACCTACGGCGAACTCGACGCCCGCGCGAACCGCCTCGCCCGCGATCTGGTGGCCCACGGGGCCGGACCCGAGTCGCTGGTCGCCGTCTGCCTGCCGCGCTCCGCGGACCTCGTCGTCGCCCTCCTCGCGGTCCTGAAAGCCGGCGCCGCCTACCTGCCCATCGACCCCAAATACCCCAGCGCCCGCTTGGACTTCATCCTCGCCGACGCACGCCCCACCCTGCTCCTCGCCGACACCGCGACCGTCGGCATCCTGCCCGCCGGCGACACACCGACCCTGCTCCTCGACGACCCGGGCCACACCCCTGCCGATGGCGGTCCACCGAGCGGGCCGCGGCCCGACCAGGCGGCGTACGTGATGTACACCTCCGGCTCCACCGGCACCCCCAAGGGCGTCGTGATCAGTCACCGCACCGTCGTCAACGGGGTGGCGAGCCTGGCGTCCGCGGCGGCCATCACCCGCGCCACCCGCACGCTCGCCGGCACCTCCGTCAACTTCGACGTGTCGGTGTTCGAACTGTTCACCACACTGTCCGCCGGCGGCACCGTCGAAATCGCCCGCGACGTCCTGGTCATCGGTGAACGCGGCGGCTGGAGCGGCGGCGTGATCAGCACCGTCCCGTCGGTGTTCGCCGAACTCCTCGACCAGACACCCGGCACCATCCACGCCGAGACGGTCGTGTTCGCCGGTGAGGCGCTGCCCGCCGCCCTGGTGCGGCGGGTCCGCGACACCATCCCCGGCGTGCGGGTGGTCAACGCCTACGGGCAGACGGAATCGTTCTACGCCACCACCTCCACCGGCTCCGACACCCCAGGCAGCGCCCCGATCGGCAGCCCCATCGGCAACATGCGCGCCTACGTCCTGGGCCCCGGCCTCCAGCCGCTGCCGCCGGGCGTGGTGGGCGAACTGTATGTCGCGGGCCGGCTCGCCCGCGGCTACCACCGGCGTGCCGCCCTGACCGCCGAGCGCTTCGTCGCCGACCCCTACGGGCCGCCCGGCTCGCGGATGTACCGCACGGGCGACCTGGCGCGCTGGAACAGCGCCGGGGAGCTGGAGTACGTGGGCCGCGGCGACGCCCAGGTCAAGATCCGCGGCTTCCGCATCGAACCCGGCGAGATCGAGGCCGCGCTGACCGCGCACCCCGAGGTGGTGCAGGCCGTCGCGGTCGTCCGTGACGGGCCGGGCGGCGGCAAGCAGCTCGTCGGCTATGTCGTGCCGGCCGGCGCCGCGTCCGAGCACAGCGTGGACGGCCTCGGCGACCTCGAGGTGGACATGACCGCCGGCCTGTCCGCGCGGGACCTGCGCCGCTTCGTCGCGAGCCGGCTGCCGGAGTTCATGGTGCCCTCCGCATTCGTCGTCCTGGACCGCCTCCCGCTGGCGCCCAACGGCAAGCTCGACCACAAGGCGCTGCCCGACCCGGAGTTCACCGCCACCACCTACCGGGCCCCGCGCACCGCCGTGGAGGAGACCCTCGCGGCCGTCTACGCCGACGTGCTGGGTCTGGAACGGGTCGGGCTCGACGACGACTTCTTCGCCGTCGGCGGCGACAGCATCCGCTCCATCCAGGTCGTCACCCGCGCCCGCGCCCAGGGCATCGAGGTGAGCCCGCGGCAGATCTTCGAGCAGCGCACCGTCGCCGAACTCGCCACCGTCGCCACCAGCGGCATCGGCGACCGCCCGGTCCTCGAGGAGTTCGAGGGCGGCGGGGTGGGCGTCATGCCGCTGCTGCCGATCGGCCGCTACATGCTCGAACTCGGCGACAGCTTCGACCGGTTCTCCATGTCCATGGCGCTGGAACTGCCCGAGCACATCGACGCGCAGCAACTGACCGCGACCCTCACCGCTGTCCTGGACCGGCACGACATCCTGCGCTCGCGGCTGCTGCGTGAGGACGGCGGCGCCCTGCACATCGAGGCGCCCGGCACCCTCGACGCCGCGTCCCTGGTGCACCGCGTGGTCTGCGACGGCACGTGGAGCGACTGGCAGGAGCGCGCCGCGGCCGAACTGGACGCCGCCACCGGCCGCCTGGACCCGGCCGCCGGAACGATGGCCCAGTTCGTCTGGTTCGACGCCGGCACCACCGCCCCGGGCCGGCTGCTGATCGCCCTGCACCACCTGGCCGTCGACGGCGTGTCCTGGCGCATCCTGCTCCCGGACCTGGCCGCCGCCTGGCAGCAGATCCGCGACGGCCGCGCCCCTCACCTGCCCGAGGTCGCCACCTCCCTGCGGCGCTGGACGCATGCCCTGGCCGAGGAGGCCATCAGCCCCGCCCGCGTCGCCGAGGCGGACCTGTGGCGCACCACGCTGCAAGGCCCGGACCCCCTGTTGGGGTCACGGCCGCTCGACCCGGCCGTCGATGTGCTCTCCACGGTCGAGCACCTGGAGCTCCAGCTGCCCGAAGAGGTGACCGAGGCACTGCTGACCTCGCTGCCCGCCGCCATCCACGGCGGCGTCAACGACGGCCTGCTGGCCGCCCTCGCCCTCGCGCTCGCCGCATGGCGCCGCTCCCGGGGCGCCGCCGAACCCTCCGCCCTGATCCGCCTGGAGGGCCACGGCCGCGAACAGGACGTCGTCCCCGGCGCCGACCTGTCCCGCACCATGGGCTGGTTCACCAGCATGTTCCCCGTCCGCCTGGACACCGCCGGCTGCGACCTGGACGACGCACTCGCCGGCGGCCCGGCCGCCGGCCGGCTCCTGAAAGCGGTCAAGGAACAGCTGCGGGCCGTCCCCGACAAGGGCATCGGCTACGGCCTGCTGCGCTACCTCAACCCCGACACCGCCGCCGAACTGGGCCAGTACCCCACCGGCCAGATCGGCTTCAACTACCTCGGCCAGTTCTCCTCCGCGGACATGCCCGACGAACTGCGCGGCCTCGGCTTCACCCAACTGCCCGCCCTGGACGCGGCCCTGGACGCCGACATGCCCGCCATGTCGACCGTGGAGATCAACGCCGCCGTCCTCGACACCGGCGACGGCGCCCGCCTCGGTGCGGTGATCGGCTTCCCGGCCGGCGTACTCACCAACTCCGAGGTCCAGGAACTGGCCGACCTGTGGACCACGGCGCTCACCGCGCTGGCCGGCTACGCCACCACCCCCGGCGCCGGCGGTCTGACCCCCAGTGATCTGCCGCTGGTCCGCGTCACCCAGAGCGACATCGAAGCCTGGGAACAGCGTTACCCCCGACTGGCGGACGTCTGGCCGCTGACCCCGCTCCAGTCCGGGCTGCTGTTCCAGTCCACCTTCCTCGACGACACCGCGTACGACGCCTACCAGATGCAGATCGTCTTCCACATCGCCGGCCACGCGGACGCGGACCGGATGCACGCCGCCGGACAGGCCCTCCTCGAGCGCCACGCCGGCTTGCGTACAGCGGTCGTCACCGACACGGACGGCCACCAGGTCCAGCTCGTCCTGGACGACGTCGAGGTGCCCTGGCGCCACATCGATCTCAGCAATCTCGGCGAGCAGGCCCGCGAGGAGGCCTTCGAGCAACTCCTCGAACAGGACCACCACGAGCATTTCGACCCGGCCACGGCGCCACTGCTCCGTCTGACCCTGGTCACGATGGGGGAGGACCGCGCCGAACTGGTGCTGACCGCCCATCACATGCTGTTCGACGGCTGGTCGTTCCCGCTGCTGATGCAGGACCTGCTGCGTCTGTACGGCGCGGCGGGCGATGCCTCCGCCCTGCCGCGGGTCCGCGGCTTCCGCGACTTCCTGGTCTGGCTGGACCAGCAGGACCACGAGGAGACCGCGCGCGCCTGGGCCGCCGAGGTCGCCGGCGCCGAGCCCACCCTGCTGGCTCCCGCCACCCCCGGCGCCGATGACGGCGAAGGTGTCGGTCAGATCGACATCCCGCTGCCGCTGGAGGAGGCCCGGGCGCTGAACCGGCGCGCGTCCGAACTCGGCGTCACCGTCAACACCCTGCTGCAGGGCGCCTGGGGTGTTCTGCTCGGCGAACTCACCGGCCGCTCCGACGTGGTCTTCGGTGCCACCGTCTCCGGCCGTCCGCCCGCCCTGGGCGGCGTCGACTCGATCATCGGCCTGTTCATCAACACCCTGCCGGTCCGTGTCACCCACCGGCCCCAGGACTCGCTCGCCGACCTGGTGACCGGCCTGCAGAAGCGGCAGGCGGCCCTGCTGGACCACCACTACTACGGGCTGAGCGACATCCAGCAGGCCGCCGGGCACCCCAGCCTGTTCGACACCCTGGTCGTCTTCGAGTCCTTCCCCGTCGACAAGGAAGGCCTCAGCGACGCCAACACCGCCGCGGGGATCGCCTTCACCGGCATCCGCCCCTACTCCGGCACGCACTACCCGCTGGCGCTGATGGCCGGCGCCGAACCGCACCTGATGATGGTCCTGCAGTACCAGCAGGGGGCCTTCGACCGCGGGGCGGCGGAAGGGATCGCGGCCCGCCTCGGCCGCATCCTGCGGCAGATCGCGGCCGACCCGACAGTCCCGGCCGGGCGCGTCGACATCCTGCACACGAGCGAACACGACCGGCTGCGCGAGGTGAACGACACCGACACCGCCACTCCCGACGTGCATCTTGCCGCCCTGGTGGAGAGCCGGAGCGCCCGCACCCCGGACGCGATCGCGGTGGAACACGACGGCAGCACACTGACCTATCGTCAGCTCAACGCGGACGCCAACCGCCTGGCGAGGGAACTCGCCGGCCGCGGCGTGGGCCCCGAGTCACTGGTCGCCGTCTGCCTGCCGCGTTCCGTGGATCTGGTCGTCGCCCTGCTCGCGGTCCTGAAGGCCGGTGGCGCCTACCTGCCCGTCGACCCCGCCTACCCCGGCCACCGTCTCGCGGCCGTCCTCGCCGAGGCCGGCCCGGCCCTGATCCTCACCGACACGGCCACCGAAGCGGTGCTGCCGGCCACCGACAGCCCCCGCCTCCACCTGGACACCCTCACCCTCACCGAGCGGCCCGGCACCGACCTCACCGACCGCGAGCGCACCGCCCCGCTGCACCCCGACCACCTCGCCTACGTGATGTACACCTCCGGCTCCACCGGCACCCCCAAGGGCGTGGCCCTCACCCACCGCACGGTCGTCAACGGCGTTCTGCGGCTGGCGCCCCAGGTGGACATGGGGCCGGGCCGGCGGATGCCCGCCGGCACCTCCGTCAACTTCGACGTGTCGGTGTTCGAGATGTTCACCACCCTCACCACCGGCGGCACCCTGGACGTGGTCCGCGACGTCCTGGTCCTCGGCGAGCGGGACGCCCCGCCCGGCGACGTGATCAGCACCGTGCCCTCCGCGTTCGCCGAACTCGCCGGCCGGCTCGCCCACCACACGACCCACCCCGACACCCTCGTCTTCGCGGGCGAGGCCCTGCCCACCGCCGTCCTCCAGCAGGCCCGCGAGACCTTCCCGGGCGTCCGCATCGTCAACGCCTACGGGCAGAGCGAATCGTTCTACGCCACCACCCACACCCTCACCGGCGATGCCCCGGCCCCGGACACCGGCAGCACGCCGATCGGCGCCCCGATCGGCAACATGCGCACCCACGTCCTCGGCCCCGCCCTGCAGCCCGTCGCCCCCGGAGTGGTCGGCGAGCTGTACGTCGCGGGGCACCTCGCCCGCGGCTACCACCGGCGTCCCGCCCTGACCGCCGGACGCTTCGTCGCCGACCCGTTCGGGCCGCCCGGCTCGCGGATGTACCGCACCGGCGACCTCGCCCGCTGGAACGACGACGGGGAGCTGGAGTACGTGGGCCGCGACGACGCCCAGGTCAAGATCCGCGGCTTCCGTGTCGAACCCGGCGAGATAGAAGCGGCCCTGACCGCGCACCCCGACCTCGCCCAGGCGGTGGTGACCGTCCACGAGATCCGCGGCGGCAAACAGCTCGTCGCCTACGTGGTGCCCCGGCACGCCGACGGCCCCACCGCCGACGAGCTGCGCGACCACCTCACGGCGCAGCTGCCGCCGTACATGGTGCCTGCGGCGTTCGTGACGCTCGAGCGCCTTCCGCTGGCCCCCAACGGCAAACTCGACCACCGTGCCCTGCCCGACCCGGAGTTCACCGCCGCCGCCCGACGCGCCCCGCGCACCCCCCGGGAAGAGGTCCTGTGCGGCCTGTTCGCCGAAGTGCTCGGCCTTCCGCGCGTCGGCATCGACGACGACTTCTTCACCCTGGGCGGCCACTCCCTGCTCGCCAGCCGGCTCCTCAACCGGATCCGCACCCTGCTCGGCGTCGCCATCCCCATCCGGGTCATGTTCCAGTCGCCCACCGTCGCCCAGCTCGACACCTACCTGACCTCCGGTACCGAGTCGTCCGAACACACCGACCCGTTCGGTGTCGTCCTGCCGCTGAAGACCAGCGGAACGGCGGCCCCCCTGTGGTTCATCCACCCCGGAGTGGGCCTGTCCTGGGCCTACATGGGCTTCGCCGGCCACCTGGACGAGGACCGGCCCGGCTACGCCATCCAGGCCCGCGGCTTCGACGGCAGCCCGCTGCCGCAGTCCGTCGAGGAGATGATCTCCGACTACGTCCAGCAGATCCTCAAGGTCCAGCCCGACGGCCCCTACCACCTGGCGGGCCTGTCCCTGGGCGGCACCCTCGCCCAGGCCATGGCCGCCGAACTCCAGCGCCAGGGACACCAGGTGGCCACGCTCGCCCTGCTGGACTGCGTCCCCGCCTCCTGGTTCACCCACCACGACAGCGTCGACGCCTCCGAGGTACGGGAGTTCTTCGGCGAACGCCTTCCCGCGCTGGCCGACGGCGCCGAGGGCGACCGGGAATCCCTCATCGACAACGCGTCCGCCATCATGCTCCACCACCTGAGCCTGATGAAGGACTTCACCTCACCCGTCTTCGACGGCGACGCCCTGTTCTTCAACGCGACGCTGAACCCGGACGACTCCTATCTCGCCCACTGGCGGCCTCACATCACCGGCGCCGTCCAGGAGTGGGACATCCACTCCACCCACCTCGGGATGAACATGCCCGGGCCCGCGGCCGAGATATCCCGGGCCATCAACCGGCACCTCGACGACCACGGCAGCAACCTCTCGGGAGCATCTCTTGTATGACGTCATAGTGGTGGGAGCACGCGCCGCCGGAGCACCGGCCGCCATGCTGCTCGCACGCGCCGGATACCGGGTGCTCATCCTCGAGCGTGCCCGGTTCCCCAAGGACACCCTGTCCACCCTCTACATCCACCAGCCCGGCGTCGCCCGGCTCGCCGACTGGGGCGTCCTGCCCGCCGTCGCCGGCACCGGCGCCCCCGCCCTGGACTCCGTCCAGTACACCATCGGCGATGTCCGCATGGAGGGCTGCTCCTGGCCCGCGGACGGCCACCACGCCGCCTACGCGCCCCGCCGTATCCTCCTCGACGCGATCCTCGCCGAGGCCGCCGTGCAAGCGGGCGCCGAGTTCCGTGACAACTGCTCGGTCAGCGACCTCGTCTTCGAGGACGACCGGGTGGTGGGCGTGCGGATCGGCTCCGTCCGCAGCGGCAACAGCACCGTCGAACGCGCCCGCCTCGTCATAGGTGCCGACGGAATGCGCTCCACCGTCGCCGACCGACTCGGCGCCCCGCTCCTGATCGAGAACCCGGCCCTCACCTGCGCCTACTACAGCTACTGGTCCGGCCTCCCGGAGCAGTTCCGCCTCTACGAGGCACCGGGCAGCTGGGTCGGCACCGTCCCCACCAACGACGGCGCCACCCTGGTCGCCGGGTACTTCCCCCAGGACCGGTTCCACGACGTCCGCGGCGACGCACTCAACGCCCTGCTGGCCTGCGTGGAGTCGACCGCCCCCGAGGTCCGTGAGCAGATGGCCGCCGGCGAGCGCCTGGAGCGCGTCCACGGCACCGGTGACCAGCGCAACTTCTTCCGGCAGGCCACCGGACCCGGCTGGGTCCTCATCGGCGACGCGGGCCACCACAAGGACTCGATCACCGCCCGCGGTATCACCGACGGCTTCTACCAGGCCCAGCTGCTCGCCGACTGCATCGGCGACGGGCTCCAGGACCCCGCCCAACTGCAGGCCGCCCTCGACCACTTCGCGACCGAGCGCCTCGAAGAACTGATGCCGCACTACCGCAGCACCCTCAAGACCGGCCGACTCGCCGCCCCCGACCACCAGATCGCCCTGCTGCGCGCGATATCGACCAGCCCGGAACTCAGCGCCCGCTACTTCTCCACGATGTCGGGCGTCTGCCCGCTCGACGAGTTCCTCACCCCCGAACTCCTCGACCTCATGGCGGACCAGGTGGCCGCATAACGTCCCTCGCCCCCGGAACGACCCCCAGCCATCGACGAGAGCCACCCGAACCACGCGAAGGGAACGACGAGATGACCGACCTGACGACGGGCTCCGCCACCCTGCTCGACGACCAGCCGCACCCCCGCCCCGTCCCGCCAGAGGCCGTGCCGGCCGTGCTGCCGATGTCGCTGGGCCAGGAGGAGCTGTACCGGCGGCCACCGCAGGCGGCCGAGCCGCCCGTGGTCCTCGGCTGGCGTCTGCACGGCGAGGTGCACGGCCCCGCGCTCGCCCAGGCGGTGCGGCAGCTGGTGGACCGGCACGAACCGCTGCGCACCACCTACCACACCGTGGACGGCGCTCCCGGCATGCGGGTGTGGCCTGCCGGCCTCTTCGGGCCCGTCGAGCCGGAGTTCGCCGATCTCACCGGCTCCGACGCGACGGGGCTGGAGGAGCGGGTACGGCAGCTGGCCACGGCACCGTTCGACCTCGCGGCCGGCCCGGTGCTGCGGGTCCTGCACGCTCATGTCGCCGCCGGCGAGCATGTCCTCGTGCTGTGCCTGCACCCCCTGGCCGTGGACCGCGCGTCGAAGGACCTCCTCGGCGCCGACCTGGCCGAGCTGTACACGGCGGCGCTGACCGGCCGGCCCGCCCGGCCCGCACCCACCGGCCACTACCGCGAGCACGCGGCCTGGCAGCGCAAACGCTTCACCGACGCCAAGATCGCCGCCCGGCTCGACTGCTGGCGTGAGAGGCTCGCCGACCTGCCCACACTGCGCCTGCCCACCGACCGGCCGCGGCCGGCCGCACGCACCACGCCCGGCGCCCGGCACGACTTCCGTGTGCCCGCCTCTGTCGCCCACGCCTTGGGCGGACTTGCCCGCGAGCAGGGCGGCACCCTGTTCGACGGCCTCCTCGCCGCCTGCCAGGTCCTCTTCTCCCGCTACAGCCAGCAGCAGGACCTGGCGGTCGGCACCCTGGCCCCCGGCCGTCCCCACCCCCATCTGCACGACGTGGTCGGCCACTTCGCCAACCCCCTGGTCCTGCGGCAGACGGTGCACCCGGACACCCCCTTCGCCGACCTGGTCGCCGACAGCGTCCGCACCGTCCAGGACGCCCTCTCGCACCAGGATGTGCCCTACGGCCGACTCGTCTCCGAACTCGCCGAAGGCTCCGGGACGGCGGGTCGCCCGCTGGTGCAGGCCATGGTGCTGCTGCGCGAGACGCCCTCCGCGTACACCCTGACCGGCGCGCGCGTCAGCGAGTTCCACCCTTCCTGGCCCGCCCCCGCCCACGACATCACCGTCGAGTTCACCACCACCTCCGCCGGCGACCTGACGGGTGTCCTGGAGTACGACACCGCCCTGTTCGACGCCGCCACCGTCGAACGCTGGGCCGGGCACCTGGGGGTGCTGCTCGGCGCCGCGGTCGCCGACCCCGCACGGCCCGTCGGCGACCTGCCCCTGCTGGACGCCGACGAGCACCGCCTGGTGAACACCGACTGGGCGGTCAACGAGCGGGACTTCCCCGCCCACCGCGGCGTGCACGACCTCGTCGGTGACCAGGTACGCGCCCGGCCCGACGCGGTCGCCGTCGTCCACGGCACCGTCACCACCACCTACGCCGAACTCGACGAACGGGCCAACCGGCTGGCTCACCTGTTGCTCGACAGCGGGGTGCGGCCGGGGTCCTTCGTCGCCGTGTGCCTGCCACGCGGCCCCGAACTGTTCGCCGCCCTCCTCGGCGTCCTGCGTGCCGGCTGCGCCTACCTGCCACTCGATCCGGACTACCCCGGCGACCGGCTGAGCTTCATGCTCGACGACGCCCGGGCGGCGGTGTGCCTGACCGAGCGGCACCTGACCGGCAAGCTCCCCGACACCGCCGTCACTACCATCTGCCTGGACGAACAGCGCGAGGCACTGGCCGCGCAGCCCGTGCACGCGCCGCACGTCAGCGTCTCGCCGCGGGATGCCGCCTACGTCATCTACACCTCCGGATCCACCGGCACCCCCAAGGGCACGGTGGTCGAACACCGCTCGATCACCCGCCTGGTGTGCAACGCCGACTACGTCGCGCTGCGCGAGGACGACGTCGTCGCTCAGGGCGCGGACGCCACCTTCGACGCGGCGACCTTCGAGATCTGGGCACCGCTGGTCACCGGCGCCCGTCTGGTCGTCATCGACAAGCACACCCTGCTCGACCCGGCCGCTCTGATGCTCGCCCTGACCCGCCACGAGATCACCACCTTGTTCCTGACGACCGCCGTCTTCAACCAGGTCGTCGCCGCCGATCCGAGCGCCTTCGCCACCCTGCGGCACGTCCTGTTCGGCGGTGAGGCCGTCAACTCCGCCCGGGTCGCGCAGGTCCTGGCGGCCCGCCCGCCGCAGCGCCTGCTGCACGTCTACGGCCCCACCGAGACCACCACCTTCGCCACCTGGCACGAGGTCCGCGAGGCCGACGGCACCACCCCCGTGCCGATCGGCGGCCCTCTCGCCAACACGGCCGTCCACGTCCTGGACGAACGGCTGAACCCGGTGCCCATCGGTGTCGTCGGCGAGCTGTACATCGCCGGTCCCGGCGTCGCCCGCGGCTATCTGGGCCGTCCCGAACTGACCGCCGAACGCTTCCTGGACAACCCGTTCGCCGCCGTACCGGGCGACCGCATGTACCGCTCAGGGGACCTGGTGCGCTGGACGGCGCAGGGCACCATCGAATACGTCGGCCGGGTGGACCACCAGGTCAAGGTCCGCGGCTACCGCATCGAACCCAGCGAGATCGAACTGGTCCTGGTCCAGCACCCGGACATCGAGGCCGCGTTCGTCATCGCCCTCCAGGACGGCGACCACAAGCGCCTCGTCGGCTATGTACGGCCCGCCGCGGGACGCCGGGTGGAGACCACCGAGCTGCGCGAGTTCGTCGCCGGCCGGCTGCCGGAGTTCATGGTGCCGTCCGCTGTTGTCGCCCTCGAGGCCTTCCCCCTCACCCCCAACGGCAAGATCGACCGCAAGGCGCTGCCGGCCCCCGTGCACACCGCGGACCCCGACAGCGGCTCCGCACCGCGCACCGACACCGAGCGGGTCCTCGCCGCCATCTGGGCCGACGTCCTGGGCGTCGAGCAGGTCGGCATCGCCGAGAACTTCTATGAACTGGGCGGTGACTCGATCCTGGGCATCACGGTGGTCGCGCAGGCACGCAAGGCTGGACTGACGATCTCCGCCAAGGACGTCTTCCGGCGTCAGACGATCGCCGAACTCGCCGCCGCGGTCACCGGGTCCTAGCCCTCACACCCACAGAAGAGCCCTGCGGCCCGCCGGACCTCCCGGCGGGCCGCAGGGCACTGCCACGTCCCCACAGCGCAGGGCAACGTGTCAGGGCCCGGCCGCAACTGCGGCCGGGCCCTGACACGTTGCCCTGCGGCGGATCAGATACGGCCCCGCCCCAGCTCCAGCAGCGTCAATGCCAGCGTGGTGCCGGGCTTGCCCAGGGCCTCGTTGTAGCGGGACAGGATCTGCGTCTCGCGCGAGAGGTTCACCCGGCGGCCGCCCGACGCGATCCGCGCGTCCTGGATCATGGCCGAGTAGGCGATCCGCTCACGGATCAGACCGATGATGCGGTTGTCGAGCGCGTCGATCCGCTCGCGGGCACCGCCGATGAGCGATGCCGCCTGCTCGGTGCGGGCGCCGGTCCTCTCGGTGGACGCCTGCGCATGGGTGATGGTCATCTTCGGGCCTCTTCTCGATGGCGGGGTTCTCGATGGCGGGGGAGCGGCACCCTGCACCGCCGCCCCGCAAGGGCCGGCCGGCACGGTGCCCGACGGTCTGCCGCACGCACCCGGCGGATGCCCGCGGCGCCGGCGAGTGCGGCGAACCGTCACCGACGAGGAAACCCCTCCACCCGCAACACGTGCGCAACACGGCGCCCCCACCGCCGTGTTGCGCCCCCCTTGCGCGGCTCGGTGTTCGATTCCTTACGTCAGTGAGGGATGTCCCCGCGCGAGCAATGCGCCCGGCCGGGGGCGGCCCTTCCAGCCGGCCGGTGGCCGCCAGCACGTGGGAGGTTTTGTGGTCGAGGCGAACGGGGGGAGTGGTCGACGGGTGTGGACAGGACAGCCAGGCACCGCACGACGCGACGGTGACCGGCACCGAGCCGCATCCGACCACCGCTGCCGCACCCCTGAACAACACCGCCCGTCCGGGAACGGACGGCGACACCCGCACGCGTTCACGCTCCACCAGGAGGCACGATGACCACCCCCAGCACCCCGGGCCTCGACGGCGCGAACGTCGCCCCGTTCCGCCGCCGCCCCCAGGCACTGTCCTCGCAGCGCCGCAGCGGCGAGGAGCCGCGCCGCGTTCAGGTCCTCACCACCAAGGTGGCCCTGCAGATACCGGGCGCCATGACCTACGAGGACTGGGAGCAGGCGGGCCGCCAGCTCTCCGGCATCGTCGACTCCTCCTCCTGGTGGCTCGGTGACTGGCTGGTCTACGGCAAGGACCACTACACCGACCGCTACCAGCGCGGCATCCGCGCCGCCGGGCTGCAGTACCAGACCCTGCGCAATTACGCCTGGGTGGCCCGCCGGTTCCCCACCGGCCGGCGCCGGGCCGCCCTGACGTTCCAGCACCACGCCGAGATCGCGTCCCTGCCCGTCGACGAGCAGGAGACATGGCTCGACCGCGCCGAGCAGAACACCTGGACCACCAAACAGCTCCGCACCGCGCTGCGCATCGCCCGCGGTGGCGACCAGCCCCGGAGTGTGCCGCTCGAGACGACCCGGCGTCTCGCTCTGCCCGGCAGCCGCATGCAGTGGTGGCACAAGGCGGCCGAACAGTCCGGACTG
Organism: Streptomyces sp. NBC_00306; assembly: GCF_036169555.1. Classification (GTDB taxonomy): domain Bacteria; phylum Actinomycetota; class Actinomycetes; order Streptomycetales; family Streptomycetaceae; genus Streptomyces; species Streptomyces achmelvichensis. The sequence continues at coordinate 224,717 of NZ_CP108032.1, read as the reverse complement.
GGCCTGGAACAGTGGGTCCTGCAAACCCTCGACAGTGCCGCCGGGCGCGCCCTGGAAGAACCCGAGGACCGGGGCCGGCTGGCCCGGGAAGCGGGCCTCAGCGCCTGACCCCTCCTCACCCGGCCGCAGGGCCCGCCCCCGTCCCCGGGTGCGGGCCCTGCCGCTATCTCCGCCCCCCGCCGCCACGGCGGCGGGACCGGCTCAGGTCCGTGCACACGGCAGCTCGCTCATCAGCTTCGCCGTCGCCTGGTGCCGGCCGCACTCCCGTTCCGCGAATGAGCGCTGCACCCGCTCCCGCACCTCACCCGCCTGCTCCTGGCTGAGCTTGAACATGCCGTCCGCGCGCACCACCCGGACCCGGAACGCGCCTACCGCGGGCGCCAGTTTGTGGAAGTAGCCGATCGACTCCGACATGTCCCAGCCGTTACCGAAGTCGCCCTCGAAGGCCCGCACGGTGGACTGCACCACCTCGAGCGTCTCCTCCCGTGACTCCAGCTTCTCCATCACACCGTGCACATGCACCGAGGTGAAGTTCCACGTCGGTGCGGCCGGCGTCGTCCCGTACACGGTCGGCGAGACATAGGCGTGCGGACCGGTGAACACCAGCAGCACCGGACTTCCCGTGCCCAGTGCCGCCCAGTGCGGATTCGCCCGGTTCATATGGCCCAGCAGCGTCGTACCCGACAGGTCCTCCGGCCATTCCCCACCGGTCTCCGGATTCGGAATGACCGGCAGATGCGTTGCGAACGGCGCACCGGGTGAATCCCCGTCGGCCACACCGTTGCTCGTCATCAATGCCATCGGATTGTTGCGGATCACGTCGGTCATCCACGACCGGTGCGGTTCTCGGTATTGGCGGGGAACGAACATCTGACATCCACCCTTTCGGTGATTCGTCGCGGATTCATCGCGAGGAGGGGTCAAGTCACCGACGCTACCGGTGCATTGAGCGGAACTGTCAATTGAATCCGCGGCCGGGACACCGATGTACTGTCGACAGGACAGAAGAATCTGGCGCGACGGCCGGAACTCTTGCACACCAAGTCCGGCCGCTCTACGTTGGATTCACGGTGTTCTCCTGCCCCATCACGAACTCCCGGATCCACCGGTTGAGATTCCGAGACCACCGACCGTGAACTCGACGACAGTCGACGCCTTTCCTGATCAGGGGCCTTGTGGGTACAACAATCAACCCGCCGCAGAACGGCGGGGCCCAGTCACAGCTACACAAGCGGGAGAATTCTCTATGAGTACTCGTGCACACGAGGTATACGACGTGGTCGGCATCGGTTTCGGCCCGTCGAATCTGTCGCTCGCCATCTCCCTGGACGAACACCGGGAGAATGTGCCGGCGCACCCGGCCACCGCCGTCTTCTTCGAGCGGCAGCCCGCGTTCGGCTGGCACCGCAACATGCTGCTGCCGTCGGCGACGATGCAGATCTCGTTCCTCAAGGACCTGGCCACCTTCCGCAACCCGGTGTCCCGTTTCGGCTACGTGTCGTATCTGCACGAGTCGGGCCGGCTGGCCCGGTTCGTCAACAACATGGACTTCTTCCCGACCCGGCTGGAGTTCCACCAGTACCTGGAGTGGGCGGCGGCCAACTTCACTGACCGCGTCCACTACGGCCACGACGTCACCTCGGTACGGCTCGCGCCGGACGGAGCCGACGGCCGGCCCGGCCACCTCGTGGTCGAAGCCCGCGACACCACCACCGGCGCCAGGCGCCAGGTCCTCACCCGCAACGTCGCCATTTCCACCGGACTCGTCCCGCGCATGCCCGAAGGCATGGAACGCGACGAACGCGTCTGGCACAGCTCGGAGTTCCTGGAGAAGTACCGCCGCATGAATCCCCGCGACCTCACCAGCGTCGCGGTCGTCGGCGCCGGACAGAGCGCGGCCGAGATCACCCGCTTCCTCTACGACAGCCTCCCGCACGCCCAGGTGTCGGCGATCTTCCCGTCGTACGGATACTCCATCGCCGACGACACCCCGTTCGCGAACCAGATATTCGACCCGGCCGCCGTCGACGACTACTACTACGGCACCGACCAGGCACGGGAGTCGTTCTGGCGCTACCACAAGAACACCAACTACTCCGTGGTCGACGCCGACGTCATCCGCGACCTGTACCGGCGCTCCTACGCCGAGGACGTCGACGGCACGAAGCGTCTGCACTTCCTCAACATGACCCGGGTCAGGGAGGTCAAGCGGGCCGGCGACGAGACACGCGTCCTGCTGGACACCCTGCTCGACGGCCACACCCAGGAACTCGACGTCGACGCGATCGTCTTCGCCACCGGCTACGACTCCATGGAGCCCAGCCGCCTCCTGGGCGACCTCGACCGCTATTGCCTACGGGATGCGGCCGGCCGCCACCGCGTCGAACGCGACAACCGCCTTCTCGCCCCCGAACTGCCCTTCGGCATCTACATCCAGGGCGGCACCGAGCACACCCACGGACTGTCCTCCGCGCTGCTGTCGAACATCGCCGTGCGCAGCGGAGAGATCGCCGACTCCGTCCTCGCCACGCGCCCCGCCCCGGAGCCCGCGGCCCGCCCCGAGCACGCCGCGGTCGCAGGATGAGGGGCCGCAGACACACGAACGGCCCGCCAGCAGCGCTGACGAGCCGTTCGCCGGTCCTGTGGCCGAAGCCGGGCCGCCGCGGGCAGCCCCTTACCCGGCCATCGCCTCCCGCAGGCTCCTGGGCCGCAGATCGGTCCAGTTCTGCTCGATGAACTCCAGGCACTGCGCGTGACCGTCCTCACCGAACACCACCCGCCAGCCGGCGGGAACCTCGATGAACGACGGCCACAGGGAATGCTGTTCCTCCTCGTTCACGAGAACAAAGAACCGGCCGTCCGCGTCGTCGAACAGATTGCTGCTCATCGTCCACTCCAATTCAAGCCGTTCACGAGCGGCTTCCCGGTGGGAGCCGCCCCATGATCCGAGCACGCTGCGGGATGGACAGTCTCACCAGCCCGCATTCCAAGGGTATTTCGGCCTGTCGGAGCCTTGGTTGAGATACCGTGGACTCCTCCAGGGCCGGTCGGTCCGTCCATCCTTGTCACCGGTCCGCCGGAGGTCGAAGGGCATCCGTTCCCCGGACCGGACCCGCCCGCTGTCCTGCGGACAGGACGGCCGGCACCGAAGGACCAGAATGGCACGACGTGTGCCTCCGGCCGCTTGACGGACGGTCGAGTTCCGGCTGAGAGCGGCCGAAAGGCGGCCCGCCGGCAGCCGATGAGCGAAATTCGGAAAGCTCATCCAGGCGGCAGAAAGATGAGCCCGCCGTTGTACGGCGGACCGCGCCGAGAGGACCCCCCGGCTCCCCCTTTCGGGGAACAGCCGCCGCGTATCCGACGCGATCGGCAATCCCTTCTCTTTCCGGGGGAGCCGCTCTCGCCCCCCTCATGTCACCAACATCTTTTCCACCATAGGAGATTCGCCATGAGCGTCACGGCAGCGCAGGGCTTCTCGGCCGCAGGCGTCGCAGCCGGAATCAAACACAGCGGCAATCCGGACCTGGCCCTGGTGGTCAACAACGGTCCGCGCACGGCCGCCGCGGGCGTCTTCACGTCCAACCGGGTGCAGGCCGCGCCCGTGCAGTGGAGCAAACAGGTTCTCAGCCGCGGGGCGGTGAGCGCCGTCGTCCTCAACTCCGGTGGTGCCAACGCCTGCACCGGCCCCGAAGGCCTCGACGACACCCACGCCACCGCCGCGCACACCGCCCGCGTCCTCGGTCACCGCGCCGACGAGATCGCGGTCGCCTCCACCGGTCTCATCGGTGTGAGACTGCCGATGGACAAGCTGCTGCCCGGCATCGAGACGGCCGCCGCCGCGCTCGCCGGCGACGGCGGCGAACAGGCCGCCGTCGCCATCAAGACGACCGACACCGTGCACAAGACGGCCGTGTTCGAGGGGGAGGGCTGGAGCGTCGGCGGGATGGCGAAGGGCGCGGGCATGCTCGCGCCGGGCCTCGCCACGATGCTCGTGGTGCTGACCACCGACGCCGACCTCGACAGCCCCGCCCTGGATGCGGCGCTGCGGGAGGCGACCCGGCTCACCTTCGACCGGATCGATTCCGACGGCTGTATGTCCACCAACGACACCGTGCTGCTGCTGGCCTCCGGCGCCTCCACCGTCGTGCCCGCGGCCGGCGTGTTCGCCGACGCGGTCCGCACGGTCTGCGACGACCTCGCCCGTCAGCTCATCGGTGACGCCGAGGGCGCCTCCAAGGACATCCGTATCGAGGTCGTCGGCGCCGCCACCGAGGACGACGCCGTCGAGGTGGCACGCACCATCGCCCGCAACAACCTCCTCAAGTGCGCCCTGCACGGCGAGGACCCCAACTGGGGCCGGGTGCTCGCGGCGATCGGCACCACCCGCGCCGCGTTCGAGCCGGACCGCCTGAACGTCGCCTTCAACGGCGTGTGGTTGTGCAAGGACGGCGCCATCGGCGCCGACCGCGCGGCGGTCGACCTGCGCGACCGGGAGGTCCGCATCACCGCCGACCTCGCCACCGGTCCCGCCTCGGCGGTCGTCTGGGCGAACGACCTGACCGCCGAGTACGTCCACGAGAACAGCGCGTACTCGTCATGAAGACTTTCCAGCACCCCGCCCTCGCCAAGGCCGAGTCCGTCCTGGAGATGCTGCCCTGGCTCATCCGCCACCGCGGCCAGATCGCCGTCATCAAGTTCGGCGGCAACGCCATGGTCGACGACGAGCTCAAGGCCGCCTTCGCCCACGACATCGTCTTCCTCCACCACGCCGGCCTCAAGCCCGTCGTCGTCCACGGAGGCGGCCCGCAGATCAGCGCCGAACTCGACCGGCGCGGCCTGGTCAGCGAATTCCGGGCCGGCCTGCGGGTGACCACCCCCGAGGCGATGGACGTCGTGCGCATGGTCCTCGCCGGCCAGGTCCAGCGCGAACTCGTCGGCCTGCTCAACCAGCACGGTCCACTCGCCGTCGGTCTCACCGGCGAGGACGCCCACACCATCACCGCCTCCCGGCACTGGCCCGAGATCGACGGCGAGCTGGTCGACATCGGCCGCGTCGGCGAGATCACCGGCGTCGACACCGGCGCCATCGAGGCACTCCTCGCCGACGGCCGGATCCCGGTCATTTCCTCGATCGCCCACTCCCAGGACGACGGACATGTCTACAACGTCAATGCTGATACGGCGGCTGCGGCACTCGCTGCGGCGCTGGGTGCCCAGACCCTGATGGTCCTCACCGACGTCGAAGGGCTCTATGCCGACTGGCCCAACAGCCGTGAGGTCATCGGCCAACTGACCGCCGGCCAGCTGGAGAAGATGCTGCCCGGCCTGGCCGGCGGCATGGTGCCCAAGATGGCCGGCTGCCTGCACGCGGTCCGCAACGGCGTCGATGACGCCCGCGTCATCGACGGCCGCATCCAGCACGCGGTGCTGCTGGAGATGTTCACCGACGAGGGATTCGGCACGGTCGTCGTGCCGGACGAGGAAGAGGGAACCCCATGAGCGAGCCCGGCAGTACGGAGCTCATCCAGCGCTGGCAGACATCGCTGATGGGCAACTACGGAACCCCGCGCCTGGCGCTCGTCCGGGGCGAGGGCACCGCCGTGTGGGACGCGGATGGGAAGAAGTACCTCGACTTCGTCGGCGGCATCGCCGTTAACGCGCTCGGACACGCGCACCCGGCCGTCGTCGGCGCCGTCCGCGACCAGATCGGCCGCCTCGGCCACGTCTCCAACCTGTTCATCGCCCGTGAGCCCGTCCTGCTCGCCGAACGACTCCTCGCCCTGACCGGTCGGGAGGGCAGGGTCTTCTTCTGCAACTCCGGCACCGAGGCCAACGAAGCCGCCATCAAGATCGGGCGCCTGACGGGCCGTCCGCACACGGTCGCCGCCGTCGGCGGCTTCCACGGCCGCACCCTGGGCGCCCTGTCGGTGACCGGCCAGCCTGCCAAGCGGACCCCTTTCGGTCCCTATCCGGCCGACGTCACCTTCGTCCCCTACGGCGACACCGACGCGCTGCGACGGGCCGTCACCAAGGACACCGCCCTGCTGGTCATCGAACCGATCCAGGGCGAGAACGGCGTGGTCGTCCCACCGCCCGGCTACCTCGCCGCCGCCCGGGACGTCACCCGGGCCACCGGCACGCTCCTCGTTCTCGACGAGGTTCAGACCGGCATCGGCCGCACCGGCCACTGGTTCGAGCACCAGGCCCATGAGGGTGTCGAACCGGACATCGTCACCCTCGCCAAGGGCCTCGGCGGCGGACTGCCCATCGGCGCCACCCTCGCCTTCGGGCCCGCCGCCGACCTGCTGGGGCCCGGCTCGCACGGCACCACCTTCGGCGGCAATCCGGTCGCCTGCGCCGCCGCCCTCGCCGTCCTGGACACCATCGCCGGCGACAACCTCCTGCCGCACGTCACACGACAGGGCGAGACACTGCGCCGCGGCATCCAAGGCCTCGCGCACCCCTTAGTCGCCGGCGTCCGCGGAGCGGGACTGCTGCGCGCGATCGTGCTCACCGAGCCGCTCGCCGTGGCGGTGCAGCAGGCGGCCGAGGCCGCGGGCCTGCTGGTGAACGCCGTCGCCCCACGGGTGATCCGCCTCGCCCCGCCGCTGACCGTCACCGACCAGGAGATCGCCGCGTTCCTGAACAGCCTGCCCCGGGCCCTGGACCAGGTCCACGCCCGGTGGCAGGAGACGACCGGGGCAGCGGCGCCGGGCGCCGGGCAGCTCGCCCACCGGTGAGAGCCGTGCACAGCACCACGCAAGGTGGCCGTCCCGGACGGGCACAACACCAGTCACGCAACGGGGGAGACGTCATGACCGTACGAGCAGCAGTGGCCGGAGCAAGCGGATACGCCGGGGGAGAGGTGCTGCGTCTGCTCCTGGCACATCCCGAGGTCGAGATCGGTGCCCTGACCGGCAACGCCAACGCCGGCCAGGACCTGGGTGCGCTGCAGCCGCACCTGTCGCCGCTGGCCGGCCGTGTCCTGCAGGAGACCACTCCAGAGGTTCTGGCGGGACACGACGTGGTGTTCCTGGCCCTGCCGCACGGCCAGTCCGCCGCCATCGCCCGGCAGTTGGACCCCGGCGTCCTGGTCGTCGACATGGGCGCCGACTTCCGGCTGGACAGCGCCGCCGACTGGGAGGCGTTCTACGGCACACCGCACGCCGGGACCTGGCCCTACGGCTTGCCCGAACTCCCCGGCGCCCGCGCCCGACTGGCCGGCACCCGGCGCGTCGCGGTCCCCGGCTGCTATCCCACCGCCGTCTCGCTCGCCCTGTTCCCGGCCTACGTCGGCCGGCTCGCCGAGGCCGATGCGGTGGTCGTCGCCGCGTCCGGGACCTCCGGGGCGGGCAAGGCCGCCAAGGCGCATCTGCTGGGTTCCGAGGTGATGGGCTCGATGAGCCCGTACGGCGTCGGTGGCGGCCACCGGCACACCCCGGAGATGTCCCAGAACCTCAGCGCCGCGGCGGGTGAGAAGGTCACCGTCTCCTTCACCCCCACCCTGGCGCCGATGCCCCGCGGCATCCTGGCCACCTGCTCGGTGCGGGCGAAGACGGGCGTGACGCAGGAGACCGTACGGGCTGCCTACGAAAAGGCGTACGCGGACGAGCCGTTCGTGCACCTGCTTCCCGAGGGGCAGTGGCCGGCGACCGCGGCCGTGTACGGCTCCAACACCGTGCAGGTGCAGGTCGCCTACGACGAGAACGCGCAGCGGATCACCACGGTCAGCGCCATCGACAACCTCACCAAGGGCACCGCCGGCGGTGCGGTGCAGTCGATGAACATCGCCCTCGGGCTGCCCGAGGAGACCGGCCTGCCCCTCACCGGCGTGGCGCCCTGACCGAAGTGGCGTCCTGACCTCCGCCCCCTGCGGGCGCCTCTGCACAGCTTCCGAGCCTCCACGGTGCCCCGGCCCGGGGCGGCTCGGCCCGGACGCCGCCGCGGGCGTCCCTCCACAACGCGCCGTCATCCGCGGCGCAGTACCAAGGTGCCCGGCCACAAGCCGGGGCGCCGCAGGACGGCACCCCACCCACGGTGTGCCGCACGTGTGGCAGGCCGGCATCCGGATCGCACCACCGGCCGGGTCGTCCGCCACCGCCGCAGTAGCCGTCGCCGGGCCCGGCCCGCAGGACCGGGCCCGGCGACGGCTGCATGCCGTTCCGGCTCGCTCGGGTCACCCCGCACTCAGGGCTCCAGCCCCACAACAGCCCTCCACTGTGCGGTAGTTCGCACAGTGTTCGGAGTGCCACGGCGGATGGCCGAAAGGGGACTGGCGGCTAGCTAAAAAACCGCGACGCTGGTTTTATATGTCTCAAGTTCCCCACTGCGCGCGGCTCTTCGGCCGCACGGCCACACTGTTCGAGAGGTTTCCTGATGGAACGTCATCCGCGACGCTGGCTCATCCTGATCGTGCTCTGCCTCAGCACGCTGGTGCTGGTCATCGACAACATGGTGCTCACGGTGGCGGTTCCGCCCCTGGCGGAGGACCTGTCGGCGAGTGCCCAGGACATTCAGTGGATCATCGAGTCCTACATGCTCGTCTTCGCCGGCCTGCTGCTGTCCGCCGGCAGTCTGTCCGACCGATACGGCCGCCGGAAGATCATGATCATCGGTCTGGCGGCCTTCGGCGCCGCATCGGTGCTGGCCACCTGGGCCGACAGTCCCGAACAGCTCATCCTCGCCCGGGTGTTGATGGGTGTGGGCGGTGCGCTGGTGATGCCGAGCACCCTGTCCATCCTCATCACCGTCTTCGACGACGAGGAGCGGCCGAAGGCGATCGCCGCCTGGAGCGCGGTGGCCATGGTCGGCCTGGTCGGCGGCCCGGTCCTCGGCGGTGTGCTGATCGCCCACTTCTGGTGGGGTGCCGTCTTCCTGATCAACATCCCGATCGCGGTACTCGCCATCATCGCCGCCCTGATCCTGATGGAGGAGTCCAAGGGGCCCTGGCGCAAGGCCGACCCGGTCGGCATGGTGCTCTCCATGGTCGGCATGGCCGCACTGGTCTGGACGATCAACGAACTGCCCAAGGACGGCCTCGGCCACACCAGTACGCAGGCCTCGCTCGCGCTGGCCGTCCTGGGCCTCGGGGCGTTCGCGATCTGGGAGAGCCGCGTCGACTCGCCGATGGTGCCACTGAGCCTGTTCCGCAACCGGATCTTCACCGGCGCCAGCTTCTCCCTGGTCCTGCTGACCTTCGCCAACGGCGGACTGATGCTGGTGCTCACTCAGTATCTGCAGTACGTCCTCGAATACACGCCCACCGAGACCGGCCTGGCCTTCACCCCGCTGGCGGTGGCGACCCTGGCCTTCAACGGCGTCGGAGCCGGTCTGATCCCCAAGACCGGCAACCGCCCCGTCGCGGTGGCCGGACTGCTCCTGATCGCGGCCGGGTTCGGCGTGCTGTCCACGCTCGCGGTCGGTGACGGCTGGGGGCCGCTGATCACCGCCATGGTGCTGATGGGCGCGGGCAGCGGCCTGGCGATGCCCGCCGTCATCGCCGCCCTGATGGGCGCGGTGCCGGAGGAGCACGCAGGTGTCGGATCCGCCCTCAACGACACCATCCAGCAGGCCGGTGCCGCGCTCGGTGTGGCGGTGCTGGGTGCCGTCCTGTCGGGCACCTACACCGCCGCGATGCCGGGCTCGGCGCCGGGGCCCGCCAAGGACTCGATCGTCGACGCGCTCGCCATCGCCGCCCGCGACGGCAACGCCACCCTGCTCGACCAGACCCGCGATGCCTTCTCCGATGCCATGTCCGCCAGCTTCCTGTCCGGCGCGGCCGGCGTCGTCGGCGCCGCCGTACTCGCCCTGTTCCTCATCAGGGGAGGCAAGGCGGCCGCCGCGGACACCGGGGCCACCGCGCAGCCGGCCGGTACGGGAGAGGAGAGCACGCAGAAGGAGGCAGCGGACAGCACGGCCGGCCGCTGACCGCGGCCGCTCGCACCTGTCCCGACGGGCGTGACGCACCGTCATCGAGCCTGTCTCCCAGCCCGGTTCCGCCTCCCGCGGAGCCGGGCCGGCGGCCGGCCGGCGCCCTTCAGGAACGGATCCCGGAGGCGCGCTCGAGACTCGCTGGAGGCCGCCTGGAGCCAGGCTCTCGGCGCTTGAAGTGCCCGGCACTCCCGCCCTACCCTGACTGAAACCGCTTACGCGGTTTGTTCGTGCGTGTGCCCCTGCCCGCGTTTCCGTCCCGCTCGCGTCCCGTCTTCGTTCGTGTGCCGCGTGACGTGTGTCCGTGGAGTCGTGTGCCGCGCCGCGTTCCGTCTCCGTGCGTCCCCGCCGATCCCCATGGGAGTCCTTTCGCCGTGGCTACCTTCCTGTACAAACTGGGCCGCTTCGCCTTCCGGCGGCGCGGCCTGACCGCGCTGCTGTGGGTGCTGGTCTTCGGCGGGGCGGGCTTCGCGGCCTCCACCGCGCCACCGCCTCCCGCCGACACGTTCTCGATGCCGGGCACCGAGTCCCAGAAGGCCTTCGACCTGTTGGAGGACTCCTTCCCGGCCGCTTCCGCCGACGGCGCATCCGCCCGGGTCGTCGTCCGCGCACCGGACGGCGGGAAGATCTCCGCCCCCGAGCACAAGGCCCGCGTCACCGCACTTGTCGCCGACCTGTCCAAGAGCCCGCAAGTGGCTCGGGTGAGCGACCCGTTCACGGCGAACGCCGTCAGCAAGGACGGCACCACCGCCTACACCGTCGTCACCTACAAGGTCGCGGCCCCGGAACTGACCGACGCGGCGCACGACGCGCTCACCCGGGCGACCGGCACGGCCCGCACCGCCGGCCTGAGTGTCGAAGCAGGCGGTGACGCGGTCGTCGTGGACGCCACGATGAGCGGCACCGGGGAGAAGATCGGCATCGCCGTCTCCGCCGTCGTCCTGCTCATCACCTTCGGCTCCATGATCGCCGCCGGCATGCCGCTGCTCACCGCCCTGATCGGCGTCGGCGTCGGCATCTCCGGCATCACCGCCCTCGGCACCACCCTGGGCCTGTCCAGCACGACCTCCACCCTGGCGCTGATGCTGGGACTCGCGGTCGGCATCGACTACGCACTGTTCATCGTCTCCCGCTACCGCGCCGAGATCGCCGAGGGGCACGAGCGCCAGGAGGCCGCGGGCCGCGCCACCGGCACCGCCGGCTCGGCCGTCGTCTTCGCCGGGCTCACGGTCATCGTCGCGCTCGCCGGCCTGACCGTCGTGAACATCCCGATGCTCACCAAGATGGGACTGGCCGCGGCCGGCACGGTCGCCGTCGCCGTCCTCATCGCCGTCACCCTCGTGCCCGCCCTGCTCGGCTTCGCCCCGGTCAAGGTGCTGCGACGCCGTGACCGCCGACAGCACTACGGTAAGCCGCTCTCGGCCCGCAAGCAGCGCAAGGCCGCCAAGAGGGCCGCGAAGGCCAGGCCCAACCTCGGTGCTCGCTGGGCGGGTTACGTGCTGCGCCACCCGGTGGCGGTGCTGCTCGTCGGGGTGGTGGGACTCGGCGCCGCCGCGGTGCCGGCCGCGAGCCTGGAGCTCGGACTGCCCGGCGAGGGCACGATGGCTCCCGACACCACGCAGCGCAAGGCCTACGACATCCTCTCGGAGTCCTTCGGCGCCGGCTTCAACGGCCCGCTCACGCTCACCGTCACCGCGAAGGACGCCGCCCCCGCGGCCGAGGACGTGAGCAAGAAGCTCTCCGGTGAGGAGGGGGTTGCCTCGATCTCCCCGGCCACGGTCAACGAGGCGGGCGACACCGCCATCCTCAACGTCATTCCCGACACCGGGCCGGGCGACGGCCGCACCGAGGACCTGGTCCGCTCGATCCGCGACGCCGCGGGCGGCCTGGAGACCGAAACCGGTGCCGAGATCCTGGTGACCGGCCAGACCGCGATGTTCATCGACTTCTCCCAGACCCTCGACGACGCCCTGCTGCCCTACCTCGCCCTGGTGGTGGGCCTGGCGTTCCTGCTGCTGATGGTGGTCTTTCGCTCCGTCCTCGTACCGCTGAAGGCGGCGCTCGGCTTCCTGCTGTCGGTGAGCGCCGCACTGGGCGCTGTCGTCGCCGTCTTCCAGTGGGGCTGGCTCGCCGACGTCTTCGGTGTCGACCAGCCCGGCCCGGTGATGAGCACGATGCCGATCTTCATGATCGGTGTGGTGTTCGGCCTGGCGATGGACTACGAGGTCTTCCTGGTGACCCGGATGCGCGAGGCGTACGTCCACGGGGCGCGTCCCGACGAGGCGGTCGTGACCGGATTCCGGTACGGCGGGCGCGTGGTGTCCGCCGCCGCGATCATCATGGCGAGCGTCTTCTCCGGCTTCATCATGGAGGAGAACGACCTGATCAAGATGATCGGCTTCGGTCTGGCGATCGCCGTCCTCTTCGACGCTTTCATCGTGCGGATGGCGATCGTGCCCGCCCTGTTCGCTCTGCTCGGCAAGGCCGCCTGGTGGCTTCCCCGTTGGCTGGACTGGCTGCTGCCGAACGTGGACGTCGAGGGGGCGAAGCTGAGTCGCACCCCGCGGGTCCGGCGCGTGGCCTTCCCGCGCCGTGAACGCGAACTCGTCGACTAGACCCCTGCACCCCCCACTGTCTGCGGCCCGGCGGCCGGTGAGCCGCCGGGCCGCAGACATGCCCGGACACCTTTCATGTCGAACAGCGTGCTCTATTGCGCACATCGTACGAGAGTGCGTACGCTGTTCGTCAGGCCGGTGCGCTGCCGTCCCCCGTCGGCGCACCGGCCTGCTCGTGCTCCCGTGCCGCAGCGCCTGCTCGATCCATATCGCCCGCATCGCTGTCGTCGAGGAGGGTGAGGGCGCCGGCAGGGCAGACATCGGCTGCCAGGCGCGCCGCGGGCCGCTGCCCGGCCGGAACACCGGCGGTCAGCAGGACGACCCGGCCGTCCCCGGGGTCCTGGTCGAATACTTCCGGCGCACTCAGTACGCACATTCCGGCGCCCTGGCAGCGTTCGCGGTCGATGCCGATCCGCATCGCGCTCACTGCCCGTCCCAGGCGACGGGCAGCCGGTGCACCCCATGGATGTTCATGCCGGTGCGCAGCGGCACGTCCTGCGGCGGGACGGCGAGCCGCAGTGAGGGGAAGCGAGTGAACAGGGCCGGCAGGGCCACCCGCAGCTCCACGCGGGCCAGTTGCTGGCCCAGACACTGATGGATGCCGTGCCCGAAGGCGAGATGGCCGGTGGCTTTGCGGCGCAGGTCGAGGGTGTCGGGGTCGGCGAACTTCGCCGGGTCACGGTTGGCGGCCTGCACCGAGACGGTGACCGAGTCACCGGCCTTGATCAGCCGGCCCTCCGGCTCGACGTCCTCCAGCGCCGCCCGCACGCCGGTGTGGGCGATGCTCAGATAGCGCAGCAGTTCCTCGACCGCCGTATCGGCCAGGGCGGGGTCGGCGCGCAGCGCGTCGGCCTGCGCGGGGTGGCTCAGCAACGCGAAGGTGCCGAGCCCGATCATGTTCGCGGTGGTGTCCAGGCCGGCGGCGAGCAGGAAGCCGCCGATGCCGGCGAGTTCGGCGTCACTGAGGTCGCTGGTCGTCAGATCCCCGAGCAGGTCGTCAGTGGGGCGGGCCCGCTTGGCCGCCACCAGCTCGCGCATCGTGTCCTGCAGCGCGGTGCAGGCGGCGAACTGCTCCTCCTCGGTCACCTCCAGGCCGCTCACCGCGGCGGCCAGGGCCTGGAACGCCGCACGGTCCGCGTCCGGCACGCCGAGCAGTTCACAGATCATCAGGGCCGGGACGGGATGTGCGTAGGCACGCACCAGGTCCACCGGCCCGCCGTGGCGTTCCATCGCATCCAGGTGGTCGGTGGTGATCTCCTCGACGCGTGCGGTGAGTTCGCGCATCCGCCGGACGGTGAACCGGCCGGCGAGCAGCCGGCGGTAGCGGGTGTGCTCGGGCGGGTCGATCCCGGTCAGGTCTCCGACCGGGGCGGGCGGCAGCTCGCTGACGCCCGCCCCGGGGAAGGGGTAGTGCATCAGTTCGTAACGGGAGCTGAAGCGGGGGTCGGCGGCTAACGCGCGGACCGCTGAGTGGCCGGTGGCCAGCCAGCCGATGTGTCCGTCGGGGTAGCGCATCGGGCGCAGCGGGTCCTGTTCGCGAAGCCGCGCCAGTTCGCCGGGTGGGTCGAAGGGGCAGCCCGCCGGGCGGTCCAGGGGCAGTTGGACCGGCTCGGCGGCCGGTGCCGCCTCGGTTTCCCGGGAGTTCGGCAGGTGTCGCATGGTGTCCTCCGGTGCAGCGTGAGGTGACGGTGCACCGTGCGGTGCACCGCGGTCGGAACAGTGCGGTCGGGCCGGGCCGGTGAGAGGCATGGCTGTCCCGTCCCCTGGCGGGGGCGGGTGTTGTCGCAGGTGGGGTGGGTGGCGACAGGAAGGGGCCGAGGCGGCGCCGGCCTCGGCGGCCCGCCTGATCGAAAGCGGCCCTAGTGGACCCGGCTCGTGCAGTCCTGCCGCCCCAGGTGCCGGTCGGGTCCGGCGGGCCGACCGGACTCCTGGCCCTCCAGAGCGAGGGCGACGGCCCGCACCAGCCACGCGTTGACGGAGAGGCCTTCCTGCCCCGCCGCGTCCTCTGTCCGGTTCTTCAACTGGGCGGGCAGACGGAAGTTGATCCGCGCCGTCCCCCCGTCCTCCGCGTCCGCGGGGGCGAGCGGCAGCCCGGTGCGCGCTCCGGGCTCGTGCTGATGCGAGTCCCGGCGTATCTCGTGAGCGGGTGGCGCGGTCACCACGAACTCGGGATCGAGCCCCCGCAGCCGTACGTCGACCGAGCCCGGCGCCAGGTCACGGGTGACCTCGGCCATGGCGGCGGACAGCGCGTTCAGAAAGGTGAGTCGGGTGGCCGACTCCAGCGGGGCGGTGAGTCGCTCGACCACGTCCCCGACGTCGTCGCCGCCGGCCTCGACAGCGACCGCGAGCTCGTGGCGGAGGTGGTCGACATAGGGCGTGAGGTCCATAGCGCCATAGTGACATCATTGTGGCGTCACAACAAGCGCATCGTGGTGCCGTTGTGGCATCGACTTGCCTTTTGGCTGAATCCGGTACGGCGCAGGGTTGGGGGAGAGGCGGCACTCGCGGCGCCGCGCCGCCTACGTCTTCCATGGCACCGTCACCGTCGCCTCCATCCGACTCCGGCTTCGCCCATGACCCGCTCCGGTGCAGCCGATCAGGACGTCACCGAGGTAGGCGACCTCCATATGGTTGCGGCCAGTACGGGCCCGGACGTCGTCGAGCGCCGGCACGTCGCCGGGGACGATCAGGTTGTGGGCGTACTGCCCATCGCGTGCGCCCGCCCACTGAGGACAACGGCGCCACCTCGACGGTCATCGCCCGTGTGCTGCTGGAGCACCGCCGCCGAGGACTCGGCACACGACTCTACGAGCGTGCCTGGGAGCAGGCCCGCGCGCTGGACGCTCAGGTGATCGAGACGGTAGTGCCGGCGTCCAATCCGGATGGGCTGCGCTTCGCCGAGCAGCACGGCTTCGGCGAGATCGAACGCCATCTGCTGCGCGAGGGCGACACCGTGCACTGGATCGACCTACGTCTGACCTGATCCGCCGGACGGCCCTGCGGGCTCTCCCGTAGTCCCCGGCGGGCGCACGACGACAGCTACGGCACTCCCCCAAGCTCTTCGAGCAGGGGGCACCCCCACGCCGCGTTGTCGGATCGCCCGAGTGCGCCCAGTACGAGGGCGGACCCTTCGCCTTGCGATGCACCGCATCTGACGCCGCGCGCTGATCCACCGGGGAGTACGGGCAGGCCTCAGGCGGCGGTGCCTTGGGGGACGTGGTGGGCTGCGCCGCCGATGGTCAGGCTTGTGCCGGGTGTGGCGAGTGGGGTGCCGGTGATGTGGAGGAGTCGGGCGAGGTGGTCGGGGATGTTGCGGACGGTGAGGTGGGTGCCGCGGCGGGCGGCGGAGTTTTTCGCGGCGACGAGTGCGCCGATGCCGGAGCAGTCGCAGAATGCGAGGTCTCCGAGGTCGATGACCACCTGCCGGTATGCGGTGACTGCTGCGGCGAGTGCCGCGCGGATGTCACCGACGGTGGAGATGTCCAGCTCTCCGGCCAGTTTCATTACGGCGTGTCCCGGGCCAGGCCCGGCAGTCGTCGTGATGTCCATGTGACTGCCTCCCGCATGTGCGCCGTGGTGTGGCGCGTGACAGCCGTCGCCCCAGGCCGTGGCCCTTGTCGGACGACCGCTCGACATTCCGACGTGGCATCCATACAAACCGGGCCAGAAGTGATTTGTCCAGTAGTGAAGGACCAGTGACCGCCCCGCGCCGGACATTGGCATCCGGTGCCGGTCAGCCCTCCTTCCCGGCACCGGATGCCAGGCCCTGTGGGGTGCGGGTGACATGTGCGCCGGCTGCCTCGGCGAGACGGGCGAACACCACGAGGTCATGGACGGCGGGCCCGCCGGGTGTGCCGGGGTCAGTCGCTGTGTGGGTCGCCGGTCATGTCGTACTCGTCGATGTCCACCTCCGCTCCGGTGGTGGTCAGGAACTCCAGTACGTCGCTGTCCAGGTGCCATCCGAACAGGTTCGGGCCCTCCGGCTCTTCGGGCAGGCCCGCTCCGGGCTCGTGGTTGTCGCTGTGGAAGCGGCGCACGACCTGCAGGACAGCGGAACCCGGACCCTCCTGCCGGTCCAACTGCCCCGCGAGCGCGGCGAGTCGGCCGGTGTGAGGCCGCAATCGGTCCAGGACGCAGGCGACCTGCTCGTCGACCCTCAGGCCTGTCCGACGGCACACGATCTTCCAGCGATGGTGGGCCGGCAGGGGCGGCACGGTCGAGCGGCTTGCACGCACGGCCGTCTCATCGGGTTCGATTCCCAGCGCCGCCGTCATCTCCTGCGCGGTGGTGCGCGTGCTGGTGATGACGAAGCAGACGTACTGATGCACAGGCATCCGGGGATCGTATCCGCGCATTCTCCACCGCATCCGCCCGCCCCCGAGGCCGCCGGGACCAGGGCGCGGAGCCGGCGGCCGTTGAGTCGGAGCATCGAGCCGTGGCCGCCATTCACGAGTCAGCGGCCTGGCGTCCGTGGCCCGGTGGAAACCGCCGTGCAGAAGGCTGTTGGTCGCTGAGGACCTGCTCGTGAAGGAGGTCGTGGAGGGCGGATCGATGCTCATCGAGGAAGGCTCGGACTGATCGCAGAGCGCCGCACCGAGGACGGCGGGCGCCGCCGACGGGTGGGTCACCATGAGCGCAACGACAGGCGGCCGAAGCGTTGTTGCTCAGCCTCTCCTCAGCCGACCAGGCGGCGGCGCCACTCCAGGGGCGTGACGGTGATGGCCCGGCCGGGGTCACGGTCCCACTCGGCCTGGAGACCGGCCGCTTCCAGGGCGGCCACGACCTCGTGGCCGATGGTGCCGGTCGTCTCGGCCGAGCCGTCGAAGCCTCCGTAGAGGAGCGTCAGTCCGTGGCCGGCAGCCGCGGAGTCGGTGCACTGGGAGTGGAAATAGACGAACCCGCGAGTGTCGGGCCCGCCTTCGTCGCCGATCTCGGACTGGCCGCAACTGCGGCAGCAGGTGAAGTTCTCGCGGGCGGTGATACCGGCTTCCTGTAGGGCCGTGAACGCGCGGGTGAGCCGTTCCGGGTCTGTCTCGCCCTGCCATTCGGCCTGCTCCGCGACGCGCTCCAGCCACATCCGGTCGGCCAGCGCCTCCGCCTGCTCGCGTGACACCGGGCGCCGGTCAGCGGTGACGAGGTACTCCTCGGCGAGCTCCGCCAGTTCGGCACGGTCGGCGTAACCGCCGACCAGCACCTCGTGGATGCGCTTCTCCAACTCCGCGCGCTCGTGCTCGTTCAGGTCGAGGGGTGGCGCCTCGCGAGTGGGGCCCATGTCCAGCAGCGACCAGGCCAGATCCGTGCCCCAACCGGACTCCCGCCGGGCCCAGCCGGTCATCGCCGCGGTCACGGCCTCGGAGTCGTCGACCATCACCTGGAAGTGCCGGTCCGCGGCACCGTCGCGGTGCTCCAGCGTGTAGTCCCCGCCCGTCTCGTGCCAGACCTGGGCGAAGACGTCGGGCAGGTCGGGTATTCGATGGACCACCAGAAACCGGTCGCCGTCACCGCCGATGCGCCGGACCAGACCGGCCAACTCCTCGGCCGACACACGAACGCGCCGATCCCCGTCCTCCGACTTCACCACGACCTCGAGCATGCGCAGACTCTGGCACACCCCTGTGACAGCGAACCTCTCGGGGCGCACGGATCAGGTGAGACCCGAGGAACGGAGATCACTCCGGTCCCAGACGCAGCCCGCCGACGGCTCGTTCGAGTTCCGCGACGCGATCGGCGAGGGTGCCGGCTTCCATGTCGCCGGCTTCGCGCAACAGGAGCTCGATCTGCGTCAGTTGTTCGCCGATGTCCGCCAGCCTTTCCTCGGTCCGTGCAGTTGCGGCAGGCGGTGATGGCGTGTTCTGTTCCCGGCGTTCGGCGGTGCCTTCGGCCGGCTCCGTACGGCCCCTGAGGGCAGTCACGGTCCTGGCCTCGGCGAAGAGATGCCGCAACTGCTCTGCCTGGGCAGCCAATTGGCGGTTCTTCCGAAACAGGTCGAGGAAAACGCAGATCTTGGTACGCAGCAGCCACGGGTCGAAAGGCTTCGTGAGGAAGTCCGCCGCGCCGACCGAATACCCGCGGTAGGCGTAGTCCGTCTCGACCTCGGTTCCGGTCAGGAGGATGATCGGCACATCTTTGGTCTGGTCCAGGCGCTTGATGTTCGCGGCGGTCTCGAAGCCGTCCATGCCGGGCATCAGGACGTCGAGCAGCACCACGGCGAACTCCTGCCGCAGCATGGCCTTGAGGGCTTCCTCGCCGGAGTGGGCGCGCACCAATTCCTGATGGAGCGGCCCGAGCAGGGCTTCGAGAGCGACCAGGTTCGCCTCGATGTCGTCGACGATGAGGATGCTGCACTTCTCGGGCGTGTGTGTGGTCATGGCTTCTGCCTCGACGTGTCTTCGTCGGCGACGTCCGGCGCCTGCACGGGCCGCGGACCGGCGGGGCGGCCCTGCGGGTCGAGCAGATCGCAGGCCACGGACAGCAGGTGGTCCACGTCCACGGGTTTCGGAATGTACTCCGAGGCGCCCGCTTCGAGCGCCTTCTCCCGGTCGCCCGGCATGGCCTTCGCGGTCAGTGCGATGATCGGCAGGTCGGCGAGGTGGGGCGAATCCCGCACAGCAGCGATCGTCTCGTACCCGTCCATCTCGGGCATCATGATGTCCATCAGGACCAGAGAGATGGCAGGAACACGGTCCAGCATCTCAAGACCTTCGCGTCCGTTCTCGGCGTACTTGACGGTGATGCCCACGCGGCCCAGCACATGCATGAGCGCGAAGACCGCACGGATGTCGTCGTCCACCATGAGAATCGTGCGCCCGCCCAGCACCCTGCTCGGCCGCCCGGTGATCCACTCCTTGAGCCGCGTTGTCTCCGGCCAGCCCGAGGTGTCCCTGCCGGTAGCCGCTGCCGCCACGTCGGCGGGGAGTTCAGGGGCGCTCGTCGGCCGGGGCGCCGGGGGAGCGGCAAGCGGACCCGCCGGCAGCAGGGGGACCGGCGACGGTGTGGTCTCCGCCTTCGGGCCCGCTGGGATCGACGGGGTTTCGGTGATGGGCTCAGCCGCCTGGGTGTGGTGCGCGGGCACGTAGAGCGTGAACCGGGAGCCGACGCCGGGTTCGCTGTCGGCGACGATCCGGCCTCCCAGCATGCTGGCGATCTCCCGGCTGATGGAGAGCCCCAGTCCGGTGCCGCCGTACTTGCGGCTGGTGGTGCCGTCGGTCTGCTGGAACGCCTCGAAGATGACGCCCAGCTTCTCCTCCGGGATTCCGATGCCGGTGTCCTCGACCGAGAACGCGAGGATCGGCTCGCTCGCCGGTGCCACCGGCCGCTCGATCTCCTGGTCCGCCGCGCGCTCGACCCGTAGCACCACGCTGCCCGACGAGGTGAACTTCACCGCGTTCGACAGCAGGTTCCGAAGGATCTGCTGGAGCCGCTGCTCGTCGGAGTACAGCTCGCTGGGCACGCCCTCCCCGACCGTGACGTCGAAGGACAGTCCGCGCTCACTCGCGAGGGGCCGGAACATGGCATGCATGTAGTTGAGCAGCTTGGACAGTGGCAGCTTCCTCGGATGGACGTCCATCCGGCCCGCTTCGATCTTCGACAGATCCAGGATGTCGTTGATGAGCTGGAGCAGGTCCGACCCCGACCGGTGAATGGTCGCCGCGAAGTCCACCTCCTGTTCGGCGAGGTTCCCGTCCGGATTGTCGGCAAGCAGCCGGGCCAGTATCAGCAGCGAGTTGAGCGGGGTGCGCAGTTCGTGCGACATGTTGGCCAGGAACTCGGACTTGTACTGGGACGAGCTGGCCAGCAGGGCGGCCTTGTCCTCCAGTTCCGCGTTGGAGCGCCGCAGTTCCGCGGTGAGCCGCTGGGACTCGGAGAGCAGGGCCTCGGTGCGTGCGTTGGAGAGAATCGTGTTGATCGAGACGCCGATGGTGTTCACGAACTGGTCGATGAAGGCCAGGTGGACCTCGTTGAACCTGCTGAACGAGGCGAGTTCGATGACACCGAGTACCTTGTCCTCGAACAGGATGGGAAGGATGACGATGCTGGTCGGCGGTGCCGAGCCGAGCCCGGACTCGATGCTGATGTACCCGGCCGGAACCGCATCGACGAGAATGCGCTTCTTCTCCAGCGCCGCCTGGGCGATCAGCCCTCGAACCGGCTTGCTCGTGTTGTTGAGCGGGCTGTCGTCCGGGCCCTCGGCGCAGCCGTATCCGGCGATGAATTGCAGGCCCCGGCCGGGTTCGGCGCCGGCCTCCGCCATGAAGAACGCTCCGAACTGCGCGTTGACCAGAGGGGTCAGCTCACGCAGGATCAGGTCGGCGACCTCCATCAGGTCGCGGTGCCCCTGCATCAGGCCGGCGATACGGGTGAGGTTCGACTCGAGCCAGTCCTTGGCCCGGGTGGTCTCGCGGAGGGTGGAGACCATGAGATTGACGTTGTTCTTCAGCTCGTTGACCTCGCCTCTGGCCTCGACGGCGATGGAGCCGGTCAGGTCGCCCTGCGCCACGGAGCTGGCGACTTCGGCGATCGCGCGCACCTGGGTGGTCAGATTGAGGGCGAGTTCGTTGACGCTCGTCGTCAGCCGCTTCCAGGTGCCGTAGACGCCCTCGACCCGTGCCTGGCCGCCCAGTTGCCCCTCACTGCCGACTTCGCGGGCCACGCGCGTGACCTCTGCGGAGAACGAGGACAGCGTGTCGACCATGGTGTTGATGGTCGTCTTGAGTTCGAGGATCTCACCGCGTGCGTCGACGTCGATCTTCTTCGACAGGTCGCCCTGCGCGACGGCGGTGGCGACCTGGGCGATGTTGCGGACCTGGGAGGTGAGGTTGTCGGCCATGAAGTTGACGTTGTCGGTGAGGTCCTTCCAGACGCCGGAGACGCCACCCACCTGGGCGCGTCCGCCGAGTTGTCCGTCCGTCCCGACTTCGCGGGCCACGCGCGTCACTTCGTCGGCGAACGCCCGCAGCTGGTCGACCATCGTGTTGACGGTGTCCTTGAGCTCGAGGATTTCGCCACGTGCGTCCACGGTGATCTTCTTCGAGAGATCCCCGTCGGCGACGGCAGTGGTGACCTGGGCGATGTTGCGGACCTGGCTGGTGAGGTTGGACGCCATGAAGTTGACGTTGTCGGTGAGGTCTTTCCAGACGCCGGAGACGTCCCGGACGTGTGCCTGGCCGCCGAGTTGTCCTTCGGTGCCGACTTCGCGGGCCACGCGTGTCACTTCGTCGGCGAACGCGGACAGCTGGTCGACCATCGTGTTGATCGTCGACTTCAGTTCGAGGATTTCGCCCTTCGCCTCCACGGTGATCGTCTTGCCGAGATCGCCGGTGGCGACGGCGGTGGCGACCTGGGCGATGTTGCGGACCTGACTGGTGAGGTTGTCGGCCATGAAGTTGACGTTGTCGGTGAGGTCCTTCCAGACGCCGGAGACGCCGCGGACCTGGGCGCGTCCGCCGAGTTGTCCTTCGGTGCCGACTTCGCGGGCCACGCGTGTCACTTCGTCGGCGAAGGCGGACAGCTGGTCGACCATGGTGTTGATCGTCGACTTCAGCTCCAGGATTTCGCCCTTCGCGCTCACGGTGATCTTCTGACTCAGGTCGCCGGTGGCGACGGCGGTGGTGACCTGGGCGATGTTGCGGACCTGGCTGGTGAGGTTGGACGCCATGAAGTTGACGTTGTCGGTGAGGTCCCGCCAGACGCCGGATACGTCCCCGACGTGTGCCTGGCCGCCGAGTTGTCCTTCGGTGCCGACCTCGCGGGCCACGCGTGTCACCTCGTCGGCGAACGCCCGCAGCTGGTCGACCATCGTGTTCACCGTGAGCTTGAGTTCCAGCACCTCACCGGTGGCCTCCACCGTCACGTGCTGCGTGAGGTCGCCTCGTGCCACCGCTGTCGTGACGACGGCGATGTCCCGGACCTGGGACGTCAGCCGGGACGCCATGGTGTTGACCGCCTCGATCACCAGGCGCCAGTCGCCGGACAGGCCGCGGGCGTGGGCGCGCCCGCCCAGCCGGCCTTCGGTGCCGACCTCGCGGGCCACCCGCGTCACTTCGCCGGTGAACAGTGACAGCTGGTCGACCGTGCGGTTCACGCAGAGCGCCAGCCGCCGTAGATCGCCCCGGAGCTGGCGGCTGCCGTCGTGCAGGTCGACGCGCTGCGTCAGCTCCCCGTCCGCCACTGCGTCCAGGACGCGCGTGGCGTTCGACACCGGAGCCACCAGGGCTTCGAGCAGCGTGTTCGCCGAGTCCACGCCCGTCACCCACGAACCCTGCCCCGGGCTCGCCGAGAGCCGTTCGTCCAGCCTGCCGTGCCGTACGACCTCGCGGCGGACCCGCTGCAGTTCGCCGATCAGATGCTCGTTGCGCACGGCGATCTGATTGAACATGCCGGCGATCTCCGTCAGGATCCCCTCCTCCGCCCTGTCCACGCGGGCAGTGAAGTCTCCGTCGCGCAGTGATTGCAGAGCGTTGAGCAGGGGGCGCAAATCGCTGCCGCGCACCCACGTGGGGTCCGACGGCGCGGAGAGCGGTGCATGTTTCGTGGGCTCGGCCAGACGTGAGGGGTCCGCTGACTCGGTCGGGTCAGCGGCCGCGGAAGGGGGGTCGGCAGAATCCGGGTCGAGCGCCATGACGTTCCACCCCTATCGCCTATATGGGTAGATACGTCACACTATAAGTGTTTGGTGAAGAACCTGAAGCAAGATCGCTGAGGACCTGAATGGCCACTCTGTCTCCTTGGTCGGCTCTTCCTCCTGGCTCGGCCCTGATCTCGCCCCCTGACAGGTACCTGTCGCGGACGACGCTCCAGGCGAGCCAGCGGGCGGCCTCCGAGGCGCGCGCGTTCGTGCGCGCGACCCTCGCCGAGCAGGCCGCGGCGTTCGTGGCCGGGTCGAACGTGATCACCCAGGAGTTCGAAGAGGTCGGCGGGGATGCCGAGCTCCTGGTCAGCGAGCTGACCACCAATGCCGTCATGCACGCCGGTACGGACATCCACATCATTTGCGCTTTGGAACGGGGCCGGAGCCATTCGCGCACGCAGGCGGAGCCCGGTCCCGTGGCACACGCGGAGGACGCGGACGCACCCGTCGCCGTGATCATCGAGGTTGCCGACCACCACCCCACCCGGGCGCTGCGCGTCCACGAGGACATGCCCGGTCGCCAGTGCCTCGGGCTGCGGATCGTGGGCGCGCTGGCCACGTCATGGGGGGTGACCTACGACCACGACCAGAAGTCTGTGTGGTTCCGCCTGGAGGCCTCGGGGCAGGAGCGGCGGTCCTCCGAGCCCGCGGCATCGCCACGGGGCGTTCCGCGGGCCTCCGGGGCGTCGACAGCGCCCGGCGCCGGTGACGGTCTCATCGCGGAGTGGCCCGGCCAGGCGGGTCCCACCTTCCTCGCCGAGGGCAGCGAGCTTCTCGCGGGCCAGCTCGACGAGGATCTCGTCGCCGCACTCGCAGGACAACTGCTGGTGCCCCGGCTTGCCGACTGGTGCGGGGTATGGCTGGCCGAGGACGGAGGCGGTATGCGGCTGTCCCAGGTCTGGCACGCCGAAGAATGGCGCATCGACGCGCTGCGGCAGGAGCTGGTGAGAGAAGTGCCGCCCGGCATTCTCAGTACGGCGAGCATCCCCTGGCCATGGCCAGAGACTGCCGGGGACGCGGGCAGCCGGGGCTCGGCACTGGCGTTCCCCTTGGTTGCCGGCGGCGACTGCCAGGGCGTGCTCCTCCTGGGCAGGTCCGGGCAGCTCCGTATGACCGACAGCCTGGCGAACGTGGTGCAGGACGTGGTGCGGCGGATCGCGCAGTCATTGGTCACCGCCCACCGGTACACCCGGCAGAAGACGATCAGCCGGGCCCTCCAGCGCAATCAGCTGCCCGAATTCCTGGCCACCATCCCGGGCGTCGACACGGCGATCGTCTACGAGCCGCACGGTGAGGGTCAGACCGTCGGCGGCGACTTCTACGACCTGTTCCCGTTGAGGGAACACTGTTGGGGTTTCCTGCTCGGCGACGTGCAGGGCAAGGACCCCGAGGCGATGTCGGTCACCGGCCTCGCCCGTTACCTGGTCAGACTGCTGGCACGCGAGGGCCACGGCGTCGAGTCGGTGCTGCGAAGGCTGAACGCCGCCTTGGCGGAGGAGAGCGAAGAAGCCGTGGCGAACGGCGGCGAACGCGCCCGCCCGCGCCTCTTGAGCATGCTGTACGGAGAGCTGCAACTCGGCCTCGGCACCGCCGGACCCCGCTGCACGATCGCCAGCGCCGGGCATCCGTTGCCGCTGCGCCTCCTGACCGATGGCTCGGTGGTCGCAGCGGCGGAGCCGCAGATGCTGCTCGGTATCGACAACGGCGCGGGCTTCGAAGCCCGCTCCTTCAGCCTCGCCCCCGGAGAGACGCTGCTGTGCGTGACCGACGGTGTCACGGAGCGCCGATGCGGTCATCGGCAGCTGGATGACCGGGACGGCCTGTCGGCGGTGCTCCGGGAATGCACCGGGCTGGGCGCGAAGGCCGTGGCCGAGCACATCCGCCGGACGGTGCACGGTTTCGGTCCCGGTCCCGTCGAGGACGACCTCTCGGTGCTGGTGTTGCAGGCACTGCCCGTCGCGGGTGCGCTCACCGGGGAGCGCCGACCGGCTCGCTGAGCGGCCGCAGGAGTCGGCGAGCAGCACTCCGGGCGCCGTGGGCGGGCCGCGCGGCCGGTCTGGCAGTGCCTCTCGCAGGGCAACGCCGGCCTCTGGCTCGCCATGGGATCCGCATCCGGTGACCGCCCTCCCCACCCGCGGCGATCCGGCCCCTCACGCCTTCCCCGGTGTCCTTGCCGCTGTCATCGAGCGCCCGGGGCCGGGGGAGGGAGCGAGTCGGCCATGCGTGCTTCGCCCTTTCCGACCGCGACACGGGTGTCGTCGCACGCATCGGCACCGGCGCGAACGGTGCCGACTGTCGTCCACCGTCGAACGGCGGCGGGAACGTCGTGGCGACGTTCGCTACCGTCTCGGTCCCGCGATCGCGTAGGCCGCGGTGCCGGCGACCGCGAGTACCACAGCGGTCCAGGTGCCCGTCGTCGTGCCGGGCGGCAGCAGCATCCAGCCCGCCACCTCCAACGGAGGACTCGTCGGGGAGGGGGCGAAGAGCGAGAACGACATCCAGCCGATCGGCAGCGTCCACGCCAACTGCGCCCCGCATACCGCCGCTCCGAGGGCGACAAGGCCCATCATCCCTGCGCTGTCGCGGACGATGAACGCGGTCGTGGCCACGTCGTCGCCCATACTCTGCACCGCCAACAGCACCGCGCAGACGACCGTGCCGATCAGCAGGACGTGCGCCGCCCTGCGGGGTACCCATCGGATGGCTGCCGTTCGGTCGAGCGCAGGGTCCTGTCCGCCGAGTCCCATCGAGGCGGCCGTCGCGCCCGCCGTGAGGGCGAGCACGGACAACTGCGGATCACCGGGGCCCCCGCTGCCGTTCTGCGCGAGGGCCACCACCGCCAGTGCGCTGAGCAGCACCGCGGCGAGCGACGCAGGCACCTGTCGCGAGCGCGCGTACAGCGTCAGCCACCTCACTGGGACGCACCGCCGTTCAGCGCGGAGAACCCATCGTCCTTGCACGAGAGCCCGGCGGCGTGCATCGCCTTGATCCGCGAGAGCTGTTCGGCACGCGGCAGCGCCGTGAGCTTCTTCCAAACCGGTTCGGCCAGTTCGAGCTGGTCCGCAACAGAGTGGACGGTGCCGCCGAGCGGCTGGAGGCCCCCGAGGACCCAGCCCGCCGCGATGCTCTGCGTGGCGATCTCGTACATCTGGCCGCTCTCCCTGTCGCTGCGCGCGTTGCAATGCGGTGCCATGCCCTGGGCGAGCAGGGCCCGGGTCAGGTCCTCTCCCGTCGCGGTGGCGATCATCCCGTCGTCGAAGTCGACGAGCACGGCCGTGCGGGACCGTTCCGGCGTGCCGCCCTGCTCCCGTGGGGCGGTGCTCTCACGGATGGAGTCCGGCGCCTGGCCGCCCAAGGTGTCCCGGAGCAGGCGCAGCGTCTTCTTTCCGGGACCTGCGAGGTCGGCGAGTCGTGCCTGGTGCGTCTTCGTCACGCACACCGGGCCGTCGCACACCATCGCCGCTGCCGCTTCGTCGACGACGTACGTCCGGCGAGGATCGGAGGGGAGGACGAGCAGGGCGATCGCGGCTCCCGCCAGGACGGGGGACAGGGCGAGCAGCCGGGTGCGCGGGGTCGCGGCGACGAGCAGCGCAAAGCCCGTTGCGGCCAGGCCGAGCAGCCACACCGTCTGCCCGACGTGTACGGAGGGGGACAGCGTGAGGAGCACTTCGCGCACCTGCGCGACCGAAGGCGACAGCAGCGAGAGGCGGTTCGGCACGGCCGGCTCCGGCACGGCCGGTTCACTCGCCGCGCGCAGGACGTTGGTGAACACAAACGCACCCACAGCCATCACCGGCGGGGTGAGCGCGGACGGCAGGGCGCGCCCGACCCCCATGCCCAGCAGGGCCCCCGCGACGAGGGAGAGCACCCCCACCAGCGAGATCGGCAGCCATCCGAGGTGCGCGTACTCGGCGTCGGCCAGCACCTGTGCCGCACCCAGGAGCACGAGGAACACGAAGGCCGAGGCGGTGGTGAGTGCCGTCGCGCCCGTCAGGGTGGCGGCACGGTGCCGGGCGGGACGCGGCGTGCTGGCCAGCAGTTCGGCCATCCTGGACCGGTGGTCACGCAGCCCCTGGAGTGCCCCCAGCCCGACGACGAGCGGCCACAGCAGGACGAGCAGAGAACGGGTCCACATGGCCATGGACGTCCACTGGGCCGTCCACCGCACGCTGCCGTTCCACCACAGTCCGGGAAGCAAGTACAGGAACGACAGCGCGCCCATCAGGATCACCACACCGGCCCAGGGGGCGACCGAACGCCTCAACTCGGTACGCAGAACACGGGTGTTCACCAGGCGTTCCTTCCCTGTGCGGGGTTGAGCAGCATCGCCGAGTAGCCGCGCTCGAGCGGACTGTCGCCCACGTGCTCGGGACCGCCGACCGAGGCCAGTTCGTCCGGTGGCCCCTGGAAGACCAGCCGTCCCTCGGCGAACAGCACCACATCGGTGCAGGCGGCGGCGACATCCTCCACCAGGTGGGTGGAGACCACCACGCAGGTGTCCTTGCCCAACTCCTGCAGCAACTCGCGAAAGCGCAACCGCTGCGCCGGGTCCAGGCCGACGGTCGGTTCGTCCAGGAGCAGGATCGTGGGGTCGTTGACGATGGCCTGGGCGATGCCGACCCGTCGCACCATGCCGCCCGACAGGGCCTTCATCCGGTCGTCGGCGCGGTCCGCCATACCGACGCGTTCCACGGCTCGCTGCACCGCTGCGGGGATGTCCGCCTTGGGCACCTCCTTCAGCCAGGCCATGTACTCGACGAACTCGCGCACGGTGAAACGCTTGTAGTAGCCGAACTCCTGTGGCAGGTAGCCGATCCGGCGACGCAGCGCACGGTGCTCGCCCACGCCGCCCACGGGCTCGCCGAGCATTTCCAGGGTGCCCTCGGTGGGACGCAGGACTGTGGCCAGTGCCCGGATGAGGGTGGTCTTGCCCGCCCCGTTGGGTCCGAGGAGGCCGTGTACGCCGGTTCCCAGCGACAGGTCGAGCCCGTCGACGGCCATCCGCTTTCTGCCGACTCGGACCTTCAGCCCGGTCGCCTGGATCTCCCAGGCGTAGGCAGTCGGTGCGATCTCGGCCGCGCTCACCGCGCGCATCATGTGGTGTTCCTTTCCGATGGTCAACGGTGGGCTCCCAGCACGGAGTAGGCGCCCCGGCGGGCGACCACGATCCCGATGCCGAGCGCGAGGATCAGCGCCCATACGGGCAGACCGGCTGTCTGCAGGGCGACGGCGGTTCGGCTGGCGGCCAGCGTCGGCGCGACGATCACGGCGGCCCACACACCGACCAGCCCGATGGCGGCGCGGGTCACTCCGACGATGCCGCCGAGCGCCAGGGTCGTGGAGGTGAAGGCCAGGCAGGGCAGCAGCCACTGCGCGGCCATCACTCCCGTCACCCATCCACTCACCAGCAGGGCGGGGACGACGACGGCGAGCACGGATGCGGTGCGCCGCAGCACCAGATAGAGCCCGGCTCTGGGGACAGAGGCCGTCAGTTCGTACGCCGGGTCGAGGCCGTGCGACCACGACGCCGCCACCCCGAGTACGGGCAGGACCGGGGCGAGCAGCAGCACGAACGACACGTCGCCGGGGCCGGTGCCGACCACGTCGAGCAGCAGCGCGATGAGCGTCACGCTGACGGCCATGGCCAGCCACGGCATCATCGCGGGTGTCACCCACCTCGACAGCCACGCCGGCCGGGGTCGTTGATGCGGTACCGCGGCGTCCAGGTGGGGTTCGAGGCCGGACCACACGGTGTCGACCAGCGCCGCGACGGCGGGGCCCTCGGCCCTGACGGAGGCCGACAGCCGGTCACGGCACAGTCCGCACGCTTCCAGATGGGCCTCCAGGGCCCACAACTCGTCGGCGGCGATGTCCGTGTCGCCGCGCGCATAGCGGTCGATGTTCTGCATCGACGCGTGTTCCACACTCATGACAGCGCCTCCCGCATCGCGATCCGGGCCCGGCGGGCACGGGTCTTGACCGTCCCCTCGGGCAGTCCGAGCAGGACCGCGGTCTCCCGGACGGACAGCCCGTCGAGCACCATGGCCTGCAGTACTTGTCTGAGCTCCGGCGCGAGGCGTCGCAATGCGTCTCCGACGTCACCTCCGACGGTTGCCGCGAGCGCCTCCTCCTCCGCGGCGGGCGCCAGTGGCTGTGAGGCCGCCGCAGGCGGCGGCTCCGCATGGTGGGCCCTGCGCCGGAAAGCGTCGACGAGGCGGCGTGCCGCGATCGTCCACAGCCATCCGACCGCCGTCCCGCCGGCCACCGTCCCGGCGAACGCGTCCGCCGCGCGCCACACCGCGAGATACGTCTCCTGCATCACCTCGGCGACGATCTGCTCGTCCGCGCAACGGCGGCGCAGCCGCACCGCCATCCACGGCGCGGTGCGCCGGTACAGCTCTTCGAATGCGGCGCGGTCGCCCTTGGCCACCAGCCGGATGAAACGCTCCTCATCCAACTCGCCCGCTACCTTCCTGACTGATCTCACACCTGCTAGACGCCCGGCACGCACCGCAGGTTTTCTCATCGTCGTGACCCCTGTCACACCCCGGGATGAAGGCCTCGGTATGGCGATGCGGCGTCGACGCGGTCCCCGGGGCAGGGTAGTTGGCGAAGGCGGTGTGCTCGAGGTGACCGCGATGGATGGGGAACCCGGCTCGGTCGAGCCGGCCGGACGGACTGTGTCCGCGGTGGAGGTGGGGTACTGACCGTCCCGAACTCCCTTGCAGGCCGGCCCTGTTCAGGCATTGGTGGTATCCCCACCGCCGTCCGCGGGCTCGTGGACCGCGCCCTCTGCGCCGGCGTCGGATGACGCGGCTCAGTCACCCGGCGCCCTGCCGGGCCGGGCACCGCCGGCGGGCTCGCCACCGCCGTCGCGCACCCGCGGGCAACCCTGTTCCCAACTGCCAGGGCCAGTCACAGCGGCTCTGGCTGAGGGGCGTCGGTGACCGACGGGGGCGTACGGCAGAATCACGCTGTGATGTCCATCGGGGTCCTGGCCGAGTTGCAAGCCGGCATGGCAGAGCTGTCCACGCCCACGCGGGTGTACATCGCGGCCGGGCGGTTCACCGAGCCGGATCCCGACCTGCCGGAGCTGGCGGCCCGGATCCGCACGCTGCTGTTGGCGGTTGCGGCGGACGGGGCCTGGCAGCGCTACCTGCCCGGGTACAACGCGCCGTCCGTGCCTGAGATCTGCGCCGCTCTGGAGCCGGTGGAGACGCACGAGGCCGCCTCGTTCCTGGCTCAGGTTGCGGCCGTCGACCTGGTCTGGCGGAGCCACCGGCACCTGCCGCTCGAGACCGCCGAGCGCGCGGCAGACCGGGTGGTGTCCACGCTCGGATCGGAGGCCAGTTGGTGGACGAACCACGATGTCGAGTGCGGGGCAGTGAATGGACTCACCCCACTGTTCGACAGTCTGCTCGCAGGTACCGATGGTGAGCACTTCGCGCTGGCCCTGCAGATCGCCGACGACTGAGTGCCCAGCCGGCCTTCAGGAGAGGCGGGGAATCTCCTTGGCCGGACGGCCGAGTGTCGGTTCTGAAGGGAGGCGTTCGTCGTAGGGTGAGAGGCGGCCGAGGGAGGCCAACGGCCGAGGGAGCCATGTATGACGCGGTACCTGATCTCGTTCGACGACGGCGCGATGGCGTTCCCCGAGGAGGAGTTGCCCGAGGTTGCCGAGGCCTCGCACGAGGTGGTGCGTCAGGCTCAGGAAGCCGGTGTGTGGGTTTTCGGTGGTGGACTCGAAAGGCAGCAGGCGAACGTCGTGGCCATCGACGGGACGGTCACCGACGGGCCGTACCCGGAGACCAAGGCGGTGCTCGGCGGGTTCTCAATCATCGATGTGCCCTCACGTGAGGACGCGCTGGAGTGGGCTGCCAAGATCGCTGCCGCGTGCCGCTGTGCGCAAGAGGTCCGGGAGATCATGCCCGACGTGTCCGTTTGAACGAAGACGAGCCGCAGCGGCTGGGGCAGTACCCGCAGGCGCCCCTGAAGCAGGGGCCCACCCGCGGGTCGCACGTGCCGGTCAGTCGGGGGCGGGGTAGTAGGCGCCGGCCTGGGCGTCGGCGAAGAGCGTGAACTGTACCTGCGGCTCGGCGTTGGCGGCGTCAAGCTCCACGGGCTCCGCGTTGACAAGGACGTAGTCGCCGTAGTCCTCGAAGTCACCCGGCGTGTCGGCTACGCCGACGTGGATCGGTGTCTCGTCAGGAACATCCGCGAGAACCTCACGCAGGCGCCCGACGGTCCACACCTGCGGCGCGTGATCGAACATGTCAGCCATGCGGTGAGAGTAGAACCAGGGCCCTCGGGATCGTGTACGCCGCGCCGTGCGCCGGGAACCGAGGCCCGCAGGGGTTCCCTTCGGATCGGACCGTGCTTCAGTTGTCGAACTGGTCGGCAGCGGCTGCGAGCAGGGTGTAGACGTTTCCGTACGCTGCATACTTCTCCATCGTCCGGCGCCGACGAGGTCGGGGGCGGAACTGCTGTGAGCCGTTGCCTGGTCGAAGTCTTCGATGTAGCGCCGGCTCTGGTCGAGAATGCGTCGAGCGTGGTCGTCGGGTGCGTCCGGGTCCTTGTGGCCGGTGATGATCTTTTCCGGTCGCAGGGAGGCCAGAGCGTCGAGCGTGGCGAGCCACTCGGTCCGGGTTTCCGGTGTGGAGCGCCACAGCCACATGTGGATGTTGTTGTAGGTGACGTCGCCGGAGACGACGGTGGCCAGGTCGGGAACGGGGACCACGCTGTTGATGACGCCGTCGCTCCGTCCGAGGGCAAGCAGCCGCACGATGTGGCGGTCGATCTCGAGTTCGTCGGACGTCAGGGCCGTGGGAATGGCTGCCTTCTCGTCGAACTGCCCACCGAGCCATATTGCGGCGCCGTCCAGCCGGGCGGGTTCGGAATCGGCTTGTAGCCACTGTTGAACACATCGATGGACAAGGGCATCGTGTCCTCGCTCGCGCGAGATGACGCCGGTGCGGCCTTGCCGGACCGGTACACCTGGCTTCTTTGAGTTTCGGTGGCGTTGGTGGCCGACGCGCTTCGGCAGCCGTGGGCGAGGGGCCCTCATGGACGAAACCGTTCACTAAAACGAACGCAGAGTTTACTGCCTGCCTCATGTTCGGTATAGTGAACGCATGGTTCATCCCGGGAGGGTCTACGCGTCAACGGACGGGTCAGCACCCACCTCGATCACCGAAACGCACAGGAGCCTTTGATGACGCCCCCGCCTTCCGGCCGCCTGCCGGTGAGCAGCACCGCAGCCGCGGTCGGCGCGAAGATCCGCCTGCGCCGCCAACAGCGCGGTATGAGCGCCGCGGAGATGGCGCGGCGCGCCGGACTGAGCAAGGCCACGCTGTCGCAGCTGGAGGCCGGCAACGGCAATCCGACGATCGACACTCTGGATGCGATCGCGATCGCCCTGCGCATTCCGATCGCCGACCTGTTGGCCCGTGATGCCGACACCGGGCCTGTTTTCCGGCCGGCCACGGACATGGAGCCCGGAGAGGTCTCCCGGGAACTGCTGCGCCGCATCAGCAGCGGCAACAGCCTGGAGATCTGGCGCCTGCGCATTCCTCCGGAGACGGAGCTACCCGGCGTCCCGCACGCCACCGGCACGATCGAGCATCTGCTGATCGCCACCGGCCGTGTCACCGCCGGCCCCGTCGACGCCCCGCAGGAACTGGCCCCCGGGGACATGCTCGCTTTCGCCGGGGACGCGCCGCACTTCTACCGCACCGGGGTCGAGGAAGTGGACATCACCGTCGTCTTCGCCTCCCCCATCAGCACCTGAGACCAAGGAAGACCCCTCATGAGCACCACCCTCGCCACCACCCCCTCCGGTCGTGCCTTCATCAGCGACAACATGGCCGGAGCATCCCCGCAGATAGCCCGCGCCGTCAGCGACGCGGCCGCCGGGCAGGTCCTTCCCTACGGCAACGACCCCTTCACCGACAGGGCCCGCCGCAAGCTCGGCGAGATCTTCGAGCGGGACGTCGATGTCTTCCCGGTCTCCACCGGGTCCGCCGCCAACGGCCTGAGCCTGGCCGCGCTCACCCCGCCGTGGGGCAGCGTGCTCTCTCACCCCGACAGCCACATCAACCACGACGAATGCGGCGCTCCGGAGTTCTTCACCAACGGTGCGAAGCTCGTCGGCGTCCCAGGGCCGGACAGCAAGATCGACCCCGCATTGCTGGAGGTGGCGGTGCGCCGCCGGGCCGGTGACGTGCACAGCGTTCAGCCGTCCGCGGTGAGCCTCAGCCAGGCCACCGAGAGCGGCAGCGTCTACACCCTGGACGAGATCCGCCGCCTGTCCGCCATCGCCAAGGACGCGGGACTGCGCGTCCACATGGACGGTGCGCGCTTCGCCAACGCCCTGGACCATCTGGGTGCCACCCCCGCCGAGATGACCTGGAAGGCCGGTGTCGACGTCCTGTCCTTCGGCGCCACCAAGAACGGCGCGATGACCGCCGACGCCATCGTGTCCTTCGACCCCGCACTCGCCACCGAGCTCGCCTTCCGCGCCAAGCGCGCCGGCCAGCTCACCTCCAAGATGCGTTTCCACACGGCCCAGATCGACGCGTATCTCACCGACGGACTGTGGCTGCGCAACGCCCGCCAGGCCAACGCGATGGCCACCCGGCTCGGCGACGGCCTCAAGGCCATCCCCGGCACCGGCCTGCTGGCCACGCCGCAGTCCAACATTCTCTTCTGCCGCCTGCCCCAGCAGGTCACCGAAGGACTCCTCGCGGAGGGCTACGCCTTCTACCACGACCGCTGGGAGGCGGGGATCGTCCGGTTCGTCACCGCCTTCTCTCACAGCACCGACGACATCGACCAGCTCCTCGACGCGGTCCGCCGCCACAGCCACTGAGCTCGCGGCCGGCGAAACGCCTCGGCGTACCGGAGGCAGGCGACCGGGTCCACCGATCAAAGTGTCTGCTGCGACAAATCCGCAGGCAGGGGGGCTTGATCACGCAAGCACGACGCAGGGCTGTGTCGCTGACCGTACGGGCAGGTCACCGCCGCGGCACTGTCATGTGCATCCGCAGGTTGCCGCCGCCGCCAGGGGGGCGTCCCATGGAGGTAGGAACGAGCCTGGCGGCAGCGGGCCCGCACGTGCTACCGCGGCCAGACCGGGCGGATGCAGCCCCGACCGTGCACACACGGCGCCTTGCGGGTCGGCTGTGTGTGTGCCATCCGGTCCATGAGATGCCCTGACTCCCGGTCGGCCCGGGGGTGGGGCGAGAGGGAGCCAAGTGTGTCCAGCTCCGACATTTTCATCGGCGAGCTCATAGGCACCGCCGTACTCATCCTGCTCGGTGGCGGCGTGGTCGCCGCTGTCGTACTCAAGCGCTCGAAGGCACAGGGTGCCGGCTGGGTGGCAATCACCTTCGGGTGGGGATTCGCGGTCATGACCGCGGTCTACATGGTCGGCTCGCTCTCCGGCGCGCACATCAATCCGGCGGTCACGCTCGGTATCGCGATCGCGAACGATGACTGGAGCAACATCTGGGTCTATTTCGCCGGGCAGATAGTGGGCGCCATGATCGGTGCCGCACTCGTCTGGATCGCCTACTACGGACAGTTCCACGCCCACCTCACGGATCGCGAGATTCTCGCGGCCCAACCGGAGGTGGAGGGGCTGGTCGACCAGAAGGCAGCGCCCAAGGCCGGCCCGGTTCTGGGAATCTTCTCCACCGGTCCTGAGATCCGTGTGGTGTGGCAGAACCTGGCGACCGAGATCATCGGCACCACTGTGCTGGTGCTCGCCGTCCTGACCCAGGGCCTCAACGACAGCGGCAAAGGTCTGAGCATCCTCGGCGGGCTGATCGTGGCCTTCGTCGTCGTCGGTATCGGTCTCTCGCTCGGTGGCCCGACCGGCTACGCCATCAACCCGGCCCGTGACCTGGGTCCGCGCATCGTGCACGCCCTGCTGCCGCTGCCCAACAAGGGCGGCTCGGACTGGACCTATGCCTGGATCCCTGTGATCGGTCCGCTGGCAGGTGGCGCGCTGGCGGCGGGTATCTACCAGCTCGCGTTCACCTGAGGCGTCCTACGACCTCGCAGGAGCACTCCGGTGACCGGCGCACACACCTGCGGCCCCTTCTCCCCGCCCACATCGGGACGGACAGGGCACCAGGGGCGGCAGGTGTGCCTGCGCCGGTGACACTGCGCGCAAGGCGCTCTCCCTGCGGCTGCCTGATCAGGCCGACCCATCAAGGCAAGGTGCAGACCTCATGACGACCCCCATGACCAGCACACGGCTGAGCCGCGTCGAGACGCGGGAGCGGCTGTCCATGGCGACGTACGACCTCCTGGTGATCGGCGGCGGCATCCTGGGCATCTCCACCGCCTGGCATGCCGCGCAATCCGGGCTGCGGGTGGCTCTGGTGGACGCCGGCGACTTCGCCGGCGCCACCTCCTCCGCCTCCTCCAAGCTCCTCCACGGCGGTCTGCGCTACCTGCAGACCGGCGCGGTGAAGCTGGTGGCGGAGAACCACTTCGAGCGCCGTGCGGTCTCCCGCCAGGTGGCCCCCCACCTGGCCAACCCGCTCACCTTCTACCTGCCCATCTACAAAGGCGGACCGCACGGCGCGGCGAAGCTGGGAGCGGGAGTGTTCGCGTACTCCGCGCTCTCCGCCTTCGGTGACGGCGTCGGCCACCTGCTGAGCCCGGAGAAGGCGGTCCACTCAGTGCCGGAGCTGCGCACCGAGAACCTCCAGACCGTTGCGGTCTACGGCGACGACCAGATGAACGACTCGCGCATGGCACTGATGACGGTCCGCGCCGCTGCCGAGTCGGGTGCCACCGTGCTCAACCACGCCGAACTGCAAGGGCTGCGCTTCACCGGAGGCCGGGTCACCGGCGCGGAGCTCAAGGACCGTCTCGACGGCACCGAGTTCGGCGTCGATGCGCGTCTGGTGCTCAACGCGACCGGTCCGTGGGTGGACCACCTGCGCAGGATGGAGAACCCGAACGCGGCTCCCTCCATCCGGCTCTCCAAGGGCGCCCATCTGGTGCTGAAGCGCACCTCGCTGTGGAGGGCGGCCCTGGCGACCCCGATCGACAAGTACCGCATCACCTTCGCGCTCCCGTGGGAGGACATGCTGCTGCTCGGCACCACCGACGAGGAGTTCGTGGGCGACCCGGCGGACGTCGCGGTCAATGAGAACGACATCGCCCAGATCCTGGAGGAGGCCGCGTACTCGATCCGCGACCAGCAGCTGTCCCGCGATCTGATCACCTACTCCTTCGCCGGTCTGCGGGTCCTCCCCGGCGGCCCCGGCGACACCTCGACAGCGAAGCGCGAGACGGTGGTCACCGAGGGAAGCGGCGGAATGCTGTCGGTCGCCGGCGGCAAGTGGACGACCTTCCGCCACATCGGCCGCACTGTGTTGCAGAAGCTGGAGTCGCTGCCCGGCCACCCGCTGGGAGAGGGGTACGAGCCGGTCTCCCGGCTCCCGAAGGGACTGCCGCTGCCAGGCATCGCCAACCCGCGCGCCGTCACCCGCGGACTGCTCACCGACAACACAGCCCAGGGCCCGCAGATGGCCGCCGACACTGCCCGGCACCTGGCGACCCACTACGGAACCCTCGCCTACGAGATTGCCTGTCTTTCTCACCGGGATCCCGCCCTGGCCGAACGCATTCACCCCGACGCCCCCGAGATCTGGGCGCAGGTCGTCTATGCCCGCGATCACGAATGGGCCGAGACCGCCGACGACGTACTGCGACGCCGTACGACTCTCACCATCCGCGGTCTCGCGACGGACGAGATCCGCGCCAGGGTCGAGGCAATCCTCGCGGAGACGGCTCCCTGACGGACCTCGTGCGGCTCCGGCGCCTCGGCCCGCGCCGGAGCCGCACCATGTCGGGGTGGATAGTCATGCCTGGTCGTCGAGCAGGTCGGCGAGGTGAGCGCCGAATCGGTTTTCCAGGTCCCCTTTCTGCTGCAACCCGCGTGCGACCAGGGCGGCGATGCTCTGCCGGGTCTCGGGCCAGGTGAGGGCATCCGCGATAGCGATGCGGCCGTCCAGGAGCCTGTCGATCGGGGATAGCGAGAGGTTGAGCACAGTTGAGCCCACTTCATAGCGTTCTTGGCGGGGCGCCGATCGGCGTCGGATCGGGTCGGTACGCCGGTGTGCTCTGGATGGCGGGTCAACGTCCGCCCTAGGCTCGACGCATGACTGAGTGCGTGCAGGTGTACACAGCGACCGAGAGCCGCGAGGCGGCGGTGAAGCTGGCCAAGGAAGCGACGGAAGCCCGGCTGGCTGCCGGAGCGCAGGTGGTGGGCCCGGTCACGTCGGTGTTCTGGCACCTCGGGGAGTTCGGCGAGGGGGAGGAGTGGCAGGTGATCTTCAAGACGACGACGGCCCGCTATCCCGAACTCGAATCGCACCTGCTGGAGCGCCACCCCTGGAAGAATCCGGAGATCAACGCGGTGCCGATCGTGGCGGGTTCCGCGGCGGGCCTGGAATGGATCGCTCGCAGCGTCGCCGAATGATCATATTGCCGCGCGGTCCAAGACCTCTGCGACCGGAGCGACAGCCCGGTAGGCGTGAAGCCTGAGCAGGAACTCGTCGGCGCGCTGCTGGGGTCGCACTGACCCGACGCCGGCGAAGAGGTCCATGGCTGTCGCGATCACGGTTGCCGACTGCTCGATCTCGCCGGCGTCCAGGTAGGCGTGTGCCAGCCAGGTGAGGTACAACGCCTTGTCGCGAGCGTGAGTGTCGTCGAAGTCGGCCAAGGCTGCTTCTAGGGCGGGCACGGCTCGCAGGGGGCGATGCAACTCGGTCCAGCAGCGGCCCTTCATGATCTGGAGCTCGCGGGTGTCGACCCAGGATGACCAGTCGGGCCCGGGGCGTTCGCCGCCTGTCCCGGTCACAGCTTCCTCGGCCTGGCCGAGTGCCTGCTCCGTCTCCTTGGCCTGGCCGGCCTTGGCATGGGCCCACGCGCGCCGTTCGAAGAGAAGGGCGCGAACTGTCGCGGGGGCGTCCGCCCTGGCTGTCTCGCAAGATGCGGTGGCCGTCGCCACCCCGGAGATACCGGCGCTGACCTGCTGGTAGGCGAGGAAGGCCAGAGAGTTCCCGGCGAGTGCGGGATCCTGGGCGGCGGTAGCCGCCTGGAAGGCCTTCTCATAGAGAGCAGACGCCTCGGTCTGCCGGCCTGCGTCGAACGCGGCCCAGCCGGCCTGCTGGGCTTGCTCGGCCACCAGACCCAGCAACTGTCGGCCCGTCGCCTCGGTGTACGACGAGTTGCGCAACAGGTTCATGGTGGAACCGAGTTCCACGCGGTAGATGTGCCGTGTATCGGCTCCGCCCAGCACGTCATCGAGGCTGCGGAGACGGGTGGTACGTCGCTGAAGGTGCCGTAGCTCACGCTGTCCGATACGGCGTCCTGACGGTGTTGCCGTCGTAGCGGCTGTACCAGTGGCGATGCCTATGGAAGCCGCGAGAAACCTCCTGCGCTGCACTTCGTCTCCTTCGAGATCCACGGTTCCCAAATCATCGGAACTGGCAACGCCCGCGATTCTTGGGGTGACAGTCGCCAGCGGAGAGCTCAGCTCCGAGGGACCTGCGGGCGAGGGCTGCGACATCCCCTCCCAGGGGCGCGGGGCCATCCCGACGAGGTGGCCCGGGATGCGCAAGGCATCTGCGATGTACCCGATCTTCTCGTACGTGGTGATCGCACCGTCGCCTCGCGCCAACTTCCCTACACGCTCCGGTTTGATGTCGCACGCATCGGCGATCCGCAGGAAGCTGATCCCACCCCATTGCCGGGCCAGCTTGAAGACCTGACCGAAGTCGTGCCGCCTCAGCGCAGCCTGCACATCGGCTCGGCCGAGGACCTGCGCCGGTAAAGCCGATGGTGGTGAGACGTCCCCTGACATGCGCTTCCCCAAATCTGCCTGGGATCCAGGAATACCAGCGTTTCTCCGCGCGGAGCTTACCCATCATGGGTACCCCTATCGCCGGGAACCGGCGAGGCGTTGCGGCAGCCATCCTCTGAGCCATGCAGAAGCGACAGGATGCGCTGAACGGCCCGGTGATTCGCCGATGGACACGCCATCCGCGCTGCGTCGGCCTGGCCCGAGCAGAGCTGGCCAAGACGCTCGCCGCCTGGGGCATGGCCGAAGTCGAGGACGCGGCACTCGTCGTGCTCTCGGAGCTCGTCACCAACGCGGTAACCCATGCGCGCGTCTCACCCGGGCGCGAGATCGAGACCCGCTTTCAGCTGGCCGGTGCTGACCTCCGCATCGAGGTGCACGACAGCTCTAATGTAAGGCCTCGCAGGCAGGACCCCAGCAGCGAATCGGAATGCGGCCGCGGGCTGTCACTGGTCAGCGCGCTGGCAGACCAGTGGGGCATCAGCGAACGCAACGGGGTCGGAAAGTCCGTCTGGGCTCTCATCGCGTACCGCCACAGGTCGGAGTCAGTCGATGGACGGTAGCCAAGAACCTTTGGACGATGTCGCGTTATCCGATCAGCCAGTGAGGCCTCGTTCGGTAACGCGGCACGCCGACTGGCTGTTGATTACGGACAGGCAAGGCAGCGGTCCAGTCTACGAGGCTGAGTGCACGATGTGCGGCGAATCCTCCGACGCGGCTGAGACCAAGGACGAGCCCGAGCTCTGGTGTCTGCGGCACTCAGGCGCCTCCGGGCACACCGGCTATCGCGGAATCACGACCGCGTTCTTCCGCGCCACCTTGTTCGGAGGTGCTGACGCATGAGGCAACGTCTGTGCGCCTGCGGGATGGTCGCGTTCTGGACCGTGGGCTACGTTCCGTGGCGTCGTTCGGCCGCCCCGGCGGCGCGTTGTGCGACGGTGTCCCGGCGCAGTGCGCCTGACTGGACGTGGCGATTGCGCGGAGCCCTGGCTGCGAGTCTCCGGTGGTCGCAGTGGAGGGATTGTGGATGTCGCTTCGCACGACATCGACCGGCCTGCCGCGGTGCTCACGCACCTCCCTGGGGCCCGCGGTCGTGTCGTGGAGGGATGCCGTGACCACAGGCCTTATCGTCCCTTGAGGGTCGGCCGGTGCTCGCGCACTCCCCGGGCGTGGACTGCCGAGACACCGCGTATGCGGCCCCTGCGTCACAGCCAACACCGCCGCAGCCAGGTCCGGAGAGCGCAGGACCGTGTCCCTGATGGAGTGTCATGACCTCAGCCGGTTCCGGGGAGCAGCCATCGCTCGTACGCGCCTCTGCTGTAGCGCGTCACGGAAAGCTCTGGCTGGTGCCGACCATCTTGTGTGCGCTGGTGGCCGTGTGCCTGACGCTGCTCTACATGGGCGGCATCCTCGACCCGAACGGGAACCTGCGCCAATTGCCGATCGCCCTGGTCAACACGGATCAGGGCCCGACGCAGCCAGGGCAGCACCAGACCGTGGGCACCCAGGTGAGCCGGGCGGTTGTGGCCAAGACCCCAGCGGACACCGTGAGGTGGCGCCACCTCAGCCGAGCCCAGATGCAGGACGAAATGGCGTCGGGCAAGATCTACGGCGCCCTGGTCATCCCGCCCGACTTCACCACCTCGGTGACAGCCCTGACGACCCCGCGGGCCACGGCACGGCCCGCGCTCACCGTCCTGACCAACCCCGGGCTGGGCAGCCTCGGCTCTGCCCTGGCCACCCGGATCGCACAGAACGCGGCTCACCAGGCATCCCTGGAGATCGGCCGACAGTTGACGGCCCAGGCTCCTGCCCAGGGCGCCGACACCACGACCCGGGCGCTCCTGGGCGACCCGATCACCGTCACCACCCAGGTGGGCCACCCCATCGGCAAGCACAGTGGCCTCGGCCTGACTGCCTTCTACTACACCCTGCTCCTGGTGCTCATCGCGTTCGTCGGCGGCAACATCATCAACAGCGGCGTCGACGCGGGCCTGGGCTACACCGACAACGAAATCGGGCCGTGGCACACCCGGCACCCGACGGTGCCGATCAGCCGCACGCAAACGCTGCTGCTGAAGATGGTCATGACGGTGGGAATCACTGTGCTCACCACCACCCTGCTGATGATCGCCGCGATCGCGATCCTGGGCATGGACGCCGCGCACCTGCCGCTGCTGTGGATCTTCTCCTTCTGCGCGAGCCTGGCCGTGGGCCTGGGAGTACAGGCCATCAACGCCGCCTTCGGCGGGATCGGCCAAGTGGTATCCATGTTTGTGTTCATCGCCCTGGCCCTGCCGTCCTCGGGGGCGACGATTCCCCTCCAGGCCGTCCCCGACTTCTACCGCTTCCTGGCGCTGTTCGAACCGATGCGGCAACTGAGCGACGGAGTGCGGGCCATCCTCTACTTCGACGCCCGGGCCGATGCCGGGCTGATGCGAGGGTGGGGCATGATTGCGATCGGCGTCGCTCTGGCCCTGCTCTTCGGATTCGCCATGACGCTCTACTACGACCGCAAGGGGCTGCACCGCCTGGGTCCGCTGCGTGCCGAGACGAGCGGTCAGGCACCGTGATGGCACGTCGATGCGTTCACCAGCCTGGCACTCGGGGCGGCCGCGATCGTGCAATGCCTGCTGGCTGTGGGGATGTTGACGTTTCTCGATCAGGCCGTACTCGATGTGTGGGGCAAGCCGCTCGAGGCCATCGTCACGAAGGCGACTCGGCATGAGAGGAACGCGCCGACGGGGAAGGTCACCGGATCCTGGTGGGAGTGCTCGCTGAACGGCTCGACGGTACCGGGCTCGAACGGAGCCTCAGAGAGTCGGACTTCGTCGCGCTGGGCGAAGCGTGCCCCGAGGGTGCGGAGGTGGGAGACCGCCTTGTTGTGTACGCGGTGCCTGGGGGTTTCGCCGCGCCGCAGGCGAACCCTCCTGTCGGTGGGCTGTGGCTCGTTGTCGCGTTCACTGCTGCTGCGACGGCAGCAGCGGCGACCTTCACGTCGGTTGGAATGAGTCGTGCGGGTGCGCCGGCGCCAGGGGTGGCCCAGCGGTTCGTACGGGGCCGGCCAGGAGTACCAGCCCGCAGGTGAAACAGCGGTCGGTGGCGGCCACGGTGGTGGTGGCACTGTCCGGAACGGTCATCGGGTCCCTGCCACGACGACATGAAGTGAACCCGTACCATCGGCCCTTGCCGTTGCAGGGAACCGGGCAGACTGCAGATTGTTCGTCAGACGGGAGACGCCGACGGATGGATTCGCCACCAGCACCACCCGGGGGCGGGACGGACGCAGGGATCGTCCGTCAAGATCGGCGCTCTCGTTCCGCTGACTCGGCCCGGCTGGGTCGAGGCAGGCCGACACCTGCTCGCCGGGCTCGAGTTGGCCGCCCGAGATGTCAACGGCGCCGGCGGGATCTCGGGAAGAGCACTCGAGCTGGTGGTGCGAGATACCGCGGCCGATCCACGGAGGGCCGCAGCGGCCGTAGAGGGGTTGGCGCGCCTGGGCGTCGCTGCCGTGGCGGGGGAGTATCACAGCGTCGTCGCCCGCGCCGCTGCCGCGAGCGCCGACGCGCTCGGCCTGCCGTTCTTGCCTCGATCGTTACGGCGACGTCGAACACAGCCTCGGACAGAACCAGTTCTTCCTCGCACACGAACGGTCCCATGACGGCAGCGCGTGCAAAAGCAGCCCTGTTGAAGTGGGCATTCCTGTGGAACTGCGCCCCGAAGAACCTTGCGTCACCGCCGAACTTCGCCCCGTTGAACCGGGCATCGAGGCCGAACTTCGCCTGGTTGAACTCCGCGTCGCCGGCGAACTCCGTTCCGCCGAACCCTGCGGTGCCCTCGAACTGTGCGCCGTCGAATCTGGCGTCACCGGTGAACTTTGCCCCGTTGAAACGGGCTTCGTCGCCGAATTCCACCCCGTCGAACCTCGCCTCACCGGCGAACTCCGCCCCACTGAAGGACACTTTGCCGGTGCGGGACCGGTCTGTCGCAGGGTCGTGCAGCCGGGCGAGAAGCTCGGTCAGCAGCTCCTCACTCAACACAGTGCCACGGTGATCGAGGTCGGCACCGGGCAGCAGACCTGCCAGGTAGGCGGCGCGGTCGGTGGTGCTCAGATGGGCCAGACACTCGGCATACGGGTCGACCCGGCGGCCGCGGCAGCCCACGGCGTCGGCTGACGGATCGGAGCCGTGCCCGCAGCAGGGCCAGTCAGGAGCGCTCAGGGGCGACGCGGCGGGGGCGTTGGCGGTCACGCCCGATAGTACGTCGGATGACGGGCGGTGGAAGTCCAACACCGAGCACGACAAGGGGGAGTGCACCGCCGCCGAGGTCAAGGTGTTTCCCTGCCGCTCCCACCTGATGCGCGGTCGACCGTCATCCAGCCGTCCGCCTGCCGTGAGGCGGGGGATGACGCGTCCGTCGTCCCCCGCCCCCGGTCCTCGGCTACGCGTACAGCTCGATCACATCGGCCTGGTCGTTGGCGGACACCAGGGCCTCGTACCTCCCGCCCGGCCCGCCGAAGATCCACTCCAGGCCGCCGAGGTCGGAGTCCCAGTTCCTGCCGACGATCCAGGCGCCGCCGGTCTGCGCGTTGTAGTAGGAGCTGACCTTGTCCTGCCAGCTGGAGCCGTCAGGCATCGTGTAGTTGGACAGCGTGTAGGAGCCGTAGTAGTAGAAGTCCAGGCGGTAGCCGGTCGCGTCGCGGTGCTGCCACACACAGGCGTAGCCGGTCCGGCAGTCGCCCGTGCCGTCGGCCGCTGCTCGGGTGGACGGCACGACCGTCATCTCCACGCCCGGCGCCAGCCGCACCCGGTCCTTCCCGACGCGCTCGGCACCCTCGTTGTGCTGCAGCAGCCCCTCGATCTGCCGCTCCAGTCTGGTGTCCGCCGTCCGGGCCGGCGAGGCGGAATCGGCCGGCGCGGCGGCCGTCGGGGTGGCCAGAGCCGTGGTGAGCACGGACGTGGCGACCAGTGCGAGGGCGAGCGAGGTACGGCGCGTGCTCAGCGAACTCAGCAGCTTCAGCGGATTCATGCGTCTCTCCCGTTGGCGTGTAGGCGGAACCGGTGCTCCTGCGACGCCCTCTTCATCAGCGGCGTCCCCATCCGGTGCCGCTCGGAGCGGTCAGTTGCTATACGCGCGAAACGGGGGCCAGGTTGCACAGGAGTCGCGCGCCCGACGAGGGCGACCGGGTCGGCGTTCCGATACCGGAGCCGGCGAGATGTTCCTGCCGGGCCGAGCGGACCGAGCTGCACCAGTCCGGGCGGGGCGGCGTTTCCTGTTCGCTGTGGTGGCGGGCAAGGGGTCGATCGCTGGATTCGAGGTATCCATGATCGGAACGACGAGTATATTCCGCTAACATGTTCGAGCTCATAATGATCGTCGTGAAATAAGACAAAGCGGCTGAAAAATTGATAACTAACCTAACGCGAGGACTTTCGCGCGCAGGCGGCAGCTCTCGCTCGGCTGCGTGGCGTCAACCGACCATCGTGCTGTGGGTCGCGGTGAGTGTGGTGGGCCTCGGATTCCTCGTGGCGCTGGAGATCGCCGCGCGCCGGTACGGCGAGCCGGGGCCGATCACCGACCAGGCGCGCGAGGTCGTATTCGCCCCCAAGTCGGGGACGGTGCTGTACGTCAGCATGGCGTTGATGATGGTGGTCCTCACCTGGCGGCAGCGATTCATCGCGGTCGGCGCCGCGATCGGCATCGACATCGTCTTCTGGCTCGTGCGGTGGGCTGCCGGTGCCGAGATGATGTACGGCAACGGAGCACTGTGGGTGACGTTGGCCTGTGGCGTCATCGCCCTCACACGCCGCACCGGCCGGG
Source organism: Streptomyces sp. NBC_00306 (assembly GCF_036169555.1). Taxonomy (GTDB): domain Bacteria; phylum Actinomycetota; class Actinomycetes; order Streptomycetales; family Streptomycetaceae; genus Streptomyces; species Streptomyces achmelvichensis. The sequence goes on along the minus strand of NZ_CP108032.1, from coordinate 179,845 downwards.
ACCGCGTCCTGCTCCTGAAAGGTGTCGGACTCGCCCTGCTGCTGGTGGCCGGCCGCAAGACCGGCTACACCTGGCTGCTGATCACGTCGAAGACCCGCCCGAAGGTGCTCGACCCGTACGTGGCAACCGCCGATCACGCATTGGGCAACCCCTCATGGCTGGCGGGCCGCATTGTCGCGGCCACCGGCACGGTGGGCGAACACGTCCTCGACTTCGTCTACATCCAGCTCGCGGTGGCCGCGGTCCTCGTCGCGCTGTACCAGCTGCGCAATGTGGCGGCCGAGGGCCGCTTCCCGGGCCACCATCTGGTGCGCACCTTCCTCGTCATCGGCTTGCTCGGGCCGGGCATTTACATGATCTACCCGGTGGTCGGGCCCGTCTTCGCCTACGGTGCCGACGGGGGTGCCTGGGCGGTTGCCAACCTGTGGCCGGACATACCGCCGCCGGTCGGTATCCCGCGCCCGATGCCCTTCGACGAGATCACCCCCCGGAATTGCATGCCCAGTCTGCACACGGCGTGGGCTACCGCGATCTTCATCCATTCCCTCAAGGGCCCCCCGATTCTGCGCTTTGCGGGCGGCTTCTGGCTGATCGCCACACTCGGCGCAACGCTGGGCTTCGGGTACCACTACGGCGCGGACATCGTCGCCGGTGTGGTGTTCACCGTCACCATCGAGGCGGCGCTGCGCTCGCTCGACCGGGGCTGGGACCGACGGGGAATCCAACTCGTCGTCTACGGCGCAGCGGTATTCACCGCACTCCTGGCGTCGTATCGCTATCTGCCGATGGAAATGGCCGCACGTCCGTGGCTGTTCGGCCCGCTGATCATTGCGGCGATGGCCTCCGTGATCTACGGCTACGTACGGACCACCCAGCTGTGGGATCGGAAACCCGAGCCGGTGCATCTGCCCCAACCGCGACACGAACAGCAGCCCGAACTGGTCTGAGCCGCGCTGCACCGGGTTGCAGGGCCTCGACGGGCGGTTCCTCGAACACCGGCAGGAGCCGCTCGGCGACGTCAGGCCGCGCGGCCCGTCCGGAGGAGTCAGCCGATCACGGCGGCTCGCCAGGTTTCGTCGTCGGCGTCCAGGAGCGCGGCGACGACTTCGGGGTCCGGCAGCGGGCCGTGGTCAGCCGCGACTCTCAGCGCCGAGGCCGCGGTCAGATGGCCGAGGCGCAGGGCGCGGTCCACGGGCAGCTGCCGCAGCAGGCCGCTGAGGAACCCGGCGGCGAAGGCATCGCCCGCGCCGACGGGTTCGGCGACGCGCACCTTCAAGGCGGGCACGCTGTGCGCGGCGGCTCCCACGAAGGCGGTGGCTTCGCGGTCGCCGTCCTTCACCACGAGGATCTGCGGACCGGACAGGAGTTCACGAATCCCGTGGGCGTCGGTGATTCCGTCACCCCACAGGGCCTGGGCCTCGTCGAGGCCGACGAGGACGATGTCGGCCCGGTCGGCGAGCGGTCGCAGGACGTCGCCGGCGGGGCGGCCGGTCCACAGGGCGGGGCGGTAGTTGACGTCGAAGCTGACCGGGCAGGGGCGATCGGGGCGCAGTGCCCGCTCGACGAGGGCGTGGCAGCCGGGGGAGAGGGCCGGGGTGATGCCGCTGAGATGGAGGAGCGCGGCGCCCGCCACGGCTGGGTCGTCGAGGAGCTCGGGGGTGAGGGCCGAGGCGGCGGATCCACGGCGGTGGTAGTGGACGCGCGTGCCGTTCGCACCCGGGTCCTTCAGGAGCAGTCCGGTGGGCCGGTCCGGGTCGGTGCGGACGCCGTCGACGTCGACTCCGCCCGCGGCGATCCGGTCGCGGACGCGCCGGCCGAAGGGGTCGTCGCCGACCGCGGAGAGCCAGTGCGTGGGGATGCCGTGGTCGGCGAGGTAGAGGGCGACGTTCGACTCGGCGCCCGCGATGTCGACCCGCAGCAGGTCGGCGTCGTCGAGCGGCCCGAGGGGCTCGGGGGCGAGGGCGGCCATGGTCTCGCCGACGCAGACGACGGGGCCGGGGCGCAGGTGCCGGGGGGTGCTCATGGTGGGTCCTACGGTGAGTCGGGACGGACTGCGGTGTCGCCGGCGGCGTCGGGGTCCGTGGGGGCCGGGCTCTTGGTGCGCTCCGGGCGGTACGGCGCTGCCGGCGTCCCGGGTACGTCGACGCGGAACGCGAAGACGGCGCCGTCCAGCGGGCCCGGCCGGGACAGGCCGATGCGGGCGCTGGTGACGAGGAGGGTGCGGCCGTCGGGACCGCCGAGGCAGAGCCCGGCGGGCTGGGCGGCAGGCAGTTCGACGATCCGGTCGAGGGTGCCGTCGGGGTGATAGCGGTGGGCCTGGCCGACGCCCCAGACCGCGATCCAGAGGCCGCCCTCCGCGTCGGTCGTCATACCGTCGGGACTGCCCGTGGAGAAGGTGATGTGGGGGACCGGCTCGCCCACGTCGCCGGTGACCGGGTCGACGGGGTAGCGCCGGACGAGCCCTCGGGCGCTGTCGGCGAGGTACATGACGGTGCCGTCCGCGGTGAAGGCCGGTCCGTTGGGCACGGTGATGTCCCGCAGTACGCGGGTGACGCGGCCGTCGCGGTCCATGCGGTAGAGGGAGCCCGCGTCCTCGGTCGCCTCGTACGCCATGCTGCCCGCCCAGAAGCGGCCCTGCGGGTCGGCGACGCCGTCGTTCATCCGCATCGGCACGGGTGCGTCGTCCTCGGGGCGCGCGATCCAGTCGACCCGGCCGGCGGGGTCGATGCGGCAGATGCCGGTGCCGGCCGCCGCGATCCAGTGACCGGGCCGGTCCTCGATCGGGGCCACTGCCCCCAGTGGGCAGGGGAGTTGGGTGATGCGGGCGAGCGGTGCGGCGGGACGGCCGGGGGCGGACAGGAGACGGCCGGAGAGGATGTCCGTCAGCACCGCGCGGCCGTCCGCCCACCGGATGCCCTCGCCGAGTTCGAGGCGGTCGGTCCCGATGACCGTGGGCATGGTCATGGCCGGACCTCCGTGCGCACGACGTCCAGAAACGCGCGGGCCCGCTGGCGCAGGGCGGTGAGACTGCCGCCCGAGGCGGCGTCGCCGACCAGGGGCGAGCCGACACCGACGGCTGTGGCACCGCTGCCCAGATAGTCGGCGGCTGCCTGGGCGTCCACTCCACCGACGGGTACGAACGGCAGGCCGGGGAAGGGGCCGCGCAGGTCCCGGAGATAGCCCGGGCCTCCGGCGCTGCCGGCAGGGAAGAGTTTGAAGGCCGTGGCGCCCAGGCGTTGCGCCTGGAGGACGTCGGTGGGGGTCATCACGCCCGCGAGCACCGGGAGTCCGAGCTCCAGGCCGGTGGCTATGCCGTCGCTGACCGCCGGGGTGACGAGGAAGGCGGCTCCGGCTCTCTGAGCGGCGCGGGCCTCGTCGGAGGTCAGGACGGTACCGGCGCCGAGGGCTGCGTCAGGGCCCAGTGCGGCACGGGCCCGGGCTATGACGTCGAGCGCGTCACGTCCGCTGAGGGAGACCTCGACGAGGGAGACGCCTTCCTCGACGAGGGTGAGCACGGTGGTCAGCGCGGCGTCCGGATCGCTGCCGCGGACGATGGCGAGCAGCCGGTGGGCGCGCAGCGCCGCGAGCAGGTCCATCGGGGATCCCTTCTGGTGGTGGGTGTCAGGCGCGACGGGTGGCGGTGACGGTGAGCCGCCAGGTGACCTCACCGCTCGCGGGCACGACGGCGGTGTCGCCGTCGTCCCCCGTCGCCCGGTCGAAGACCCGGCCGAGCATCGGCTCGACGCCGATCGACCGGTACGGCGCGTCCTGGGGGAAGCCGCGGAGGTTGCGCCACAGGGCGACGGAGTGCGGCTGCGGTCCGTCGGCCTCGACGGACAGGTGGAGGGAGTCCGGGCCGTCGTGCACGGACACCTGTGAGGTGAGGACGACTGCTCCGACGGCGCTCCCGTCGTCCGGGCCGAGCCGGTCCAGCGGGATGCCGTCGACGGTGGGCCAGGCGCCGGTGACCCAGCGGTCTCCCTCGTCCGGGTAGAGCCGCGTGACCGCGGGCCCGTCGATACCGATCCGGGCGGACGGAGACAGGTCGAGCAGGGCGTGGGCGGCCCATACGAAGCGGTAGCCGGGTTCGGCGGTGAGCGTGTAGTCGGCGACGGCCGCCCCCGCCTCGTCGCGGATACGGCGCGCCAGGCGGAAGTCCGGGCACTCCACGAGGTCCACGTCCCCGTCCCGCCGCCACCGCCGCGACCAGGCGTCCCCGTGATCGGGCAGCCCGCGAACGGTCGGCGCGCACTCCTCCAGGCCCCCGGCGTCGGCGAAAGCGTCACCGGGGGAGATGTGCGCGCGGCGCGGCTCGTCGCGGTGCCAGAGCCATTCGCGGCCGCCGGCGGTCAGTGAGGTCCAACGGCCGCCCCATTCCGGGTCGGTGACCACGGACACCGGCAGCCGGTTCCCGGTCACCATTCGGCGAAGGAGCCGTCGGCGTGCCGCCAGACGGGGTTGCGCCAGGCGTGCCCGGACCGGTCGGCGGCGCGCACCGCGTCCTCGTCGACAGCGATGCCGAGTCCGGGCAGTCCGCTGCGACGCGCCTGACCGTCGACGAAACGGAAGGGCTCGGTGTCGACGAGGTAGGAGAGCAGGTCGGCGTCCTTGTTGTAGTGGATGCCCCGGCTCTGCTCCTGGATCAGGAAGTTGGGCGTGGCGAAGGCGACCTGAAGGCTTGCGGCCAGTGCGATGGGGCCGAGCGGGCAGTGCGGCGCCAGATGAGCCCCGAAGGTCTCGGCGAGCGACGCGATCCGGGTGACCTCCGAGATCCCGCCGGCGTGCGACAGGTCCGGCTGGGCCACGGCGACTCCCGCGGTCAGCGGCGGAAGGAAGTCGGCCCGCCCGTAGAGCCGTTCACCCGTGGCGAGCGGCACCGACGAGGCGCCGACCAGGCCCGGCAGCAGGTGCGCCTGCTCGGGCAGGACGGGCTCCTCCACGAACAGCGGGTGCAGGGGGGCTATCTCCTGGAGCACGCGCCGCGCGTTGGCGGCGCCGAAGCGGCCGTGGAAATCGACGGCGACGTCCCGGTGCGGACCCAGGGCCTCGCGTGCCGCCGCCACGCGCTCGACGACGGCGGCCGTCTCGGCGGGGCTTCCGATCGGCGGGGTGCGTCCGGCGGCGTTCATCTTGACGGCGGTGAAGCCGGCCTCCACCTGGGCGGTCACCTCCTCCTTGAGCCGGTCGGGCTCGTCGCCGCCGACCCAGGCGTACACCCGTACCGAGTCGCGGACCGGCCCTCCGAGCAGCGTGTGCACCGGCACCCCGAGTGTGCGGCCGGCGATGTCCCACAGGGCCTGGTCGATGCCGGCGACGGCACTGGAGAGCACCGGGCCGCCGCGGTAGAAACCGCCCTTGCTCAGCACCTGCCAGTGGTCCTGGATGCGCAACGGGTCCTGGCCCACCAGGTATTCGGCCAGCACCTCCACGGCCGACCGGACCACCTCGGCCCTGCCCTCCACCACCGGCTCGCCCCAGCCGACGACGCCGTCATCCGTCTCGATCCGGCAGAACAGCCACCGGGGCGGGACGAGAAAGGTCTCGACGCGCGCGATCTTCACTGTCCCTGGCCGTCCTTCTTCTCGGAGGAACCGTCCGCCTTCTCGGAGGAACCGTCCGCGCCGTCGGACGCGAGCGGGCCGCTGACCTTGTCGAGATCGCGCGTCGCCTGGTCGAGCAGGGCGCGCATGGCGTGCTCCGCGGCGTCGGGGTCCCGGTCGCGCACGGCGTCGAGGACGGCACGGTGGCTGGGTACCGGGTCCTCGCTGTGCGGAGCGCTGTGCACGAGCTGGTCGCGCTGAGCGAGGCCCGACTCGATGACCATCTCCATGCGTTCCAGCAGCTCGTTGTGGGTGGCAGCGAGCAGCGCCCGGTGGAAGGCGAGGTCGGCCTCGACGGCGTGACTCGCGCCGCCCTCCTGCCCCATCGCGCTCAGGGCCGTCTCCAGCGCCTCGAGGTCGGTGTCGGTACGCCGGTCCGCCGCAAGGCGCACGGCCGCGGGTTCGATGATCCCGCGGACCTCACCGAGGCTGCGCAGCAGCGCGGGGTCGGCACCGGAGCCGCTGCTCTCGGAGAACTGCCAGCGCAGCACGTCGGCGTCGAGAAGGTTCCAGTCGGAGCGGGGCCTGACGAACGTGCCGCGCTTCTGCCGGGCGTCGACCATGCCCTTGGCCGCGAGCACCTTCAGGGACTCGCGCAGCGCCGTCAGGCTGACGTCCAGCTCGCTCTGCAACGCCGCCATGTCGAGCGTCGCTCCTTCGGGGATCTCGCCGGTGAGCACCCGTCGGGCGAGGGTCTCCACCGTCTGGCCGTGCACTCCGCGGCGCGCGTATGGCGTCATGTCTATGCCCTTCTTGCTGTTCGATCGGTGGCCGGGGCGGTCGTTCCGTCAGGCCGAGGCCTTCGAGACGCTCCAGCCGCCGTCCACGAGCAGGCTCGATCCGGTGATGTAGGAGGCTTCGTCGGCGGCGAGGAAGGCGACGGCGGCGGCGACCTCCTCGGGCGTGCCGAAACGGCGGGCCGCGGTGCCCGCGACGCTGAGCTCGCGGTCGGCCAGCGGCACCCGGTCCCACGCGGCGGTCAGGATCGGCCCCGGCAATACCGCATTGACCCGGACGTCCGGGCCGTACTCGACGGCGAGTTGACCGCACAGCGACAGCAGGGCGCCCTTGCTCGCCGCGTACGCCGGATGGCCGGGGATGCCCCGGTGCGCGTGCACGGAGGACACGAGCACCACGGCCCCGGAGCTCGCGCGCAGATCCGGCAGCGCCGCCCTGACTCCGAGGAAGGCACCGGTGAGGTTGACCGAGAGCTGCCGCTCCCAGGAGGCGAGACTGGTCTCGTGGGCCGGTGCGACGGCCACCGTGTACGCGTTGCTGACCAGGACGCCCACGGGACCGAAGCCGTGCGCGGTGGTGATCACCCGCTGCCAGTCGTCCTCGCTCGCGACGTCGGCGGCGACGAAGACGGCCCGGGCCCCGTCCTTGCGCAGCCGCTCGGCGGTCTCCTCGCCGCGCTCGGCGGCGATGTCGACGAGGACGACGGCCGCGTCCTCCGCGGCGAGGCGAGCCGCGGCGGCCGCGCCGATGCCCGACGCGGCGCCCGTGACGACGGCGACGCGGTTGGTGAAACGGGCGGCTGGATTCATGGGGTGGATCTTCTCCTGTTCGTGAGGCCGGTGGGGCGCAGACTGTCCGATGTCGTCACTGACGGGCCAGCACCGTCAGCTCCGCGTCGTGTTCGCGGCTCCAGGTGAACGGCAGCCCCGAGTGCAGCAGATACGCCCCGCTGTAGCGGGTTCCGGTGTCGGTGTCGATGTATACGGATTCCGGGGCGAGGGCCCGCAGGCGGAGCCGGGCGGGCCGTCCGGACAGCAGGGGTGCGCCGTCCAGCGGTCCGGTGTTCCATGCCGTCACCACCACACGGGCACCGCCGCGTTCCTCGAACTGCACGCCGCACGTCGGGTCGGCGGGGGTGCCCAGCAGGTGGACCTCGCCGTGGTGGACGACGTCCCGGATCTCCTTGTAGCGGGCGATCCACCGCGTGGCCTCGGCACGCTGCTCCGGTGCCCAGTGGCGGATGTCGGCGCCGACACCGAGCACGCCCGCCATGGAGTTGACGAAGCGGAAGGCGAGCGAGCGCGGCCGGGGGTCGAAGATGCCCGGGGCGTCGGTGACCCAGGAACTCATGGTGTGCGGTGCATGCGCGTGGAGATAGCCGTACTGGATGCGCAGCCGGTCCATGGGCGCGGTGTTGTCGCTGGGCCACACCACGTCGGTGCGGGCGATGGTGGCGTGCTCGACGCGGGCGCCGCCGCCGGCGCAGCCCTCGATCGTGACGTGCGGGTGGGCGGCGCGCAGGTGGTCCAGAACGCGGAGGTAGCCGGCGACGTGCGCGGCGTCGAGGTCCTGCCGCTCCGGGTCGTGGCCGGCCGGATGTCCGGGGCGGCCGCGTTCGGTGGGCGGCCGGTTCATGTCCCACTTCAGATAGCTGATGGCGTGAGAGCCGAGCAGCCGGTCGAGCGTGCTGATGACGAAGTCCTGGACGTCTTCACGGCCGAGGTCGAGCAGGAGTTGGTTGCGCACGAGTTTGGCCGGGCGGCCGTCGATCCGGTACACCCACTCCGGGTGCTCGGCGTACAGCTTCGAGCGGGGACTGATGCCCTCGGGTTCGACCCACAGACCGAAGTCCATGCCGAGGGCCCCGACCTGATCGATGAAGCGGTCGAATCCACCGGGAAATGCGGCCGGGTCGGGGTGCCAGTCACCGAGCCCGCCGGTGTCGTCGTGCCGGCCGGTGAACCAGCCGTCGTCGACGACGAAGAGTTCGGCGCCCAGCTGTGCGGCTGTCCTGGCCAGTTCCAGCTGTTCGTCTGCGTCGACGTCGAAGCCGGTGGCCTCCCAGGAGTTGTAGAGGACCTTGCGGGGCCGGTCGATGCGCTCGCCGGTCAGGTGCCGCTCGTAGCGGTGCCAGACGCGAGCCAGTCCGTCGAGACCGTCCGGGCTGAAGGCACAGGCGAGGCGTGGTGTGACGAGGGTGGTGCCGGGGGTGAGTCGCACGGCGCCCTCGTGCGGTACGCGGCCGGCGCGGACGCGCAGCGCACCGCCGGGCTCGGCGTCGGCGGTGATGCGCCAGTTGCCGGACCACTCCAGGGCGATGCCGTAGGTGGGGGTGGTTCCCTCGGCGGGAGCGTCGGCGGACTGGATCGCGAGCCAGGGGTGGTAGGCGTGGCCCGCCGAACCCTGGGTGCTTTCCATCTCGAAGCGCCCGCGGTCCAGTTGCAGGTGATGGAGTTGGAACTCCTGGGACCACTGGCCGGCCAGGTACGTCAGCCGAGCGCCGCCCTGGACAGGCACATTGACGGCGGCGGAGTCGAAGCGTTCCAGTCGCACCTCGTCCTCACCGGTGCAGGTGAGCTCCGTCCAGCGCAGGACGACGTCGGTACCGGGCACCGTCTCGTAGCACAGCGTGGTGCGCAGCCCGAGGAGGTCGTCGGCGAATTCCAGGCGCAGTGTGTGGTCGCCGTCCTGGGTGGCGCCGTCGAAGTGCCACCAGCTGCCGCGGTCGCCGCCGGGACGGGAGGCGATCAGGTCGGCGCCGGTGAACGGCCGCAGCCCGTACGGGATGTACTCGGCCGGGGCGGTGTCGGCGGGGGTGATGAAGTGGGTGCGACGCGACCCGTCCATGGGCGACGGCCCGGCCTCGGCACCGTGCGGCCCCCAGGCGGCGAGTTCGGCCCAGCGTCCGTCGTTCCCGAGAGTGACGGCGTAGGTGGTGGTGTCGGTGCGCAGCAGCCACCGGTCGGGCGTGGTCACTTCACGGCTCCGAGGTTCAGTCCGGCCACGAAGTGGCGCTGGAAGCGGAGGAAGACGGCCACCGTCGGGGCGGCGGCGATCACCGAACCGGCGGCGATGACGTTCCACATGGACACGTACTGGCCCTGCAGTCCGATCAGCGAGGCGGTGATGGGCATCTGGCTGTCGGTGCGCAGCACCGTGATGGCCCAGAGCAGATCGTTGAAGATCCAGGTGAACGACAGGGCGGTCAGGGCGGCCAGTGCCGGGCGGGCCAGGGGCAGGATGATCCGCCAGTAGATCTGCCAGGGGCTCGCGCCGTCGATGACGGCGGCCTGCTGGATCTCGGTGGGGATCGCCCGCATGAAGCCGTGCAGGACGAAGACGTAGAAGCCGACGCCGAAGCCGACCTGAACCCCGATCAGCGCGTACAACTGGTCGTAGATTCCCAGCACTTCGCTCAGCTTGGAGACGGGGATCAGCAGGATCTGCGGGGGCAGCAGGTTGCCGGCGAGCATCAGCAGCAGGAGGACGCGCCGGAACGGCAGGTCGTAGCGGCTGAGCGCGAAGGCCGCCATGGAGGCGAGGCCCAGCGAGAGCAGTACGGTGGGAATCGAGACGATCATGCTGTTGATGAGCGCCTGCTGCTGACCGCCGTCCACCCACGCCTGGCGGAAGCCGTCGAGGGTGAACGAGTGGGGCCAACTGCCGACCCCGTGGGCGGCGATGTCGTCGAAGGTGCGGGTGCTCGTGACCAGGACGAGGGCGATCGGCAGCAGCCACAGCGCTGACAGCAGGCCCGCCGTGAGGTGGAAGCCGGTGGTGCGCAGGGCACGGCCGCGGACGACGGGCCGGCGGGGAGCAGGCTGCGGGGCCGTGTGTGCCGTGCCGGGCGCGTTGCCCGAGTCCTTGCCGACGGGTGCGGAGGCATGGGTGGCGGTCATCAGTCGGCCTCCCGGAAGGCGCGCACGAGGTAGCTCGCGATGACACCGAAGGCGAGCACGAAGATGACGACGGCGAGCGCGGAGCCGTATCCCAGGCGCAGCGACTGGAACGCGGTGGAGAACATGTAGGTGCTCAGCAGTTCGGAGGAGTGATAGGGACCGCCGCGGGTGAGCGCCCAGACGACGTCGAACGAGCGCAGCGAGTCGATGACGATGACCGACAGGACGACCGCGTTCACGCTGCGCAGCTGCGGCAGGGTGATGTGACGGAACTGCTGAATGCGGCTCGCACCGTCGACCTTGGATGCCTCGTACAGCACGGGATCGATTCCCTTGAGGCCGGCGAGGTAGAGCACCATGACGTAGCCGACCTGGCGCCACAGGGCGGGCACGATCACCGCGTAGAAGGCGGTGTCCTGGTCCGCGAGCCACGCGTGCCGCCAACTGTCGAGGCCGACCGCCGACAGCACGTTGTTGATCAGGCCGTCCGGCTGGTACATGGCCTGCCACACCAGCGCGGTGGCGACCAGCGAGAAGACGACCGGCAGGAAGAGCGCCGCCCGGTAGAACCCGATGCCGCGCCGCTCCTGCTGGAGCAGCAGCGCGGCACCGAGGCCGAGGGCTGCGGAGAGTCCGCCGAAGAGCAGCAGCCACAGGACCGTGTTGATCGCGGCGGTACGGAAGACCGCGTCGTGCGCCATCTCGCTGAAATTGCCGAGGCCGACGAACGCGGGGGCCGACAGGCCGTCCCACGAGGTCAGCGACAGGTAGAAGCCCTGGATGGCGGGCCAGAAGACCCAGAAGGCCTCGACGAGCAGCGGGAGGAGAACGAAGGCCAGGACCACCGGGGGCACGCGCGTGGCCCTGGACCGTCGTGTGGAGCCGATCAGCGCCATGGTCACTGGTTCCAGATCTTCTGTGCGCTGCGCTGCCACGTGGTGAGGATGGAGCCGATCTGCTTGGGTTTGGCCAGGTAGTGCACGAGCGCGGTGTCCGCGGACGGCTGGAGGGCGTCGCTGGAGTCGCGGTTGAAGAACTGGGTGAGGTCGGTGGCGCTCTCGATGAGCTTGCGGCCCTTGAGCACCAGTGGTGTGCCCGAGTCCTTGGCGTCGGGGTGGGTGGGCAGCGTGGTGCCCGAGCCGCTCTTGAGGTAGAGCTCCTGCGACTCGGCGGTGGCCAGGTAGCGCAGCAGTTCCTTGACACCGTCGGCGCGCTTCGTGCGGGCGCTGGCGAAGAAGCCGTCGGTGGGCGCCTCTTCGGCGACCGGGATCTTCGGGTCGATGATGGGGAACTGGAAGAAGTCCAGGTCGTCCAGGGCGTCCTTGGGGGCCGCGTCGGCGAAGAAGGTGCCGATCAGCATCATGCCCGTACGGCCCTGGAGGAGGGCGGTGGTGGCGTCCTGGAAGGGGATCGCCGTGCCGTTCGGGTCGAAGAACGGGCGCGCCTCGTCCCAGCGGTCGAAGACCCTGCGGACCTCCGGGTCGTCGAAGCGGTGCTTGCCGGCGAGGAGTTCACGGTGGTACGTGGCGCCGTTGACACGGATGTTGAGGTAATCGAACCAGGAGGAGGCGACCCACGGGGTGTCGCCGCCGGCGCCGAGGCCGATGGGGGCGACGCCCTTGCTCTTGAGCTTGTCGCACAGGTCGAGGAACTCGTCCCAGGTCTTGGGCTCCTGAACACCCCACTTGGCGAAGTTGGACTTCCGGTAGAACATGCCCCACCAGTAGTAGCTGGTGGGCACGAAGACCTTCGTGCCGCTGGAGGCGGAGGTGCAGAGCTTCTTCAGCGCGTCGGAGTAGCCGGCGAGCTCGGGCTTCTCCCAGATGTCGTCGAGGTCGAGGAGCAGGTCCTTCTTCGCGTACGACTCGGCGACGGAGCCGGGGTACCAGGTGTAGACGTCCGGCGGGTTGGCCGAGGTCAGATAGGTAGGCAGCTGCGTGCGGAAGGTCTCCGAAGCGACGGTGTTGAGCTGCGCCCTGGTGTCCCCGCGCTTGGCGAAGGCGGCGACGCTCGCCTGTATCGCGCTCTTGGCCTGCGGGGAGGAGAGGTTGGACTGCAGGGTCACCGGGCCGCCGGACTTTCCTCCGGAGGCGGACGGGCTCTGGGTGACGCAGCTGCTGAGCAGTGCGCCTGCGCCGACTGCGCCTGTTCCTACGAGGAATCGGCGGCGGGTGGCGTTGAAGGCGGTCATCTGTGCACTCCCTTGGTGCCCACGGAACGGAACTTGAGGCCCCCTGACGGCCCGGCTCCGGGCGCGGCAGGCACAGCTTGGCGCAGTGCCGGAAGGACCGTCAAGATTAATTACTAATTTATTGTCCAGGGGCTGTGCCCCAGGGCCGGAGAAGGCCCCGGGGCACAGCTGTCACGGAGCGGCGATACCGGATCGAGCGTGGTGCGGCGGAACGGATCGACGCAGGTGGTGCCGGGTGGAGCGGGTCGGTGCGGGCTCAGAGCCCGCTCTGGTGGACGCGCCCGTCCACGCCGCGGAAGGCGGCCAGAACCTCGCCATCGGGCCCGGCCACGGCACCGAGTGCACCGTCGAAGGCACCGCTGACGAAGTCGTCGTTCTTGCTCCAGCCCGCCCAGCTGCCGGAAGCGGTCCAACTGCGGGTCCAGAGCGTGTAGTCACCGGCGCGGGCGTACAGATGCACTGTCCCGCCGGAAGCCACCAGCGTCGGACTGCCACTGACCGTGCCGCCGAGGGCCGCCCAGTCCGACCAGGTGCCGGAGGCGTCACGGGTCCGCGTCCAGACCGAGTCGTCGGGAGTGCGCACGGCCACGTGCAGCCTGCCGTCGTCGTCCACGACGCCCGACGGACGGCCGTAGAACGCCTTGTCCTGCGGGGCACCCAGCGGGGACCAGCCGGCGGCCGGGCCGCGTGACGACAACGTGCCGTCCGCACCTCGGGCGAAGAGCGTCCAGTCGTCCGGACCCGCGAAGGCCACGGTCGGTGCGTCCGTCAACGTGCCGCCCAAGGACTGCCAGCGACCCCAGTGCCCGTTCGTGAAGACGCGCCGGTAGGCGCTGTTGTCGGTGCCCCGCACGAAGACGTCGATCCGTCCGCCGGCGGAGGCGTACGCGGCGGGCTGGCCGAGGATACGGCCGTGCGTCGGGCCGCCCAGCTCGGTGGTCCGGGCCTTGGACCAGTCACCGCCCAGGGCGGTCTGAGCGCGCAGGCTCCCGTCCGTGCCACGGGTGAAGGCGGTCAGGGTGTCGCCCTCGCGCGTCAGGGCCGGGCTCGCCGATGAGTGGCCGGGCAACTGCGTGCCCGGGGCGTCGTCGGTGCCGGTCAGCTTGAGGAACGCGGTGCCATGGGCGGGGACACGCACGGTGTACGAACCGGTGAAGGTGCCGCGCGATGTGCGGGCCCGCAGGTCGCGGACGGCGACCTTGCCCGCCAGGCCGGCGTCCGCGAAGGTCACGGTGCGGTCCTGTGCCTGATCGGAGCGGTTGAGCAGGACGACCGCCCGCTTGCCCGCGCCCTGGAGGACCTTGCTGTAGACGTCGCCCACGGAGTCGGAGGCCACGCGGGCGCCCTGGATACCCAGCCGGTCCTGGTTGACGGCGATGATCTCCGGGTTGCGCAGGGTGTCGAGCATGGACCGCGACAGGGTGCGCGGATCACTGCCGAGCACCAGCGGCGAGGCCATCTCGGCCCACATCACGAACTGGGTGGTGGACTCCTCCTGGTTGAGCTCGTATCCACCGTCGGCGAGCCTCCGCATCGGGATGAGGTAGTCCGGGTCGTTCCAGCGACCGGGACCCTGAGCCTCGGGGTGCCAGGCGTTGGCATCCATGTTGCGCAGGATGTTCGGCCACTCGCCCGCCGTCGGGGTACCCCAGGCGATGTCGGTACCGGTGCGCCAGGAGTCGGCGGTCGTCGGACCGTAGACGTAGGTGTTGTGCGCGTCCTGCTCGGGGGTGTGCGGCATGCCCCAGTCGTCGGTGAGCGGGTTGCACAGGTTGAGCAGCATCTTCCGTCCGGACTTGGCGACGGCGTCGCTGAACTCCTTGAAGGCCGGGCCCGGGTCGAGCCCGGCGCCGATGCCGCAGAGGAAGTCCACCTTGATGGCATCCACCTTCCAGCCGGCGAACTGGCGGGCGTCCTGCGCGTAGTGGCCGCGGCTGCCGAGCCCGCACCACTTGCCGCCGTCGTACTCGCCCGCGTCGGTGTAGATGCCGGCCTTGAGACCGCGCTGGTGAAGGTACGTCACGAGTGCGGGGATACCGGAGGGGAAGCGCGTGGGGTGGGCCACGAGCCGGCCCGTCTCCGGGTCGCGCGGCTGGTCGGCCTGCCAACCGCCGTCCAGCCACACGATGTTGTAGCCGCTGTCGCGCAACCCGCTGGTGACGAGGTGGTCGGCGACCTTTCTGACCTGGTCCTCCGTCGGGGCGCCGAGCCCGTAGTAGGTGTTCCATCCCATGTACGGCGTGGGGGCGAGTCCGCTGTCGTAGAACTGCGGCGCACCCTGGTCGTCCGCGGCGTGTGCCGCCGGAACGGCCGATCCGACCAGTACCACGGCGCCGAGCGCCGCCACGGTCCGCCGCACACGCACCATCTCTGCACGATGCGAAGCCACTGAAGTCTCCCGAGAGTTGGGGGTATCGGGCACCCCGCTCGGGTCGTACCGAGGGCCGGTGCCAGGCGGAAACTGTGCCCAGGCCCCTGATGCCTGTCAATATTAATTGCTAATTAACTTAAAAACGGGATCGCGGAGTGACGTAGGCACCGCTCACGGGAGGTACTCGGCTGCCCCGCCACCTGTTCAGGATTGGGGCACGGTGGGCCACGCCACCCGCCCCGCCACTGATCCGGACCGCAGAACGCCGTCGAGTCAATGCGCCAGACGGGGCACTTCGGCAGCGTGGTCGGACGCAGCGGGCCGCAGTGGTGCAGTGGCTCGGTAGGTTCCCGATCAGGTGCCTGTCGGCTGGATGCCCATGGGCAGCCATCGTGACAGCCCAAATGCGCGACCCGAGGCGAGGAGAGCGGCATGTCCCGACCCATCACCGTTGGAGTGGACGGCTCCGAAGGAAGTGTCGCGGCGGTGGACTGGGCCGCCGACGAGGCGGCACTGCGCGGGACCGCCCTGCGGCTGGTGTACGGCACGCGCTGGGCGCAGCACCAGTTGGGGGCAATGAAGGTGTCGCACGAGGACCGTCGCACCGAGGCGGAAGGAGTTCTCGCCACGACCGAGGACCGTATCCGGGCCCGGATGCCGGACCTCGCCATGACCGCGGAGAGGATCGAGGACGCCCCCACACAAGTGCTCCTGGCTGCCGCCTCGGAGGCGGAGTGGCTGGTCGTGGGGTCCCACGGGCTCGGCGGCGTCCGCGGCTTCATCGTCGGTTCGGTGGGGCAGGAGGTCGTCGCGGATGCGAAGCGCCCCGTGGTGTTGGTGCGCCCGGGGTACGGCGAGGGTGAGTCCGGGGCCGCTGACGGAAGCAATCACCAGAAGGTGGTTCTCGGCCTCGATGTGAGTGAGGTGAAGAGTGAACTCCTGGACTTCGCTTTCGACTTCGCCGGGCGGCACGGCGTCCCACTGGAGATCGTCCACACGTGGCACTCCCCGTTCCGCCACCATCGCGGAGCAGCTGACGAGGCCGAGATGGCGTCGGCGCTCACGAGCGCGGTGAGCCCGTTCCGGGAGACGTACCCGGCAGTGGAAGTAACCGAGGTGTCCGCTTCCGGGCGGGCCGCCGAGCACCTCGTCACGGCTGCCTCGGAGGCGCGACTCGTGGTCGTCGGCCGGCGCAGGGCGGCCAAGGGCTCCCACATCGGATCGGTCACCCACGCCGTGATCCACCACGCCTCCTGCCCTGTGGCCGTCGTGCCGCACGCCTGACGGAGGATCACTCGCCCCTGCCCCAACGCCCCTGCCCCAACGCACCTGGTTCGGCCGCCTGGGTGACAGAAGCCCCGCCGCTGAACGCCGGGCTCACATCCAGAGGCAGCCCGCCTCGATCCACCTTGCATGTCCTTCCCCTGCCCTCACCGATCAGCGTCCCGTCGTCGAAGGCCCTCGAGGATGACGTTCATCAGGGGCCGTGCCGTCGATTCCCACGCATCCCGGTCCAGTCGGCTCAGGTAGGCGATGAGCAGGAGCACCCCGGGCGCGTCCACGTCGGTGCGCAGGGAACCGGCCGCTTTTCCGGCGTCGAGCAGATGGCCGAGGGCGCTCTCGATGGGGTTCTGGCTGTGGGCGACCAGGTCCTGCCACGCCGCCGGCTCGAGCGCTGCCAGGACGCCGCGCTTGATCTCGGCGTAGTCGATCACTCGGTCGAGCCAGTGACGCAGGGCTTCCACGGGCTCGTGTTCCGCCAGCAGCGCGGAGGCGGCGGTCACGAGTTCTTCGACGTCGCGTCGGTAGACCTCGGCGAGGAGCGCCTCGCGGTTGGGAAAGTTCCGGTAGAGCGTTCCCTGTCCTACACCCGCGCGCTTGGCGATCTCGTTGAGGTGGACGTGGCTGGACTCGGCGAGTGCCGCGCGCGCGGCCTCCACGATGCGAGTCCGGTTCTGCACAGCATCCGGTCGTCGTGCCGGCGTGCTCATGGGCGTCTCCTGATGTCCGCCTCTGACAAATGGACACGTGTCCGGTAGGCTCATTCGTATACCGGACACGTGTCCACTTTACGGGAGGTGCAGTCATGCCTTCTCTTCACGACAAGACCGTCGCCATCACAGGAGCGAGCGGAGGCATCGGTGAGGCCACGGCCCGTCTGCTCGCCGAGCGCGGCGCCGCGGTCGTCCTCGCGGCGCGTCGCAGCGAGCGCATCGACGCCATAGCGCAGAACATCCGGGAGGAAGGGGGACGTGCTGCCACGTGCGTCGTCGACGTCACCAGCGCCGAGGACCTGCAGCGCCTCGTGGCGACCACCATCGATCAGTACGGCCGTATCGATGTACTGGTGAACAACGCCGGCATCGCCCCGATCAGTCCGCTGGCAGACCTCGACACCGAAGGCTGGTCGGCCATGATCGATGTCAACCTTCGCGGCATGCTCAACGGCATAGCCGCCGTGCTGCCCGTCTTCCGAGAGCAGGGGTCGGGCCACCTGGTGAGCATCGTCTCCGTGGCCGGCCTGACCGTGTCCCCTTCGATGGCCGTGTACGCCGCGACCAAGAACGCGGTGCGCACCGTGCATGAGGGTCTGCGCAGGGAGTCCACCGACGGCGTGGTGCGCACGACAGCCATCTCACCGGGCTACATCCGCACCGATCTCGCCGACTCCATGGGAGACCCGCACCTCCGCGAGCAGACGCGAAAGAACATGGACGCGGTGGGCATCCCGCCGGCAGCTGTTGCCCGCGCGGTGGCGTTCGCCATCGAGCAACCTCACGACGTCGAGATCGGCGAGATCAACGTCCGCCCCACCGTCCAGGCATGACACATGCTGTCGCCGGTCGAGCGGACGGCCGCCGATGGCGGGAGCAACGCTGCTGGCAGGCGCGACGCGAGGACAGTCTTCCCCTCCCCGCGTTGCGCGGGCGACACACGCCGCGGAGTGTGTTCTCGAATCAGGTTTTGACCGGCCGACCGACCGTATCCGACGGTAATGTCGACACACATAACAGCAGAGTCACCGGCGCAGACCGTGCAACGTTTGTTCCCGCTGCTCGCCAGGGGAAGAGCGCGGAGGCGGCGGCGCTGTTCGCCGTTCCGTGTCGTTCTCCCTCCCGCACCCGCCGGCCATTCCGTGGGTACCGGAGGTCGACTCGCGGGAGGACATGCGGACCTTCTTCGACCTGCTGCAAACCCATGTGGAAGCCAAGGAGTTCGAGCTTCGCCACGTCATCGCCGAGGGCGACGAGATAGTGCTCATCGGGCACATGGTCTCAAAGGTCAGGGCGCCGGGCCAGGCCATCGACACGGCGTTCGCCCTGCACACCACGGTCCAGGACGGGCGGATCACCCGCTACCGGGATTGATCGCAGTGCACCGGGCTTTTGCCTGGTGGTGAAGCGATTCTCAGGGCTGCTGTGACCCGCAGGTTACAGCGGACGATTCTGCTGCTCGATGTACTGACGGACGGCCGACAGCGGGGCTCCGCCGACCGATCCGGCGAAGTATGAGCCGGACCACAGCCGTTGCGCCCGTCAGTAGTGCCGGACCGGTTCCGGATACTCCTGGCGGAGCCTGCGCGAGCTGACGCCCTTCAAGCTGTTGACCAGCTTGGACGGGGCGGCCTTCGGGGGGAGATTCACGAGCAGGTGGACGTGGTTGTTGTCGCTGTTGAACTCGACGATCTCGCACTCGAAGTCCCTCGCGACGTCCCGCATGATCTCCTCCATCCGGCGAAGGTGGGCGTCGGTGAAGACCTTGTGCCGGAACTTCGTCACGAAAACCAAGTGGGCGTGGAGGACGAAAGTGCAGTGCCGACCAGTGCGGATGTTCTGATACTGAGTCATAAGTCAACGGGAGTGCGGTGATCGACATGCAGCTCAGGTACTCCTTCGACGGCTGGCCGCCCAGCCCGCCTTCGGCCGGCACCTCGACCTGGACGGCATCGCCCGCAGGCACCATGCCCGCTGCCGAGGACTGGAAGCCGCAGGGGCGGCCGTGCAGATCCTGGACTGGGCGGTACACATCGCGGACGGTCCCGCTCAGCCTCCCACGGGAGTCCGGACGGTTTCATGAAACCGCAATACGCCCGTCCACCTCGGCCCGTCCGGCTCCGCCTAGCCTGCGATGACATGGGCGTCCCCTCCCCCGAGCACCGCAGGCCCAGGAACGAGCAGGCCAAGCGGCCGCAAGAGCGGAGGTGACGATGTTGTCCCCACCATGCGAGTGTGTTCGGGCGGCGAGGTCGGGTGAGTCAGTCCCACGTGTTGCCGTCGCCGAAATTGAGGGTGTGCTCCAGAACGTCCTCCAGGGGGTCGTCGATCTGGCCGGTGTTGATCAACGCGACGACGGGGGCGTTGTGGGAGTCGCGGTGGGTCTCGTCGGCTGACACGGTTCCGGCGGCGGCGATACAGAGCGCGCAGCGAAGGCGCCGATGATGATCTTCTTCATGTCGGGATCAACGACGAGCTCGCACACCGGTTGCGCGGATCGTGCAAGCCAACCGGTAAACGACTGCCGTAGTCAGCGCCGCTGGGTCCCTGCGCGCAGCCCACTGCCGCAACCGGCCGTCACGATGCGGCGTCCGTGGTTTCGTCAGGGAGGAAGAGATCCTCGATCGGTTCGCCGAATACGGCGGCGATCTTGAATGCGAGTGGCAAGCTCGGGTCGTAGCGGCCGGTTTCGATGGCGTAGATCGTTTGCCGGGAGACGTCGAGGCGGTCGGCGAGGTCGGTCTGGCTCCAACGGCGCGCCGCCCGCAGTTCCCTGAGTCGGTTCCTCATCGGGTCCGCGGGGTCTTGAACAGCAGGGCCGCGATCCAGATCAGGATGCTTCCGATGAAGCTGATCTGGATCAACTGCCGCAGGTCGCCCACCCCGACGGCCTGGAGCAGTCCGACGGCGTAGATCGCCATGGTCAGCACGCCGAACCCGATGGCCAGGGCTTCCAGTTGGCAGCGACGCTGGTACTCGTCGGCGCGGCGCAGGCCCCTGACCACGGCCCGGACGATCCACAGCCCCGGGGCGAGGTTCAGCAGCGACCAGAACACTTCCCATGAGCCCGCCGCACCGAAGAGCCCGAGCTCTGAGATCAGGCTGAGCAGCACAAGGGCGACGACCGCCGGCAACCAGTCGACGAACAGGGCGCGGGCGCGGACCATGTCGCTTCGGCTATCGCGGTTCTCCGGCGATTTCTCCATGGGAAGAACGTAAAGGTGGCTTGTCGTCATGTCAACCTTCCTTGTCAAAAAGACAAGGTTGGTTGACGTTCGCCGAGGGCGCGGCCACCCATTGAACTGGGTGCCAGCGGCATGTCCCCGATGAGGCGACGGCCATCCACGCTTGCGGACACGCGGCGCCGAGTTGGGGCATCATCGTCGTGGCGCCGGGAACACTCCGGAGGGCCCCCTCGTTTACGTCAGGCCCACTGCTGCGAACCGTGAACCGAGGGACTGTCTTGCCCGATACCTCGTCCGTCATCACCGTGCCTCCTCTCCCGTCGCTTGCCGCCCAGGCGGAACGGCTGATCGAGCTTGGGGTGCACGAGCTCGCGGGGATACCCGCCGACGAGATGCGCACGTTCGCCGAGGACGCCGGCAGCCGAGACGGCGATGCACTGCTCGCCGTCCACCCGGACCACGCGCCCGCCTCCGCCCTCGCACCACTGCTCCGCCGCGACGGCAAGCCCGGCTTCGTCGTCACCGACATGCCCGACGTCGACCGCTTCGCCCGCTGCACCGTCGAGCTGCCCTGCGCTTCTCTCTACCTGGTCACAGGCCTCGACCGCGGTGACCACATGGCCAACTGGAGCCCCGAGGAGGCACTGCCCGCCCTCACCAAGGACGACCGCACCCCGCTGCTGCTCACCGAAGGCATCCACTGGGTGCTCCAGCAGCCGGCGGTGCTCGAGCGCAACCGCTGCTTCATGACCATCGGCTCCCGGCTGCGCAAGGCCAACGGCGCCCTGGACGCCCGCACTCCGGCGATCTGGATCAGCAACGGCACGGGGCGAGACGGCCGCGAGCGGCGCAACGCCCCGAAGGTCGGCTGGTGCTGGTGGGGCAACCGTCACACCTGGCTGGGCTTCGCCTCCGCTACGGGCCGCAGGGTCCAGTAGTACGTGATGACACAGCTGTGCGCCTGCCTTGCAGCCCGGACCGCGCCGCAATGCGGATCAAGGCCGGACCAGATGGCGCAGCGCACGCTTGGCCAACGGCGCGTAGACCGCGACGACGAAGAGGGGGCCTTCGATGTGCAGCTCTGTTGTGGTCGCCGAGCCCTCGCACGGGCGCACCGCGTGCCACAACTGCATGCGGACCGGCCCAGTCTGCACCCGCCAGCTCCACGTGCGATCTTCGTGGTCGACGGCCGTCACCACGAACCGCACCGCCGGCCCCGCCAAGGGAAGCAACCGCCCCCGCATTCCGGCGCGCAGTTCTGGTTCTGTGTCAACGGACCGGATCTGCGGCGCCCAGGTCGGCCACAGAGCCGGCTGGACGTAGCGCTGCCATACGGTGTCCGGAGGCGCGGCCCCCCGCGCCCGCAAAGTGACCTTCACCCGTCCAAGGTGCCTGTGAGCCGGAGCGTGCGCCACTGGAGCAGCCGCAACGTCACAGAGCCGGGAGCCCGCAGCGGGATCGCGGGAAGCTCGGCTCCTGTGGTGATAGCCCGCCAGGAAAGGCTCACGGTCCGTTACGAGGCCGCTGTGCTCGTGGCCAATGCCGCCCGCTCGGATTCGGCCAGCAGGATGCAGAACTCATTGCCTTCCGGGTCGGCGAGAACGACCCAGCCCCAGCCGTCGGGCTTGCGGCGATCGGCGACCAGCGAGGCGCCCAGCTTCAACAGCCGCTCAACCTCTGCGTCCCGTGAGGTGGCCGGGCGCAGGCACAGATGGAGTCTGTTCTTGGCCGACTTCGGCTCCGGAACCTCGTTGAAGTGCAAGGCGGGACCCCCGGGCAGCATGATCTCCGTCTCGTCG
The DNA here is from genome assembly GCF_036169555.1 of Streptomyces sp. NBC_00306. GTDB lineage: Bacteria > Actinomycetota > Actinomycetes > Streptomycetales > Streptomycetaceae > Streptomyces > Streptomyces achmelvichensis. Next base: position 158,068 of record NZ_CP108032.1, on the reverse strand, counting down.
TGACCCGGTTCGTCCTCGGGGTCCAAGGGGTGTCCGGTCACATCGCTCCAGAACCGCGCCAGCCGGTAGGCGTTCGCACAGTCGATCGCTACGTTCGTCACCATGGAAGGCATGCGCGCGATCATGTCGGATCGGTGCCCCGTCCGCCATCGGATTTCGTGGCGCCTCGATGCCAGACTCCGCCGCCCTCGCATCTTCTGAGGATCAGCCAGGACTTTCCTGCGAGTCCATGACCTGTGTCGTGAATGCTGCGGCTCCCAACATGAGAACGCCATCGGACAGCGGTGTGCAGCGCACGCCGCCCTTACCTCTCAGTGCCCGCTGGGCGCCGTCTCCGATGGTGGCATTCATCCAGGCACACGGCCGCGCCGCGCTGTTGACTGCCAGCAGGACCGGACCGCTGCCGCTGTCCAATGAGACCGTCGAACCCACATACGCATCGATGTCCACCCCCCGCAGGAGCACGTTCCGACGCGTCTGCCGAAGGTCGACCGTCGCATTGATATCTGTCGGAAGATTCTCCACTGCCATGAGGGTGACAGCGGCGCGGCGGTGCGCCGGATGACCGAAGTACCGGTCGCCGACGATCCCCAGATTCCGTCGTACGGTGACAGCCTCGACCAGCTCGTCTTCGTGTGCCGCGGCCGGACCGTCGGCCGGCCGTCCCATATAGCGATGGGTCGGTGACAACAAGAGCTGAACCACTTCCACCATGGTCATGCGGTTCACTTTACGGTGGGTCGAAGACCCCGGCACGAACTGCCGCTTCGACGTGACACTCTCCGCGGCCGGGTCCTGATCGGCCGGAACAACTGTCGGGGAGCGCCCCCGCCCGGTGGCGGGCGAGGGCGGCGACCGCGGAACCGACAGCGGTGGCTGACGGTCAGCGCGCAGAGAATCTGTGCACCGTCGTGGAGCGGTAGGTGTCGCCAGGTCGCAGGACCGTGGACGGGAAGGACGGCTGGTTGGGGGAGTCCGGGAAGTGCTGGGTCTCCAGACACAGGGCGTCGCCCTGGCGGTGGGTGGTGCCGCCCGAGCCGACCAGTGTTCCGTCCAGGAAGTTGCCGGAGTAGAACTGCAGGCCGGGCTCGGTCGTCGCGATGTCCAGGACGCGGCCCGAGGCCGGGTCGCGCAGTGTGGCGATCTGCTGGGGCGCGTTCGTGTTGCCCTTGTCCAGAACCCAGTTGTGGTCGTAGCCCTGGCCGTACAGCAGCTGCTGGTGCGCTGCCCGGATGTCCTCACCGACGGTCTTGGGCCGGCGGTAGTCGAAGGGCGTGCCCGCGACCTTCGCCAGTGCGCCGGTGGGGATGAGCCCGGAGTCGACCGGCGTGTACCGGGAGGCGCCGATGCTCAGCTCGTGGTCGTAGACCGACCCGCCGTCCTCTCCCGCCAGGTTCCAGTAGACGTGGCTGGTGAGGTTGACGACCGTGGCCTTGTCCGTGGTGGCCGCGTAGTCGACGCGCCAATCGCCCCGCCGGGTCAGGGTGTACGTCACCTTGACCCTGAGGGTTCCGGGGTAACCCATCTCTCCGTCGACGCTGGTGCAGTGAAGAATTAGGCCGATGTCGGAGCCGGAGGTGAAACTCTCCACGTCCCATACCCACTTGTCGAAGCCCTTGGACCCGCCGTGCAGGCTGTTCTCGCCGTCGTTGACGGACACCTGGTACGCCTTGCCGTCCAGGGTGAACCTTCCCCTGGCGATGCGGTTGCCTTAACGGCCGATGAGTGCGCCGAAGTACGGGCTGGAGGCGACGTACTCCTCGAGGGAATCGAAGCCCAGCGAGACGTTCTTGTACCGGCCGTGCCGGTCGGGTATCTCCAGGGACTGCACGATGCCGCCGTAACGACAGCACTTTCAGCCGGGTGCCGCCGTTGGCCAGCGACCAGCGGTAGACCTTCGTACCGTCGACGAGCTTGCCGAACAGCTCCCTCTCGGGCTGTCCGCCCTCCGAACCGTGAGGGCGGGCGCGCATCCATGGCCTGGAGCTGCGAAGCGGCGGAGTTTCCTACGGCTCGGGGGGTGACGATCAGGTGGGCCGCTGGTGGTTCTCGATGTACTGGCGGACTACGGTCAGTGGTGCCCCGCCACACGATCCGGCGAAGTACGAGCCGGACCAGAAGTGTCCGCCCCATAGGTGCCGGCGGACGTGGGTGTCGTACTCCTGGCGGAGGTAGCGGGAGCTGACGCCCTTGAGTGAATTGACCAGCTTGGAAAGCTGGACCTTTGGCGGGTAGTGCACGAGGAGGTGCACGTGGTCCTCTTCGCCGTTGAACTGTTTCAACTCGGCCTCGAAGTCCGCGCAGACCTCCCGCATGATCGCTTCGCAGCGCGTCAGCATTTCGTCTGTGAACGCCCCCCGCCGGTACTTGGTGACGAAAACCAAGTGGACATGAAGGTTGTAGGCGACGTGACGGCCGGTTCGTACATCGGGGTTTGGGTTCCATCGCGGTGACATGAACCAATTACGTATGATCACCGTATGCAGCTTCGGTACAGCTTCCGCGTGTACCCGAACGGCCCTCAACGCTCGGCGCTGGCCAGGGCGTTCGGGTGTGCTCGAGTTGTCTTCAATGACGCACTCCGCGTCCGTGAGGATGCCCGTGCCGCCGGGCTGCCGTTCGTTCCGTCCGGGGAGTTGTCGAAGCGGCTGACGGCGTCGAAAATGACACCTGAACGGGCGTGGCTGGGCGAGGTGTCTTCCGTCGTTCTCCAGCAGTCCCTTCGGGATCTGGACACCGCTTACCGGAACTTCTTTGACGGCCTCAAGGGCAAGCGCCCCCGCATGGGCGCACCCCGGTTCAAGAGCCGCAAGGACAACCGGCAGAGCGTACGGTTCACCGCCAACGCCGGATGGAAGATCACGACCGGCGGAAAACTTTGCCTTCCGAAGATCGGCAACGTGGCCGTGAAGTGGTCGCGCGCGCTGCCGTCCGTTCCGTCCTCGGTGACGGTGGTCAAGGACGCAGCCGGCCGGTACTTCGCCTCGTTTGTGGTCGAGATCGGCGCGGGCGAGACGCTGCCCGAGGCGGCCGCCCAGGTCGGTGTCGACCTGGGGCTGACGCACTTCGCGATTCTCTCGGACGGCACGAAGATCGACAGCCCACGCTTCCTGCGCCGGGCCGAGAAGAAGCTCAAGCGGGAACAGCGCCGTCTGTCCCGCAAGGCCAAGGGCAGCAACAACAGGACGAAGGCCCGGATCAAGGTCGCCCGCGCCCACGCACGGGTGGCTGACGCGCGGCGCGAGTTCCACCATCAACTCTCCACCAGGCTGATCCGCGAAAACCAAGCGGTCGCAGTGGAAGACCTGGCGGTCAAAGGACTCGCTCGCACCCGCATGGCCAAGTCCGTCCACGACGCCGGATGGTCCGCGTTCTTGACGATGCTGGAGTACAAGGCCGCCCGATATGGGCGCACCCTTGTGCGAATCGGCCGGTTCACACCGACCTCTCAGGTCTGCTCGCAGTGTGGCGTCAAGGACGGCCCCAAGCCGCTGCACATCCGCGAGTGGGAGTGCGGGGCGTGCGGGGCCGTCCTTGACCGGGACATCAATGCGGCGGTCAACGTCGCCAAGGCCGCAGGACTTGCGGCATCAGCCTGTCGAGCGCGGGTAAGACCGGGATCTGTCCCGGCACAGCGCGAAGAAGCAGGAACCCACCCGGAGGCGAGCCGGAGGATATCCGGCAACCAGACGGGAATCGCCCTCCTTTAGGTGGGCGAGGATTTCACGAACCGACCTTGCGCTTGTTCCACACGTCGAAGCCGACCGCCGCGAGCAGGACCAGGCCCTTGATGACCTGCTGCCAGTCCGTGCCGACGCCGACGAGGTTCATGCCGTTGTTGAGCACACCGAGGACCAGGCCGCCGATGATCGCGCCCAGGACGGTGCCGACGCCGCCGCTCATGGAGGCGCCGCCGATGAACGCGGCGGCGATCGCCTCGAGCTCGAAGTTGGTGCCGGCCTTGGGGGAGGCGGCATTGAAGCGGGCCGCGAAGATCAGGCCGGCGAGGGCGGCCAGCATGCCCATGTTCAGGAAGACCAGGAAGGTGACCTTCTTGTCCCTGACGCCGGAGAGCTTGGCCGCGGGCAGGTTTCCGCCGATCGCGTAGACATGGCGTCCGACGACGGCGTTGCGCATCACGTAGCCGAAGCCGACGACCAGGACGGCCAGGATCAGCAGCACCACGGGCGCGCCCTTGTAGCTGGCGAGCATCAGGGTCACTGTCAGCGCGGCGGCGACCAGTGCGATCAGCTTGAGCGCGAACAGTTTCGCGGGCGGCACGTCCAGAGCGAACTCCTGTTGCCGCCTTCGGTCGCGCACCTCTTGAATGATGACGAACGTGATCAGGACGAAGGCGAGCAGCAGGGTGAGATTGTGGTAGTTGCTGTCCGGGCCGAACTCCGGCAGGAAGCCGTTGGAGATGGTCTGCAGTCCCTTGGGGAAGGGGCCGAGTGTCTGGCCCTTGAGGACGATCTCGGTGACGCCGCGGAAAAGCAGCATCCCTGCCAACGTGACGATGAAGGAGGGTATCCCCAGATACGCGATGAAGAAGCCCTGCATCGCGCCCGCGGCCGCGCCGAGGACCAGGCACAGGACGACCGCGATCGGCCAGGCGACGTGGTGCTGCACCATCAGTACGGCCGCGACCGCGCCCACGCAGGCGGTGAGCGAGCCGACCGACAGGTCGATGTGGCCCGAGATGATGACGAGCATCATGCCGATCGCGAGGATCAGGATGTAGCTGTTCTGCAGCACCAGGTTGGAGACATTGCGGGGCAGCAGCAGGTCGCCGCCCGTCCACGCCGTGAACAGTGCCACGATCAGGCCGAGCGCGATCAGCATGCCGTATTGCCGCGTATTGCGGCGCAGCCCTTCGAGGACCAGACCGAGCAGGCCGCCGCCTGCCGTCTTGCCGCGATTCTTGCCGTCACGGGACGGGAGCGGGGCGTCCGCCGGCGACTCGGCCGTCAGATTCGTACTCATCCTGCTACCTCTTGTCCTTCGTCATCCGACGCATCAGCAATTCCTGCGTGGCCTCCGCCCGCGGCAGTTCACCGGTCAGCCGGCCGGCGGACATCGTGTAGATGCGGTCGCACATGCCGAGCAGTTCGGGGAGTTCCGAGGAGATGAAGACGACGGCTTTGCCCTGGGCGGCGAGCTTGTCGATCACCGTGTAGATCTCGTATTTGGCGCCCACGTCGATGCCGCGGGTGGGCTCGTCGAGGATCAGTACGTCCGGGCCTGCGAAGATCCATTTGCTGAGGACGACCTTTTGCTGATTGCCGCCCGACAGCTTTCCGACCGACTCGGCGACCGTCGGTGCCTTGATGTTCATGCTCTTGCGGTAGCCCTCGGCGACCTGCCGCTCCGCGTGCTCGTCGACGATGCCGCGGCGCGCGACCTTGCCGAGCGCGCTGAGCGAGATGTTGCGGGCGATCGTGTCGATGAGGTTGAGCCCGTAGTGCTTGCGGTCCTCGGTGACATAGGCGATCCCGTGCCGGACCGTCTCGGAGACGGTCTTGGTGCGGATCTCTTTGCCGTCCTTGAGGACCGTGCCGCCCGCGTAGCGCCCGTACGTGCGGCCGAAGACGCTCATCGCGAGTTCGGTGCGGCCCGCCCCCATGAGTCCGGCGATTCCTACGATCTCGCCGCGGCGCACATTCAGCGTGACGTTGTCGACGACCTTGCGGTGCCGGTCGATCGGGTGATGCACCGTCCAGCCTCGGATCTCCAGGGCCGGTGACGCGTCCTGTTCGGGCTGGTGCGGGGTACGTTCGGGGAAGCGGTGGTCGAGGTCGCGGCCGACCATGCCGCTGATGATCCGCTCCTCGGTGGTCTCCGTAGCCTTCACGTCCAGGGTTTCGATGGAGCGTCCGTCGCGGATGATGGTCACGGAGTCGGCGACCCGTGCGATCTCGTTCAGCTTGTGCGAGATGATGATCGAGGCGATGCCGTGGTTCTTCAACTCCAGGATGAGATCGAGGAGTTTGCCGCTGTCCTCGTCGTTCAGCGCCGCTGTCGGCTCATCGAGGATCAGCAGTTTCACCTTCTTGGAGAGCGCCTTCGCGATCTCCACGAGCTGCTGTTTGCCCACGCCGATGTCGGCGACCCGGGTCTGTGGGTTCTCGTCGAGGCCGACCCGGCGCAGCAGTTCGGAGGCGTGCCGCAGTGTCTCCTCCCAGCTGATCACGCCGTGGGTGGCGTGTTCGTTGCCGAGGAAGATGTTCTCCGCGATGGAGAGATAGGGCACCAGGGCGAGTTCCTGGTGGATGATGACGATGCCGCGTTGCTCGCTCGCCCTGATGTCCTTGAACCGGCACGGCTCGCCCTGAAAGAGAATGTCTCCTTCGTAGGTGCCGTGCGGATGGACGCCGGAGAGGACTTTCACGAGGGTCGACTTGCCGGCGCCGTTCTCCCCGCAGATGGCATGGACTTCGCCCGGGCGGACGGTCAGGGTGACGTCCGAGAGCGCCCTGACGCCGGGAAAGGTCTTGATGATCGAGCGCATTTCCAGGACGGGTCCCGCCATGGTCGTGCCTTTCTCTGTCGCTGATGGGGTGTCGCTGATGGGGGCTCTCCCCGGCTCGGGCGCGAAGTCCGGAGCGCGGGGAAGGCCGGCTGCGGCGGCTACTTGAGGTCGCTCTCCTTGTAGTAGCCGGTGTCGATCAGCTCCTTGGAGTAGTTCTTCTTGTCCACGCTGACCGGGTTGAGCAGATAGGCGGGGACGACCTTCGCGCCGTTGTTGTACGAGGTGGTGTCGTTGGTCTCGGGCTTGTCGCCCTTCAGCGCGGCGTCGACCATGCCCGTGGCGACCTTGGCGAGCTGGCGCAGGTCCTTGTAGACGGTCTGCCGCTGCTCGCCCGCGATGATCGACTTCACGGAGGCGACCTCGGCGTCCTGGCCGGTGACGACCGGCCACGGCTTGGTCTTGGTGCCGTAGCTGTCGCCGCGGAGCGCGGAGAGAATGCCGATGGAGATGCCGTCGTACGGCGAGAGCACCGCGTCCACGCGCTTGGAGCCCCCGTAGGAGGAGGTCAGCAGGTCGTCCATGCGCCGCTGGGCCGTGCCGCCGTCCCAGCGCAGAGTGGTGACCTGGTTGAGCTTGGTCTGCCGGGACTGGACGACGAGCTGCTTCTTGTCGATGTACGGCTGCAGTACCTTCATCGCGCCGCTGAAGAAGTACCGTGTGTTGTTGTCGTCGTTGGAGCCGGCGAACAGCTCGATGTTGAACGGGCCCTTCTTTCCCCTGTCCAGGCCGAGTTGCTCGATGATGTATGTGCCCTGCAGCCTGCCGACCTTCTCGTTGTCGAAGGACGCGTAGTAGTCGACGTGTGCCGAGTTGAGAATCAGGCGGTCGTAGGAGATCACAGGGATCTTGGCGTCGGCAGCTTGCTGGAGCACGTTGTCCAGGGACTTGTTGTCGATGGCCGCGATGACCAGGGCGTCCACACCCTGCGTGATCATGTTCTCGATCTGTGAGACCTGCTGGTCCGGGTCGTCCTCGCCGAAGACGAGCTTCGTCCTGTATCCCTTGGCCTTGAGATCCTTGACGACGTTGTTGCCGTCGGAGATCCAGCGCTCGGACGACTTGGTCGGCATCGCGATGCCGATCGTGGCGTCCTTGGGGTCCCTTTTCTCCTCGCTGCCGCCCGAGCCGTCCTGGCCGCAGGCGGTGAGCGAGAGGCTGAGGGTGAAGCAGGCTGCGGTGATTGCCGCGGTACGTATGCGCATGATCAGGAGTCCTTGTCGGTCGCGTGGCCTGGGGCGGTGTCGACGGGGGTGGTCGTGCTGAAGCGGTTCAGCGCGCCGGGCAGGCGGGAGCCGAGCGGTGACATGCCACCGTCCGCTCCGTGCCGGGCCAGCAGATCGAGGGCAAGGCGGCCACGGCGGACGCGCTCGCGGGCAGTGTCGAGTGTGAGGTCGCGCAGGTGTGCCCCGTAGGGGTAGATCCCGGACGTCTTCGAAAGACCGAACTTCAGATACAGCGGTGCGCCGCGCCGGATCAGCTCGGCGATCTCGTACATCCGCACATAGCCGCCCAGGTCGTCCGGCGCCTCGACGTACAGGTCCATGGGTGCAGCGGAGACTCGGCGGATCTCGGTGAGGTGAGCGAGTGTGAGGTCGGAGGGGACGTTGAGCGAGTCCGCGCCGAGCTGCTCGTACACGGCGTACGAGGCGGGGTTGACGGGTCCGATGAGTGCGGAGACCTTGAGCGTGGTGTCGCTCGGTACGACGCCCGCGAGGCGTGCGCGATGCAGCGTCCAGAGCACGCCCTCGTCCGCCACGAGCAGGCAGGTGACGCCCAACTCCGTTGCGCGTACGGCGTCTTCGACGCAGCCCGCAAGTGCGTCGTGCCCGCGGGCGCGCAGCCCGGCGCCGCGTGAGTCGGTGCGGACGGAGGCGCCGGTGTCCCAGGTGCCGCGGGGACCGGTGAACAGGCAGAGCTCGATGTTGCGCTCTCCGGCCCCCTCGACCATCTCGGTGATCTCGCTGTCGGACAGCATCCAGACGCCGCTGCCCTGGCTGATCCGGTGGATCGGCACGTCGAGGCGTGAACTTTCCTTGAGGACGACGGACAGTGCCTCGGGGCCTTCGACCGAGGGAATCTCGGTGCGCCAGGTGCCGCCGTCGGGGAAGGAGTGCGCGGAGGTGTCGGCCGGGTCCAGGGCGGGCACGGCGTGGCCGATGTCGGCCAGGGCGTCGGCGCCTGGGCGACGGGGTGAGGACGGGGCGTTCACGGGACTCCCATGTTCGAAATATCGGACGACGTTCGAGTTGGTGGGCGTACGGCGGGATGCGGTCTGTCAGGCGGCTGCGTACCGCCGTACGGTCTGAGGCCGGTCCTTCGCGAGGCGCATTGGGCGCGGGCTCAGGGGCGGAGCAGCACCTTCCCGGTCTTCGGGTCGGCGCCGCCGACGAGTGCGATGGCCTCGTCGAACCGCTCCAGCGGGAACTCGTGGGTGATCAGTGGTGCGGGATCGAGCAGTCCGAGGCCGAAGGCCCGTACCGCATCGGACCATGCGGACGAGGGGGCCCCGAAAACGCTGCGGATCTCCAGTTGACTCAGCGAGAGATGTACCGGGTCGATACCGGTGGCTCCCGGTGAGAACATCCCGGTGAGCACCACTCGGCCGCCCCGGCGTGCCAGGAGGCAGGACGATGCGGCCGTGGTGGGCGCCCCCGCGGTCTCGACGACCAGGTCGAAGCGGCCCTGCGCCCCGGCCTCGGCTGCGCCCGGCGACAGACCCTCGGTCGCACCGAACTGCCGTGCCTGTTCCCCGCGTTCGGTCCGCGGATCGATCACGGTCAACTCGGCGGGCGAGCAAGCGGCAAGCAGCTGGACCGCGAGCAGCCCGAGGGTACCCGCGCCGACCACGGCGATCCGCTCACCCGGGGTCGGGCGCCCGGCCCGCACCGCCGCGGCGATCACCGCTGCGGGCTCGAGGAGGGCTGCGGCCCGTAGATCGGCGTCGTCGTCGAGCAGGTGCAGCAGGCGTGCGGGCACGGTGATCCAGTCGGCGAACGCGCCCGGTTCGGTGAATCCGGTCTCGGCGTACCCGCCGGTGCACAGGCTCGTTTCTCCGCACCGGCAGCGCGCGCAGACCGCGCAAGCGCGGAAGCCTTCGGCCACCGTCTTGCGGCCGACGAGTGTGGGATTGACGCCCTCGCCGACCGCCTCGAGGATCCCGGACCACTCGTGCCCGGGGGTCACGGGATAGGTGACATAGGCGGCGTCACGGTGCCCGTCGTAGACCTCGCGGTCGCTCATACAGATGCCGGCGGCTGCGACCCGAACCAGGACATCGCCCGGCCCGGGTACCGGCAACTCGCCGTGTATCAGGCGGTGTTCACCAGGCCGCTCGATGACCAGGGAACGGTTGACCCCGTCAGGGGAGCGGTCGGTCCCGCGGTCGCCACCAGCCGGGAGGAGAGTCGTTTCGCTCGTGGCGCGACTCACCGGGGTGCCCTCTGCTCCCAGCCCTCGGCCCACAGGTCGAAGCGGGCCTTCTGCTGAGGGAACTCGGCCGCCGCGTCCACATCCAGCTCGACGCCGAGCCCAGGGGCGTGCGAGACCTCGAAGCAGCCGGTCGCCGGGTCGACCTGGGGTGCGCCCTTGACCACCTTCTTGATCTCCGCGTCCGCGAAGTCGTTGAAGTGTTCCAGGATCTTGAAGTTCGGTGTGCAGGCGGCCAGTTGGAGTGAGGCGGCGGTGAGCACCGAGCCGCCGACGTTGTGCGGGGCGACCAGCATGTAGTGGGTCTCTGCGGTCGCCGCCAGCTTGCGGGTCTCCAGGATGCCGCCGATGTGCCCGAGGTCCGGCTGGATGATGTCGGCGGCCTGGGACTCGAAGAGCTCCCGGAACTCGATCCGGTCATGGATCCGTTCACCGGTCGCGACCGGGATGTCCACCTTCGCGGCGACCTTCTCCAGGGCCTTGAGGTTCTCCGGCGGGACCGGCTCCTCGAGCCAGGCCGGCTTGAACGGCGCCAGCTCGCGGGCGAGCCGCACCGCCGTCGAGGGGCTGAACCGCCCGTGCATCTCCAGCATCAGCTCGGTGTCGGGCCCGATGGCGTCGCGTACCGCCTCGATCAGCGCCACGGCGTACAGGCTCTGCTCGTGGTCCAGCTCGAAGTGCCCGGTCCCGAACGGGTCGATCTTCAGTGCACGATAGCCGCGCGCCACGACCTCCTGGGCCGCCTTGTGGTAGGCCTCCGGGGTCCGCTCGGTCGTGTACCAGCCGTTGGCGTACGCCTTCACCGTGTCGGTCACCTGACCGCCGAGCAGCTGCCAGACCGGTACGCCGAGGGCCTTGCCCTTGATGTCCCAGCACGCCATCTCGACAACCGCGACACCGGACATGACGATCTCGCCGGCGCGGCCGTAGTCGCCGTACTTCGTGCGACGCACGAGATCTTCCACGGCGAACGGGTCCGAACCGGCGATGTGGTTCGCCTCCGCCTCGCGGAGGTAGCCGACCAGTGCGTCCGTCCGGCCGAGCATGCGGGTCTCGCCGACCCCGGTGAGGCCCTCGTCGGTGTGCACGAGAACGTAGGTGAGATTGCGCCAGGGCGTCCCGACGACATGAGTACTGATTCCCGTGATGCGCACGGCAGTTGCCCCTCGAGTCCGGATCTCGGTTGTTCGAAATTTCGTCACACGTTCGAAATGTTGGCGTGACCGTAGACAAGCCCTCCCGGGAGTGTCAATGGACTGCGCAAGGGACAAGCCCGCAGGATCATCGGCAAGCGAACGGGCATGACCATTGCCCGGCGAACGGGGCTGTGCCTAACCTGTGTTCGGCATACCGGTCATTGACCGGAATTTCGAACAGCAGGGAAGGGTGAGGGACATGGGACGTCTTGTCCCCGCGGTGACCAGGGCGCTGGACGTGCTCGAACTGTTCCTGGACGGCGAAGGAACGCTCACCTCGCCGGACATCACCCGCAAGCTCCAGCTGCCCCGCACCACGGTGCACGAGCTGGTCACGACGCTGGTGGCTCGCTCCTATCTGGTTGTCGTCCCCGGGCAGCCGGGCCGTTACCGCCTCGGGGTGCGCAGCTACCAGCTGGGCAGCCGGTACGCGGAACAGCTCGACCTCGCCGCCGAAGGCCAGCGGGTGGCCCGTGAGGTCGCCGGCACCTGCGACGAGACGGTGCATGTTGCGATCCTCGAGAATCTGGACGTCATCTACATCGCCAAGGTCGACTCGACTCACGCGGTCCGGATGGTCTCGGCCGCGGGACGAAGGCTCCCGGCGCACTGCACCTCGGTCGGCAAGATGCTCCTCGCCGCGCTCCCGACCGACGAGCTGAATTCCCGGATCGAGGAAGCGGGCGAACTGGCCGCGATGACCCACAACAGCATCACCGATCCCGACGAACTGCGCGCCGCCCTCGCCGAGACCCGCCGTCGCGGCATCGCCGTCGAACACCGGGAGTCGAATCCGGACGTGAGCTGCGTGGCCGCCCCCGTGCGCGACAGCTCTGGCCGCATCGTCGCCGCCCTCTCCATCTCGGTCCCCATGATCCGCTGGTCGGAGGAGCGCGAAGCCGAACTTGCCGAGCTGGCGGTCAAGGGCGCGGGAGACCTGTCCACGAGCCTCGGCCATCGCGGCGGCCCCCGGTGACGGCTGTCGAGGTCGCGGTCAGGGAATCGGCTGCACTGGGCGAGGGCCCCACCTGGGATCCGGCCACCGGGCGGCTGATCTGGGTGGACATCCTGGGCTCGCGCATCCACACGTACGAGCCGGGCAGCAACTGCCGCACGGTGCAAGCCACCGAACAGCACGTCGGCGCGGCCAAGCCGCGCAAAGACGGTGGCCTGGTGGTCAACCTCCGCGACGGCGTGGCGCTGTACGGCGCGGACGGCGCGTTCTCCTGGCTCGTACGCGACCCCGTACCCGGTCGCCGGGGCAACGATGCGGCCGTCGCGCCGGACGGCTCCCTGTGGGCCGGCACCATGCGCTATGACGAGCGGACCGGCGGCGGCAACCTCTTCCGGGTCACCCCCGACGGCACCACCACCGAGCTCTTCTCCGCGGTGTCTGTCAGCAATGGCACCGGCTGGAGTCCCGACGGGAGCCTCGTCTATTACATCGACAGCCCCACCCGCCGCATCGACGTCTGCCGGCTCGACGGGCAACTCCCCGTCGACCGACGCCCCTTGGCCACCATCGAGGAAGGGGCCGGCTTCCCGGACGGCCTGACCGTCGACGCCGACGGTTGTGTATGGGTCGCCCTGTGGGACGGCGCCCAGCTCCGCCGCTACACTCCGGCCGGCGACCTCGACCGCACCATCGCCCTCCCGGTCCGCCGCCCCACGGCCTGCACCTTCGGCGGCCCGGGCTTGCGCGACCTCTACATCACCACGGCTCGCACCGGCCTCGCCCGCCCGCACCCGCTGTCGGGTTCGCTACTGGTGCTGCCGGATGCCGGCGGGGGGCTGCCCGGCGTCGCCTTCGGGAGCTGACGGACGCGCTGCTCCTGCGGTCCGGTCTGGGGCCGGACTCATGTGGCCGATCATGCGCGATCATGATCGGAATGGACGCTCGTTTCCTTGGCGTCGCTGAGCTGGTTGAAGTCCCGTCCGTGGCATGTGCGCCGACGCTTTGGCCGTTTTGAGGCCGCCCGCTTCGTTGTCGGCGGTGGCTGAAGTGGAGGCGGCCTCGGGGTCCAGGGCGTCGCGGACGGCGGTCAGGATGTCCTCGTTGTCGGCGCCGAGCGCTCGGGCGGCGGAGCTGAAGTCCCGGGCAAGGGTGACGAGTTGGTCGGCGTCGTGTGCGTGCGGCGCGGACGGGAGTGCGGCGACCCGGGTGCCCGCACCACGGCGGGTGCGGATCAGCTTTGCGGCTTCCAGCTCTCGGTAGGCGCGGGCCACGGTGCCCGGTGCCAGGCCGAGGTCGGTGGCGAGCTGGCGCACGGTCGGCAGGCGTTCGCCCTCGGCCAGCCGGCCGGTGCGGATCAGCGCGGCCAGCTGGGCGCGTACTTGTTCGTAGGGCGGTACCTGGCTGGTGGTGTCGACGCGGACGGCGGGGTCACTCATCCTCGAAAGTCCCATCGTCGGCTGTCTCGTCTTCGACCGCCCGGGGTGCCACGACGGTGACGAGGGACCAGTAGAAGGTGAACAGGCCCAGCATGCCCAGGGGACAGATCACTGCGATGGTGGCGACGCCCAGCGGGCCGGCGCAAGCCTTCTCCGTAAGTGCGACGAAGATCATCAGTACGACGAGAAGCACCTGGCTCGACACCAGCAGTCCCCAGGCTCCGGTGATCGCCCACGCGCGGTCGCGGCGCTGCTGGTCGTCACCCGGGCCGTGGGCGATACGGCGCAAGGCCCAGACGCAGACGGGGGTTCCGACCGCGAGGGCGGCGAACATCGGGCCGCTGTAGTACAGGCCGGGCCAGGGACCGAGGGATGCGGGCATCCCTTCGCAGGTGACGGTGAGGACACGCCCCGCTCTGCCTGTTCGGCCGGGGCCGGAGGAGGCCGTGACCGCACCGATCACCAGCAGGGTGACGAGGGATGCCGCCTGGAGGAGAAGCAAGGGCGCCATGCGGGGCGGGACTTGGTGTCGGACCAGGCGTGGGGCGAGACTCGCGGTACGTACCGCTTCCTGGGGACGCAGGGTCAGGGCGTCGCCGAGCAGGACACCGCCCACCGCACACAGGCCGAAAGCGGTGACGGCGAACACGAGGGGCATCGTGATGTCGCCGCTCTCCATCGTGACCAACTGCTGTGCGATCACGAGGCCGATGGCCAGCCCGGACCAGCGGGCGTAGTGCTCGGCGTGGTCGAGGAATTGGGACTGGAGCGGGGCGGTGTCGAGCATATGGAGATCCCCCCAGATCATTTTGTATCAAGTAGTGGGTACAAGATGCCCTGGCCGCCATCTTGTGTCAAACCATCGATACAAGGCGGCACACAGGGAAACGGGCCCTGGCACAGGGGAGTTCCGGAGTTCCCTCCCCGTAGCTGCTCGCCTCGCAGCGCCACGCCGCCACCCCCGCCGCCGACTTCAGCGCTTCGTCGAACTGGCCACCTTGGCGAGGTGCTCGCTCACTGCGACGACCTGCCCAGGCCCTGGCTGGTGGTCGAGGACCGGGCGCGTCCGAGGTGCTCGACTTCTTCTCACGTCAGCCCGCACCGGTGCAGCTCGACATCCGGTATCTGGGATGGTTCGCAAGAGCACGAGCTGCGCGATCGACTCGATCCTCCGGCGGGCGTTCGATGCACGGGAGCGGGGACCTCGCTTAGGCTGTCCGGCTCATCCGACGCACCGCGACGAGGATCAGCCCATGCGTAGCAGCACCAGGATCCGCCTGATCGAGCCCGCCGATGCCGCCCCGATCGCAGGGCATCGCGTGCGGGACTTCGAGGCCTTCCGGCCGTGGGAACCGGCCCAGCCGGCAGACTTCTTCACGCCGGAGGGCCAGGCGGAGAGGATCGACAGCCTGCTGGCCGGATACCGGGCCGGCACGGTCTGGCCGGGCGTGGTGCTCGCCGACGACCAGGTGATCGGGCAGGTCACGGTCGGAGGCATCCTGCCGCAGCCGCACCTGCGCCGCGGCTCCGTCGGATACTGGATCGCCGGCCCCGCCCAGAACCAAGGGCACGCCAGGCACGCCGTCGGGCTTGTGCTCCAGGTCATGACGGACGAACTCGGGTTGCACCGCGCCGAGGCGTCCACGAATCTGGAGAATCTTGCGTCGCAGCGGGTGCTGCGCCGCAACGGCTTCAGCCCGTACGGCGTCGCGCACTCCTCGATCTTTCTCGACGGGAGCTGGCGGGACGGGCTGCTGTGGGAGCGGATACTCGGCGACTGAGACTGTGGGGCGGTCAGCGCCCATCATCAGAGACGCTTCGTCGGCGGCATGTCACAGACTGCCCGCCCCTCCCCGCTGCCAGGGGGCGAGTCAGCGGACGAGGTCCCCGCTCCCGCCGTGGGGGCGCGAGACTTCGGCCTGCTGCGCTCCCCGCCCCACGGTTGCCTTGCTTGCCCGCGTCGGACTGCTGCACTTCGTGCAGCGCGGTGAGCGTCCGCTCGCCGACGATGCCGACCATGCCGTCAATGACAGAGATGTCGCGAGGGGCTCGGTCGACCACCTTGGCCATCCGAGGGGCTGGGGTTCCAACGAGTGAATCCGCCGAACCGCGGATAGCGGCGGACGCGATACCGGGAAGGCCATGCAGACCTGACAAGCGATGGGCAGGAAGCATCCCGATGCCAAAGTTTCTCATCCAGGCCACGTACACGCCCGAGGGCGCCAAGGGGCTGCTCGATGAAGGCGCGAGCGGCCGTCGCGCCGCCGTCGAGCAGGTCGTCACCGGACTCGGCGGGCAGGTCGAAGCCATGTACTTCGCCTTCGGGGAGGACGACATCGTGCTCATCCTCGACTTCCCCGACCCGGTCTCCATGGCCGCCGTCAGCCTCACCGTCAAGGCCAGCGGAGCCCTCCACACCCGGGCCGTCCCTCTGCTCACCGTCGACGAGATCGATGAGGCCGCCCGGCGGCAGGTCGTCTTTCGCGCCCCCGGTGCGTGATATCCGGCGACGTCGAGGGCCTTCCCACCGGAGAGGACCGACGACGCCGGGACATCGACGTCGGACGGGTGGGGCATGGAAGTCGTGGCCCGCGCGGGCGATCCAGCGGGTCGTCCGCTCCGAATAACCTATGTGGAGGAATCCCGAACGTCGCCTTCCGCCCCGGTGGGATGCGATCACCGTGCCACTCGCTGCGGCTGACGCGGTGAGGGAATCTCTGACCGGTGGCCGGCCGGCAAACGCTCACTCGGGCATCACGGGCCCGACGGTATCCAACCCGCGAGTAGACCCGGGCTCGGTCGTCGACTCAGACTTCCCCAGGAGACCGCAGCCGGTTGGCGTGAGCCGTGCCTCAGCCGTGCGGGACTGTGTACCAGGTACGCGCTGAACGCTTTACGACACCGGTTCGGACACCACCTGTGCTGCCAGGCAACAGGGTGTCCGAACCGGTGTTTCGCTGATCACCAGCAGGCTGCTGACGGGAAGTGGGGGACCGCGGAAAGCACGCAGGGAACCGGCTGTTTCCTGCGCCCTCTTGCCCGGGCACCTTTCCCCTGGAGATACCTGGCACCGTGCCTGGGGCTGCCTCCACCCGCCACGGCCGGCCGCAGGATGCGCCGCTCGCACCTCCCGCCACCTCACAAGACCCGGATCCAGCTGCGTTCGAGGATGGCGATCCGACCGAACGTCACCCTTTCGGGCGACCGGCAGCCGTACGACTGCCGGCTCCTCGCCGGCCGACCTGCGGCTCCTGTGCCGAATCGGCGGGCCACCGCTGATGATCTCTATTCGGCCGAGTGATGCACCCATCCGTTCGCCGTCCGGCTCCGAATGGTCCCTGTGAGAACGACCAGGACGACCATCGACCGAGGTGGGCCCGCCACCTTGCATGCTCTGCTGGCCGGTCGTTCGGATCCTGCGTCATTCAATGCCCCTTCGAGGGGTGGTTCCAGCAGTGGCTACTGACGTACGAGGGAGTGGACCATCGTGTCTCCTGCAATAGGCGATCCTGTCGAGACCTTCACCCTGCCGGGCGGCGTCCTGGTCGGAGACGCATTCCTGCGGCAGGACTTCTCACTGTCGCGCAGGCGGGAGCAGCCGCTCGTCCTGGCCTTCTACCCCGCAGACGACAGTGGTGTGTCCACGAGGCAGTTGTGTTCCTACTCCAGCGGTCTCGAGGAATTCATCGACTGCGGGGCGCAGGTGTGGGCGATCAGCCCACAGAGCGTCGACAGCCACGAGGAGTTCGCCAGGAAACACGGCCTGAGGATGCCACTGCTGTCGGACAGCGACCGCACAGTGGCCCGGAGGTTCGGCATAGCTGCCCCGTGGATCGGACTTCGACGCTCTGTCTTCCTCATCGAGCCCGACGCCACCCTCAGCTGGAAACACGTCTCCCTGCTCGGAACGTCTTTTCAGGAAAGGCACACGATCACACGGCACCTCACGGAACTGAACGATGCCTGGGCGGCGTGATCATGTGCTCCACCACGCTCAAGGGCGGTCCTGGGCGCGGCGCGGTCACAGGTGCCGAGGCGAGCCGGCCGGGTGTCCTAGGGTCCGCAGTTTCCCGGTCACAGACGCACGACGATCAAGGCGGTGTCATCGGTGAGGCCGGCCGGAGGGATCAGGTCGGCCAAGAGGGCGTCGCTGAGCCTGTCGGGGTCGGCGGTGCGGTGACGGGCGAGGGAGTCGGCAAGGCGCTCGAGGCCGGTGCCGATGTCTTCCTGGCGGCGTTCGACGAGGCCGTCGGTGTAGAGGACGAGTGCGGAGCCGTCGGCGAACGCGGCATGGGCCTGGGGTCTGGGGACGTGTTCGGGCCGGGCTCCGAGCGGGGGATCGGTGGCCTGGTCGAGGAAGGTGACGGTGCCCTGGGGGTCGCACACCGCCGGTGGGGGATGGCCGGCGCTGCTGTAGGTGAGGGTGCGGCCGGCCCAGTCGATGAAGACGGATGCGGCGGTGGTGGATTCGGCGCCGTCGACGTATCGGGCGTACAGGCCGAGGACCTCCAGGGCTTCGGCCGGGCCACCGGCGACGCGGGAGGCAGCGGACAGGGCGCTGCGGAGCTGGCCCATGACGCCTGCCGCCCGCAGGCCGTGGCCGACGACGTCTCCGACGGCGACGGCCGTACGGCCTGTCTCGGGCAGGTCCACGAGGTCGTACCAGTCGCCGCACACGTTCAAGGCTCCCGTGGCGGGCCGATAGCGGACGGCTGCTCGGTGGTGGCCCAGGGGGCGCGGCGCGGGCAGCATCGACTGCTGGAGGTGGAGGGCGACCTCGCGTTCGCGGGCATGGGCCTGGCGCAGGCGTTTGTTGAGTTCCTGCAGCTCCCGGGCGCGGGTGTAGAGCTCGGCCTCGAGGACTTGGGTGCGGTCGCCGCCACCGCGGTTGCCGCGGGCTTTGATGAGTTCGGTGACTTCCTCGACCCGGTGCACGATCAGTGTCACGGTGCCGTCCCGCGCGAGGACGGGGACGTTGACGGGACTCCAGTACCGCTCCTGCCATACGCCGGGCTGCTCGGAGTCCGCCACGTCGTAGCGCTGCAGGGCCATGGTGTCGCGCTCACCGGTGGCAGCCACGCGCCGCAGTGAGGCATGCAGATTGCGCACACCCGTGGCGTCCGGGTCGCCGGGGTTGTCGGGGAAGACATCGAAGACGTAGCGGCCGATGAGCTGGTCACGGGTGCGACCGGACATGGACAGGTACGCCTCGTTGACGTCCGCGTACACCAGGTCCGGCGTCAGCAGTGCGACCGCGCCCGGCAGGGCCTGGAAAACGGCCTGGAAGTCGATGACGGGTCCGTTCACGATCCACCTGCCCGCACGCCCGGCCAACCTGTCAGATCTTGGCTTCCACGATGCCACGCCCTGTGTACTGCGGAGCGCTGGAATGTACCGGTGTGGTCCGTTCGGCCCCTTGCCGGACCATGGCGGACCGGAGCTGACCTGGGCGGACTGCCCGGACAGCGGCGCCGCTCCACAGTGTCCTCGTGCCCGGTGATCTCTGCAGGAAGCCGGGCCGAGCGCCGCGCGGCTGGGCTGCGTAGCCTTTGTCACAGGACGAGGGAAGGAGTTCCGCATGACGCCGAAGCAGCCGAAGACCGAGCTCGACGCCCGCTACAGCTCAGCGCTCAACCCGCGCCCCGGTACGGAGGACGTCAAGGCGACCGACTGGAGCGAGGCCCAGCGCCGGCTGCAAGCTGCCGAGATCTTCTGGCTCACCACGGTCCGGCCGGACGGCCGGTTGCACGTCACTCCGCTGATCGCCGCCTGGCACGACGGGGCGCTGTATTTCAGCGTCGGGCCCGGCGAGCAGAAGGCGAAGAACCTGGCCGGCAATGACCACTGCGCCCTCACCACAGGGCAGAACTCATTCGCCGAAGGCCTCGACATCGTGATCGAGGGCACGGCGGAGCGGGTCACGGAGCCGGCGCGGCGGGACGAGGTCATCGCCGCGTTCGAGGCGCAGTACGGAGACCGCATCACCTCACCGGAGGGGATCTTCTACGGCCACGGCGACAGCATCCGCACGGGCAACGACCTGCTGTTTGCGGTGACACCCGGCACGGCGTACAGCTTCGGGCACGATGGCCAGGTATTCAGCCACACCCGCTACACGTTCTAGCGGGTCTGCGCGCCATGCCGCCGCCGAGCGGCCTCACCTGAGCGCGCGCACGACACCACGGACGATCATGATTCGATCGGCGGACCAGGCTGTGTGCCAGGTGCCGCACACGGCCGTGCGCCATCCTCTCGCCGAGTCGTCGCGGGTGGTGGATGCGGCCTGGTGCGCCCGCAGAAATGTCAGGTGCGCTTCGCCTTCGCCTCAGCGGGTGCGGTCAGAGTCCTCCCGGAGATCATGGAAATGGAAACGCCGGGCCTGCGGTACCCGCTTGCGGGGGGATCGGACGGAACTGTGCAGATCCAGCCGTGTCTGTCAGGCGAGGATCTTCAGCATTCGCTCCGCCAGAATCGCTGCGGAGTGGGGGTTCTGCCCGGTGACCAGGTTGCGGTCTTCGACCATGTACGGCTCCCAGATCGGTCCGCGGCTGTACTCGACGCCGACCTTCTCCTTCAGCTCCGTCTCCAGCAGCCAAGGCGCCCTGGAAGCCAGTCCGACACCCTCTTCCTCTTCGTTGGTGAAGCCCGTGGCCTTGTAGCCCTTGAAGGGCGACACACCGTGGATCCTGGTGGACAGCAGCGCGGCGGGAGCGTGGCACACGATGAAGAGCGGGTTGCCCGAGGCGAGTTGGGCTGTCAGCAGCCGGCCGGCGTCCGCGTCGAAGGCGAGGTCCGACATCGGGCCATGACCGCCCGGCAGGTAGACCGCGTCGTAGTCCTCGAGGCGTACGTCCGACAGTTTGATCGGGCGGCGCATCACCTCGGCGTCGCGAATGATGGCTTCCAGGTCCAGGGCTCCCTGCTCACCGCCTGCCATCGATGGGCGCAGGCTCATCATGTCGACGTTCGGGGTCGTTCCGCCCGGTGTCGCAACCACGACCTCGTGGCCGGCATCCGTGACGGCCTTGTAGGGGTTGGCGAACTCCTCGGCCCAGTAACCGGTTGCGTACCGCGTGCCGTCCTTGAGTACCCAGTACGTCGCCCCACTCACGATGAACAAGATCTTCGCCATCACACATGCGCCTCCTCGATTACGTTTGTCGCAAATGCATCCTTTTAGCCTAGGTGTCCGCCCGGCCAGACGCATGTGGTCCCCCGGTGGCTGCTGCACGGCACGGCCGGGCGAGGCGCCCGAGAGGGAGAGGGCTGCTGATCAACTGCGCTGCCGGACCACGCCGCGGCGCCCGATCGCGCGGGGGTCTGGCTGGACAGCGACACTCAAAGGTTCTGCTGACGACATGTCAACTGGCTATGGTGCAGCCATCCTTTCCCAGCGGCGGTCAGTGATCTGAGCAGTGCGGCGGTGATTGCTCGGTCGGCGAGTGCTTTGCGCCGGTGTCAGTCCGTCGGGCACTCGCGTGCGCTGAACGGGAGAACTCCGGTGGACGTCAGCGGTGTTGCTCTGCCCGGAGCCCCTCACGGCCGGGGAAGCTGTGAGGGGCCCGCCAATGAATCAGCCTCCCGGGTACTCGCTGACCGAGGGCGTGGCCCGACAGGTCACGTACGCAGCGAACGCAGGCCGGTGCGGATGTCTTCGATGAGGTAGTCGGGTTGCTCCCATGCGGCGAAGTGGCCTCCCTTGGGGAGCTTGTTGTAGTGGATGAGGTGCGGGTAGGCCTTCTCTGCCCAGCTCTTCGGGGGCCGGTACATCTCGGTGGGGAAGACGCTGACGGCGACGGGGAGTTTGACTCCCTTGGCGCCGAAGAAGGAGATCCCGGCCCGAGCGTTCTCCCAGTACAGGCGTGCCGCGGACACGGCCGACTTCATCAGCCAGAACAGCGTGATGTTGTCGAGGACGTCGTCGGGCGTGAGTCCTTCGGGCTTTCCTGCGAAGGACCGGGAGATCATCTCCAGGCTCTGCCAGTCGTGGTCGAGCATGAACGCCGCGAGACCGACAGGCGAGTCCACCAGAGCGGCCAGCGTCTGGGGGGCGGTACCCATCTGGTACGCGTAGGGCACGTCCGCGTAGGCGGATCGGAGTTGCTCGACGGCTTCGGTCTCTTCCGGGGTGAGGGAGACGTCGGGGGGCAGCGGAGCGCTTCCCTCTATGGCGGTCATGATGTCCGGTGGAACCGCGTTGGCCATGTTGGTGTGGAAGCCGATCAGTCCTTCGGGCTCCTGGAGTCCCATCTGTTCGGTGACGATCGCGCCCCAGTCGCCGCCCGAGGCGACGTAGCGGGTGTACCCGAGGCGATTCATGAGCTCGCCCCATGCCTTGGCCATCCGCTGGGGGTTCCAGCCGCTCTCGGTCGGCTTGCCTGAGAAGCCGTAGCCGGGCATCGACGGCACCACCAGGTGGAACGCGTCGGCGGCAGTCCCGCCGTGGACGGTGGGATCGGCGAGCGGCTCGATGATCTTCAGCTGCTCGATGACCGAACCGGGCCAGCCGTGCGTCACGAGGAGCGGCAGGGCATCCTCATGCTTCGACCTGAGGTGGATGAAGTGGATGTCGAGCCCGTCGATCTCGGTCGTGAAGTGCGGCAGCGCCTTCAGCTTGGCTTCGACCTTGCGCCAGTCGTACTCCTCGGCCCAGTAGCGAGCCAGTTCCTTGAGCGTCTTCTGAGGTGTCCCCTGCGACTGGTCCCTGACGGTCTCCGGCTCGGACCAGCGCGTCGCGGCGATCCGAGCTCGGAGGTCATCCAGTTCCGCATCGGGGAAGTCGAAAGTGAACGGCTGGATTGTCGAGGTGTCGGTTGATGCGGACATGTCCTCTCCCTGACGAGCACCGGGCCCGCCCCTGCGGGCCAGGGGCTGAACCGAGTAACTCCCGTGAGCTGGACACGGATACGCGCGCCCAGGACCGACGAGGCGGGCGCTGGCATCCATCGATGTGGCAGCCGTTGACGCGTGCGAGCCTCGCAGGGCATCTGCGAGGTCGACCGACGGGCGGCGCGGGAACTCAAGCCCCAGAGGGAAACGGTAACATTCCGGATTAATGGGTTCAAACGGGTGAAAGTGTAGAGTTCGCGGCTTCACGAACTCCGCTCAAGAACTCCAACAGGCTGCGCCGATGGGGAGGTTCACGCTTCGCGTGCGGAATGAAGTCGGATGCGGAACGCGGCAGGCGATAGCTCGTTTACTCGCCGGTATGGGTCGGACTCGAGCCGGGAAGCACCCGGCGCCATACGGCATTGCCGACACGCAGCATGCGCCGCCTCGGCGTCCTGTTCCGCTCGCATGACGTCATGGTCGGCGAGAGCCTGGGGCCGAGGCTCGCGGCCCGCGCAACCTGCTGTATCAGTCGTGGGCGGTCAACGGCAGACGGATGTGCACAGCAAACCCCTCACTGCCTCACGCCTGATGCCCGATGTTTCCAGCTTTTCGAGGACGCGGACGGTGACCGCAGCGAAGAGCACGTGGGGGATGATGTCTGATACCCAGTCCGAGGGTGCCCAGGTCCGTGGATCCGAGATGCCCAGCAGCATGATCGGCGCATTGGTGACAGTCAGGGCGAAGAGAGAAGCAAAGGCATAGCGAGAAGTCTTCGTCGGAGGCCAGCCAGCAGCCTGTGCCACTGACAGTGCGGCCCCCATGCCCAGCCCCACGGTGTACCCGGTCAAGGGCGCGAGGCCGGCGATCCGGTTCTCCCGGACTTCATCGTCCCCGGGGATTCGGATGTCGAGCTTCTCGGCAAGGGTGCGCACGGTGATCTCGGGTGTTTCACTGACGGGCCGACCTCGAAGCGCGATTTCGGCATAGCCCGCAATATTGAGTGCGGTCGTACCAGCGAGTCCTGCGACAGCGCCGTGAAGAAGCGGCCGTATGACTCTGATCATGTGCTGGCCTCCTGCTGAGCAGTCAATCGAGTCGGTGACCCGAACCCCGAGGTCGCCTCTGAGCCCCACCTCGGGGTGCACCATGCCGTACGACCGCTGGGGATGAAGCGTGAAACCGTCCCGCCTCGGTCGCCGGCAGATCTCACGCGGGTGATCGCCGTGACATGACCTTTTCGGTCGCGGCCGTCATCGTCCCGGCTGTCGCTCTCGGACCTCTTGAAGCAGCCACCCATTGCCGTCCGGGTCGCTGAACGTCGCGTACGACTGGTAACTGAGGCCATGAGGATGTGGGCCGTTCACCTGTTCCTGGGCGCCGGTCTCGTAGACGCGGTGGAAGACCTCGCTGACCTTGGCACCCTGGCTGATCAGCCGGGCGCGGGCCTGCTCGAGGTCTTTGACGACGAGGTATGTGCCCTGGGAGGAGCCTGCTGCCGCAGAAGTGACTCCGCGGCCGAACTGGATCGAGCATCCCGACCCTGGAGGAGTCAGCTGTACGATCCGGAATTCCGGGCCCGCCTCGAAGTCCGCATCGAGCCTCCACCCCAAGCCCTGGTAGAAGTTCAGGGCACGATCGACATCAGCCACCGGCATCACGACGGCCTCGATGTTCATGGCCATGGTGGGCTCTTCATCGACTTTCGCTGCACCGTCCTGCTGTGCGGTGCCCATAACGACCTCCTGTGCCGTCTTCCGGCTGGAGCATGGCCGCTGAAGGCCCGCAACTGGCGGAGCATTGTCAGTATCAGGAGATGCGCAGGTAGTTGATCACGCCTGGCGGCGCCCGTTCCTTCGGCTACCCGGACGCGAGTGCAAGCCTCGGCGCCATGCTCGCGGAACGTGATCTCCAGCCTACGCTCGCGGCCCGTGAACTGCTCGCTCACCAGCTGACGCAGGCGGCTTCGCTGACCACCCTGACGGGAAACCCGTGTAGGGCGGTCGGCGTCTCCGGTGCCTAAGCGACCGTGAGCACGATCTTGCCCTGGAGATGCCCCTGGGCGGCGCGCTCGTGCGCCGCTCGGGCTTCCGCGAGCGGGAACGTGCTGTCGATCGCGACGCGGATCCTTCCCGCGTCGACCAGACTGCCCAGTTCGGTGAGCTGCGCGCCGCTCGAGCGGACCGTCACGGCCGTGACCGTGACACCCAGCTTCGCGTTCTCCTCGTCGTCGAACTGGCCGAAGTACACGGGGTAGAGGGACCCGCCGCGTTTGAGGGTGCGCAGGAAGCGCCTGCTGTGAGGGCCGCCGACGGCGTCCAGGACCAGGTCGATGTCGCGGACGACCTCCTCGGGCCGCTCCTTGGTGTAATCGATGAACTCGTCGGCGCCGAGGTCGCGCAGGAACGTCTCGTGGGCGCCGGAGGCCACGGCGATGACGCGGGCGCCCTGCCACTTGGCCAGCTGGAGGGCGAGGTGTCCCACGCCACCGGCTGCGCCGTTGACGAGCACGGTGGTCCCACTGTCGAGTGCCATCGGGCGGTGCTGGGCCTCCTGGAACGGGGAGGGATGATCGTGCCCGAGCTCGATCAGGAACTGCCACGCGGTCAACCCCGACATCGCCAGGGCAGCGGCGTGCACGTGGTCGATTCCGGCCGGCTTGAGGGCGAGGTCGGACGCCGGCGCGGTGACGTACTCGGCGTACGCACCGCTCTGGAGAACGGTGGGGAAGCGCAGGAGGCCGATCACCTCGTCACCGACCGCGAAGCCGCTGACGTCGGCGGCGACGGCTTCCACGACGCCTGAGACGTCGGTCCCGGGAATCAGAGGGAGCTGGAACGAGGGCCTGAGCTCGGGAGGGATGTCGGGCATTCCCTCACGCGCGTACCAGTCAGGAGGGTTGAGGACTACCGCGTGCACGCGCACGAGCACCTCACCCGGACCCGGCTCGGGAACCGGCACCTCCTCGAGACGCAGCACCTCAGGGCCGCCGAACCCGTGCAGCCGGTTGCTTTCATGGTCCGCTTGGGCACCGGTCGCTCTCCTGTTTCTCTCACGGGGTAAACTAAATGAATCAATGGTCCGTTTTTCCGGATCACTGATCCGAATATATGGACCACTGATCCGGAAGTCAAGGGGGGCAGATGCGGGCCGATGCGAGGAAGAACCGCGACCACCTGCTCGCGGTAGCGGGTACCGCCATCACCGAGCAGGGCGTCGACGTGGCCATGCGCGACATCGCGCGCAGGGCCGATGTCGGGCTCGCGACGCTGCTGCGTCACTTCCCGACGCGGGAGGCGCTGCTCGACGCCCTGCTCCGCTCGAGCTTCGACGAACTGACGGCGAAGGCGGGTGCGCTCGAGACGTCGGCCTCGCCCGAAGACGCTCTCGTTACGTGGCTGCGCGACTGCGTCGCGTGGACAACCGAGTACCGAGGTGTGACCGTGCTGATGGCAGCCGCCATCGAGGACACCGAATCCGCACTCCACGCTTCGTGCGTCACCCTGCGCGCAGCCGGTGCGCGGCTCCTCACCCGCGCCCAGGCTGCGGGCTCGGCGCGGAGCGATATCGATGGCACGGACGTGTTCGCCCTGGTGGCCATGCTCGCTTGGCTCGGCGATCAACCCTCGCTCAAGCCGCGTGCTGATCGACTCTTCGATGTCGTCGCGGGCGCGATTCTGACCAGCGCAGGGAACGGCTAGCCGAGTAACGCTCCCCGGCTTGGGGTCCGCCTCGTCTGCGAACAGGTGAATCTCTGCCGCGGCGCTCCCGGGCACAAGGAGTGCGTGGGGCCGGCGCCGGCGGCAAGGATGTTGCGCGGATCGCGGCCGAACCGCAGTGGCCGGCTGTCGTGCTGACGTTGCCGGGCGCCGCGTGCCGGTGGAGCGGGCTCTCGCCCTGTACGTCCACCAGTTCGCGGTGACGGTCAATCGCGTCCACTCCCCGAGCCAGACGGCCGGCTCGGGGGGATTGCCGCCTCGATGTGGGCGAGTTGGGCGGCGAGGATCTCTTCGAAGGCGGCCTGGCGGTCTGCCCCGAGGGGGCGGACGTCGCGGGCGAAGTGGGCGAGAGCGGGGAAGCGTTCGGGGTCGGCGCCGAGTACGGCGACGCGGAACAGCTCCTGGCCCTGTTCGTACTCCTCCGGGGTGATCGTGCTGACCCCGGCCTCGGAGGCGATCAACGCGGCGATGAGGACGGCGATCCGGTGGTAGCGGGCTGGAATTTCCTCGTCGGGCAGTCCGGATGCTCGCAGGGCCTGCAGTACTTCTTCCATGACCAGCCGGGAACCGGTGCCGCTCGACGCGTAGCGACCCCAGACCGCGGCGAGCTGGGGCTGCTGACCGAAGGCCTCTCTCACGCGCAGGGCCAGGGCCGTGATGCGCTGCTTCCAGTCGCCCTCGGGGCGGTGCCCGTCCATGGCGGCCAGGAGGATCCGGTCGGCCACCGCGCGCAGTAGTTCGGTCTTGCTGCGGAAGTGCCGGTAGAGGCTGGAGGAATCGGTCCCGAGTACGGCGCCGAGCTTGCGCACGCTGAACGACTCGGCGTCGCTCGTGCGCAGCAACTCCGTTGCCGCTTCCAGGATCTCCTCGGTCGACCAGCGCCTTCGGCCTGCCATTTCGCTCCTCTCGCCGGGGTTCAGCCTAGTCTATGCACTTGGTGTTGCACGCACCGCGTGCATAATGGGGACATGGGCGTGCCGAGGGGTCCCGGCAGCAGGCGGGCCGGCATGCCGATCGTGCCCCCTCACCCGGGTCGGACGGTCGTCGGGGAGCTCACTGCGGCCATACGAAAGGAACTCATGTCGTGAGGAACACGCTGGATTCCGCACAGCTCAACGCCGCCATGGAGAACGTCCACCGCGCCGGGATGCCGGGCTTGTTCGCCGAGGTGCGCGATGGCGACACGACCTGGCGCGGCGCCGTGGGGGTCGCCGATGTCGACACCGGTCGCCCCGTCACGGCCGACATGCGGCATCGTGTCGGCAGCATCACCAAGACCTTCACCGCCGCCGCCGTTCTGCAGCAGGTCCAGAGCGGTCGGATCGGTCTCGACACGCCGATCGGCCGGTACCTTCCGAAGCTGGTTCCCGGAGAACGCGGTGACGCGATCTCGGTCCGGATGCTGATCAACCACACCAGCGGCCTCGCGGAGTACCTCCCGTATGCCTATCCCTCTCTCAAGGCATTCCCAGTCCTCGCGGACACCGGGCCGCAGAGCATGGACGACAACCGGCTCACGCGGTTTCACCCCACGGAACTGATCGGGATGGGGGTCACCGCACCTGCCGTCGGAGCTCCGGGCGGCACACCAGGGGTGTACTCCAACACCAACTACCTGCTGCTGGGGGAGCTCCTGGAACAGGTGACCGGCACAACGGCCGAGCGGTACATCACCCGGAACGTCATCGAGCGCGCCGGGCTCGATGACACGGAATTCCCCGCCGATCCGTATATCGACGGGCCGCATTCGCGGATCTACGAGGCGTGGTTCGGCATGATCGACCCGCCGCGCGACTACAGCGTCTACGACATGTCATGGGTGGGGCCGGCGGCCTCGCTGATATCGACCGTCGCGGACCTCAACCGCTTCTTCGGCATGCTGCTCGCCGGCGAGATCGTCCGCCCGTCGTCGCTGGAGCAGATGCAACGCACCGTCCCGGTCGTGTCCCAGGAGGGAAAAGTGATCGACTACGGCCTCGGCCTGCACCCGACGGAGGCTCCCGGGCAGGGCACCTTCTGGGGGCACGGCGGCACGGTCTGGGGTGCTGGAGCGCTGTCGATGGCCAGTGCCGACGGCAAGCGGCAGATGTCCGTCGCGGTGAACCTGCAGAGGTGGAACAGGCTCGACTCCTCGGGCAGACCGCAGCCCCATCCCATCGATGACGCGCTTGCGGCTCTCTACCGCGTGGCAATGTACGGCTGACCGGGAGGAGTTGTCCTTGGCGCCCCGATGCCGTTTCCAGCGCCGGGCTTGGTGCTGACGGCCCCGAACGTCACTCCTATGGGCGTGCGACAGGTTGCCCGCCATGACCGGACTCGGCCCCGTCGCCTGGCCGCCTGCCTCGATAAGGACCGAGCGGCTCGTCCTCCGACAGTCCGAGGCCCGGGACCGTGCGGCGTTCATCGAGTTGTTCGCCTCGCGGGAGGTGCGCACTTACCTCGGTGGCCCTCGCCCGCGTGACGAGCTCGAACGCGAGGTGCCTGAACTGCCCGGTCGGCGCACTGGCCTTTTCGTGATCGATCTCGACGGAGCGATGATCGGGACGATCTCGCTCGATCGACGTGACGCGGACCGACCGGGTCACGTCCGCCCGGACACCGCGGAGGCCGAGCTCGGGTACATGTTCCTGCCGGAGGCGTGGGGATGCGGGTATGCCGCCGAGGCGTGCGCAGCGGTGCTCGACTGGGTCGCCGACGTACTCCCCGGCGAGCCGGTGGTGCTCTGCACCCAGACCCTCAACGACCGTTCGATGCGCCTCGCGGCGAAGCTGGGGTTCACCGAGGTCGAGCGGTTCGAGGAGTACGGCGCCGAGCAGTGGTTGGGCGTATGGTCCCCGGCCACGCCTTCCGGTTGAGCCGACTCGCTGCTTCGGTTCACAACGCCCGTCACGACCCCGCCCGACCGCCATCGGGCGGGGCGTGTCACCCAAGAAGCTGACGCGACAGGAACGTCGATGGGACCGTCGTCACCGGACCGTCCGATGACCTGCGGGCCGGCACGGCGGGCCGGAAGGGCCACCGGACCGGCCGCGCCTCACTCGTCCGTCGTCCTACCCGGGAGCGTCCCGGTCCTGGCGACATCGGCGTACCACCGGGCGCTTGCCTTCGGAATGCGCTTGCCCGTCGCGTAGTCGACGTAGACCGCGCCGAAGCGCTTGCTGTAGCCGTAGCCCCATTCGAAGTTGTCGAGCAGCGACCACAGGAAGTAGCCGCGGACGTCCACGCCCGACTCGATCGCGCTGTGCACGGCGGCCAAGTGCCCGTGCAGGTAGGCGATCCGGTCAGGGTCGAGGACCTCTCCGGCGGGGTCGACATAGTCGTCGAAGGCCGCGCCGTTCTCGGTGATCACCAGGGGAAGCCTCGGGAACTCCGCTCCGACGCGAAGCAGCAGATCGGTCAGGCCACTCGGGTCGACCGCCCACCCCATGGCGGTGGTGGGACCGGGTGGGAGATGGAAGGACACATCATCGGCCCCGGGCCAGGGGCTGTGCGCGCTCTTGCCGTGCCCGTCGGAGCGATGGCTCCCGTCGGCGGCGCCGCCGGAAACCAGCGTGGGCGTGTAGTAGTTGACGCCCAGGAAGTCGAGCGGCTGGTGGATCTCCGCCGTATCGCCCTCGCGTACGAAGGACCAGTCGGTGAGACGCGCCGTGTCCCGGAACAGCTCGGTGGGGTAACTGCCGTCGAGCATGGGGCCGGTGAACACGCCGTTGGCCAATGTGTCGATGCGGCGGGCGGCATCGACGTCCTCGGCACCCTCGGTGAGAGGGCGTACATGGTGGAGGTTGAGGGTGACGGCGATGCGCGCATCTCCGGGGAGGTTCGCGCGCAGCGCCTGGACGGCCCTGCCGTGGCCGAGGTTGAGGTGATGGGCCGCTCGCAGCGCGGCGACGGGATCGGTGCGGCCGGGGGCGTGCACCCCCGAGGCGTACCCGAGGAAGGCGCTGCACCAGGGCTCGTTGAGGGTGGTCCAGGTACGCACCTTGTCACCGAGAGCCTCGGCGGCGAGAGCCGCGTACTCGGCGAACCGCTCGGCCGTGGCGCGTTCCGGCCAGCCTCCGGCGTCCTCGAGTTCCTGGGGCAGATCCCAGTGGTAGAGGGTGGCGAGGGGTTCGATGCCATGGTTCAGCAGTTCGTCCGTGAGCCGTCGGTAGAAGTCCAGACCCTTCTGGACGGCGGGGCCCCGTCCGGTGGGCTGGATGCGGGGCCAAGCCAGCGAGAACCGGTAGGCGTTCACACCGAGATCGGCCATGATCGCGACGTCCTCACGCCAGCGGTGGTAGTGGTCGGTGGCGATGTCGCCGGTGTCACCGTTGCGGACCTTGCCAGGGGTGCGGGAGTAGGTGTCCCAGATGGAGGGGGTGCGGCCGTCCAGGCCGGCGGCGCCTTCGATCTGGTACGCGGCGGTCGCCGTTCCCCAGGTGAATCCCTGGGGGAAGATGCGGTCCTCGTCGCTTCGGGAAGTGGGCGAGAGGTGTCGGGCAGCGGTGTCCACAAGGGTCCTTCCAGGAGAGCGGTCGTTCAGGTGCGCGGGATCGGTGAAAGGGGCGGGCGCACTCAGCCCTTGACCGCTCCCTGCATGATGCCGCCGACGATCTGGCGACCGAAGACGATGAACATCGCCAGCAGGGGGAGCGTGCCGAGCAGGGCGCCGGCCATGATGAGTGACTGGTCGCGGACGTAACCCGCGCTGAGCTGGGTGAGCGCGACGGGAACCGTCGGATTGCTCATGTCGAGCACGATGAACGGCCAGAAGAAGTCGTTCCACGCGTGCACGAACGTGATCATGAAGAGCACCGCCATCGCCGGCCTGGCAACCGGCAGAACGATGCTCCAGAAGATCCGGAGTGAGTGCGCGCCGTCCACCCGGCCCGCCTCGACGAGTTCGTCCGGCAGTGCTTCGGCGAGGTACTGGCGCATGAAGAACACGCCGACGGCGCTGACGAGCGTGGGGAAGATGACCGCGGGCAGCCGCTGCCCCCAGCCGAGATCGCTCATCATCATGAACAGGGGCACGACGCCGAGTTGGGGCGGCACCATCATCGTCCCGATGACGAGCATGAGCAGGATGTTGCGCCCCTTGAAACGCAGTTTGGCGAAGGCGAAGCCGGCCAGAGTCGCGAACAGGACCGTCGACAGGGCGATGACGCCCGCGACGATGAAGCTGTTCAGCATGGCTTTGCCGAGCGCGGCGTCCTGCCACGCCTTGCCGAGGTTCTCCAGGAGGTGCGGTCCTGGCAGGAACGGCGGCGGGGACTGGGTGACCCGGGTGTTGTCGCTCGAAGCCGCCACCATCGTCCAGTAGAGAGGAAAGAGCGATACGAGGGCGGCGATGCCGAGCAGGAGGTAGGTGACAGGCCCCGCGTGGTGCTGGCGTCCGGCCTTGGGTGCGAGCAGGCGCCGTCGCGGTCGTGAAGCGGCGGGGAGGGGGTGCGGGCGTACGTCCGGGTGGGCCCGGAAGCTCTGGGTGGTCATGGCTGGGTGCTCCTGGTCAGGCCCTGCGGGACGCGATGCGCTTGACGACGCGCTGGATGACGAAGATGAGGATCAGCACCAGGAACATCGCCCAGGCGACGGTCGCCGCACGCCCCATCTGGTAGTTCTTCCAGCCCTCCTCGTAGAGGAGCAGGCCGAGGGTCTGGTACTGGTTGTCGGCTCCGCCGGTGATGCCGTTCGGGCCCTGGCCGAAGATGAGCGGCTCACCGAAGAGCTGGGTGGCGCCGATGGTGGAGAGCACGATGGTGAAGATGACGGTGGAGCGGATCCCGGGAATGGTCACCTTGAGGAACTGCTGCCAGCGGGAGGCGCCGTCGATGGCCGCCGCCTCGTAACGCTCGCGCGGCACGGCCTGCATCGCCGCGAGATACAGGAGTGCGTTGTAGCCCGTCCAGCGCCAGATCACGATGGTGGAGATGGCCGTCTGGGCGGCCCACTTGTTGTTCTCCCAGTCGATGTTGTCGATCCCCACCACGCTCAGCAGCCAGTTGATCATGCCGAAGTCGCGTTCGAAGAGCATGGTGAAGACAAGCGCTGCGGCGCCCACCGAGGTGGCGTAGGGCGTCAGGGCCGCCACACGGAAGAACGTGGAGCCACGCAGCCGGTAGTTGAGCAGATGCGCCAGGCCCAGGGCCATCAGGAGCTGGGGCACCGTGGAGATGACGCCGATGGTGAAGGTGTTGAACAGCGCGTTCCAGAAGCGCTCGTCCTCCCACAGAGCGACGTAGTTGTCGAACGCCACCCACTCCATCAGGTCCAATGAGGCCAGTTCGACCCGGTGGAGGGAGATCCAGCCCGTGTAGACGAGGGGGTAGAAGCTGAAGGCCGCGAACACGGCGAAGAAGGGTGCGATGAAGGCGTAGGGCGCGCCCCGCAGGTCGAGCCGGTGCAGCAGCATGCGGCGGCGCGGCCGGTCGCGATCGTGACGGATTCGAGGGTCGGGGGAGATGCTGTTCGAACTCTGAGGGCTGGGGGCGGGCTCGTCGGCCGGCGCGGTCGGGGTGGAAGTGGCCACCGGGGATCCTTACGTGGGACGGGACGGACCGGGGCCCGGCGACCACAGGGGGTGTGGCCGCCGGGGCGGGGTCAGGTCATCCGGCGGCCTTCTTGATGCGCTCGTCGGTGGTCTTCCACGCCTTGTCGGGGCTCTGGTTCTGCGCCTCGATCAGCGTCAGGCCCTGCGAGAAGATGTCCTTGATCGTGCCGTCCTTACGGCCGAGGATCTGCTCGTCGGGGATCTCCTCGGCGGCGGCGCCGAAGATCTTGCCGATCGGCGCTTCGCTGAAGTACTCGGACGTCGCGTTCGCGACCTGGGGTGCGGACAACGCCTGTTGCGAAGAAGGGAAGTTGCCGATCTTCTCGAAGACATGGGCCTGCTGTTCCGGTGCCGTGAGCCAGGCGACCAGCTTCTTCGCCTCTTCCTTCACCGGGCTCTTGTCCATGACGCCGAGGAACGAGCCGCCCCAGTTGGCGCCCTTCGGGGCTTTCGCGACGTCCCACTTGCCCTTGTTCTTCGGGCCCGCCTTCTCGCTGATGTGGCCGAGCATCCAGGCGGGGCACACGGTGGTGGCGAAGGTGCTGTTGGCGAGGGCCGGATCCCAACCGGGCTGGAACTGCCGGAGCTTGGCGGTGAGCCCCGAGGTGGCCGCCTGCGAGGCCAGTGTCCACGCATCGGTGACGACGGGGTTGTCCTGGTAGACGAGCCTGCCGTCCTTGTCGTAGAACTGCTGGGAGTTGCCGTAGATCATGGCGTTGAACAGGCCGCTGGAGCTGTCCATGAAGGCGACCTTGCCGCCCTTGAATCCGGCCTTGAAGGTCTTTCCGGCCGCCACGTACTTCGACCAGTCGCCCTCCCACAGCTCGGCGACCTTCTCGCGGTCGGTGGGCAGGCCCGCCTGCTGGAACAGGTCCTTGCGGTAGCAGACGGCCATCGGGCCGATGTCCGTGCCGAGCCCGATGACCTTGTCGTCCTTGGTGGTGACCTGGCTCAGCTTCCAGGGCAGGAAGTGGTCGACACCGGCGACGTCCCCCAGGTCGACGAACTTGGCGGCCTGGGTGTCGACGAGCTCCTTGGCCCGGCCGATCTCTATGCCCTGGATGTCTTTGAGGCCGCTGCCCGCCGCGAGATGGGTCTGCAGGGCGGTGTAGTACGTCTGCTCGTCGCCGGCCACCTCGGCCTTGATGGTGACGTTCGGGTGCTCCTTCATGTACCGGTCGAGGAGCCCCGTCTCCTTGTAGCCCATGACGCCGAACAGGCCCATGGTGATGGTGACCTTGCCGTCCTTGACGCCTCCGCCGGTTCCGCCCGTGTCGCTGCCTCCGCAGGCAGCGACCAGTCCGAGTGCGGCCACGGCCGCGACAGCGGCTACGCCTCTTGTACGCAGCAGTTTCTGAGCCCTGCTCATTTCGCCCTCCCAGCGGCGGCACCGACGTCGGAGCACCAGCGTGTCGGTCCTGCCTGTGCGGCTCGATCATCGAGTGGGAACGTTCCCAATGGACGGTGGGAACGTTCCCACCGGGTTGCGCGAAGCCTGACCGCCCTGCGGTCGCTGTGTCAAGAACTTGAATCGACTCTGTTGCCGGCAGGTGTCGCGGCCCACTCTTCGTGGAAACGTCGGGGCCGCTGATCCTTCTGGCACAATGCGCTGGTGAACGGCGTGCCGATGCCGACCCACGAGGAGGGGCCATGGGGGAAAAGCGGCGACCGACCATCAAGACCGTGGCCGCACGTGCCGGGGTCGGGCGCACCACCGTCTCGCGGGTCATCAACGGCTCGTCCCTCGTCAGCGACGAGGCCAAGGCCGCCGTTCTGGACGCCATCGCCGAACTCGGCTACGTACCCAACTCGGTGGCACGTGGCCTGGTGACCAGCAGGACCAACTCCATCGCGCTGGTGATTCCCGAGTCGGAGAGCCGGCTCGGCTCGGAGCCGTATTTCGCCGCCGTCATCCGGGGGGTGAGCACCGGCCTCGCCGACACGCGGACCCAGCTCCAACTGGTGCTCGTACGCGACAAAGGCGAGCGCGACCAGCTCACCGACTCCGTCGCGGAGCGGCGCGTGGACGGAGTGCTGCTCGTCTCGGTGCACGAGCACGACCCGCTGCCGAGCCTCCTCGAAGCCCTCGGGCTGCCCACCGTCCTCGCCGGTCGGCGCTCCGCTGCCGAGTCCCTGAGCCACGCCTACTCCGACAACCTCGGCGGCGCCGCGGTGGCGGTCCGGCATCTGCTGGCCCGCGGCCGGGCCGCGATCGCGACCATCGCGGGGCCGCTGGACATGGACGTCGGCCGCGCGCGGCTCCAGGGCTGGCGAGAGGCCCTGGCGGAAGCCGGCCGCGGCGCGGACGAACGCCTGGTCGCCACAGCCGACTTCACCGAAGAGGGCGGACGTCGGGCCATGCGTTCGCTTCTTGAACGGGCACCCGAACTCGACGCCGTCTTCGTCGCCTCGGACGTAATGGCTGCGGGGGCGATGCTGGAACTGCACAGCCAGGGGCGACGCATCCCGGACGACGTGGCCGTGGTCGGCTTCGACGACTCCTTCATCGCCCGCCACACCGATCCTCCGCTGACGAGCGTGCGCCAGCCGGTCGAGGAGATCGGGTCCACCATCGCCCGCATCCTGCTCGCCGAGATCGCCGACGCCGACGCGCCCCGTCAGCAGATCATGCTTCCCACCGAACTCGTCGTCCGCAGCTCGTCCTGACGGAGAGTGAGAAGCGCGGGGCCGGGGGTCGGTTTTCGCGAGTGCGAAGGGGTGTGTCCGCCCGGTTGCGGTCAGACGGGACGTCTTCGTGGCCCCGAGCGCACTGGGCCACGGCGGCGGTTGTCCGACCATCTGCTGTTCCGGACTGTTCAGGACACTGATGCCGCGCCGACGGCCGCGTCGGGTGAGCGTGTGCAACGGCGTTCACACGTCTGTGGGGGTTGCTCGTCAGGGCCGGCGCGGCCCGGTGAGTGCCGCCTGGAGTGCCTCGCCCGTCATCTCGATCACGATGGCATCGTCTCGCATGCCTGCCGGAAGGTGGGCGTACTCTTCGGCCCGGCACACGACTTCAGCCGTACTCGGGTCGAGGACGACCGCACCCAGCCGGGAGGTCAGCTCCGCGACGATGCCGAACACGGCGCCGGCATGCGGGCGTTCCACCGCGAGGCAGTGCTCATCGGCGAAAATCTCGGCTTCACTGCCGTCCGAAGCGCGGATCCAGAATGCGAGGGCCCCGTTCTCGCCCTCCGTGAACTGCGGATCCCCGACATCGTGCGGCTCCAGAACCGACCGTACCAACGCCATATCCAGTGGCACGGGCACCTCCCCGCCGCCAACGAACTTGTAGATCACCGGACTCCAACCCACAACGACTCCTCTGCCTCTGCCGGCATCGGACCCGCGCGACCGCGCCGGTTCGGTCGGCACCGAATTCACCGACGGCGATCCCGGTTGTTGACACCCCCGGCCCTGAACCCCCGGTCTCGGAGCGGGGGTTCAGGTGCACCAGCGGCTCGGACGTACGGCCATGAGCCGCACGTCCAGGTGCCCCGCTCGGCCGCGACGGCTCAGCGAAGCAGCGCTCCACGCAGCGTGATGCCGTGCCGTGTGCGCAGCCGCCGCAGCTCCCACATCGATACGGCGGTGACGGACAGCGGAGCTCCCAGGATGAACGCCAACCACACTCCGAACGGCACACCGTCGTACGCGCCCCGAAATGCGTCGAAGAGGGAGACTTCCCACACGAGCAGCGTCGCGAGCAGCGGCGGAACCGTCTCGTGGAGGTCTGCTGTCCGAAAGACGTGCACGAGCGACTGCGCGATGCCGTAGAGACCGAAAGGGGCGAGCCACAGCATGAACGCGCCCAGGGCCAACAGCAGTACTACGCGCCCTGCCGACGCCGTCCAGTTCGTCTCCTCGTCCACGTAGCCCAGCCCGGTGATGAGTCTCGGCACGGCGAGCGTGACGAACAGCGCGAGCAGCGCCCCGGCGGGCTTGGCGACGCGGCGCAGAAACAGGCCCCGGTTGGGTGGGCGGGCCGCAGCGATGAAGACGGCGACGGCGACCGGGAAGGTCACCGCCAGAACGATGAGGGTCGTACGGATCTGGCCGAAGCGGTCGTCCACCACGGCATCGGCGTCCGACGCCAGCCCGTAGGACAGGAGCATCCACGTGACGGCGACCAGACCGATGATCGTCCGCAGGACCTGCACCCTCTTCACCGCCGGGTCGTGCACGCGGTCCGGCCGGGACGGCGTGAACACCGCACGCCCCACAGCGATCGGATTGAAGAGACGCCCGAAGGTCAGCCGGCGCGCCGGCAACGGCGGCAGCGGACCCGCCGGTGGCACGGGCGGCCCTGGTTGCGGCGGTCGCCCTCCTCCGTAGGGATTCCACGGCGCCCCTGCCCCGCCCCCGCTTCCACTCATCCCCGTGTCCTTCCTGTCACCGCGCCGAGAGGTCTCCAGGAGAATACGCAGATCTCAGCGAGTGAGGCAGCGCGACGTAGCCGCGGACATGGCTGCTGTCGGCTTGACGGTGGGTGACGGTGTACGCGTCCAAGGTGCCGGCGAAAGGCGCGGCATCGGCACGCAGTTGTACGGAGTCCCGCCCGACCTGCTGTACTGCGGGACGTCGCCGCATCAACCACTCCGACGCCATGAGGCCGTTCCCATCGGCGACGACGAACTCGCCGCCGGCCATGAAACGACAGTGCTGGTCACAGCCCTCAACGAGCAGCCGTGACCGGCACTGTTGCCATGGACCCTAGACAGGGGAGTCGAGCGGGTTGGCGGCCATTCTCTCGGCGAGTCCCGATCGCACGGCTCCCGCTGCGGAGCTGTCGGGTTTGCGTGCGGCCTGGTCCTGGAAGCACGACAGGAACTGCTCGGAGAGGTCCAGCCTCGGGTAGCGCTCCAGCACCTCGGCCCGGAAGGCGGCCGGGTAGTCGTCCGCCTCCCTGCCGACGACCTCGGTGGCGGTGGCGCGGGCCAGCAGGTGTCCCTCGGGGTCCGTGGACACCTCCACCTGCGGCCACATATGGCGGCCGATGACGTCCGCCAGGTGCTCGCGGCGCTGGGCCGGCCATCCGGCGCCGGCCGCGAAGACCTGGGCGACGTGGCCGCCTGCCTCCTCGAACGCGACGGTGTGGCTGTCGAATGCCGGCACCAGTCCGATGTCGTGGAAGAGCGCCGCTACGTAGAGGAGTTCGGGGTCGAAGGCAATATCCTCGGCCGCGCCGCGGGCGGCTGCCCACACGTAGGCACGCAGTGAGTGGTTGAGCAGTGCGGGGGAGTGGTAGGCGGTCGCCACCTCCAGGGCAGCGGCCGCCGTCACGCTGTCGGGCATGGGGAGAGTGCCGAGCGACATACGGGTCACTGTGAGCCTGCCTCCGTCGAGCTGTCCGACACGATGCGGATGATGGTCCTGCCGGCCCTGCCGCGCCCGGGCTCGAAAGCCGAGGGTGTCTCGGCGAGCGAACGTACCTCGCCGACGATCGGCGTGAGTCGCCCGTCCCGCAGTCGCTGCGCGAGATCGGTGAGCCGAGCCCGGTCGGGTTCGACGACGAAGAAGACGGCCCGTCCGTCCTCGGGCTTGACGGTGGGCGGGGCGGCAACGGTGACGAGGGTGCCACCGGCCCGCACGAGGGCGGCCGAGCGGTCGAGGATCTCACCGCCGATGACGTCGAAGAGAACGTCGACCCTTCCGGTGTCCTCCAGCCGGTCCGCCTGGAGGTCCACGAAGACGTCGGCGCCCAGACCGAGAGCGACGTCCCGGTCGGCGGACCGTCCGGTGGCGATGACCCGCGCTCCCACCTCGCGTGCGAGTTGGACCGCGATCGACCCGACGCTGCCGGCGGCACCGTGGATCAGGACCGTCTGCCCCGCCGTGAGACGCCCGTGGTCGAACAGACCTTGCCATGCGGTCAACCCCGGGATCGGCAGCGCCGCGGCCACGGTGTGGTCGATGTCCGAGGGAAGCGGGGCCAGGTTGCGAGCCTCCACCGCGGTGTACTCGGCCAGCGATCCGTCACGGGTCCAGTCGGCCAGTCCGAAGACGCTCTGGCCGACAGTGAGACCGGTGGTGCCGTACCCCAGCTCGGCCACCACTCCCGAGAGCTCGTGACCGGGCACACTCGGAGTCCGGTCGCGGCCGGCGCGGTCGGTCCAGGTCCCCGGCCAGGTGAGTTCCCCGCGGGTGAAGCCGGCGGCGTGCACGCGCACGATGACGTCGTTCTCGGCAGCGTGGGGATAGGGCAGTTCCGTCAGGGCGAGTCCACGGGCACCGGCTTCACGGTCGCGGACGGTGATGGCTTGCATAGGTCCTCTGAAGAGCGAGCAGCGGCGATCATGCACACAGATGCCCGCTCGGGTCGGCCGGGCACGTGGTGTGTTGCGATCTCGACCGTATGCTTCAGTGACTCCATCCGGGTGGGCCACTTCCGAGGCGATGGGATGAGCCACTTTCGCGTCCTGACGTCCGCTCCGGCCATGTGCCGCCCCGTAGATACTGACCGCCATGGAAGACGTTGCCGCGAGGGGGAACGGGATGATTTCTGAGCCGGAGGTGGCCGGGGACTTCGGTGGGGCCGAGCCCCCTGAGGTGATCGGCGATGTCGACCATGAGGCGATCGGAAGACGTGGACCGCGGACGCCGTGGGTGTGGGGGCTGGGAGGGATGGTCGTGGCATCGGTCCTGTGGGCGATGGCGTTGCCCCTGCTCGGGGTACCTGACCGGAAGCCGGACATGCGGGGGTACGAGCTGGACGGAGACCTCTGTCGCTCCCTGCAACTGCGGGCGATCGGCGGGGCGATCGCTCCGAGAGAGCCCACGCCCCTGGCCGACTCGGGCCTGTTGAAGGATCCGGCACTCGACCAGATCCAGTGCCTCATTTCTCTTGGATCGCCGACGAACGGGGAAAAGGGTGGAGATGGGTGGTCCATCGGCCACACCGTCGGACTCGAAGTGGCGCTGCACAAGAAGGCTGACCCTGCCGTTGAATTCGAAGCGCGGCGACGAGTCACTGATGTGGGCGTTGTTCCTGAAGAACTGGTGGAGACAGTTCCGGACCTCGGCGACAAGGCGTATCTGGTGACTCCGGATGCCGGAAGTTCAGAGCTGAGGGTGATGGAGGGAGGAGCGATCCTCTCGCTGCGCCTCTCTGCCTCCACGCAGTACCAGAGTGCCGATGACGACAATGAGGTCGTCGGTGAGGGGCCGGGCGTCCCCGATGTGTCGCAGTACCGGTCGGCCTTGATCGGCGACATGCGTGACCTGATGTCGAGGCTCAAGCAATGAGGTCGATCGTAGAACCGCTGCGAGCACGTACCGGTGTCTGCTGTTCTGCCTCCTCGTAGCGGGCTGGCCATGAGGTACCGCCACCAGTGCTGCGGAGTGGGGCCGGCGGCTCGCGGGCCGGTGACCAGGCGTCAGCGGCTGAAGGTTCCCAGTCCGTTGGCGTCGAGATGCTCGATGGTGACACTCTCTGCCTTGCCGGAGCGCAGATGGAAAGTGACGCCGGACAGTCCGACGGCGTTCTCGCCCTGCGTCTGGTAGCTGAAGGTGTCACCCGTGTAGTGCCGCAGCTTGAACGACATCTCTTGCGGGCCCAGTGTCATGGTCAGGTTGCCGCTGTTGTCCCCGGTGACGGTGGCCGGCCCGTAGTAGTCGTTCGCATAGGTGCCTGTGTAGGCGTCCTCGGCTTTGGCCGGTGTGGCGTTGGCAGGCGGCTTGGCGTAATTCGTGGGGGAGGCGCCTGTGTAGGCGGCGGCCTGCACCACTTTCCTGTAGAAGGGGAGCCAGTCGACGGTCTGCCGCCCATTGCGTGCGATGTCGAGGAACGCTGCGGCTACCGCCTCTGGTACGCCGATGGGTTGCCCGTTCGTCAGTACCACGATGCCGAGCCGTTCGCTGGGCAGCAGGGTGACCTCAGTGGCTGCGCCCAGGTCGAAGGCGCCGGAATGACTCAGGCGCAGCCCTCCGGCACCTTCGTAGCCGACATTCCAGCCCAGCCCGTAGAGGCCTGGTGCACCTGCCGGGGCAAGCGGGGCCATGGAGACGGAGTGCGGGATACGGGTCTGATCCAGGGCCGCCGAGTCGACCAGTCGCTTCCCGTCGAACTGACCGTTGGCCAGTTGCAGGCGCATCCACTTGGCAAGGTCGTCGACGGTCGAACTTGCGCCGCCCGCAGGCGCCTGTCGGTCGGCGTTCTCCGTGGTGGAGGGCTTCCAGCGGCCGTTCACCACGACGTGTGCCGATGCCTTGTCGGCGGCCTTGTCGTAGTCGGCACGCTGGTAGCTGGAGTTCTCCATCCCCAAGGGCTTGAACAGCGCATCGGCTGCCAGCTGCGGCCAGCTGGTCTTCGCTGCGGCGGCCACCGCTTCCCCTGCCTCGGTCAGGCCGTAGTTGGTGTAGGCGTAGCTCGCGCGGAACGGGGTCAGCGGCTCCAGCCGCAGATGCCGCAGGATGTAGTCGCGCTGGTAGCCAAGATCTTCCAGCAGGTCGCCGGCATGGTCGGGCAGTCCGCTGCGGTGCGAGAACAGGTCCGCGATTGTCACGTTCGCGCTCACGTACG
This sequence comes from Streptomyces sp. NBC_00306, assembly GCF_036169555.1. Taxonomy (GTDB): domain Bacteria; phylum Actinomycetota; class Actinomycetes; order Streptomycetales; family Streptomycetaceae; genus Streptomyces; species Streptomyces achmelvichensis. Next base: position 116,928 of record NZ_CP108032.1, on the reverse strand, counting down.
GGTTCTTGAGGGCGAAGCCCGGATCATGGGAGACCACCGGGTCGTCCCAGCCGACGACTTTTCGCCCCACGGTGCCGGCGACGACGGTGGACGACAGGGGCTTGGACAACGAAGCCAACTGAAACACCGTCTTGGGATTGACCGTGGCGCTTTTGCCCAGCTGACGGACCCCGAAGCCCTTCGCGTACACGACCTTGTCCCGGTAGACGACCCCTACGGCGACCCCCGGCACCCCGGTCTGCCGCATCGCGTTCTCCACCAGGCCGTCGAGTCGGCTCAGCGCGGCCTCCACCTGCGCCTGCGTCAACTGGGGCGGCGGCTGCTTCGGCGGCTCGGGGGCGAGCGACGGGCCGGCGGACGGACTGCCGCTGGCGCTGCCCATGGCGACGCATCCCGGTAGGACAATCGCGAGCACACCGAGGCACACCACTGCCGTGCCCACCCGGGCTTGCCGGTGCAGCGCTCTCCTGCGACTCCGTATGGCCATGCTCCGCTCCTTCATCCGATGGCCTCGGATGCCTCGGAGGGGGCGCGATGTCACCGTCGACCTCCGAGGACACACCAGCGCCCGTTCCATACTCGCCACGGCAGCGGACCATTGCACTCGGGCGTCGCCAAGTGGGTGAGAGGCGGAAACCCGCAGGCGGGCCTGGCTCAGCAGGGTGGGGGAGGGCAGCGGCCGCGCATGGGCCAGTGGCCTCAGGCACCCGACATCGTGGAGTGGGGCGTCGCGGAGGACCCGCCGGGCGACGTCGGTTCCTGCCGGTCATGACGAGTTCGGGGCGAGCCTCCCGACGCGGCCGAGCCGGCGCTGGATGTGTGGTGGCGTACCCCGAGGGGGCGGGCCCGCCGGCAGACAGGTCCGCCCCCTCCGGAGCCGCGGTGTGCGCCGCGCCGGTCGGCGGCGCTCGGTCAGATGCGCTCGGTCAGATGCGGTCGGCCGCGATCAGGAGGTACTGGAAGGAGCCGTCCTTGTAGGAGTTGATGAACGCCTCTTCGATGCCGGTGACCAGCCGCGACGTGGCCCGCAGTTCCCAGTAGGGCAGGGTCGCGGGGGTCAGATCGATGACGGCCTGCGGTACGAGGCGGTTGTCCGCCATCGCGCGCAGGTACTCCCGGCGGGAGTGGATGTTGCACTCGAAGTGCGCGTTGATCTGGGACACCCACTTGGAGGGCTGGCCGTATCGGGGGTTCCAGCAGCCGGTGATGGTCACGTAACGGCCGCCCACCTCCAGGACGCGGGAGTGTTCGGCGAAGAGGTCGTGCAGGTCGACGTACATGCTGGACTCGTTGTTCCAGGAGGCAGCGGCCCGGCCGGTCTCGAACGGCGTGTTGAGCATGTTGCAGACACGGGCGTGGACATGGTCTTCGATGCCGAGTTCTCGTGCGCGCCGGTTGGCGAATTCAGCCTGCTTCGCGGACAGGGTGACGCCTTCGACCTTGCATCCGAAGCGCTGGTGGGCCATGACCATCGAGCCGCCGCGGCCGCAGCCGGCGTCCATGAGGGTGTCGTCACGCCCGATGGTGCCGAGGTGGTCGAGGAGGAGTTCGGCCTGCGCCGATTCCAGCCGGTGGAGCTCCGCGATCAGCCTCTTCTCGTACGCACTGTCATCGGCGTCGCCGAGGGCACCGTGGTCGACGTCACCGATGCCGTAGTGGTGGTGGTAGAGACCGTCGACATCGCCGAGGCGCAGGTTCACCGGCCTGGCCTCATGGTCCCAGTAGCGGGCGATGTCTCCCTGGTAGGGAGTCGTCGGGGCCGGGATGAACGCGGAGGGTCCGGTGGGGGCCTCGGTGGTGGTGAGTTCGGCGTTCGTCATGTCAATCCATCCTTACCAGAAGTCGGGCAGGCTGTAGCGGTAGGTGTTGGTCTGGTGCCAGTAGTGGTTGCCGTCGACCCATGCGGCGACTCCCCGCAGGAAGCGCTGGACACCTGGGACGGGGCAGGCCGCGGAGAGAGCGGCGGCCTCGTCCTCGAAGGCGTGCATCAGGTCGTTGTGGACCTCCACCGCCTTGAGGTACGCGTCCTGTTCCGACGCGCCTTCGCGTTCGGCGATCACCACCGGCAGGTTCAAGTGCTTTCCGGGGGCGGCGAGTTCCTTGGTGTAGGAGTACAGGTCGTTGACGATGGTGGTGGCGTTCCCGGCGAGCGCGATCACGCGCTGCATGGCGGGCTGCGCGTGGAGGTCCGCCGGCAGCTCGTAGCCGCCGACCGTGTCCGTGATGGTGGGGCAGGGGCGGAAGTTGTTGAACTGCCGCATCGCCAGGTACTCCCACACCTCGGGCACGTGGTCGGTCTGGCTCCAGGCCGCCTCGGCGAGGTACCCGAGATGCAGGCGTGCCATGTCGTGCCGGTAGCGGTCGGCCTGGGAGGGGGTGGACTGCTGGACGAAGTACTCCATGGCCGAGCGGTATGCACGGCGCGGGGCGTCCGAGTGGAGGGACTGAGCCCACTGTGGCTCGTACTCCTCCGTGGTGTGGAGGTGGTCGAGGGCGGTGTGCGCCAGGAGGAGCCGTCCGCCGAGGCCGATGGGCGAACCACCGTGGTCCTCGCAGTAGCAGTCGTCCACCGCGTTCTCGGCGACCATCAGCCGGGTGGCGATCATCAGGTGGTCGACGGTCGGTGCGTCCGGATGGCAGGCCACCATGTAGCGGCCTACCGAGAAGCCGTCGAACTGGTCCTCCCACTCATCCGGGTACAGGTCGACTTCCTCCAGCGCCCAGGCCTTGATCCGTGCGCTGACTTCCTCCACCCGTGCCGGGTCGGGTTCCGGGACGGGGTGGTGGTAGAGGCCGGGGATCGGGTGGCCCACCACAGGCGCGTCGGGCTCGGGGGATTTCGGCTGACCCTCACGCGGGGTCAGATACAGGCCTGCCGTGCCCAGGCCACTGGGACCGCGCAGAACCCTCGCCAGGGCGGACGGGGCGGACGGGTCAGGCGGAACGGGTGGGTCAGGCGCCGTGGGTGGGTCAGGTGGGACGGCTGGGACGGGAGGGCAGGCGACTTCGGTGGCAGAGGCCCGTGCGATGTCGACGACGGGGGCCCCGAAGCGGGCCGCAGCGGCAGGCAGGCTCGACTGCACGGTGGAAGGCCCGGGATCGGACATCCAATGCTCCTTGATGAGGCGGGTGACTGTCCCCGGTTCCGGGTGGGCCCGGTCGACCGGGGGGTCCGGACCGGGCCTAGGCGCGCCGACGGGCGATCTGCACGTTCTCCAGCACGCCGAGCGCGTCAGGCACCAGGACGGCCGCGGAGTAGTAGGTGGTGACCAGGTAGGAGATGATCGACCGTTCGTCGAGGCCCATGAAGCGCACCGACAGACCGGGCTCGTACTCCTCCGGCAGACCGGTCTGGCGGAGGCCGATGACCCCCTGGTTCTCCTCGCCCGTTCGCATGCAGAGGATGGAGCTGGTGCTCTCCTTGGTGATGGGGATCTTGCCGCACGGCAGAATCGGAACTCCGCGCCAGGCCGGGACCTGCTGTCCGCCGAGATCGACGTGGTCCGGATAGAGCCCGCGTGCGTTGAACTCGCGCCCCATCGCGGCAATCGTCCGAGGGTGGGCGAGGAAGAACTTGGAGCCCCGGCGGCGGCACAGCAGCTCGTCGAGGTCGTCCGGAGTGGGCGGCCCTGAATGGGTCTGGATGCGCTGCTTGAAGGAGGCGTTGTGGAGCAGACCGAACTCGCGGTTGTTGATGAGTTCGAATTCCTGCCGCTCGCGCAGCGCTTCGATGGTGAGCCGCAGCTGCTCCTCGGTCTGGTTCATCGGCTCGTTGTAGAGGTCGGCGACCCTGGTGTGGACCCGCAGCACCGTTTGCGCGATGGAGAGCTCGTACTCGCGCGGGTGGGGCTCGTAGTCGACGTAGGTGCCGGGCAGTTCGGGTTCGCCGGTGTGGCCGGCCGACATCGCGATTTCGGCCTCGCCGTGCCGGTTCTGCCGCTGCTGCGGAAGGGCGCTGAATTCGCGTACGTGGGCCTGGAGGCCGGGTGCCGCGGACATCACGGCGCTGAACTCGGCGCGGGACAGGGTGAGCAGGGTCCCCGCGGTCTCGGCAATGGCGGTGAAGTCCCATGTGGCTTCAGGGGCCAGGAGGGCGTGGTCACCGAACCGGTCGCCGTCGGCGAGCACGGCGACGGCGATGTCGTCGCCGTACTTGCCGACAGAGGTCTGCCTGATCCTGCCGTGGGCGATGAGGTGGATCTGGTCGGCAGGAGCGCCGCGCTCGGCAAGCACCTCGCCGGCGCGGAAGTCGCGCTGGACGCACCGCCCGGCGAGCGCGGTGAGAACCTCGTCGTCCTCGAAGCCGCGCAGCAGGGCCAGTTCCCTCAGCTCGCGCGGGATCACCCGGACGTGTGCGCCGTCCTGTACGAATTCGACACGGCCGTCGCCGACGGTATAGCTGAGCCGGCGGTTCACCCGGTAGGTACCACCCTTGGTCTCCACCCACGGGAGCATCCGCAGCAGCCAGCGGGAGGTGATCTCCTGCATCTGCGGGGCGGACTTGGTCGTGGTGGCGAGGTTGCGGGCAGCCGCCGTGCTGAGACTGGACTGCGGGGGCGGCTCCAGTTCGGCTTCCGGGCTGGTCTCAACGGTCATCGGACGAGGGCTCCTTCGTCAGGACGGCGACCGGCATGCCTGTGCATTGCCGGTGAAGGGGAAAAGAGAGTGAATATGCGGATTCGGTCCGGATCCCGGTAAACCGTAGTGGCCGTTGCACCCCGTCTGACCTGGAAAGCCGTCGGGATTACTTCGATGCAGTGGCAATGCGGTGCACGACGTTTGCCCGACGACCGACGAGATCCGGTCACATCCAAGATTTTTTCCGGCGTGTGAGCGGGAGGCATGCAGACGGGGCGACCCAGGGAACGGGACGCGGGCGGTGGCGGGCGTACGGGTGGTTGCAGTCCGGCCTGATGACCGGTGCCCGGCGCCGTCAGGACCGGAGAGGCCCGGGAGCGGGCGGCATGAGCTGTTCTCTGTGTGGCGGAGCGTGCGTGGATACCGATCCGGCCATTCGCCTCAGCCACGAACTGACCCGGCTTTGAGCAGCACTTGGTGTCACCCGCGGCTTCGCCTCACCCGCGGTGGCGTCGCAGACCACGCTTGCAGGCGACAGCTGGGGCCCTGTCCGGGCGAGCCTGCGACGACAACCGCGGCACTTCGCTGTGTTGTCGGAGTCTCCCGAGTGCGCCCAGTACGAGGACGATCTCGCCCACCTCCGGCGGGGGTGCCCCCACGGCCGTCCGATGCACCGCATCTGACGCCACAGGCTGATCCTCGAAGATCGCCCGGACAGGACCTGGCGGCTGCACGGGGACGGGCGCTGGTGCCGGGACGCCGGGGCTTTCGCTGTCATCGCCCGGGGCCGGCACGTCGACTCGACCACGCCGAGACGCGTGGCATGCGGGCATCAGGCAGGTTGCCGTTTTCTACGCACGCCACGTTCCGACCGGGTCACAGCGAAGATGAGACCGCTCGGCGCGAGGCCCTGGAGCGGGCGCCCCGAGGTGACCGTGCGTCAGTCCTCTTGCGCGTGTGCAGAACCACCCAGCAGGAGAGTGCGACGGTGGTGACGGCCCACGCTGCGAACCACACGGAAAGCCACCAGCGTGGATCGGGACGCAGCAGTGCTTCCGTGGCCGCCAGGGAGACGGCGACGGACAGGCCGCAGCACAGGAACAACGCTGCCCAGACCACAGCGAGGCGCCTCTTGTACTCGACTGCCTGTCGTTGCACATCGCGGTTCCTCATGGTTCCCCCTGATGACGCGTCGCACAGCCGGACCGACACCCGCCGCGCCAGGCGTGGCTTTGGCGCCGCGGCTGCTTGGGAGCCGAGTGCTCGGCAGGCCGTGTTCCAAGCGCTAGGCGACTGTGACGGCCGTCACACTCTTCTTCGTGGGGCGATGTTGTCCTGCTTCGCCCCATGTCGGCGGGCTCCACCGCGTGCAGGTGGGGGCGGGCGCGCGGCAGGGTGACGAGGTGCCAGGCGAGGACGAAGGCTCGTGGTCTGTGTCGGGCGCGGTCCGCGCCGGTATCCCTGGCGGGGACCGCCCTGCGCCGGCCGACGCTGCGAAGGCCGCGCCGACGGCCCACGAAAGGCGATCCGCTCCTGACCGTCGGCGGCCTACCGCGCCGCGCGCCGTACGCCGACCAGGCGTCGCGTCCCGGACGTTTGCCCACGGAGACCGATGGAAAGGTCCAGTCCGACGTACGGTCGACCGACCGGCTGAGCCTCTCCCGGCGGGGGCCGGTTCTCCTCGATGCCGTGACCGAACGGGAGCCCGCCGATGCGCCTCTACGCCCAGACCCCAGCTCGTCGGAACCGCCAGGTGCTCGGAGACCTGATCGCCCTGGTCCTGATGGCTGCCGCGGTGAAGTTCGCCCTCGTCGTCCGCGAAGCGATCATGCTGTTGGTCGAGCCGGGGCGGAAGGTCGAGAGTTCGGGCGACAACCTCGCCACCGAACTCGACAACGCCGGCGACGCGGCCTCTGACGTGCCACTCGTCGGCGACCTGCTGAAGAAGCCGCTCCAGTCGGCAGCCGATGCCAGTACCGGGTTCGCCGACGCCGGACAGTCGGCCCAGGACACGGTCGGCCAGATCGCCACTCTGACGACAACGGCTCTGATCGTCATTCCCGTCGTCTTCGTCCTGTTGCTGTGGCTGCCGCCGCGCCTGCGCTGGATGCGGCGCAGCGGCGATCTTCGACGACTCCTCGACGCACCGGGAGGCGCCGATCTGCTCGCACTGCGCGCCCTCACCGGCCCGCCTGGCGATCTTGCCCGGCTGCAAGCCCCACCCGGCGGTCTCGCTGACGCCTGGCGCCGCGGGGACCAGCACGTCATCGCCGACCTGTCGGAGGTCGCACTCCGGCGGGCCGGCTTGCGACCCTGATGGGGGAAGCAGAGCGGGTTTCCCCTTCCCGGTTCGGCACGGTTCTCGCGCCCCCGGCCGTGGTCGCCGGCCATCCCGGGCGACGTACGGCACCGTGGGCCGGCGGAGGCCTGGCCGGCGACTACCGGACAGGTATAGCCCGATTACCTCCAGTGATGCTAGAAAGGAGGCGTGATCAGGCGTTTTGACCGATTCCGTGGTGTGTCGGTTCAACCACGGATCGACAAACGCCCCAGGAGCGTCGCCGGGCAGGTGTTCCTCCTGCAGGTCGTGGTCGTGGTTCTGCTCGTTCTCGTGGCGGTCGTGGCGCTGCTTCTTCAGTCCCGGTACGACGGCAACCGGGAGGCCAGGACGCGATCGATCGCCGTGGCGGAAACGTTCGCGCAGACGCCGGGTCTGCTCGCGGCTCTGCAGTCGCCCGATCCGGCCCGGGTGCTCCAGCCGATCACCGAGGAGACCCGTAAAGCCGCGGGCGTCGACTTCATCGTCGTCATGGACACCAAGGGGATCCGCTACACCCATCCCCAGCCGGAGCGGATCGGGCGGCGTTTCGTGGGCACGATCGAGCCCTCGCTGGCGGGAAAGGTCACCGTCGAGAGCGTCGACGGTCCCCTCGGCCAGGAGGTGCAGGCCGTCGTCCCCGTCAGGGCGCCCGACGGCTCCGTCGTGGGCCTGGTCTCCGCGGGTCTGACCGTCGCGAGCGTCACCGGCGCGGTGTACGAGCAGCTGCCGGTCATCCTCGGCGCGGGCGCCGCGGCCCTCGCGCTGGCGATGGGCGGCACGGCACTGGCGGCGAGACGGCTGAAACGGCAGACCCATCTGCTCGGCCCGGCCGAGCTGGCCCGGATGTACGAGCACCACGATGCGGTGCTGCACGCCGTGCGTGAAGGTGTCGTGATCATCGGCGACGACGGACGGCTCGTACTGGCCAACGACGAGGCCAGACGGCTGCTGGAGCTGCATCCCGACTGTGAGGGACAGCGCGTCGCCGATCTGCCCGGTCTCGATGCCGCGACGGCCGATCTGCTGGCCTCCGGACGTGCGGCCACGGACGAAGTCCAAGCAGCCGCGGACAGGCTGCTGGTCATCAACCAGCGCCCGACGCACGGATCGGCCGGCCCGACGGGTGCCGTGGCCACGATTCGCGACTCCACCGAGCTCCAGGCGCTGACGGGCCGCGCGGAGGTCGCCCGCACACGGCTCAAGCTGCTGTACGACGCCGGCGTCGGCATCGGCAGCACACTCGACGTCCGGCGTACCGCCCAGGAGCTGGCCGACGTCGCGGTCCCCCGCTTCGCCGACTTCGTCACCGTCGATATCGCCGACCCCGTACTGCACGGCGAGGAGCCGAACGGCAGTGGCACCATGCGCCGCACCGGCGTGAGCGGCATCCGTGACGATCATCCCCTCTATCCCCGGGACCGACTGATCATGTTCGTGCCCTCGACGCCGCAGGCCCGGGGGCTGGGCAGTGGGCGGGCGGAGGTGGTGACCGATCTGTCGCAGGCGCCGGGCTGGCAGGCCCAGGACCCGGAGCGGGCGCAGGAGATCGTCGAGTACGGCATCCATTCGCTCATCACGGTGCCACTCCAGGCCCGGGGCGTGGTCCTCGGCGTGGCCAATTTCTGGCGCTCGCAGAAGCCGGGCGCCTTCGAGGAGGAGGACCTCTCCCTGGCCGAGGAACTGGTCGCCCGCGCCGCGGTGTCCGTGGACAATGCGCGCCGCTACACGCGCGAGCACGCACTGGCCGTGACGCTCCAGCGCAGTCTGCTTCCCCGTACCCTGCCGGAGCAGAGCGCCATGCAGGTCGCGCACCGCTATCTGCCGGCGCAGTCAGGGGTGGGTGGCGACTGGTTCGACGTCATCCCGCTGCCCGGGAGCCGGGTCGCGCTGGTGGTCGGCGATGTCGTCGGCCATGGTCTGCACGCCGCAGCGACGATGGGACGACTGCGCACCGCGGTGCACAACTTCTCCACGCTCGACCTGCCGCCCGAGGAGATCCTCGGCCATCTCGACGATCTCGTCGGAGGCATCGACCAGGACGAGTCGGACTGCGACGGTGGCCAGGAGATGACAGGTGCGACCTGTCTCTACGCGATCTACGACCCGGTCTCACGGCGCTGCACCATGGCCCGTGCCGGACACCTGCCACCCGCCCTGGTACGCCCGGACGGCACCGTCGAGTTCGCTGACCTTCCGGCCGGGCCGCCGCTGGGACTCGGCGGTATGCCCTTCGAGGCCGCGGAGTTGGAGCTGGCCGAAGGGACCCAGCTCGTTCTCTACACGGACGGGCTGATCGAGGAGCGCGGCCGTGACATCGACGTCGGTATCGAGGAACTGCGTCGCGCCCTGGCGCATCCCGGGCGGCCACCGGAGGAGAGCTGCCAGGCGGTGCTGAGCGCGCTGCTGCCCGCCCGCCCCAAGGACGATGTGGCGCTCCTGATCGCCCGTGCGCGGGTGTTCGGGCCCGACCGGGTCGCCGAGTGGGATGTGCCGCGCGACCCGAGCGCGGTGGCGGAGACGCGGGCGGCGGCCACAGCGCAGCTGGACGAGTGGGGGCTGTCCGAGCTGACGTTCAGCACCGAGCTCATCCTCAGCGAGCTGGTCACCAACGCCATCCGTTACGGCTCCGGGGCGATCCGGGTCCGGCTGGTGAACGATCACGGCCTGACCTGCGAGGTGGCCGACGGAAGCAGCACGTCGCCGCATCTGAGGTACGCCGCGACGATGGACGAGGGAGGCCGCGGGCTGTTCCTCGTGGCCAAAATGGCCGAACGCTGGGGAACCCGTTACACAGCCGAGGGGAAGATCATCTGGTCCCAGCAGGCCATGCCGGGGCCGAACGGGGACGGCGAGGCACTGCTCGACCTGTTCGACACCGAGGACTTGTGACGGCAGGCCGGGTGGTTCTCTCCGGCAGCCTTCGGTCCCGGATGTGGATCAAGCGGCGATGGGCAACGAGGAGCGGGGTCGACGCCGCAGATGACCGGTACGGACAGCTGCTGCGTCCGTATGTCTCTGCGCCGGTATCCGCGCCGCCTCCGTATCCGCGCCGCGTCGCTGCACCGCATCGCGCGTTCAGGCGGGCTCCGCGGGTACGGCAGCCGACGGCCCATGCTTTCGCCCCGGACGGCGGCCGCTGTCAGGCGGCCGCCGTCCCTCGAAGATGATCGCCGTCTCTCCGGCGGTGCGGTGGTGGGCAGGGCTTCCGGCGAGGTGAGCGACGGTGGACAGCCCGGTGATGATGTGGGCGGATCCGTCCGTGTTGTGCTGTCTCGCCGGTTTTCCGCGGTGCTGCCTAGCGCGCGGTGCCGAAGTCCTGCGTCCAGTAGTCGTCGGGCTGCGCGTGGCCGACACCGATCTCCTTGAACGCGCAGTTGAGGATGTTGCGCTTGTGGCCGGGGCTGGACATCCAGCCCGCCATGACGCTCTCGGGGGTGTTGTAGCCGTAGGCGACGTTCTCGCCGTAGGTGCTCCACTGGTAGCCGGCACGCGTGATCCGCTGACCCGGATCCGATCCGTCGGAGCCCGTGTGGGACATGTTCCGGTGGGCCGCCATGTCCTTGCTGTGATCCTGCGCGGCCTTGGCCAGCTTCGCGTTCGACTTCACCGGCGAGCATCCCGCCTTGCTGCGCTCACTGTTGACGAGTGCCACGACGCGGGCGACGTCGCCGGACACCGGCGCTGCGGGCTTGGGCGCCGAGGGCTTCGGCGCTGCGGGCTTGGGTGCGGAAGGCTTGGGCGCCGTCGGCTTCGGCGCCGCGGGCTTGGGTGCCGCGGGCTTCGGCGCGGCCGGCTTCGGGGTGCCGGGCGTCGTCGAGGGCGTCTGCGCGTCGGGGCGGGTCGGCTTCCGGTCCCACGTGTCCCTGTCCCACCGCTGGTCGGGCTCGTCCCCCTGCCACCGCTGCTCGGCGTGTGCATTCTTCCAACGGTCGTGGGACCGGCTGTCCTGGGTCCCGTCAGGATCCATACAAGCCATGGCGACAGAGGGCACACCCACGGCCGCCATGGCGACGGCCGCGATGGTGATCTTCCGGTAGTGCTTCGTCCTGCGGTGCTTGCTCATGTGTGACCTCACTCGGCATCGCGGAGCGCCACCGAAAGCGGTTGGCCCGGTCCGTTATGTGGGTGACCTGTGGTGGCGCCTTTGCGGGCAGCCATTGTTAGGACCGCTGAACGCGGAGGGCAACGAGCAGCGACTACGGCACACGATCGTAGGTTCGGATCGCCCTTGCCAAGAGCGTGCGGGCGTGTATGCGGAACGCCCCACGCCCTTTGACGCCCCATCAAAAGAGCCTGTGCGCCCGACAGGCAGTTGCATATGCGACGAGGTCCGAAAGCCGCCCGACGCGGGAAGAGGCGCGATCGCACCGAGATGGACAAATATCCTTATGTCACCAGGCGGGGTCGCTGCCAGCGGCCCCCTTTGTGCCGGAATGGCTGTGGCGGATGTCACGGAACCATTTCCTCCGTTTCATCTCTGGCTGCGAGTCGATACCAACCCTCGTCACTCCCGGCCCGCGGGGTCGGCAACGGTCCGATGCGGCAAGGGGGATGATGGGCAAGTGGTGCGAATCCGGGCAGATAGCTTCGGACCGTAGATGCCATGTGAAATACAGGCATTCCAGGGCATCCTCACTGGAGGTTCGCAACCATCCCAAGCGTGGTCACCGGGACTTCGCCGACGGCGACGTAGCCGGTGTACTGCTGTGGGCGAAGCGGCAGGTGTCCGAGGAGAGGACCGGTTGGAGTTTCGGAGGGCAGCTGCTCCTCCCGGCTCCTTCTTGATGGAGGGCGGGAGGGAGAGGGCCGCTGCGGCCGGTTGGCAAGGCGAACGCGCCGGTGCGGCAGGCGGGGTTCACGCCGCCTTCGTCGGCGCCCCCGTCGCCGCCCTGGAACAAGCCTTCACCGAGCAGAAGTTGGGGTGTGTGGAGGGCGAGAGGGGCGTGAAAGCCGGCACAGGAGTCGCGCATGAATTCGAGCGTGCGCCCCCGTGTGACAAGGGCTTTCCAAGATCGTTCGGCTGCTAGCTTCCCGACTCGTGATTCATTCAGATGCTTCAGTCAACGGGCGCCCAGACCCCCTTCTCGAGCCAGGCACATTGCGGGAAGACAGTCATCGGCCCGTGGTCATGTACCCCGCGGAACCCGATGGGCAAGCAGCCCTCACCGCGCTGCGGGAGTCGGGCGCCGTACGAGAGGTTCACGACCGCATCGACGACCAGTTGGAGGAGCTGCTGCGCTGTAGGCGTCCAGGAGAACCCCTGGATGCAGCGAGGCTGGCTGCCGGCGTCGACGAGATGTGCGCCGGCGTTCCACGCCGGCACTACGGCGCTTGGGTCTGGTACCCGTGGTCAGGGCGGTTGGTTCACGTCCTGCCCGCGGAGGAATTCCGTCTGGTCCGCACCGACCGCAACCGCGACAAGATCACCCGCCAGGAACAGCGGACACTGCTCCGCTCTCGCATCGGCGTGATCGGGTTGTCGGTGGGAAACGCCGCGGCGCTCACCTGTGCCATGGAAGGAGTCGGCGGATCGTTCCGTCTGGCGGATTTCGACCGGTTGGGCCTGTCCAACCTCAATCGGCTCCGCGCCGGAATCCATGACCTCGGCGTGGACAAGGCTGTGCTGTGCGCCCGTCAGATGTACGAGATCGACCCCTATCTCGACATCGAGATCTTCCCCGCGGGAGTGACGGAGGAGACCATCGAGGACTTCTTCGGCGGCACTCCGGACCAAGGCCTCGACCTGCTCATCGAGGAATGCGATACCCCGTGGGTGAAGTTCGCCGCGCGCGAGTACGCCCGCGATCGGCGTATCCCGGTGCTGATGGACACCAACGATCGTGGGCTGCTCGATGTGGAACGCTTCGACCAGGATCCGGACCGCCCCCTCTTCCACGGGCGGATCGGCTCAACCACTGCGCGGGATGTCCGCGGCCTCGACGCCGCCGGTGCCCTTGACCTGATGCTGCGGATCGTGGACGAGAGCCGCCTCAGCTCGGCCATGACCGACGCGCTGGGCCGGATCGGTCGCACCTTGTCGAGCTGGCCGCAACTGGCGAGCGGCGTCACGCTCGGCGGGGCCCTGGTCACCGACACGGCCCGGCGTATTCTGCTGGGCGCTCCTGTGCCCTCGGGACGCCACTACGTCGATCTCGAAGCACTCATCGCCGCCGGGCAGGCCGCAGTTGCTGTCGGAGCCGCTTCATGAAACGGGTACCCGAGCTGCACGGTGAGCATCTGTGGTTGCGTGAACTGCGGGCCACCGACCTCGAGCCTTTCGAGCGTATCCACACCCACCGCGTCCTCACGCGCTACCTCGGAACGGACCGGATGGACGCGCGCCAGGCGCAGGACGCGTTCGCCCAGTGTCTCGCCCAGCCCGTCGCTCACCCCCGCCGCAGGCACACCCTCGCCGTGTGTGCGCCGGGCACGGACATCATGGTGGGCCTGATGGGCCTCCTCGTCGAGGACTACGGCAGCAACGGCATGCTGACGGGGCTCGTCCTGCTGCCCGACGCGCCCGTGCGCGGCCATGGTCACGAAGCCGGACGCCTCCTGCTGGCCTATGGTTTCGGTCCGCTCGGGCTGCATCGCATCTGGGCCGGCCACCGGGCTGACCACTCGCGCATGCGCGATGTCATGCTCGCCGCTGGACTTCGTCCCGAAGCGACCCTGAGGGAACTGTTTCGCACCCAGGGCTACTGGCACGACGTCACCACGTACGCCGCACTCGCCCCAGAATGGCAACGTGCCGCAACGCCGGCGGAACAGGCCATTCTCACGAGCGGCCGAAACCTGCCTGAAGGGCAGCACCCGTCTCTCACCTCACAACTGGCTTGATGCGCAGTGATGATGGGCCGCACGGAGCAGGCCCCCCACCCAAGCGCAACATGATCCCTCACCGCAGTACGGCCGCGCTCCACTGGGCGGCGCTGCGTCCGGCGCAGCGTTCAGCGCACTGCTGGAGCACGTGGTTGAAGACCTCTGCCGAAGGGACACGCCAGGTGTGGCCTCACGGTGACGGCACGGAGGCCTTGGCACAGATTGTCCAGCTCCTCGGGCGGCATCAGGTCCGCGAGCAATTCCCGGCGTCGGTCTGAGCCGACGGCCCACCCCCGAGCCGAGTCCCGCCGGCCGGGGGTGGGCCGCGCGACCACACAGCCGCCGGACGCGCGTGGGCGGTCCGCGGTCGGCAGAGGGCGGGAGCATGTCGGTGACGGATCGCCGAGGCGCTGGGGTGATGTCGAAAGGCGGGCCAGGTGCCAGTGGGCTCGCCACGAGTCGAAGGTGGAGCCGACCATCCCCAGCACGTCGGTGCCGGGGCGTGCGGGTGAACGGCAGAGTGTCGCACTCTCTGTCGGACCCAAGCGGGGATCAGACGGCTACGGTGTGCCCGTGCCCCTGAGCTGCGCTTTTGTGAACCTCAAGCCCGGAGTCGGCAAGACGACCAGCGCTGTATGGCTGGCGCACGCCCTTCACGAGTCGGGCTATTCGCCGCTTCTGGTCGACGGCGACCCAGCCTCCTCCGCGCTGCGCTGGAGTGAACTGGCGGACGGCTTTCCGTTTCCTGTCATCGCCCTGCCGGTGGGAGACGTGCACCGTCGCGTGAACGACTTCCTGGGCAACAGGCAGGCAGTGGTGCTCGATGCGCCGCAATTGGAGGACCACCCTCGTATCGCCCGCAGCATCATGAGGTACGCGAGCGAGTGGATCATTCCGGTGACTCCCGCGCCCATCGAACTGGACCGGATGGCACCTATCCGGTCCGAGATGGACGAGGTGCAGTCGCTGCGCGCCGAGCCGGCCCGGGCCGTGGTCGTATTGAATCGCACCAATCGTCCCGATGCCACGCGTACCGGCCCCGACTCCGACGCTCGTGAGGCGCTCACCGAATGGGGCTTCGTGGTGTTGAACACCCAGATCGCGCGGCTCGACCTGTACGCCCAGTCATTTGGAAGCCCGGTCCGAGCGAAAGGCTCGGCGTACATGGACCTCGCCGAGGAACTCATCAAACGTCAGGAAGCTTCATGACGGAGCGCAAGGACAGATACCGCGCGGCACTGGAGCGCGGAAGGGACAGCGCTGCGCGGCCCGCGAAGGTCACCACGCTGCACACCAGATACGTCAGCGTGACGATCGAAGTCGACCCGGACCTGCAGAAGGGCCTGACGCGGTGGGCCGGTTCGCCGTTGTCCATGCTGGTGCTCGCCGGCACGACCGTCCTGCGCACCGTCACTGATGCTGCCCCGAGGGTGCCCTTCTTCCCCGGCGGCGCCCGGCGTTCTTAGCGATGGCACCCGGTTCGCCGCCAGGCGCCGATGCTCCCTCGTTGCGGAGAGACGTGGGCGTATCGGCGACGCGGCGCGGGGGCGGGGGCACCTCCTGCCCGAAGTGCCTGACCTCAACTTGGCCCGCTTCATCAAGGACGGCAGCCTGATCCAGGCGGGCATGGGGGAGTAGCCGGTCATGCCCACATTCGGAGACCGGCTCGACTCCGCGCCCGCCTCGGCCGTAGCGCTCCCATCGGTTCCACCTGGGTCAGGCCGCCGTCCACGCGCGGTTTCGAGTCCGGCGGGAGGCCGGCCGGGGCGACCCGGTTTCTCACGCCTCAACAGGATGTCGACGGTGAGCCGAGTACTGTGCGTGAGCCGCCGCGATCCGCTCTGTGGTTCGCCGTCGACCAGCGTGAACTCCCTCTCGTACCGGGCCTTCGGGTGGGGAGCCCAGCAACCAGCGGGTCGTCAGTTCACCCGACGCATGGCCTCGGTCGGCCGGCCCGGACAGGTCAGCGCATCGTCGTTGACCACCTGGGCCAACAAAGGACGGTGACCGACCACAACGCCATACAGGCCTAGTGGAGGCGGGCCAGCAGGTGGGCGTCGAGGAAGCCCCGCTCGGTGGCCGGGTCGTGGAGCAGCCGGGCGAACGTGACGAGCCCGGCCCCGGCCAGCAACTCGGCGAATCGGTCCACCGGCCAGCTGTAGGCGGGTGTCACCTTGTGGTCGAAGCGGACCGGCTCCGGTCCGTCGGTGGCGAAGAACGAGACCAGGAGCAGGCCCCCCGGTGCCAGGGCTCGAACCTGCTCGTCGAGCAGCGCGGGCAGTTCCTCAGGCGGAGTGTGGATCATGGAGTAGTGGGCCAGTACGCCGCCGAGCGTGCCGTCTTCGACCGGCAGCGCCTCCATCGGTGCCTCGTCGAACCGTAGCGACGGGTGAGCCCGCCGGGCATGCTCGATCATGGCCGGGGAGAGGTCGAGCCCGAAGGCGTCCAGACCCAGGTCGTGCAGCATCGCCGTCAGATGTCCCGGCCCGCACCCGACGTCGGCGGTCCGCAGGTTTCCCGTACCCCGCACCAGCTCGGCGAAGGTGCCGATCATTGCCCGGGTGAACGGCCGCGTCTCCAGCCGATCACTGAACAGCGACGCATAGAGTTCGACGACCCCGTCGTAAGCCGCCCTGGTTTCATCCTGGTGTTTCACCACGGGGATGAAGCTAACACCCGCGCCGTTCGGAGGCGTTCGCAGCCTCAGCACCGACCGACATCCCCGCCAGGGGCATCGCCCAAGACCCGCGACGCCGCAGTACAGGGCGTGATGGGTGATCAGTGACTCACACTTGCCCCTGAGCTGTTCATGGACCTATTCGAAGGACCTATCTCCTCCTGACCGCCTCGGTCATGAACGCGGCTACCAGGCACGCGATTCCGGCAGACATCGAGCCGAAGAAGATCCCGTCGAAGGTCACGCTGTTCGCTCCCTCAACGGTGCCGTCCTCATGCGTGCACGACTTCTCGAACGGGAAGCGGGACGTATGCACGTCGGCGCAGTGATTCTGGAGGTCCTCATTGAGCACGCTCGCATGGAGCCAGGAGAGCGCCCACAAGAGGAAGAAGATCCCGGCGAAGGCGCAAACGGCTCCCCACAGCCGGTTCAGCCGGGATTCACGTGCGCTGACGCTCGTCACTCGAGGGAGCGTACCGTTCGCCTCTGACACTACGGACGTCATCGCGCTACCTGTCACGGTGACTTGGCCCGAGCCGGCCGGCGGGCCCTGCGAGACCCAGGAGACGTGCATTCCCCCTGAGGAGGTCGGGTTCCCGGTGTGCCCATGTCGTTCAGCAACCGTCACGACGCCAGATCAGGGCACAACTGCCGCTCGGAGCGTGGGATCGCGCCGTCGCGGCCGGCTGTGCGTGACCGTCACGGACCGGCGGCGGCCAGGTCGATCATGCGGTGCATGATCGGGCCGGGGATGGCGGGATTCAGAGCCGCAGACATCCCGAACGGCGGTGCTCCGGGTGTGCGCAGCAGCCGGATCAGCGCAGGAACGGGCAAGGCGCGGTGCATGGCCGCGCAGTGCCGGATCCCGTCGTTCGCGTCGTCCAGCAGCTGTGCCACGGACCGGGGAGAGAGCCGCAGATCCTGCGCCGCCCTGCGCCGCACCTCGTCATCGGGATCGAGCGCGAACCTCTCGACCAGTTCGGCCGTGGATCGCAGATCGTCGAGGGCGAGTTGGCGCCGCCGTGGGTTCGGGTCCTTCGCGAACCGGAGCAGCCCGGCGCGCGGGAAGTTGGGGTGACCACGGGGCCTGTCGGGTTTCGAAAAGCTGCCGGTCCACCAGTGCCAGACCTCCAGCAGCATCCAGCCCGGCGCGTCGTCGCATGACTCGGCGAGGAAGAGCCGTACGACCCGGTCCTCGTCCCGCGCGAGCCGTTCCACCACGTCCGGTGGCAGCCGCTGTGCGCGAGCGACGCTGCTGCGCAGCGCCGGATGGACGGACGACGCCAGCCGGCGCATCTCCTCGGGGTCCTCGTGGCGGGCCAGGACCCACGGTACGTCGTATCGCAGGTGAGTGGGGTCGAGGTCCGAGGGGATCACGGCCGCGCGCTGCTTTTCGTTCAGACCAGGGTGGACCGAGGCTCGCAGGCGCACACGGTATTCAGGGTCCGCCGCGAGGGACAGCACGAGGTCGGCGTCCATGTGCGGATTGCCTGCGACGGCAAGCCGCACCTCCAGGTCCTCGTGCCGGGTCAGCTCCTCGGCGAGCGCGCGGTCGAGTCGGCAGCTCTCGGCGGCGGCCTTCTGGTCCAGCGTTTCGAACACCGGCCGGGGCAAGGGCAGGTCTCGGTGGTGTCGGAGCAGCGCGGCGTTGCGGACAGAGGTATGGGCGTCGACGAGCAACGTGTCACGTTCGGCCTTCGACAAGGTGGCCCAGGCGGGCCCGCATGCCGCCGCCCGCACCACGCCTTCCGGATCGGCGGCGAGTGCGGTCAGCAGCGCCGCCGGCAGCCCGGGCAGGTCGACGGCCGCGGCGCGGACATCCGGCGCGGGATCGGCGGCCAGCCGCGCGTACCCCTGCGCGGTGAGTCCGGCTGCGCGACGCCCGGCCCGCCGCACGAGCACGGCGCGGTGTGGCGCCGAGGGCTCGGCGAGGATCAGCGCCGTCCACTGCGCGGCACTCATGCCCGGCTGCCACTCGGCGAGGTATGCGCGCACCTGCCGGTCCGGATGCTCGATGGCCGCCAGAACGACCGCCTCCGACTGCCCGCGCGCCAGGGATGCATCCACGCCGTGGTCGAACAGCCGGATCACTACGTCGTCCGGCGCGCCGCGGTTGAGGCTCAGCCCTTCGAGCCAGCCTCCGCGCACCCGCCACGGCAGCTGCGGCCCGTCCTCGAACAGCGTGTCCCACCCCTGGTCCTCTGTCACACCGTCATCATGCCGCCTGACGGCCCGCTCCCGCGCCACACCAAACCCGGTCAGGGGCCAGGCCGCGACGTGCCGCCGTCGGCGCGGGCGACGTTGCTCAGGGTCCCGCCGAGCGCGGCGAGTGCGACGTCGCGCTTGCGCAGGCCCTTCCCGGTGAAGAAGCACGTGCTGCGCCACGTGGGCAGCGCAGTGAGGTCCTTCTCGTACGTCCGCGATCTTGCGGGTTGTCAGCACACCCGGTCTTGCGATCGCGCGAAGCGGCCCACGCCGGGCCCGACGTCATGCTCTCCGAGGCCAATGCCCGGAAGTGGGACGACGGCTGGATCGCCTTCCGGCCCTGGACAGGGAGAGGGGTGCCGGCGAGTCGCCTACGGGCCGGGGGTCCGGCCGGCGCATTCGGGGTAGCGCTCGTCGACGGAGCAGCGGGTGTAGTCGTCCGGGCGTGCCAGGAACTCGACCGCCTGCCCGGCGGTGTTCACGATGGTGATGTGAGGGCCGCCGTGGCGGTCGTCCATGTGTGCAATGACGCCGTATGGCTCGCCCCAGTCGGCACGGTCGGCGCGTTGCGGCTGCGGGGCGGCGGTGCCGCAACCCGAGACCAGGAGGGTGGTCGCGGCGAGCGCGACGTACGACTTCTTCACGGTTGCTCCGGAGGCGGGTTGCTGCGCTCGGTCGGGCGGTGAACACCGGTCGGTGCCCGATGAGTTCAACGGTTCCGGGCGCTTCGAGGCACGGTTCAGCCGGAGGGCCACGTCAGTTGGAGTTCCGCCCGACTGCGTGGTGGCCCACGGCGCGCTGCCTCAGGGGGACCTAGGGGACGTGCCGTGCGTCGAGACGCTCGACTCGTGACGAGCCGAGGTGGGCGGCCGAGGTGACGGACAGCGGCGGGACAGGAGGAATCCAGTCAGCGCGGCGGCGAGGCCGGCCAGCCCGGCCGCCGCGAAGCCGCCCGCCGGTGCGGAGACGTCGATCGCCACGCCGACGATCGGGGATCCGAGCGCGAAACCCGCACTCTGCGCGGAGGATTGCAGACCTGTCGCCTCACCCCGCACGCCGGCCGGCGCCAGTCGGCTCACCGCGTCGGCCACAGCGGAAAGCGTCGGTGCCGCGAGAAATCCGGTGCCGACAACGGCCACGCACAACCAGCGCCAGTCGTGGGCAAGCCCTGCGGGAATCGTCACGAGCCCGAGCAGACCGAGCAGTAGCCATGTGGGCAGCGACCGGGACAGCGCGCCGTAGATCAGCCCGCCGACGACAGAGGTCAGGCCGAGTACAGCAACGACCGCGGCGGCCCAGGACACCTGGCGTGCTTCATCGAGCGTGGCGACGATGGCGAGGTCGACGCCGCTGAGCAGCGTCGTCGTACCGAACGCCATCGTCAGTACGGCGACCATGCCGACGCCCAGCCACTCCCGTCGCCGGGGCCGTTCGGCCGCGCCGGCACCCGCCTCGTCCTCGGATCGCAGCGGCGGGTTGAGCACGGCGATACCGGTTCCGCCGGCCACGATCGCGACGCCGAGTCCCCATACCACCACGCCGGGGGACACCTTGGCGGCGCACAGGATCACGATCGCCGGGCCCACCATGTACGACAGTTCGCCCTGCACCGATTCCAGCGCGAACGCGGCACGGCGCTGTTCCGCCATGGTCATCGCGGCGATCGCCTGCCTGGTCACGGGCGGCGCCGGCACCATCAGCAGCCCCGCCGTGAATGCGGCACCCAGGAGAGCCTCGTACGGCAGGATTGGCACGCCCAGCCAGAACACGGCCTGGGCAACGACAGTTGTCAGCACCACCGTACGCAGGCCACGCCGATCGATCATGCGGCCGAGCAGCGGCCCGCCCAGCGCCAGCCCGGTGGTCAGAGCCGCCGCGACACCGCCGGCTGCCACGTAGCTCATGTTCAGGCCCAGGACGACATGCATCGTCAGTGCCATCACGGCAGCCGTGATCGCCGTGCGGGCGACAAAGGAAACGCCCAACAGCGATGCCAGCCCCGGCACAGCGAGTAGCTGTCGGTATCCGGTCACTCGCCTGACGCTAGATTCTCCCTCAGGTCATAGGTAGTGGTTCATTTGCTGGCGCTGACATAATGAATTGTTATGGCCAGGGATCTTGAAATCTCCTTGCTGCGGTCCTTCGTCGCCATCGTGCGGGCAGGCAGCATCAGCCGCGCCGCGACCACGCTCGGACATACTCAGCCCGCACTCAGCCAGCAGGTGCGCAAGCTCGAGAGGGCCATCGGCCGTCCACTGCTTCACCGATCACCGTCCGGTGTGTCGCTGACCCGGGCGGGCGAGGAGCTCCTGCCGTACGCCGAACGCATCCTCTCGCTCTCCGCGCAGGCACTTGCCGAAACCGGGCGCACGCTCACCGGCCGCTGTGGTGTCGGGTTGCTCGAAGACCTGGCCGCGTCCCAGCTTCCGCAGGCCCTCGCCGATCTTGCCCGGCTGCACCCCGGCGCGACCCTGGAGGTGCTCAGCATGTCCAACGCCGCGATGCGGGAGGCCTACGACACAGGCCGCGTCCAACTCGTGCTCAACGAGGTGCCGGCCGTTCCCGGACCGCCGCGCTGGACGGTACGCCGCCCTTTGGTCTGGGCGATCGGCCAGGGCGTGGACGTGACTGCCGATCCGCTGCCTGTGGTGCTGTTCTCCAACACGTGCTCGTGGCGTACGTCCGTGCTGGAAACCCTGGAACGTGGCGATCGGCCCTGGCGAGTGGCGTTCGAAAGCAACAGCCTGGTCGGTGTGCTCGCCGCGGTGCGGGCAGGGCTCGGCGTCGCGGCGCTCATGCCCACGAACCTCGAGCCGGCCATGGCATGCCACGACACGGACGCCCTGCCCACCCTGCCGGACGTCGAGCTCGGCCTCGCACGGCACCCACGATCCGAAGGCGATCCGCTGATCGATGCCGTCGAGACCGCGCTGCGACGCATGATCTGAGCTTCGCAGCCGGCGGACGCGAGCGCTGCATGGCCTCCGGTACCGCGACCACCTGGAAATGAGCAGGCGCAGACTCCCGTCGGCCTTGCCGTTCCTGCCGCTTCTCGGATCCGCCCGTTCGCTCCGCCGTTCCAGGCGAGCGTTCCGGGGAGGGACCATCTGCCCAGCTCACAGCACGTTCCAGCGTTCCACCTTCCCTATTGTCCCGGGCGGCTGGCCTGTGATCACCCGGTCCCCGCAAGCTGTGGACAGCGCCACCGCCTCGGTGGGGCAACCTGCGAAGTCGCGTCTGTGCCAGAGATGTTGGCGCGGACGTCGTACTGATCGCCTGCATCTCGGTCCGGGTCCCGGTGAGCAGCGGTCACCGACGTCGCGACCCGCACATGACGAAGGCACCGTCGCCGGTGAGGCCGAGCAACGGGCGCCTTATGTGACGTCACGCAGGGATGAAGCAAGGGGGATTGGTTTTGAATGTATTGAGACATGCCCGACAGATATCTCTGATCGCCGTACTGGCGATCACGGCAGGTCTCCTGTCGCTGGTGTCACCTGCCACCGCCCGTGCCGACGACCGGCCACTGACGACCACGCCGATCGTCACCTGGAACATGGACGGGCAGGGGGACGGCAGCAAGTGGGCTTCGCTCAGGCAGTTCATGAACGGCGGCGCCCAGATCGCGCTTCTTCAGGAAGCGGGATCGACACCACCTGGCAGCGCCATTTCACAAGCGGCTTATGTGACGGCAGACGGTGACCGGATCACCCAGGGAACATGGAACCCCGGAACCAGCAGTCGGCCCGAGGGGCCGTACGACGTCTACTATCTGCAGACCGATCAGAACCCGACGAATGCGGGCCGGGTCAACTCGCTGATCGTGACGAACGGGACGCCTGACGAGCTGCGGGTTGTTCCGGGCCAGGGCGGGCGGGCTGCGCTCGGTGTCCGGTTCGGCGACCATTGGTACTTCACGTGGCACGCAAGTTCGCGCGGCGGCAGTCCCAATGATTCGTCGGCGATGATCACTCAGATCCGTGACTCCGTGCGCACCTGGGGAGGGGTGGACGCCGGCGGAAACAGTCAGCACAGCTTTACCGTGGGGGCCGACTTCAACCGCATTCCAGCGAACCTGACGAATGAGGCGGCCTTCCCGAACGGCGCCCACCTGTACCATCCCGGGCTCCCCACTCGATGGCCGAGTCGGCGGGAGTACGACTACTTCGTCTCGTCGTCGGTGGTGCAGAACCCCGCCGTCACACGCATACCCATTCCCCGGACTCAGTCGGACCACGATGCGACGTGGATGGGCGCGATCCGTGGGTCGGCGGATATTGCGAAACTGCCGGGGTTCGAACTGGCGGTGGCCGGCGACTCCATCAGCGAAGGGTTCCGGAGCCTTGACGGAAACGGGTTTCGGGACGATCTCCACCGCGGTCTGCTGGACATGATCAGTGCGGCCTGGTGGCCGATCTCCTTCCCCAAGCGGTCACTGGACATGGTGGGGTCGCGGCGCAACGGAAACATGCCCGACCCTGAGCACGAGGCCGTGAGCGGTAACCGGATCGAGCAGGTCGCCGAGCGGCTGGCAACGTCGCTGCCTCGGCTCCGGCCGAACGTCGTGACGCTCATGGCAGGGACCAACAACGTGGCGCGCGACAACGAGCCGGGTGAGGTGGCCGCTCCCAGACTGAGTGCTCTGGTCGACCAGATCCTGGGCGACGTACCGGGCGTGACGGTCGTGGTGGCGACGGCGGTCCGCGTGAAGTCGGACGCCGGCGACCAGGCTCGGATAGACGACTACAACAACCGGGTCCGTTCCCTGGTGGAGTCGAAGCGAAGCTCCGGCAAGAAGGTCGTCCTGGCCGACATGGACGGCTTCCTGGAGGCGAGCGACATGTACGACGACCTGCATCCCAACGATGCCGGCTACGCCAAGATCGGCAAAGCGTTCGTCGCCGGCATCGCCACTGCACTGCTTCAGGACCTGATCACCGCCCCGTCCGGCAGCGCTCCGGCGTCCTGCACCGGCGGCCAGGACCGGTGGGAGGTGCGGCAGAAGTTCGCGGCCGGTGTCGGTCGGCCCGAGCGCAACGTCTGGTTCGCCGACATGGACGGTGACGGCCGCGACGACTACCTGTCGATCGGTGAAGGCGGTTCGGTCGATGTCTGGTACAACCGGGGCGGCGACAAGGACGGTAAGCCGGGATGGCAGCCCGGCGGACGGATCGCCAAGGGCGTCGGCCTGGACCCGTACAAGCAGAGACTCGAGTTCGGCGACGTGGCCGGTGACGGCAGGGATGACTATCTGGTCGTCGACATAGCCACCGGGGCGGTGGACGCCTACATCAACGAGGGCGGCGACCGGCCGGACGGCACCCCGGGATGGTCGGTGCGCAAGGGCTTCGCCAAGGGCACGGCCGAGGCGGCTCACGGCGTTGTGATCTTCGGCAACGTGGCCGGCAGCGACAAGGACGACTACGTGGTGGTCAACTTCAGCCCCATCAGGGGCGCCATGTTCGCCTGGGAGAACACCGGCGGTGACCGGGGTGACGCGGCGGGCTGGGTGCCGCGAGGGAAGATCGCCCAGGGCGTGACCCGCGACTTCGGCAACCAGTTCCGGCTGCAGAACCACGACTGCGACGGGAAGGACGACTACTGGGCGCTGCAGGACAACGGCGCGGTCGACGTCTGGATCAACAAGGGCGGCGACAAGCCGGACGGCACACCCGGCTGGGCGCCGCGCGGACGGACCGCCTCGGGCGTCACCAGCTCCAAGAACGTCCGATTCGGCGACGTGGACGGTGACGGTCGCGACGACTACTTGGCCGTCGGGAGCGACGGCTCGGTCGACGCGTACCTCAACCGAGGTGGCGACCCCGCCTAGGAACCGGATCACATGGGCTGCCCGGCCGCATCGGCGGGGCAGCCCTGCCGGCTGCCGGGGACCGGGTGGCGGCCGCGGCCGCCGCAGCTCCCGCCCTGATCGTGGTCGCCACGGTCGCCCAAGGCGTGGAGCAGCGGAGGGCTGCGTCGCAGATCGAGCGGATCGCGGTCGCGGTGGCCGTGCTTCAGCTGGCGACGGAAGACCGGACGGGCTACCGGCGAAGGTGCCGTGCCGGCCGCCGTCGGCCTGCCAAGACCGCGTCTGGGCAGTCGAGTTGCCCACCCCTTCTGATGTTCGGCATCTGGCGTGGTGTTGCCGGACCACGGCATCATCCGGATCATGTGGTTCTTCCTGGTGCCTCTCCTCACGCTCATCGCGCTCGCATCATGGGTCGACTGGAGAGCCCGAGGGCGCAGGAGCCGTATGCGCAGCGGAACGGCGATGGGACGCGACGTGCGGGATGCCCGCCGCGATGCGGACGCCTGGCAAACCGGGTCCTTGGGACACAGCGGCGAGGACATCTCGTGGATGAAGAAGCGGGCACCATGACCGGGCCGCGCAGGGTGCTTGGCGGTCAGGGCAGCTATCGGTCGAGGCTCGCCTCAGTAGCTACGGGAACTCGATGTGGCGACCGGCTCCTGGGCTAACCTGCGGGTGTGAGCACCGGACATGAAGGACCAGAGTCCGAGAGGTGGTTGGCGGACACCCGTGCGTCCTACGATGCCGACGCCACCAGCTACGCGGACGAGGTGCGCAACCTCCTTGCCGAACTGCCTGCCGAGCGGGAGGCCATGGCGCTGTTCGCCGAGTGGGTGCTGGCGCGCGGCGGCGGGCCCGTCGCGGACGTGGGCTGCGGGCCCGGGAGAATCACCGCCCACCTGAGGAATCTGGGCGTGGACGCCTTCGGTATCGATCTGTCGCCCCGGATGATCGAGGTGGCGCGACGTGAGCATCCCGGTCTGCGATTCGAGGTGGGGTCGATGACTCAACTCGACCTAGCGGATGGCGCGTTGGCCGCCCTGGTCGCCTGGTACTCGATCATCCACGTCCCCGACGACGCGATCGGCGCGGTCCTGGCCGGCTTCCGTCGGGTGCTGCGGCCCGGCGGTCTGCTGCTGCTCGGTTTTCATGTCGGCGACGCGTCACCGCCGAAGCCGCGGGAGGACGGCGAGAGCTGGCCGGAGTCCTACGTCCGTCGTCGCCGGCCGATTCAAGTGGCTGCCTGGCTCGATGAGGCCGGCTTCATTGTCGAGACCCACCCCACGCTTACGTCGGCCGCGCGCACGCTCGGCGGAGTGCTGCTGGCGCGCCGCTAGGCGATGCTGGGCCCCTGGGCTTGACGTGGCGTGTGCCACGCGGGCGCAGACCGTGGGCGCAAACGGTGGGAGGGGTCGAACTGCGGCATCCCGGGCGGCAGGACGGGCCGTAGGGCGTCGAACACCCGGCGTGCGGCGTCGTCCGTGCAGTCCGCCACCGTTCTGGTCGCCTGGAGTACGACACCGCCGACGGTGAGCGGGACGATCCGGTGAAACGCCCCGGTCGCTGCCAGGGCCTCGGGGCCGCCCAGCCTCTGCGAGAGTTCCTCGGGGCACACCGTGGTCCAGGAATAGCCCCGGAGGATCGTTCTGGTCTCACGTACGGAGTCGCGCACCCTGCGGCCCGGCACACAGTCGAGATGGGTGTCGTCGGTGGCCGGACCGTCGTCCCCCAGCCAGGCGAAGGCCGGGTTCACGGCGTCCAGCGCGGCGACGAGAAGCGCCACGGCACCGTCGCAGCACGCGGGGTCGCCCGGACTGCCCAGCGCATCACCGAGGAGCAGTCGTCCCCCCATGTTCGGGCGGCGCACGTTGATGCTGGAGCTTCTGACATGGGCGGCGGGCGTGTCCAGAGACTCACTCCACAGCGTCACGAATGCGGTCTCGGGCTCGCGCAACAGCTCCTGACGCATTTCACTCCACCCCGTCGAGACAAGGCCGAAGTCCATCCGCGCCGCGCGCTCATCGGCATGGGTTTCCGCTGCCGAGTAGGCACTTCCCCGAGGCTCCTGCTCCACGAGGTCTTTCAGGGGACCCGTCAGAGCCGCGTCGTACGAGGAGGCGAGTCCGTTCCCGGCCCCGCCGCCGGTCGCGGCGTCGAACGTCACGATGGCCCGCAAACCCATGCCCGCGCTCCTTGCTGGGTCGAGTCGTGCCGAGGGCCCGCTGTTCGGCGGCGGCGCGTGGAGGTGGCCGGGGGTGTTGAGGAGGCCGGCCTTGACGATACGGGGCGGTCCGAGGGCCGATATCGTCGTCCGCGCGGTGGAAGGCGGCGCGCCGTTGTGTTGTCTGCCCGTGCGCGTGGTGGGCGTATCGACGTCGCGCCCCACGTAACCTCATCCTGTGCCAGCCTCCCGCCTGCGTCGCGTCGCCGTCCTTGTGCTCGAGGGTGCGAAGCCGCTCGATGTCGGAATTCCCGCGCAGGTCTTCACGACCCGCGCGAGCATGCCGTACGAGGTGCGCGTGTGCGGGGCGACACCCGGTCTCGTCACCGGTGGCGACGGCCTCGCGTACCACGTCGCCCACGGCCTCGACGCGCTCGCGTGGGCCGACATCGTCTTCGTCCCCGGCTACCGGTTCCCCGACCGCGACGACCCGCCGCAGGCCGTCGTCGACGCACTGATCGCCGCCCACGACCGGGGCGCGCGGCTTGCCGCCATTTCGACGGGAGCCTTCGCGCTCGCCGCCACGGGCCTGCTCGACGGCAGGCGTGCCACGACGCACTGGCACTACACACGAGCACTCGCGGCCAGGCGTCCGCTCGTGCAGGTCGACGAGAACGTGCTGTTCGTCGACGAGGGCAGCGTACTCACCTCGGCCGGCGCCGCCTCCGGTATCGACCTGTGCCTGCACATCCTGCGCGGCGACCTCGGAGTGGCCGCGTCCAATCATGCGGCCCGGCGTCTGGTCGCCGCCCCCTACCGCAGCGGGGGCCAGGCCCAGTACGTGCCGCGCAGCGTCCCCGAGCCACTCGGTGAGCGGTTCGCCGCCACCCGCGAGTGGGCGCTGCACCGGCTCGGTGACCCCCTCACCCTCGACACACTGGCCCGGCAGGCCGAGGTCTCGCCGCGCACGTTCTCCCGGCGCTTCGTCGAGGAGACCGGCTACACGCCGATGCAGTGGGTGATGCGCGCCCGCGTCGACCTGGCCCGCGAACTGCTCGAGCGTTCGCAGCGCAGTGTCGAACAGATCGCCGCCGACGTCGGGCTGGGCACCGGTGCGAACCTGCGCCTGCACTTCCAGCGCATCCTCGGCACCACGCCGAGCGAGTACCGGAGCACCTTCACACGGGGCGAGTGACCCGCCCGGCACTGCCTGGCGGGATCCTTTTGAACCATGGCGATCCCGCCACTGTCAGCGGCGCGAGCCGAGGGCGACCCTGGTGGCGAAGGGAAGGGACATCACTCATGACTCGCATCGCCATCAATGGATTCGGCCGCATCGGACGCAATGTGCTCCGCGCCCTGCTGGAGCGCGACAGCGCCCTCGAGATCGTCGCCGTCAACGACCTGACGGAGCCGGCCGCTCTCGCCCGGCTGCTCGCCTACGACAGCACCGCCGGCCGGCTCGGGCGCCCGGTGACCGTCGACGGGGACGTCCTCGTCGTCGACGGCCGCCGGATCAGGGTGCTGGCCGAGCGCGAACCGGCGCAGCTGCCGTGGGCCGAACTCGGCGTCGACATCGTCCTGGAAGCCACCGGCCGCTTCACTTCGGCGAAGGCCGCCCGCGCCCACCTCGACGCGGGCGCGAAGAAGGTACTCGTCGGCGCACCGTCGGACGGCGCCGACGTCACGCTCGCGTTCGGGGTCAACACCGACGCCTACGACCCCGACGTGCACACGATCGTCTCCAACGCCTCCTGCACCACCAACGCGCTCGCCCCGCTGGCCAAGGTGCTCGACGACCTGGCCGGGATCGAGCACGGGTTCATGACGACGGTTCACGCGTACACGCAGGAGCAGAACCTGCAGGACGGTCCGCACCGCGACCCCCGCCGCGCCCGGGCCGCGGGCGTCAACATCGTGCCGACCACGACCGGCGCCGCCAAGGCGATCGGCCTGGTGCTGCCGAACCTCGAGGGCAAGCTGTCGGGCGACTCGATCCGCGTACCGGTTCCGGTGGGCTCGATCGTCGAACTCAACACGACCGTCGCCCGCGACGTGACGCGCGACGACGTGCTGGCGGCGTACCGCGCCGCAGCGGAGGGGCCGCTCGCCGGCGTCCTCGAGTACTCGGACGACGCGCTCGTTTCCTCCGACATCGTGGGCAATCCCGCCTCGTCGATCTTCGACTCGGAGCTCACCCGTGTCGACGGCCGCCACGTCAAGGTGGTCGCGTGGTACGACAACGAGTGGGGCTTCTCGAACCGCGTGATCGACACGCTCGAATTCCTCGCCACCCGCTGACCCGACGCCGGGTGGCACCCCGCCCCGAGGGCGAATGCGCCGCCTGCACCGTCTTCTCGCCGCTCTGGTTGACCAGTCGGGTCAACCAGAGCGCGCATGCACAGAAGTGGGTCCGCCCCGCTCTCTCTTGGACAACACCCCCGGGGCTGCCCTGGAGGGCAATGTCCAGCGCTGACCACCTTGGCGACCGGCATTCGAAGAAGTCATCGACGGCATCTGGTAATTGGTGCCGCATCAGGCAGCATGCGCCCTGTTGGCAGGCGATGTATCGCTCAGACAGAATGCCCGGCATGGAGTTGATCGCGCGGGGGCGGGACGCTGACGTGTTCGCCCTGGATGAGTCCAAGGTGCTGCGCCGGTACCGGCACGAGGGGCGGTCAACCCACCTCGAGTCGCGCTTGATGACTCATCTGGCGGCGAATGGGTATCCGGTGCCGAAGGTGTACGAGGTCACCGATACCGACATGGTTCTTGAGCGGCTGACCGGCCCGACGATGCTGGAGGCATTGGCCCAACGCCCTTGGCAGGTACGTTCCCTTGGCCGCGCGTTGGGCCGCCTCCACCATCGGCTCCATGCGTTGCCGGCACCGAACTGGCTGCCAAAACGGTTCGGCACCGCAGGCAATGACCGAGTGCTGCACTTGGACCTGCATCCGGACAACGTCGTTCTGACGGCGCACGGCCCCGTGGTGATCGACTGGAGCAACGCGCGCGCTGGTGATCCCGCTGCCGATGTGGCGATGACCATCGTGACCGTCGGCAGCGCTGATGTCCCCGGCGTCGTCGCACGTCTGGGGCGGGGCTTGCTTCTGCGAGCCGTCCAGGGCAGTTGCGGAACTGATCCCGCACCGCGACTCCAGGAGGCGCTCAACATCAAACTGGCCGACCCGAATCTGACAGCCACAGAGGCAGCATGGTTGCGCAACCGTGCTGCTGTCTCTGCCGGTCCCTGAATCCAACGCGGGTGCGGTGCCGGTATCACCCTGCTGATCGCCAACCAACCTGCACGGTCGAAGGAAGATCAAAGGGAGCCCTACAGTCCCCGTGCCGGGCGGCGTGCCCGACGGCGTCCTCCGCGACGATCCGTCCGCGCCGCGCCCTGTCACGGGTTCCGGGCCGATCCGGGTGTGTTCCGAGCACAGCCTTCGGGCGGATCCGTCTGGGAAATGACCGGCAGAGCCTGCCTGCTATGGTGCGCCGATGTCAGCGATCAAGAAGTTCCAAGTCACCTTTGACAGCGCCGAACCTGAGCGCCTCGCTCGCTTCTGGTGCGAGGTGTTGGGGTACGTCGCACCGCCGCCGCCGGAGGGGTTTGCCACTTGGGATGACTTCAACCTTTCGCAGCCACCTGAGCAGCGGGATTCGTGGTTCGCGTGCACAGATCCCTCGGGTGTGGGCCCGCGGCTGTACTTCCAGCGCGTCCCCGAAGGCAAGGTCGTCAAGAATCGGGTGCATCTCGACGTCCGGGTCGGCACCGGGCTTGTGGGGGACGAGCGCCTCGCCGCGCTCGAAGCCGAGTGCGCACGACTGGTCGCGCTCGGCGCCACCCACGTGCAAACGCTGTATGCGGATGAGGAAAACGAGTCGTGCATCCCGATGCAGGACATCGAGGGCAACGAATTCTGTGTCGACTGAGCA
The DNA here is from genome assembly GCF_036169555.1 of Streptomyces sp. NBC_00306. GTDB lineage: Bacteria > Actinomycetota > Actinomycetes > Streptomycetales > Streptomycetaceae > Streptomyces > Streptomyces achmelvichensis. The sequence continues at coordinate 86,417 of NZ_CP108032.1, read as the reverse complement.
TTCTCCGAGGCAGGGAGGCGGGGAGCCGCCTCCCTGCCTCGCTGGTCTCGTACGGGGCGGGAGCTGCCGGTGAGGGCGAGGTTGTGCAGCCGGGCGATGTCTGGCATGGCGGTGTGAACGCCGTCGCCTTTCAGACGGCAGTCATGAAGGGGGTGGCCGACGGTGCGATGGGCGGCCGACTTCGACACCCCGAGCAGTTGCGCGAGCTGCCGCAGCGTCAAGGTCGTACCCCAGTAAGCCGCTACGAGCAGGATCCGGCGCTCCGGAGTCGGGGTCCGCAGTCGACCCTTCCGCACCTTGGTCCGTACTGTCGCTCCGCATCGCGGTGACCGGCAGCCCAGCACGGCTCCGTGTCGGGGAACGCCGCTGTTTCCGACCGGCGGGAAAGTAGACGAGACGGTCGGTTTCGTTGATCCTGTTCGAGGAGCCGACGTCTGCGCACGCCCGCAGCGCCGGCAGAGGATGAGAAGTGCGTCGATGAGCGGACCCTGAGCCGGCTGCTGCAGGCCGGAGTCAAACCGGCCGACACGTGCCTCCAGCAACCAGTGCTCCCGCGCCCGTCGTCGCATCCTGGCGGCCCCGGCAAGGGTGAGCACAGCCCCCACGGGCCGCGGCACGCCGTCACCGTCCACTGTCACCGCGCATGCGCTGGTGTGGGCGAAGCGGCTCCTGCTGTTGTTCAATGAGGTGTGCCGTCAGGGATCTCGGGGCCCCTCGCACGGGTCCGACTACAGCCCCGGTGCTGCGCCGGGGATTGCTGAGAGAGTCGTATGGACTCCACACATCTCCCTTCGTCCTCGTCGGCGTTCGACCAGGTCAGCCGAGCCCTGGGACGCTACAACCCGCGCGGTGGACCGGCCGCCGATCCCGCCGACGCGCAGGGGGACCGCGCCGCGCGCCACCCCGCACCCGACAGCCTGGCAGCCGGCCATCAGGAGCAGATTCTCGGCGCGGTCAACCTGAACCAGGATTTGATGATCACCCGCTGCAATCTGGACGCCCCCGTGTTCGCGGGTCTGGACGCCGCGGCCGGGAAGCCATTCGTCGACCTCCTGCCTCCCTGGGACGTACCGACGGTCACACGGCGGCTGCGGCAGGTCGTGGAGACCGGTCAGCCGCATGTCGCCCGAATCCAGCGCCTGCGCCGCCGCGACGGGTCGGAGCTGGTGGTCTCGCTGAGCATCCTGCCTGCCGCGGCGCCTGAGGAGGGCCTGACCGTCTCCATCATCGCCATGGCCAAGAGGCTGCACCTGTACGCCGCCGAGACCGCGATCGGCACGTCGCTCGACATCGGCGAGACCGCCCAGTCGCTGGCGGAGTCCCTGTTGGCCTGGGGAGACGTGGCCGCCGTCGACCTCGACTTCGCCGTGTGGACGGGTGAAGGCGTCACCGGCCAGGTGCGCAGGCGCATCCGACTGCGGAGGGCAGCCCTGGTGCCGGACCGGGCCTGGCCCGAGGGCTATGTGACACCGGGCGACGACCTCCCCGGCGACGCGAGTCGTCTGCTGGCGCAGGCGGTGCTTCGGAACGATGCTCCGCAGACCATCGTCATACCCGACCGCGAGGCGGTCGAGCGGGTGCTCCAGAGCCCACGAGTGGTGCGTGCCCTCGTGCCCGTCGACCGGTCGGCGGGTGTGGCCTGCATACCGCTGGTTCTGGACGGTGTGCCGCCCGTCGTACTGGGCGTGGCGGAGGTCTGGCGGCGGGCGGACAACCCCTTCCGCGACAGCGAGCTGCTCGACCTGCAGGAACTGGTGGCCAGGACCGCCCACCACGTCGACCTGGCTCGTCAGCACCAGCGAGAGCACACGCAGGTGCTGGCACTGCAGCGCCGACTCCTGCCACGGACCGGCGGCGACACCATCGCGATCGCCAGCGTCTACCAGCCCGCCACTCCCGACAGCGCGGGCGTCGGCGGCGACTGGGTGAACAGCTTTCCGCTGCCGGACGGCCGTACCGCGCTGGTGGTCGGTGACGTCGTCGGTCACGGCCTGGGAGCTGCGGCAACCATGGGCCAGCTGAGTATGGAGGCCCGCGCGCTGCTGTCCGCGGGGCTCGCACCGGACGAGGTACTGGAGCACCTGGACGAGACGGTGACGCTGCTGGATGACGCGGAGTCCGGGCTGGCGGCCGGGTACAGCGCCCTCGGCTCGACCTGCTGCATCGCCCTCTACGACCCGGTCAGTCACTACGTGGCGCTGGCCAGTGCCGGCCACCTGCCCCCGGTCCTGGTCACGCCGGACGGGCACGCGGTACCGCTCGCGCTGCGCCCTCACCCCGGCCTGGGCGCAGAGTTCGCGCTGCGGGAACCGTTCGACGTGCACACCTTCGTCGCCCCTCCGGGCTCCCTGCTCGCTCTTTACACCGACGGCCTGGTCGAGGATCCCGCCCTGTCGATCGACGAAGGCATCGACAGGTTGGCGGACGTCGTGTCCACGGTGCACCCCTGGGATGCCCTGCAGCAGGCCGCACGGCACGTCGTCTCCACGCTGGCTCCCGCGCGCCAGCGCGATGATGTGACGCTCCTGCTCGCGCGGATGATCGGCTACCGCGAGGGGGACACGGCGACCTGGCGGCTGCCCGCCCGCCTGGACGCCCCCGCTCGCGCCCGAGCGCAGGTCTTTGCGCTGCTGAGGCAATGGCGAACCAGGAACGACACCCGGGACGAGATGGTGCTGCTGGTCAGCGAGCTGGTCACGAACGCGGTCCGCTTCGCTGCCGGTCCCATCACGGTACGGCTGATCAGGGCCGGCAACGGTCTGCTGTGCGAGGTGGGCGACACCGGCAACGGCAGGCCACGCCTGAAGCGGGGCGACCTTCTCGACGACAGCGGTCGTGGCCTGAGCGTCGTGCACAGGCTCACGACCCGGTGGGGGGTGCGGTGGACGGACACCGGGAAGGTCGTCTGGGCGGAAGTCGCGAGGTGACGCTGCTCTGCGTCGGGGACGCGGCCGGCGTACGGGAGCGCGGAGTGGCTTCTTCGGCTTCTTTCCGTGTGGGTGGCGCAGCCTCGTACTACAGCCACTCTCCTTCCAGGGCGGTGGCCGTCAGGCCCGGTGCCGCCGCGTACAGAACGGCGCGATTGCCGGGCTTCTGCTGCCCGGCGTCATGCGCCCGCCGCAGGATGTCGAACACGGCGGCGCCTCCGCGGTTGCCGCTGGTGTAGCTGTCCCGGCTGTAGTCGAGCAGCCCCCCAGGCCACGTTTCGGGCATCGTCTGCTCCATGTACTCCAGGACCCTGGTCCCGCCGGGGTGGGCGAGAAGCACGTCAGGGTGCCAGGAGCCGGGGGAGTCCTGGTGACGGACGCGCAGCCAGTCCCACATTGCCGTGACGGTCTCCTGCACGGCGCGCGGCCCGCGCCGGTCCATCACGAAGTGGGTGCCGTCCGCCCGTGTCTCCAGGCGGTGCAGGTCCTGGGTGCCGGGCAGGGTGTGGTGCCAGGCGGCGTCGAGCCGCAATATCGATTCGAGCCTCGGGCGGCCCGTGACCACCGCGGCGACCGCCGTGTCCGCGAACAGCAACCGGACTATCAGGGACTCAAGAGTGTCGTCCGCGGGCTGGTAGGTCGTGCTCAGCGCCTCCGCGATGACGACCAGGACGACCCGATCGGGGTCGGCGGCCACGAGGTCCGCCGCGAGCGCCAGGGAGCGGGTCCCCGCGATACAGGCCCACTGAGTGGCCGGCAGCAACATCACATCGTTGCGGAGCGGCAGCTTGTTGGCCAGGGCTATGTCCAGTCCGGGCAGCGCCGGGGTGGTGGAGTGACTGGTGATCAGACAGTCGACGTCCGAGGCATCCAGCCCGGCTGACTGCAGCGCTCCCCGCGCTGCACGCTCCCCATAGGACTGCACAGCCTCCCAGGCCGGCGCCGTGCGCTCCTGGACGGTCTGCGGCGCGGGAATGGTCTCGAGGGCGGCGACCACGCGGTCCACGTCCTGCTGGGTGAACCCGTCGCGTGTCAGCGCCTGTTGGGCCGGTTCGACGCCGATGGTCCGCAGGCCGCTGTCGTTGCCGGGCGCGACGGTGGTCTCCAGGGGCAGCATCCACCCGCGAGTCTCGATGCCCGTACTGGCCGCGATGCCGTCGATCCGCGGCGCCCACGCCGCATGCGCGTGCCGGTCGCTGACCTCCGCCACTATTTGGCTGGTCTTGACGGCGTGCTCGCCGTGTATCACGGCAGGAGGGCAGAGGTATGCGGCCATGCTGGAGCACCTTCCAAGGGAAAACGGGGGAACAGAGAGGGGGGCAGGGATGGACACACACGTGCTGTGCCGTGGGCCGATTTCATCCTTCGAGCCCAAGAGCGTGGAGATGGGCTGCACTTCGGGCGTCCGTGTCTGTTCCGAGCATGGGGCTAAACGGACATTTGCGCTGTGATGTAGACAACGTAGGCGCGGACTGAATGTGTGACTCGGCCCACACGGTTGAATGGCGAGCGCCCTCAGGGCGGTTTGGCGCTTTCCTGATCTACCGTCAGCCAGCGAGCTGCGGTTGTCGCTGTCGCTGCCCCTGGGGTGGGCTGGGCTTGGGCGACAGGTTGCGAACGAAGCGCGCCGAGTCTCCGCGATGTGGACATCGACGTACTGCGCGAGAGTCAGCCCCTTCTGAGCGCCCGCCCTCGAAGTCGATGCGGCGGAGCAGACTGGCGTCGTTCGGTGCTGACCGACCCAGCGCGGTCAGGAGCTGATGCGGCGGCGGTTCGACCTGGCTCGGTGTCCGGCGGCCGGACGAGGCGGTCTGCCATTGGACGCCGAAAGCCGCTCACGCACCGGATCGTCCATCACCTGTGCCCACATGGGAGCGAACTCGCCCTCATCGAACACCGCTACAAGCGACGGGCGTCGGCAGGCGGGGGAGTGGCTCGCTCATGACGCTTGCCTCCCGTGGCGTGCCGGCAAGCCGTCTGCCCGGCCCCTGGCCAATCGGCCTGTGCGCGGAAGAGTTGTCTGCGGTCTCTCCCGGAATTGTCCGTGCTTGGTAACGGACGCATCCATGGGCCTGCCTGTCTCGTCCTGCAGGGCGGTCGCAAAGTGACCGGGGAGCGGCGAGGACTCGGCGAAGGGGCGGACATGGCGCAGCACGGCGGCGGGCGGGGCTGGTACGGCAAGGCGATGGGGGCGGCGCTCGGGGTGACACTGCTCGCCACCGGTGCCTCGGTGTGGACCGCGCAGGCCGGTGCCGTGGACTCGTCATCGAGAACGGCCGCGCCGGCCACGCCGGGCAGCGACATCAAGCAGGTCGCAGCGACCATCGCGCACGCCTCGGAAGCGGGCGCGCGGGGCGTCAACATCACCATCGACGACGGCCCCGACCCCGTGTGGACCCCTCAAGTGCTGGACGTGCTGGGGGAGTACGGGGTGAAGGCGACGTTCTGCATGGTGGGGACGCAGGCGCAGGCGCACCCGGACCTCGTGAAGAAGGTGGTCGCGGCCGGACACCGGCTGTGCGACCACTCGGTGTCGCACAACACCGCCATGGACAAGGATTCCCAGACCTACCAGTCGCAGCAGATCCTCGACGCCGAACGCATGATCACCAAGGCGTCCGGGGGCGTACGGCCGATGTACTACCGGGCGCCCGGTGGGGCTTTCACGCCTTACAGCCGCAAGCTCGCCGCTTCCCGGGGCATGCGCCCGCTGGGCTGGAACGTGGACACCAAGGACTTCGAGCGTCCGGGTACGGACGTCATCGTCGCCACCGTCGAGCGGGAGCTGCCGGGCGGACCGACACTTCTCTTCCACGACGCGGGCGGTGACCGCACGCAGACGGTCGAGGCCCTGCGCCGGCTCCTCCCCCGACTCAAGGAGCGGGGCTACTCTTTCGGCTTTCCCGTGCGCTGAGCCCCGGCCCTGGTCCGTCCAAGAGTCTCGCCCCCTGATGCAACTCGCCCTGGAACGCGGGACCCGCATGGAGCGACGGGTGCTGCCATTCCGGGCTGTGGACCTTCAGGCACGCGTGACCTCCACATTTACCGAGAGCGAATCACCCCCGATTTGCGACCCGCATGCGCAGGACACAGAATTTATCTGGGGCGGATAGCTGTGCACGTTCCGGTCCGGGTGGTCGAGGGTGGGGCGATTGGCGATTCCTCGTGCAACCCAGGCAGTAAGGCGGAGGTCATGCAGGAAAACGAATACCCCCCTGGATGCACCGGACTACTTCTCATTGACACGGTCAATGAAGTCTTCGCAGAAAACGGGAAAGGATACCCGCAGTACAAGGAAGAATTTGAGAGAATCGGGGTGGTGGAGAATCTGAAAAGCCTTCTGGCGGGGGCGCGAAGGAACGGTCTGCACATCTTCTTTTCCGGTATGTCCTACAGTGACGATGAGTACAGAAACTGGCGACACAAGTCGGGCATACATCAGGCAATGTTCGAGAGCAGGCTTTTCGAGCAGGGGACATGGGCGGTGCAGTTTCACCCTGATTTCACGCCCGGCCCCGGCGAAGTGGCACTTGCGCCGCACAAGAACATCGATGTCTTCATGACAACGGACCTGGACACGCAGCTGCAGCGGCGAGGCGTGGAATACCTTGCCATTGCCGGGATGATCGGCTCGATGTGTGTTGAATCGACGGGTCGTGGCGCAATGGAACGCGGATACCACGTCACGATGCTGAAGGACGCCACGGCCTCTGATGGCGGTAAGCAGGAGTACGACAGCATGGTCGGCCGGTACCCGTTGTTCGCCCACTCCGTGCTCACTGTGGATGAGTACCTGGCCGCAGTCGAGAAAAGCACTGGAGTCAGGTAGGCCCTCGCGAAGATCACCCACTGCCAGGATGTGCTGCTGGAGTTCTTCGACTATCCGGCCGACCACTGGATCCGCCTTCGGACGACCAACTCCTCGGACGACCAACACCATGGAGTCGACGTTTGCCGCCGTACGGCTGCGCACGAAGGTCACCAGGGCGCCGGCTCACGAGCTGCGAGGCCGCCCACGGTGTCAGGCGCGTTGAGGCCGCCCAGGCCCGCTGGAGAGCCGTCAACGGCTCACACCTGGTCCCCGCTCGTCCAGGCCGGAGTCCGCTTCGAACGTCCGCTTCGAACGTGGCCTCCTGGATGAATGCTCTGAAATGATCGCAGCGTGACAACCAACTCCCGCGAACGATCTGACGTGCCTCCGCGTGAAGTCCGCATTCCTGCTCCTGACGGCGGTCGGCTCTGGGTGGAGCGCAACGGCACGGGAAGCCCGGTCGTGCTGCTGCACGGCGCCGGCATGGACTCCCGCCTGTGGAATGCCATCGTTCCGGAACTGGCCCGCCACCACGACGTGATCCGCTACGACGCCCGCGGGCTGGGACGCTCAACGCGTCCGGACAAGCCGTTCAGCGACGTCGAAGATCTGCGCGCTGTCCTCAACCACTTCGGCCTTCGTCGCGCCGCGCTCGTCGGGCTGAGCATGGGCGGGGAGACCGCGCTGGACTTCGCCCTCGCGCACCCGGAGCGCGTCACCGCACTGGCCCTGATCGGTGCCTCGGTCAGCGGTCATGTCTGGCCACAGAGTCCCGAGTTGTCGGCCTACGCCACGGCCCGGCGCGAGCGCGCGACGGCCACCCTGGCCGAACTGGAACTGGCGATCTGGGCAGCCATGGGCCGTACGGCTCCCGGAGGAGAGCTCATCGAGACGATGGTCGCCTCGAACGCCGAGCAGCGAGTCGTGAGCGAAGAGCACTGCGTCCTCTCCATGGGCCGTGATGCCGAACCACACCTCGCAGACATCGCCGCGCCGACGCTGGTCGTCCACGGCGAACACGATCACCCCGAGATTGCGGTGATCGCCGAGCGACTTGTCGCCGATATCCCCCGCGCCTGTGGCGAGACGATTTCGGACGCCGACCACTACCTGCCGCTCCGGACACCCGAACGTCTCACCAAGCTGCTGCTGTCCCACCTGCCCTGACACGCGGAACGTCAACGATCCACACCTTGCGTCGATTGCTCGGACGTGGCGGTGTCGTCTCTCCATCGCCTGTCGCAGCGCCGGCCAGGGTAAGCCCGTGTCCCTGGGGGGCGCGTTGAGCTGCTCCATCACTTGTGGACTCGCTGCAGGCGGCGATGGCGAGCAGCGGCGCGGCTGTGATCGCCGCGGCGGTGCGGGCCCGCATCGTCCCCAAGGACGTGCGGATGAGGGACCACCGTCCAGGACGGGAGAGATCGGTGTCCGGACTGTGCGGGACGTTCACGCGGAGGTGTGCGAGCGCTCCGACTCGGCCTCAGCTCAGAAGCGCGGCTTGGCCGCTGGGAGTTACAGGCCGGGCTCGGCCCGCACGGACAAGCCGGTGGCTGACCTCAGATGGGCTTGCGCCACACGGAGACGTGCTTCTGGGAGTCCTGGGCGAACGGGCCTCCGTCCCAGTCCGCGACGCGACGTTCGAGCTCGAGCCCGGCGATCCGCGCCATCAGGTCGAGCTCTGCCGGCCAGACGTACCGGTGCCGCGAGGTGCCACGACGGTAGTGGCCGTTCTCGTCGTCGCGGGTGAAGTGGTGCGAGACCAGAATCTGCTCGACCAGGTCGAAGGTGTCGAAGCCGAGATGCTGCTCGGAGACGTCGAACGGTACCGCGAACTGGCCGGGCGGAAGGAACCGCAGCGGCGGCACGCCCAGCTCGATGACGAACCGCCCGCCGGGCTCCAGATGACGTGCGGCGTTGCGGAAGCACTCGACCTGTTCGTCCTGCGTGAGCAGGTTCGTGATGGTGTTGTAGACGAGATAGACCAGGGTGAACCGCCCAGGGACGACGGTGGTGGCCATGTCTCCGATGGTGACCGGGAGCATGCTCTCGTCGATCTTGCGCCGCAGAACCGCGGCCATGTGCTCGGACAGTTCGATGCCCACTACCGGCACGCCGCGTTCCCGGAGCGGGACGCCCACTCGTCCGGTTCCGATGGCGAACTCCAGTGCCCGGCCCTCTCCGGCGAGCTCGGCGAGGAAGGCGAGAGTCGGTCCCAGAACCGCAGCCGAGGACCGTTCGGTCTCCTCGGCGTCGTAGCGGTCGGCGGTCGCACGGGTCCACAGTTCACTGCTCGTCACGGACGGCCACTTTGCCGGGCGTCGAGGGGCGTTGTCGACATATTTACCTTCCACCGGCTCCGATGGCACAGTTCGCGGCAGGAACTCACGCTGCTGCAGACGCGCTCGTAGTGGCGCAGCAACTCGTCGGGGCCAGGGCAGGGTTCTGATGTGAGGCGCGTGTACGGCACAGCATGAGTCCGGGCTGCTCCCAGCCGGAAGCGTCCTGGCTGCGCCTGGAGGAGCCGTGGGAGAGCCGTTTCGCCGGTGACGGCCTCCGGATACTGATGTGTACTACGAGTCCGTAGTACCTCGTTGCCCCAGGAAGCGGCAGCAGGATTACGCGGTCGACCGGCCCGCTCGGTCGGCTTCTGTTCGCAACGTGCGCGCTCGCTCGGCCGGGTCGTAGTTCGGACCGACGCCCTCGATCAGCACCAGGTCGCCCTCTATGTGGTCGGTACGCAAACGCAGGATGGCGCGGTAGGCGGGGGAGTCGTACCAGGAACGGGCTTCGGTGACGCTGGGGAACTCGATCAGCACCATGCTGCCGGGCCACGTACCTTCTACGACTTCGGTCGGCGGACCGTGGATGACGAAGTGGCCGGCGAAGGGGTCGAGCGTTGCCTGGATGCGCTCCAGGTACTCGATGATGTCGGAGTGATTCCGTCGGCTGCGGAGATGAGCGAATCCGTAAGCGGGCACCACGGGGCTCCTTTCGTTCCGGGCATGTGAGCGATGACCCGGAACCTAGCCGAGGGTGGTTGCGCAGTGCGATTACCTCTGGGGTAATGGCCGGGCGCCACATCGAGGCGATCCCAGTCCGCCGGGCCACGGCACGCAAGGTCACCGCCCTGCCGCCCCCGGAGTCGAGCAACCCCGCTGCCGCGGCCAGGATTTCCCCGGGCAGCAGGTGCCCATCGCCTCGGCGGTTCCCGTGGGTGTGAGGGTGATCTGCTGTTGCGGTCAACGCCCGGGCACGTCCGGGACGATGACGATCTTGCCGGCGACGGTGCGCGATTCGGCGAGCGCCAGCGCCGAACCGGCATCGGACAGCGGGAACTCCGCCGCGATCTGCGGGGTGAGTACGCCCCCGGCGAGCAGCCGCAACACCTGGGTGAGGTCCTCGCTCAGCCGGGCCCGGAAGACGTCCAGGCGACGCTTTCCCGCCCAGAAGTTGTAGAAGTGCGCGCTCTTGCCGTTGGGAAGGCAGTTCCACAGGGCCAGTCGCGCGAAGGACTTCAGCACGGGCAACCGCGAGTTGCCGGTCTCGTCCTTCGTGGCCGCGGTGCCGTAGGAGACCAGCGTCCCGCCGCGGCGCAGCAGCCGCCACGACTCCTCCAGGCCGGCGCCGCCGACGTGGTCGAACACCGCGTCGACACCGTCCGGCGCGATCTCGCGGATGCGCTGGTACATGTCCGGGTCGCGGTAGTCGACCGGGATCGCGCCGAGCTCGCGCACCGTCTCGTGGTGACGCGCGGACGCCGTGCCGATCACCCGGATGCCGGCATGCCGGGCCAGCTGCACGAGCGTGGAACCGACGCCGCCGTTGGCGCCCAGCACCACGATCGTCGCGCCGGAGCGCACCTTCGCGGTCCGGTGCAGCATCTGCCAGGCCGTGATCCCGTTGACCAGCATGGTCTCCGCGGCGGCGGCGCCGACCTCGTCCGGCACGGCCACCAGGTCCGCAGCATCGACCAGCAGGGAACTGGCCCAGCCGCCCACCTTGGTCACCGCGGCGAACCGGCGTCCGATCATCGCGGCATCCACATCAGGGCCGACAGCGGTCACGGTGCCGACCACGTCGTATCCGGGCACGAAGGGGAAGGGCGGCTGGTCGTAGTACTTGCCGCGACGCATCTGCTGCTCGGCGAAGGAGATGCCGGTCGCATCCATCCGCAGAACTGCCTTCCCCGCAGCCGGGGCCGGGAGCTCGCGGGTGCGGACCTCCAGCCCGCTCGGCTCGACCTTCCCGGGCAGGAGGACCTCGGTGACGGTGGTGGTGAGGGCGCCGTTGGTCATGGTGGACTCCACGTCTCGCTGCGTTTGCTTACAGTCGTAAGGCTACGCATGAGAGGTCACTCAAACAAGAGGTAACAACTGTAAGGTTGTTTGTGTAAGATAACGGGATGGAAGAAGACGGCACCGCGACGACCGCTCCGACGCCCGCCCGCACGCGCAACCGGCGGGGGGAGGGTGCCCGTCTGCGGGACGACATCGTGGCCGCAGCCGTCGAACTCCTCGAGGAGACCGGCGACGAAAGCGCCATCACGCTGCGATCCGTCGCCCGGCGGGTCGGGATCGCCGCCCCTTCGATCTACCGCCACTTCCCGGACCAGCCGGCCATCATGCTGGCCGTTGCGCAACAGGCTTTCGCCGAGTTGGAAGGGCAGCTGAGCGCCGCCCTCGACGCCGGTGACGATCCGCGGCAGCGGCTGTTCGCCGTCTGCCATGCCTATCTGACCTTCGCGGAGGACCACCCCGGGCGCTACCGCACGATGTTCGGTGGACTCTGGATGCCTGATCTGAGCGAGGGCACCCTGACCGACACCGACATCTCCTCCCTCGGCGATGCCAACCTGGCACTGCTCCGCGGCGCCCTCGGCGACTGCGTCGCGGCGGGTTACGCCACGAGCACCGACTTGGTCGCCGACTCCGTGGCCTTGTGGCTGGGCCTGCACGGGCTCGCCCACCAGCGGTCGGTGACCGTCGCCTTCCCATGGCCGCCGGACATCGCCGAACGCATCATCACGACGCTCGCGCACCTGCACGCCGAATAGGGTGTACGACCGTCCCGCACATCGGCTCGCAGGAGGCGGCGGGCTCACGGCGCCTACTGCATCACGAGCCCACCGGACGGTGCCGTTATCGATGAGCGGGAGGTGGCTGCTGGCCGGGCCCTGGCCTGCGCACATGGTCACCCCGGGGTGGGCGCCGGGATCGTGGGGCAACTGGTACCGGACGCCCAGAGGGCGCCGCGGACCTGGTGCGGTCCACGACGCCCTCGGAAAATGTCCGTGGCCGGAGTTAGAGGTTCTCTCGCTTCCAGACATTGACATTGCTCTTTGACGGCACGATGACGTTCTTGCCCGAGTAGACCGTCTTCCACTTGCACTGGCCGGAGTTGAATGTCTTCTTGGCCACGGAGAAGGACTTCGACGCGTGGAACATTCGAATGCGCTGGGTCTTCCCGCTGGCAATGTCCAGTCGGTAGGTCCAGGTGGTGTCCTTGGTCCACGCCTTGGCGTAGGACCCCTCGATCTTGATGTTGGCCTCGGCGATGATCGCGCCGATGTCTCCGCCGATGCCCGCAGAGCCTGTCCAAGTGGAGGTCGCAGCCTTGGACTTCGAGTACGAGATGGAGCCCGGACCCTTGATGAAGTCGCTCATCACGTTGGTGGGGCGGTAGGCCACCTTCACGTTGGAGATCTTGAAGATCGGCTTCTCGGGCGCACAGGCAGCAAAGCTCGGCTGCGCCGTGATGGCTATTCCTCCCGAGACGAGTGTGAGTACCACTGCACCATGGGCGAGGCTTCTCATGGATCCCCCGATTTCTCCGGCGAGGCGCGCCGGATGAATACTGTGCACGGCTGGTGCCGTGCGGTCGTGAGTAGTCTGTCGTCGAACTCGGCGGCACGGAAAGGGACTTGAGCATCTTCTGAGGTGTCCGGGGCATCCCACTGGCCCGGGCGGCGACTGTCAGCCGGCGAACGTGACCGGGTGCCGTTGCGGTCGGCCGGACGGCCTGTGGGAGGTCTTCCCGGAAGTAGCGCCTGAGCACCGATGCGTCGTAGCTGCCTGATCCCGTATCGGCTCACGTGGTGGACGACGCCGGTCCTCTGTTCCGGGTGGTGTGGCTCGTCAGCATGGAACCGTGATCTAGTCGGATCGACGGCTACAGGCAGCGATCGAGAAGGGTGGTCCGTGCCGTGTCAACCAACGGTGCCAGGCGGATCCGACGCGCCGAACCTGACGAGGCCGGTGAGCTTGAAAGGCTCCAGGAGCGATCGTCGACTCACTGGGGGTACCCACCGGGCTACTTCGACTGGGCGGGTGATGCTCGGGCGATTTCGGATGCCTATGTGCGGAACAACCCGGTCTTCGTCCTGGAGGAGGATGGTAAGAGGCTTGGCTTCTACGGTTTCACGGAGGGAGACGGTGACCTGCTCCTGGACAAGCTCTTCGTTGACGCCGACGAGATCGGCAAGGGTTACGGCAAGCGTCTCTGGCAGCATGCGATCCAGACTGCGCGCGAGCTCGGGCGATCTGAGTTCATCGTTGGTTCGGATCCGAACGCCGCGCCGTTCTACGCAGCCATGGGAGCCGAGCAGTATGCGACGAAGCCGACCGCCGAGCCATCCTGGACCCTGCACATGTTCCGTTACACCCTCTCCAGCTGAGGGCTGCCCTCGAACCCAGGGCCCTCGAGGCCCCGGCCGGCCGCTCGCAGGCGGGCCTTCCCGCTCGAGACCCTGCTGAATCGCATCATCGTCGACTGGCAGCAAGGCCGACACGCACGTGCGCACTGGACCACCGAATCGAGCATGTCGTCAGGAATCCGAGTGCGCGTCCCGGTCGTCCCGCGTGACCGTGTCGACGCAGTGTGCACCGTGCGGCGACGCGTCCGAACGATGGACCGTCTCGCGGTGCTGCGACGCGACCGGCGGGTCTGTGCGGCGGATGGCCACCATCGCCACGTCGTCGGCGAATCGGGTGCCTACGTATTGCCGAAGGTCGTCGTGGACGGCGGTCAGAAGATCACCTGGTGCCAAATGGGTCCACGAGCGCATCCGGTCGGCGAGCGGGTAGAAGACGCCGGCGGTATTGCGGGCCTCGATCACACCGTCGGTGTAGAGAAGGACGGTGGCACCTGAGGGAAAGTCGAGGGTCCGCACCTGGAGGTCCGGCCCGTTGAAGCGGGCCAGGCCGATCGGTGGCATGGAGACGGTCGGCTCGAGCGTGGTGACCGTGCCGTGCATCACGAGCAGCGGCGGCGGGTGTCCGAGGTTGATCAGGGAGATCCTGCTGTCGTGGTCGGCGGCCTCGAGGATGACGGCGGTGACGAAGCTCTCGTCCAGATGCTTGCCGCGGATGTCGGCGTCTTCGGCACGTGCAGCGGCGCAGTCGCGCATGTCCTCGCCGAATTCGGCTTCGAGTTCGGCGACGAGGACGTCCAGCCGGCTGTGGTGCCGTGCCGCCCGCCGGAACGAGTTCAGGACGGAGTTGGCCATCTCCAGCGCGGCCAGGCCTTTGCCCTGAGCGTCCCCCAGCAGGACCCGGATGCAGCCGTCGCGCTCGACGGAGGCGTACAGGTCACCGCCGATCGCGGCCTCTTCGTCGGCGGCGCGGTAGAGCGATGCCAGGGTGAAGGTGCCCGCTCGGCGCGGCAGCGGACGGAGCAGAATGCGCTGGGTCACCTGGGCAACCCAGCGGGAGTTCGCCAATTCGCGCTCCCGCCGCCGGCGGACGTCGCTCGCGGCCAGAGCGGCCAGGCTCAGGAGCACAAACGCTCCGAACTGGAAGGGAAAGTTGGTTGCGCTCAACTGAAGGTTGGCGGCGGCGGCCAGCACCACGCACGGGGTCGTCACCAGGACCACCAGCAGCACACCGGCCGGCCCCAGGAAGGCGGCCGAGAGGACCGGTGCCGCCACCATCACGGGGCCGAGCCGGATGTCGGGCGGGGTGAGCAGGTCCACGACCAGCACCACCAGAGGGAACAGCAACAGGACCACGAGCACCGGCACACGGTGTCGCCGTGGCCGACCATGCCACGGTCCGCCGCCGGAGCCTCTCACCACGACCGACTTGAGGAAGCTGTCACCTCGCACATTCAACCGCACTCCTCGACTCCCCCTGCTGAAGGAAGAGGGGTGTTCCGGCGAAAGAATGAACGGCGCCGCAGGCCCATCTACCTGCCCGAACGCGGCGCGTGCGGCACCGTCAGGAGTGGACGGAACCGAGGGCCGGGGGACAGCCAGTGCTTCAACGGTGGTGCGCAGCGAGGTGACTGCGGGCTGACCGGTCCGTCCGATCCTGGACGGGACGTAGGGGCCGGGTCAGGGGGGCAGTGCGGGGAGGGTAGCGCGGCCTCGAGGAGGGCGCGTGATCGAGTGCGCTGGGCTTACACGTGTTCCTCCCGGCGGAATCGGGTGCGCCAGCAGGGTCATGTGCTGCCGTATCTCCTGGTGAGAGGCTTCGTTGGTGGGGCGTCTGTTGATCAACACTGTGCTGGAGAAGCCGTGCCTGCTGACGCCGCCCACCCGCCGCCCGACCTTGTGGCCGCGCGGGTACGGGATCCCTACCCGTACCTTGCGTGGCTGCGCCGCCATGCGCCCGCGTACGTCGAGCGGCGGCCGGGACGGCCCGTGGTGTGGCAGGTCTCCCGCTACGAGGACGTACGCGCTCTGCTCACCGATGCCCGTCTGAGCAAGGACCCGGACCGGGTTCCGGGATACGTACCGGGCCCGGCCGGCTTCAACCGGCACCTGGTCCACGCCGACCCGCCGGACCACACCCGGCTGCGGACCCTGGTCAACACCGCGTTCGTGCCCCGCCGCACCGCCATCCTGGAACCTTTCATCCGCGAGGTCGCGCACCGGCTGCTGGATCGGGTCGAGCACCACACACACGTCGATCTGATCGCGGACTTCGCGGCACCGCTGACGTTCCGGATGATCTGCGCCATCCTCGGCGTTCCCGAACACCTGGACACGCCGGAAACCAGAGACACCCTCATGGCCACCATCGCCCCCGAGGTATCCGCCGATCCGGCACGCACCGAACGGGAACTGCACAGGCTCCTGGACGCGCTGATCGCCCAGAAGCGGTCCGGCGAAGGGCCCGGCACCATGGACCTGCTCGGCGCCCTCCTGCGCGCCGGCGACGAGAGCGGGACGATCAGCGAGGAGGAACTGCGCTCTACCGCCTACCTCTTGTTGCTGGTCGGCCACGACACGTCCATCCCTTTCTTCGGAGGGAATCCCCGCCTTCAGGCGGGGAGGGAATCCGATCTCAGGACTGCTCTGACCCCCAGGTTAGAGCGGGCGTTTTTGCTGTTCGATGTACTGCTTGACGATCGCCAGCGGCGCGCCACCGCAGGACCCGGCGAAGTAGGAACCCGACCAGAACCGGCCGTGCATGATGAAGCGGTTGACGCGGCCGGTGAACTCCTGCCGCAGGTAGCGGGAGGACACGCCCTTGAGCGAGTTCACCAGGGCCGACAGGGCGACCTTCGGCGGGTAGTGCACCAGAAGGTGCACGTGATCCTCTTCACCGTTGAACTCGATCAGGTCCGCGCCGAAGTCGGTACAGACGTTCCGCATGATCTCTTCGCAGCGCGTCAGCATGTCGTCGTTGAAGACTTCACGCCGGTACTTTGTGACGAACACCAAATGCGCGTGCAGGTTGTTGACGACGTGACGGCCCCGGCGAATATCAGCATTTGGTTCCCAGCGTGGTGACATGAACCAAATGTAGTAGGATCAGGGAAACCGGCCGGGAGGGGGTGGGCTGGATGATCCGCGCGTACAAGTTCCTCATGCGGCCCACTGTGGGCCAGCAAGCCGCGCTCGGCGAGATGCTGCGCGATCACTGCTCCCTCTACAACGGGGCCTTGCAAGAACGCCGCGACGCCTATCGACACGCCTCGAAGACGAGCGTGAAGTACAGGCAGCAGTCCGCGCAGCTCAAGGAGATCCGGGCGTTCGATCCGGAGCGTCAGGGCCGCTGGTCGTTCAGTTCGCAGCAGGCCACCCTGCGCCGTCTCGACAAGGCGTTCTCCGCGTTCTTCCGCCGGGTCAAGTCCGGCGACACCCCGGGCTACCCGCGCTTTCGCGGGGTGAACTGGTTCGACACGGTGGACTTCCCCAAGGACGGGGACGGCTGCCGGTGGGACTCCACCCCGCACGACCCCGTCACCCGGGTCCGCTTCCAGGGCGTTGGGCACGTCAAGGTCAACCAGCACCGCGCGGTGATCGGCAAGGTCAAGACCGTGGCGGTCAAGCGCGAGGGCTGTAAGTGGTTCGTTGTGCTGACCGCCGAGCAGCCTCAGCCCGAGCCGCTGCCCGCGACCGGCTCAGTAGTCGGCATCGACCTCGGTATTGCCTCGTTCCTCACCGACTCCAACGGGGTACACGTCGCCAACCCGCGCCACGCACGCAAGGCTGCCGCGAAGCTCGAAGCCGCGCAGCAGGCACTGAGCCGCTTCCCGCGCCGCAAGGCCAAGGACCGCACCCGTAACCACCAGCGCGCCGTGGACAAGGTTGCTCAGCTCCACGGCAAGGTACGCCGCCAGCGGCTCGACCACGCGCACAAGACCGCGCTCAGCCTGGTCCGTGAGCACGACTTCATCGCGCACGAAGACCTCAAGATCCGCAACATGAGCAAGGCCCCCGCGCCGAAGCTCGACCCCGACCAGCCAGGCGCGTTCCTGCCCAACGGGGCCGCTGCGAAGGCCGGGCTGAACCGTTCGATCGCCGACGCCGGTTGGGGGGTGTTCCTCGCGATCCTGAACGCAAAGGCTGAAAGCGCCGGGCGGGAAGTGATGGCCGTGAACCCCCGCAATACTTCCCGGTCGTGTCCCGAATGCGGGCACACCGCCAAGGAGAACCGGCCCACCCAAGAAAAGTTCCGCTGCCTCTCGTGCGGCCACCGGGCACACGCTGACGTCGTCGGAGCAACCAACGTTCTACGGGCCGGGCTGGTCCGTCGCGACGCCAACCAGGCATAGCGAGAAGCCACCCCGTTTACGGGGCGGAGGAGTCACGAACCTGCTCGGCAACGGGATGCTTGCCCTGCTGCGCCACCCTACCGAGGCCGCCCGTCTCGCCGCGCAGGGAGCCGGTTCCCGTCTCGTCACCACCGCGGTCGAGGAGCTCCTGCGCTACGACTCGCCTGTCCGGGACGCGACATTCCGGTGCGCCGCTGCCCCGATCGGCCTGCACGGCCGGACCATTGGTACGGGCGACATCGTGAGTCTTCTGATCGGGTCCGCCAACCGTGACGAGGAGCGCTTCCGGGACGCCGACCTTCTCGACCTGGGCCGCACACCCAGCGATCACCTCGCCTTCGGGTACGGGCCCCATTTCTGCATCGGTGCGGCCCTGGCACGTCTGGAAGGCGCCGTGGCTTTCCCCCTGCTGCTGAAGCGGCTCGCCACCGTGGAGTTGGCCAAGCCGGCGGACGAATTGCCCTGGCGCCCGGCCCGTGTCATGCGCGGACTCGCTGCCCTGCCCCTCGTCCGGCGCTGACGCCTCTTCTCTCCGACTGCACCACCTCCTGTTCCGGAAGGACATGATGAGCACGCGATCCACGCAACCCGTGGTGCTGACCGTGCGCCGCGACGGCGTCCTGGTCATTACCCTGAACCGGCCCCGCGTCCGTAACGCGATCAACCGGGCGCTGGCCGACGCCGTCGACGGCGCACTGACGGCCCTGGAAGACGATCCCCACCTTGCGGTCGGCGTCCTCACCGGGTCGGGCGGCCATTTCTGCTCCGGCATGGATCTCAAAGCCTTCCCTGACGAAGGAGTGCCGAGGGTCGCGGACCGTGGACTGGCCGGACTGACCCGCGCCCGTCGGTCGAAGCCGCTCATCGCCGCCGTCGAAGGGGCGGCGGTCGCTGGCGGCTTCGAACTCGTCCTTGCCTGCGACCTGGTCACCGCCGCCGACTCCGCTTTCTTCGCGCTGCCCGAAGTAGCCCGCGGCCTCATCGCCTCAGAAGGCGGAGCCATTCGCCTACCGGGCCGCCTGCCTCACCACCTGGCGATGGAAATGCTCCTGACCGCATCTCCGCTCCCGGCCGCGGACGCCGCCCGGCACGGGCTCGTCAACCAGCTCACCGGCGAGGGCAAGGCCCTGGACGCCGCGATCGCCCTCGCCGGGAGGATCAGCGGCAACTCCCCCCACGCGGTCGGGATCACCCGCCAGGTCGTCGACGCCGCCCGCGGCCTCGACGACCATGCGGCATTCACCGTCCAGGACCCCTACACGGCACCCGTCTTCGACACGGACTCGGCCGCCGAAGGAGCCCTGGCCTTCTGCGAAAAGCGACCTGCGGCTTGGACACCCTGACCGAGCCCCAGTCTGCCCGCCGGATGACGCGCCTGCCCCTTCCACCAACCGGCCAGGCGCCGGCCCTCACTCACACCACCGGTGAGGGCCGGCCCCTGGGGGCACTCAACTGCCGGGCGACATCAGAGAATCCGCGGGGGACCAGTCCCTGCACCCGGACTCTTGGCCGCCGAGTAGCGCATCCGTACAGCCCGTTGGCGACGCGGTCCGGCGCCGAGGTCGCGCCCGCCGATCGTCAGTAGCGGTGGCCGGGCCAGTGCGGATCCGTCCAGCGGTCCTCGCCGGTGAGTCCGAGCAGACGTATCCGGTGCCGCAGATCCGCCGATGCGCCCGACTCCCGGAGCCGCACCGAGGCGTGGTCGAGGAGCCAGGCGACCAATTCGGCGAGCATCTCCTCCTCGTCGTGCTCGTACCAGCCGACCCTCCACGGCAGGCTGTCTCCGAGGAGCTCGTACTCCCATGTCACCGCCGCCTCGGCGAGATGCCGGTCGCTGAGACACCCGGTCTGCTTCTCCCATTCGGCGAGCCACGGCCGGAGTGTTCCGGACGCCTCGGCACACATCACGAAGACCTGGTGCGCCGGGACGATCGCATCCGGATCGGTGAGGCTCTGCGCCCACCACGCATGCAGAAACTCACGGACCGGACCGGCGTGATGGTCGGGCCACTGCTGCCAGCGGCCGCGGGCGAAGGAGTACCCGGCGTCTTCCGGTCCGAACCAGTATTCCGTGCGACCGGCGACCAGTGCCGTGGCGAACTGCGGCAGGACGCGGCGCAGCACGGCCGCGTGATCGGTCCAGTCGGTCGCCTGCCAGGCCCGGCGCAAGAGATCCGGCTCCAGCTCCACGTTCGGTGTCTTCAGAAGGGAGAGATCCTCGGGGCTGCCCCAGTGGCATTCGCAGTTGTGCTCGTCCGGACGTGCGGTCATGCCGTGGAAGGTGACGGCGAGGTTGTCCAGAGCGGCGCTGAGGCGGCGGCGCGCGGGATGGTCGGCGAGATGCATGATGTGCCCGGCCTTCGAGGACTCCGTACGGCTTTCGCCTGCCGAAGATCGCCACACTACCGGGAGAGGCGGGGCCGGCGGTGGCTCGGGTAGGTAGGGGCTTCGTGCCCCTGGCGTGTCCCGCCTGACGCGCAAATTCGCGGGTCCACAGGCGTATCCGTCTGCCACAGTGCCGCCATGGTCTTCATGAAGATGCTCGGCAGGGTGGAAGACGGCCTGTACTGGTGTCCGTGCTGTGGCTACGTGACGCTCGCCGAGCGCGGTAGCCATGAGATCTGCGCGGTCTGCTTCTGGGAGGATGACGGGCAATGACCATGATGCCGACGAGGTCAAGGGCGGCCCGAACCGTGGCCTGAGCTTGTCTCAGGGCCGTGCGAACGTCCGGGCCATGGGCGCCTCGGAGGAACGCCGCGCTCACCTGGTTCGGGATCCGTTGCCGCACGAGCACCCGGATAGTGCTCCGCGGTGCGGCGCGGGCTTCCTCTACTCCTGGACGCCGCAGTCGCCAGGTGAGTGACAAGGCGGAACTGACAGCGGACCAGCATGATCGGCCGGACATCCGTCGGCAGATAGCTGCCCCGGTAGCCCTTGGGCAAGGAGACCCCTAGCCGAGTGGGCCGCCTTCCTCAACCTCCCATAGATTGACGCCCGCTCCTCCCTCAGTCGCGAACCGCCCCGCGTGGCAGGGATCCCGCCTGCCGCAGGCAACGCCCATCCCCTCCCCGCCCTCTTGCGTCCCGAGAGCCAACCTCAACTCTTCGGGAAGGTAAGCACCTTGGGTACGAGACACGTGCGCCACGCACGACACGCCGCGCTCGCCCTCACCGTCATCGGGGCCGTCATCGCCCCCGCCGCACCGGCGTTCGCCGCCGGGCCGCCGCTGGTGGATCTGCGGGCGGATGTGAACCGGGACGGGCAGGTCGACGTCACCGGGGGCACGGACACCGCCGGTGAGGACACGTGGACGGCTGACAGGGGAGCCGTCTTCCTCCCCAATATCGACGACGACACCAAGCGGTGCCCGACCAAGGCGCCGAACGGCAAGCCGCTCTCGGACGCCAGGCTCGCCGCCTGCAACGACGCGGCCGACAACATCATCAACGGCGCCGCCGACCTCGCCGACCTCGCCCGTGTGCGGTCCTTGCCCATGGCCGAGGTGCCCGCGGGCGCGATCGGGATCCTGCAGGTCAACGGGGGGCGCAGGACGCGAGTCTTCGTCAAGCGCCCCGCCGGATGGGCCATGGTCACCCCCGCCACCCGGCTCACCGCCTCCGAGCTGCGTGCCGGCGTCGAGTTCGGCGTGGAGAGCAATGACGTCATACGCGACACCAAAGTCTGGGACGGGCGCGCCGTCATACGCCTGACCGTGACCGCCGACGGTAGGAGCACGGCGGACGACATCACCCTGCGCGTCGCGCCGCTGCTCACCCACCACCATCTGCAGAACGCACAGCAGTTGATGGTCACCAAGGTCGGTGGCAGCGACGACTGGGCCCGCCGTCAGCAGGCCTTCGTCAAGGGGCTCGCGACCGAGGCCAAGTCGGCCGGGATCACCACGCCATTGGTGACCTTCGACAAGTACTTCGACATCTGGGCGCAGGACTTCGTCGAGCCCGGATACGTGAGCATGTCCGGTTCCGGCGGGCGCCGTCAGGTGATGCGCGTGATGCTGCGCAGCGCCCAGCCGGACCGGGTGGCGGGCCGCGAGCTGTTCGAGAAGATGCGCGGCAACGGTGTCGGCGTGGTCCAGGTGTCCGGGGTGCGCGACTCGGAGGAGTGGACGCTCAACTCCATGGGGAACCTGGAGACCATTCCGCCGTACGCTCACAACGGCCGCAGCTTCCCCGCCGGGCGCATCATCCAGGGCGAGCGCAAGGACAGCGGTTCGAAGCCCGCGCTGGCGATGCGCACCCTGCTCAAGTCCCAGGGCCTCCAGGACCCGCTGCTCCTGGACACGTCGTGGCTGCACGTGGGGCATGTGGACGAGTTCGTGCAGTTCCTGCCCGCCGACACCCCGCGCGGCTGGAAGATCGGGATCGCCGATCCTGAGGCCGGGCTGCGGCTGCTACGCGAGGCGAAGAAGGCCGGACACGGGGCCACCCGCATGTTCTCGGTGCCCGACAGCGAGGAGATGCTTGCCCCCAAGGAGACCATTGCCCAGGCACTCACCTCGACGTACCTGGTGAAGGACAACACGCTGGCCGCGCAGCGGATCGCCGCGAACCTGGAGATCCTTCAGCGGGAGACCGGGGTGACGGACGCCGAGGTCGTACGCGTGCCCGCGCTCTACACCCGCGGCAACGGGGGACCGCGGGGCGAGAGCATGATGCCGCGGCTGCAGCGGTTGGGTGCGGGCGAGGTGCCGGAGTCCGTGCGCGAGTACGGGCAGCAGAAGGAGCTCGGACGCCCCAAGGATGCGAAGCCCTCGAAGGACGCGCGGGGTGCGGCCGTGGAGACGGTCATGACCAGCGCGTACGTCCCGGGCGCGGTCAACGGCATCCTGCTCGGCCGGGACCGGTATCTGGCGCCGAAGCAGTGGGGACCGGTCATCGGCGGGAAGGACATCTTCACCGCGGCCGTGACTGCCGCGTACACGCAGGCGGGCATGAAGGTGTCGTACATCGACGACTGGTACACCTACCACCTCGGCGCGGGCGAGGTGCACTGCGGGACGAACACGCTGCGGGACGCGTCGGCCGAGTGGTGGAAGGCGTCCTAGACAGAGCCGGCGTGGACGACCCGTCGTCCTTGGCCATGTGAAAACCGGAGCCCGCCCCGCTCACGCTCACCGGTGTGGGGCGGGCCTCCGGACAAGCAGACGGGTCCGGGCTGCACGCTGTTCGTCGGGGTGTGGTGGTTCTGCTACGACGAGCGCCCGGTCACTCCGCGCGGCACGCTGGAGATCGAGCACATCGTCGCGCTCGCGGGAGCCCGGGACAGCGGTGCCTTGCTCACCGGGGCCCCTGACGGCGGCGGCCCAGCAGGGCGCTTCCTGCGAGTACGAGGCCGATGGCGAGGACTTTCGCGGCCTGGTAGTAGCCGGTCGCGAGGTTCTCCGGGGTGCCGGGGAGCCGGAGGAACACCCACCCTGCCGAGAGAACCCCGAAGAGGACCAATCCGACAGCCCCCCACGTCCCGAGATCCGCCCACCAGGGCCCCGGGCCGTAACCCCGCTCGTCGGTCCGCTCAACGTCCTTGTCGGTCAACGCTCTCTTCTCCTGTGCGAGTGGTCGCGATCGGGAGAGAAGACGCCGGCCCGGTACGGGAGGTTCACCGGCCGGGCGTTCCTGCTCGGAGCCGACATCGGGCCCGCCGGCGAGTGCCCATGGCTCCCACGCCTCCATCGAGCAGGGCGATGCACGTCGAGGCTGCTGATGAGGCTCGGCCAGGGCTCGCGGATCCGCCGGGCCTGACGCTGCGTCGTTGCCCGGTTGCCCGATTGCCCGGCAAAGCGGCATCCGCGAGCGCCTGCCGCTCGGATGCGTCCGGAATCCCGTCTTGCGCCATGCGGTCCGGCAAAGCCTTGTGCAGTGCGTCATTGCGTTCTGCCTTCTCGGCGGCCGCCGGCGCCGTGGAGCAGCTGTCCCCAGCCTCCGGTTCTCCGGGCCGAGCGTTCAGTTCTCCGGATCGAGCGTCGCGTAGACGACGATGTTGCCCTGATATCCGGTGCCCTTGGAGTAGTCGCCACCGCAGGTGATCACCCGCAGTTCCGGCCGGCCGGAGTTGCCGTAGACCTTGTCGTCGGGGAAGTCCTCCTTGTCGTGGACCTCCACCGCGTCGACGGTGAAGACGGCGGTACGCCGGTCCTCCCGTACGACCTCGATGGTGTCGCCCTGCTCAAGAGCGCCGAGCTGGTAGAAGACGCCGGGCCCGACCGGGGTGTCCACGTGCCCGGCCGTCACGGCCGTCCCCACCGCGCCGGGGGCCGTTCCGTCGGCGTACCAGCCGGCCATGCCGGGGTTGTCGGCGGGCGGCGTCTCCAGTGTCCCTTCGGCATCCAACTCCAGAGGCATCAGGGGCGCGTCCACTCCGATGTCGGGGATAAGGAGCCGTACAGGATCCGACGGAGGCAGCGGTCGTACGGCGGAACGCTCGGGCGCGTGGCGAAGTGCGGGCTGTGCGGACGGGGGCGGGGTACGGGCGGACGAAGGCTGCGGGGGGTGGTCGTCGCGCACCCCATTGGCCACCAGCAAGGCCCCGGCGATCGCGGCGCAGGCGAGCAGCTTGAACGAGGGGACTCCGGGCGACGGTGCGTCGGCCTCGCTCGTCCCCGGGCAGTTGTCCATCGATACGGGCCTTTGCTGAGCAGCGGAGCGGGGGCGGCGACGCGGGCGGGAATCCCTGGGCCCCCGCTCCGCTGCGGAGCCGGGGGGCCTGCGGGACGAACGTACCGTCAGGTCCGGGCCGCGGAAGGGCGGCGGCGCGCTCGGACGACTGCTCCGGCGACCGCCCCGGAGAGCAGCAGGCCACCGACGGCGAGCTGGCTACCCTTGTCGGTGCCGCCGAAGCCGGCGTCGAGTGCACCGTTGGGGCGGCCGGCGATGCTGTAGTCGGCAGTGGCCTTGGTCCGTGGCGGGCACTTGAGCGTGACGGTGTCGGTGCCGGAATCGGCGTCCTCGGGAACCTGGAACTCACCCACCAGGACGCCCTTGCGGTCGCTCTCGAGGAGGTGGAACTTCCCGCCCGCCACCGACTCGCCCTTGCCGTAGACCTCCTTGCCGCAGGCGGTGGTGGTGACGGTGACCGTGGTGCCCGGTGATGCCTTCTCCGGGCTGATACGGACGTCCCCGTCGCCCTCCCCGGCCGCTGCGGCGGTCGGCGCGGACAGTGCGAGGGCGCCGACGACCAGGGCGGCCTTGAGACCGACACGTGCGATGCGCATGGTTCCTCCAGGTGAGCAGCGTCCGGGCTGACTGCGCGGCGCCTGTGGTGTGCTGCGTGCACGAGCCAACCGACAGTCCGTGATCACTGCAATGCGACATGCCGACGCATCTGTCACTCAGTCAGACTCAGAACTGCGCTCCTCTTCGGCGTTTCCGCAGGTCGCCGCAGTGAGCACATCGCGTGGAGAACCACGGCAGAGTGTGAGCGAACGGGCTAAGAGGCCCTGACCAAGGCGTTGGACGCGTCGGTGGGTCCGACGTTGTTGATGGGTTCGATCGGGGTCGGTCGTCAGGTCCTGGAGGTCCGGAGACGCCGGTATGGCTGGGGACGGGTTGCACTTGATGGCCTCATCGCCTGGCCGCCCGGTTCCGTACGACGGCCTGGCTGCTGATGAGGAGCAGCGGCCCCTGAGGGGGCATCCCTGAGGAGGACCACGCGGGCGCGGCCGACCGGAGCAACGGCGCATGCCGAACGGTTGGACAGGTGGCCCGGATCTGGGCGGGAACCGAGATCGTTAGGACGCACCGTCAGTGCGTGGTGCCGGACGCCGATCTGAGTGGCTGATGTCGCGGAGAGAGCTGAACGAAGAGCCGGAGCTGCCGGCCTTGCTCGCGGCGACCGGTGTGGCGGCACGTCGCTGATCGCGCCGTTCTTTCGCTGCTCGGACCAGGCGGTGACCTCGACGCCTGTCGACGCTACTGCGCCCCCGCGTCCCGTTGGGACTGCGCCAGATGGTCCACGGCCTGAGTGGCGTGGTGCGTGCTTTCACCGGTGAGAGGCTGTTGCCGAGGCAGCCCCGGGAGGCAGAACAGCTCCCCGGGGCTGCCCTGAGGACCGGTCACTTTCGCCAGAACAGGTGGTGCGTCATCCCGCTCGGGCTGGGAACGACCTCCAGATGGAACCGGTCGAGCAGTTCATCGGGGGCCTCCCAGAGTCGCAAACCGGATCCGAGCTTCACCGGCGAGACCGCCACATGCATGGTGTCGACGAGGTCGGCGTCCAGGAACTGCCGGATGGTGGTCACCCCACCGCCGAGTCGGACATCCTGGCCCTGTGCCGCTTCCCGCGCCTGCTCGAGCACGGCGGCCGGGTCGCCGTCGACGAAGTGGAATGTGGTGTCGGAAAGCGTGAACGAAGGCCGCTTGTGGTGGGTCATGACGAACACCGGGGTGTGGAACGGGGGTTCGTCACCCCACCAGCCCTGCCACTCGTGGTCCTGCCAGGGCCCCCGCTGGGGACCGAACTTGTTGCGGCCCATGATCTCGGCGCCGATGTTGCGCGCGAAGTCCCGCGTGAAGTAGTCGTCCAGGCCCCGGCTGCCCCCGGGGTCGGTGCGGTTGGGCCAGCTCGCCGTGGCCCCGGCCCAGGCGAACAACCTTTCGGGCTCGACGTGGCCGAACGGCCTGTCGAGGGTCTGGTCCTCGCCGGCAGCGATTCCGTCACTTGAGACGGTGAAGTTCTGCACTCGCAGCAACTGAGCCACGCGTTCCTCCTGCGATGGGGGCGGTAACCGTGGTGAGACTATCCGGGCCGGGAAACTCCCGCTGTGTCCGTGACCGGTAGGAAAATGGGCTGCTGCCTCGCGTCCTGACCCATGAGCAGGCTCCTGCGGTGAGGGGCCGTCCGCACGGAGACCTTCTCGTCTGCTCCGTCATGGAGGAAGGCTTGGTCAAGGTCGTCTCCCGAACCTGAGGAGGCTGTTGGACATGTGACTTTCGGTTCGGGTGGTCGTCGGTCCGGCTGTGGGGAAACGTCAGTCGCGGGCCTTGGGCCGAGTCGGATGAACTGTGGTCGCTCGTCGAGCCGTTAGTACCCGAGCCGACGCCGGCGCTGAAGTCAGTGGGGGGACGTCCGCGAGTGCCGGACAGGCAGGCACTCTGCAGACCGCCTTCGACGCCCGTGGGGCACGGCTGGGCACGGCACGGTCGGCGACCCGCTGACCGGCCGTTCTCTCAGGCTGCCGGTCTGTTGGGTCTCTCGCCGGCGGGGGCGGAGTCTTCGGTGTGGTAGCGCTGCAGGAGTTCCTGCTCGGCGTGCCGGTGGGGGAACTTGAAGAAGATCAGCAGTGCACCCAGTGCGATCGCGGCCAGGCCGACGGTGTACGCCCAGTCGTCGCCGTGGAGGAACGACTTGCGTGCTGCCGCGACGATCTGGTCGGCGTATTGAGGGTGCTGCTGGGAGACCTGTCCGGCGGAAGCGAACGACTTCGTCAGCTCGCTCTGGACCTGGCTGGACACGTCCTTGCTGTCGGGGGAGGCGGCGATCGCCGCGCTGAAGGCCGAGGCGTAGCCGGCGGTGAGGAGCGCGCCCATGACGGACTGCATGATGGCCCCGCCGAGGTCCCGTTGCAGGTCGGCGGTGCCGGAGGCCATGCCAACCCGACGCACGGGCACCGATCCGGTCAGCGAGTGGGACGAGGGCGTCCCGGCGAAGCCGGCACCGATACCGATGAGGACATAGGTGAAGCCGATCTGCCAGTAACTGCTGTCCTCGCCCCAGAACAGCAGCATCCAGCCGAAGGCGAGGAAGAGGAACGCGTAACCGATCAGCAGGGTCGTGCGGGCGCCGCGTGTCTCGACCAGCTTCGCGGACCGTGGTGCCACGAGCACCATCATCACGACGAGGGGGAGGATGGAGGCGCCGGCTTCGACGGGGCTGTACTCGAGCACGTTCTGCAGATACTGCTGGCTGATGAACGCCGACCCCATCATGGAGCCCCACACGATGATTCCCGCGCATGCGGCGACCCAGAACGTGCGCCTGCCGGCGATGTGGAGGTCGTACAACGGGTTGGGAGCCCCGCGCTGACGCCAGAAGAACGCCGCTCCGGCAGCCAGGGCGATCACGACGAGGCCGACGACCAGTGCCCCCTGGTCGGGGACGACGGCGAAATTGATCGCCAGCACCAGGCCCGCCACCAGGAACACGGACAGCATGCCGCCGAGGTTGTCCACCGGTTCGGCCGACTCGTTGGCGTGCGCGGGGACGAACAGCAGGGCCATGACCAGCGCGACCACGGCGAGGGGCAGAGTGACCAGGAACACCGCCCCCCAGTAGAAGCGTTCGAGCAACGCGCCCGCGATCACCGGCCCGAGCATGGAGATGCCGCCGCCCAGGGCCGACCACAACGCGATGGACTTCGTCCGCCCCGGTCCCGCCCACAGGGCGGTGATCAGCGCCAGGGTGGTCGGGTAGGCCATGCCGGCCGAGAGCCCGCCGAGGATCCGGGCCAACACGAGCACGGTGTCGTTCGGCGCGTACGCGGCGAGCAGGCAGGCGGGGACGGACAGAGCGATGCCGAGGAGCAGCAGCAGCTTGCGTCCGTGACGGTCGCCGACCGCACCCAGATAGAGCACCGATGCGGCCAGGCCCAGGGAGTACCCCACGGCGACCAGGTTCAGCGCGGTCTGGGAGGAGTCGAAGGCCTTCCCGATCGCGGGCAGCGCCACGTTGGCCACCGACAGGTTCAAGTTGGCCACGGCGGCGACGATGATCAGGGACGCCAGAACGAGCGACGCCCGCGCCGGGGCCTCATGCGGAACGTCGATGCGAAGCGCGACGCTTTTCGACATGGAACCTCCGGGGCGAAGTGGGGCTTCGCGAGAGTTTTCCCTGATCCGCCGTGCCGCGCATCGCCCCATTGGGATGACACGCCCGCCGGCGCCTCGGCCGCCTGGATGCCCGCCGGAGCCTCGGGCGCGGCCGCCCGAGGCTGAAGGGATGGACCATCGCGCGAAGAGTGCGGTGCTGAACCGCTGAGAAGCGTCCTTGTCGTGCCAGTGGGTGAATCTCCTTGCTGAGCCATTGGTCCGGTGCGGGCTGCCCCTCGGGGCGGCTGCCGCCGCGCAGCAGGGCACGTGCCGCGGCGAGCAGTTGCTCGTCGACCTCACTGGGCCGTTTGGCGGCCATCCGCCGGGCGGAGATGAGAGGCGCCTCACTCATCCACCGCAGGTCCTGCCGCCCAGAGTGCCCACGGCGGAGACGTCCGCCTGCCGCGCGGGTGCCACTTCGCGATGGCCGGCCGCGGCGTCCTCCTTCGGAGTTGGCCCGCCCCTCGGTGCCCGGTGTGCGTCGAGCCGGTCCGCCAAGTCGTGCGCACAGCCGAAGGCGTCGGGCCGGTTCGTGCTGATGGCCGTGGTTCCCAGGTCTCGGCCGATCTTGAGGCCCTTCTCCGATCTGCGAACTGTGGCTGCCTGTCGAGCCCGCGTGCGGTGACGTTCCGCGGAGGGGGAGCATTTTCGGGGGCGGCGTCCCGAGACCCGGTGCGAAACCGCCGCCCGTCCACCGCCTCACCCGTTTGCTTCATGTATCGAGATTCGATTGATTTCCATCGTGATTCGATGGAAGATGGGGTCATGGGAAAGTTGATGGTGAGTGCGCTGCACGCCGTGCTCGTGGTGGTGCTCGCCGGCACCGTGTTCGTGCAGGCATCGATGGTGTGGGCGTTGGCCACCGACCCGGAAGACGGGTCGCTCCCGCTGACTCCGCTACGCGTGATCACCATCCTGGGCATGGTGGCGGCCCAGGTCGCCCTGGTCTGCGTATGGCAGCTGGTGACGATGGTCCGACGCGGAACCGTGTTCTCCGACGCCGCCTTCCGGTACGTGGACGTCGTGATCGGCGCGATCGTGGCGGCTGCCCTCGTGTGGTTCGCGGTCACGGCCCTCAACGCGCCGGGCCAGAGGGACGACCCGGGCGTCACCGTCATCATGGGCGGCATCGGCGTGGCCATCCTGGGAGTCGCGCTCTTCGTGCTCGTACTGCGGATGCTGCTCGCGCAGGCCGTCGCGCGCGACGTCGAAGCGTCGCAGATGCAGGCCGAGTTGGACGAGGTGATCTGATGCCGATCGCCGTCGACATCGATGTGATGCTGGCCAGGCGGAAGATGTCGGTGGGCGAGCTCGCGGACCGCGTCGGGATCACGCCCGCCAACCTGGCGGTACTCAAGAACGGCCGCGCCAAGGCGGTGCGCTTCGCGACGCTCGCCGCGCTCTGCGAGGTGCTCGAGTGTCAACCGGGTGACCTGCTGCGCTGGGTGGCCGAGGACGGGAGGGGGACGCCTGCGGCCGATGCGGACGTGGTGCTGTCGCCTGAGGGGAAGGTATAGCGCGATGCGTGGGTGCCCCAACCCCCTTCCGGTCGACGGAACCTTCTTTCGGCATCGAGGGCAGTAACCGTCGGGATGTCATCGGCCGTCAGCAGCCGTCGCACGGCTGCACCGCGCGGGGGGCCGGGGATCGGGGGGCGGGGGAGGGGACGCCGACCTGGTGCGTGTACACGGTGTGCGTCGAGGGGTGCATCCGGTCGAAGGCCCGTCCGAGGGGCCGGAAGAAGGCGCTGGGGCGCCACGATGTAGTGGTCGGCCGGGTGCGCCGTGGTGCTCGGGGGTCAGGGCATGTGGGTCGCCACGCAGCCGCGCATGGTCCGCGCAGGCGGTGGCGATGACGCGAGGCTCCAATGGCACGATCCGCGGCGTATCGACGCTGCGGGTTCCACCGCGCGCCCGTACACGCCGAACATCCTGTCGGCCCCGCGATGCACCGCAAACCGAGTGCGCGGACGCCTGCGCTGCCGACTTGGACGCGCGTGCTGCTCCTGATGATCAGTGAGGCTCGCCGGGTCCGCTGCGGCAACATGTCAGGGGCGGTAGACGAGTTCAATCATCGTGGCGGCGATGACTGTCCAGACGCCGATGCCAAGCAGCCACATGGTGTCGGCGGCCGCACCGACGCCGATCAGGACTACCGCGGCAGCCCCGAGTGTGAGGGTGGTGCGGCGGATTCCGCGGTCTGGGCGCCATGCAGGCATCACGACGGCAGAATGCCCGCCGCCGCTCCTCACGCGACGAACGGGGCGAGATCTCTAGCAGGTTCTTGACGCCGACGCTCGATGCTACGGCTCGCTCCTGTCGGTGACACAGTGACGGCCGGCCGGGCGGCGGCCGGGGCGCCGGTCACGTCGGTGCTGCAGCCCGGAGAAGTCGAGGGGCCTGCCGGTGGATGACGACCTCGCCGTCCGTTGGCGGCTGGTGGGCCCGTTGCGATGGGGGAAGTCCTCGCGGGAACTGCCGCACGATCTTCTGGGCCATTTCCCCGGATCCCCGCCCCATGATGGGAGTCAGGCCCGCCGCGCGCTCTCGGGACATCCCGCCCCACGGCTCGCCGGCACGATCATGTTCCGCAATGACCGTGATCCGCAGCGTCGAACAGTCGGCTGCAAAGGGTCGCGGGAGGACGGACCTGAGGCTGCGACGCGGCAAGCGGCGGAAGGCGGCCGATCAGCCGGGGGACGCAGCGCATCCCGGTCCTCACGTCCGGCAAGTCCGACCGCAGCGCCGGCGCCGTGCACGCACTGCAGGCATCGACCTTGCCCTGCCGCTGCCTCGCGGCACGTTCACTGCTGTTCCGGCGGGCGGCATGTCAGTAGTCCGTGCAGCTACACCTCGATGTGCGAACCCATGATGACCGTGCGGTCGCGGGGCAGGCTGAAGTACTCGGCGGCGTCGGCCGCGATGTAGGAGGTGGCGATGAACAGCCGCTTGCGCCAGGGCGACATCGTCGGTGCCTTGCCGCGACGAAGCTCGATCTTCGACAGGAAGTAGGACGCCTGGTCGAGCTGCAGCGGCCCTTCGGTGACGACCGGGTCGAGCATGGCCAGTGTGCCGGGCACGTCCGGTGTCTCCATGTAGCCGAACCGGGCTGTGACGTGGATGATCCCGTCGTCGGCATATCCGAGCTCGTCGACGACGATCCGCGAGTCATCCGGAACGCGGGGAACCGGCTCGGTCTTGATGGACAGGATCACGACCTGCTCGTGGCGTACGTGGTTGTGCTCGACGTTGGCCCGCATGGCCAGGGGCGCGGTCTCCTTGCCTCGGTTCAGGAAGACAGCAGTGCCGGGCGCCCGGACCGTCGGCTCCTGCCCTGTGCGGAGGCGGTCGATGAACTCGGGCAGCGGGCCTTCCCGGCGTGCTCGTTCCGTGGTCACGAGCTCGCGGCCGCGTTGCCAGGTCGTCATGACGGTGAACGCGGTGAGGCCGATCAGCAGCGGCAGCCACGCGCCGTGGACGAGCTTCGTCATATTGGCCGCCACGAACAGCAGGTCGACAAGGAGGAGTGCGCTCGCGCCGGTGGCGAGCAGCCATCGGGGCGTGCCCCATTTGGCGCGGGCGACGTAGAAGAACAACAAGGTGGTGATGGTGATGGTGCCGGTGACCGCCATGCCGAACGCGTAGGCCAGCGCCGTGGAGCTGCGGAAGGCGAAGACCAGGGTGAGGACCGAAACCATCAGAAGCCAGTTGATCCAGGGGACATAGATCTGACCGATGGTGGATTCGGAGGTGTGCGCGATGCGCAGCCTTGGCAGGTAGCCCAGCTGGGCCGCCTGGGAGGCGACCGAATACGCGCCGGTGATCACCGCTTGTGAGGCGATCACGGTCGCCGCAGTCGCCAGTACGACCATGGGCCAGCGTCCCCAGCCGGGCACGAGAAGGAAGAACGGGCTGCTGATGTTGTCCGGATCGCCGAGGATCAACGCGCCCTGGCCCATGTAGCTCAGGACGCAGGCGGGAAGGACGAGGAACAGCCAGCCTCGGGTGATCGCCCGGCGGCCGAAGTGCCCCATGTCCGCGTACAGCGCCTCGGCGCCGGTGACCGCGAGCACGATCGCGGCCAGGGCGAAGAAGGCCGTACCCCAATGGCCGAAGAGGAAGCCCAACGCGTACGTGGGCGACAGCGCCTTGAGGATGTCCGGGTGATCGGCGATGCCGACGACGCCGCACGCGCCGATGGCCACGAACCAGACGATCATGACCGGCCCGAACACCCTGCCCACCGCCGCGGTTCCTCTACGCTGCACCAGGAACAGAAGGACGATGATCACCGCCGTGATGGGCACGACCGCATCCTCCAGCGACGGCTCGACGACCTTGAGCCCTTCGACCGCGGACAGCACCGAGATCGCCGGGGTGATCATGCTGTCGCCGAAGAACAACGACGCGCCGAAGATGCCGAGCGCGGCCAGTACGACGGTGCCTCGACGCCCACGCTGTGAACTCCACCGTCGCAACAGGGTGATCAGCGCCATGATGCCGCCCTCACCGTCGTTGTCGGCGCGCATCGCCAGCAGCACATAGGTGACCGTGACGATGATCATCACCGACCAGAACACGAGTGACACCACCCCGTACACGTTGCCCGTGGTGACCGGGACGGGGTGGGGGTCGCTCGGGTTGAACACCGTCTGGAGGGTGTAGATCGGGCTGGTCCCGATGTCGCCGAAGACCACGCCGAGAGCGCCGATGACCACAGCGAGGCGCACCGTGTCGCGCGCGCCGGTATGGCGGGCTTCCGGTGCCCGCGATGCGGACCCGTCACCCGACGCGGGTCCCTGCCGGCGATCGGCCATGTGTTCCTCCTCCGCCCCGTTCGCTGAGCCGCGGACGCGAGGCTTCCGGGCGGACGATACCCCGACGTCGGGATCGCCAGAGGTACCGCGACGCTACGGCGCCGAGTGGTCCGCGACCAAACTGCGCCGGGGCCTGGCGGTGGATGAACTGGAGCGTGGACCGGCTGCTGGACACCGCATCCCGGCTGCGCCGGAACCGAGGTATTTCCCGTCAGGCTACGGCGCTGCGCCCGGACTGGGTGGACCGCCTCGTCGCACGGGGCTTGGCCGCAGGCGTGGGGTCAGGGGCACAGAGCGCCTCTACCTATGTTTGTCCGTACTCGTTCGTCCTGCACTCGCTGGACGATCTCACCAGTTGGGCGCGGTCGGCCTGCAGAGAAGCTGGTTCTGACTCCCCAAACGGCAGGTGGCAGCGGGCCTGGTTCGGACGACTACGTACGCGAGTCAAGCCTGAACTGAATTGGGCGGTCTCCGAGCTGCGCTCCGCGCCGTTGCGTCCGTCATTCCCCCCTGCCCGGGAATGCCCGATATGGGTTCCGAGGTTGAAGGTCACTCATCAGGCATAGCCGGTCAAGCGCCCACGACGGTGAGCAGGTCCACGACGAAGATCAGCGTTGAGTCTGCCGGGATCAATGGAGAGGGTGACTGCCTGCCGTAACCAAGGCGTGGGGGAACGATGATCTGGCGCCGGCCGCCGACCTTCATTCCCTTCACTCCTCGATCCCAGCCCTTGATGACCCTGCCACCGCCCACGGCGAACTTGAACGGTCGGTCCCGCTCCCAGGAGGAGTCGAACTCCCTCCCGGATGCCCATGTGACCCCTACATAGTGAAGCTGGACGACCCTGCCCGGCCGCGCCTCGGGTCCGTCCCCCACCACGAGGTCCCGGACCGTCAGCTCGGTGGGCGCATCACCCTCCGGGACCTCGATTCTGGGCTTCGTCGGTTCGCTCATCACGGTCCTATCGCTCACTACCGGAATCCCTCGCACGGGCCGGCCGGACACATGGACATTCCATGCGGCAGGCGATCACGCTACCGGCAATGCTCATCCTCCGAGGTGCACCAGTCCCGTTCTTCCTACGGCCGGCCACAGTTGCTCGCCGAGCTGGTCTACGGGACAGAAGCCGCGTCGAGGCTTCCGGGCACGCATCCGTCACTGCCAGGCAGACTGATGAACCGGCCCCACTCGGGCCCTTGTTCATCAGGATCGGTCACGGTTTGCCCACGTGCGGCACCAGCGGTTGTCCCGCTGAGGCGGTTTGGGAGGGGAATATGAGCGCAGAGATCGTCGTCGCAACATGCGCGGTCGTCATCGCCTTGGCATCGCTCGGCGTAGCAGTCTGGCAGGCACACACCACAAGGGAGCACAACCGACGTTCGGTGCGTCCTGTACTCCAGCTCCACCGCGGCACCCATGAGGGTGCCCTGTCCGGCATCCGTCTCACAAACGCAGGACTCGGGCCAGCCCTGGTCGTGAGCACTCATGTGACCCTCGACGGAGAGCTCATCGGCCGCTGGGACAAGACCTGCGCCGACAGAGTGCGTGCTGATCTGCCGACACACCTCAACGCGGTCACGTTCGGAGAAGGAGAAGTGCTTCCGATCGGATACAGCGAGTACCTGCTGTCGCTTCCCGCTTACGATCCGCATCTTCACGCCTCGATCGCAGACATCCTGTCCCGGCGTCTCGCCATCACCATCCACTACGAGTCTCTCTACGGCGGGGAAGGCTTCCGCGTAGCTCTCAAGCCTGCGACTCGGCGTCAACGCAATCCGTAAGGTCGCGGTGTCGCAGAAAAGCTGAGGAAGATCTCCGGTGTGGACCAAGCCCGGTACTCAGCTGCGACGACCGCTCGGACGTGACGCCACCTGACTGGGCCGCCTACGCCTGCCGATCCAGGGCCTGTTGCCCTCGTTGTGGTGACATACAGCGCATAGCGACGACGTACATCGGTCAGGTCTCCGCCCTCTGCCGCAGCTTGCGCTGCGAGCCGTAAGAGAAAGTAGGTCGTCAGGACCTCCGCCAAGGCGCTGCGGGCCGCCATGGGCCTGGCGCGGCTCTCGGAGAGTTTCGACCTTTGAGGGCAACGGTCGGCGCGTTGAGAGTGTCGTACTCCCCGTGATCGAAACACGTACGCAGCACCGCGTGATGTTGTCGCCCGCCGTCTCCACAGCAGCAGGCGTCGGGAGTCTGGCCCTGACCGCAGTGGCGAGCTGGAGCAGCCTTCTGTTGGTCGTGCGGGGGCGGGTGGTGCCCGGCTGGGGGGTGAGCGCGGGTCTCCTTGTCATCGCGCTCGTTCTGCGGTGGGCCCTTACCCGGATGGGTCGTCGGGCGGATGCTGCGGGCCTCCCGCGGAAGCGAGCCACGTCGGCGCGGCGGGCGAGCAGGCTGCTGATCGTCGCGGCGGCGCTGGGCATTGCATGGGGAGCGGTGGACGACCTGGTCTCGAACGCGGAGTACCACGTTCTGCGACCTGCGGGGCCGGGGGGCTGCACGGCTGTGGTGCGGGAGACGTCCTTCCTCGTGATCGGCAATGGCGAGGCGTACGCGGTGGGGCGCACCGGTCTGGCCCTGGGCGAGTCGGCATCCTGGACGGTCGACGATGGCTACCGGCCCGTCGGCGCAGGCACGTACGAATTGGACTGGGGACGGGGCGGCGGTCTGCTGCGGATCAGCGGTACGAGCACCGATCCGGTCGTGCGTGGCGGTTCCGCCGACCTCGACTGCTGGTGGTGAAGCCGGTCATGCGGCTCCACCGCATCGACGCTCGACCCCGTCAGAGCCCGTTGGTGTTCCGGTGGGGGAGGAGCGCGGTCGGGGTCGGGGTCCATGAAGACACCGAGCGGCGAGGCCGTATTCTGCACAAGGCGAGGCAGGCGCTGCTGATGCGTCGTAGCCGTCCGTCGCAACTGGGCGACCCCATTGCGTAGCTTTCGTAGCAGGTGCCCGATGGACGACCCGGAGGTTGACCGGTGATCACTCTGACCGCCGTCGGAGGAGTGGCCCTGGTCGAACTGGGCATGGCCCTGACCCCGGGACCGAACATGATCCACCTCGCGTCCCGCGCGATCACCCAGGGCCGAAGGGCGGGCCTGGTCAGCCTCAGCGGGACCGCCGTGGGATTCGTGTGCTATCTGCTGGCCGCGGCTGCGGGCCTGTCCGCGTTGTTCGCCGCTGTGCCACTGGCGTTCACGGTGGTCAAGCTCGCCGGTGCCGTCTACCTGGCCTATCTCGCCTGGGACATGCTCAGGCCCGGCGGCCGCTCGCCCTTCGCCCCGGCCAAGGACCTGCCTCCGGTCTCCGACACCCGCCTGTTCTCGATGGGGTTGCTGACCAACCTGCTCAACCCCAAGATCGCTCTTATGTATGCCGCCCTCCTGCCCCAGTTCCTGGACCCGCAGGCAGGTGCGGCCTGGGGACAACTGCTCCAGCTCGGTGGTGTGCAGATCATCGTGGGGATATCCGTGAACGCTTTGATCATGTTGGGCGCAGCACGGGTGTCGGGGTTTCTGGCCGCCCGGCCCCGCGTCATGACCGCCCAGCGGTTCACGGCAGGCGGCCTGCTCGGCGCCTTCGCGCTGCGCACCGCCCTGTCCCCGGATCCTGTCTCCACCTGACTGCGACCCGAACAAGGGCTACCGGCGCGACCGGTTGTGGGTAGTTGAGGGGCAGCGCGAACCGTCCGGGATCAGTGTGCAGGCACCCTTGCCCGGCTCGACTACCGTTCGCCGACTGTGAGCCCTGGGTGCACGGCATCGTGCCCCAGCCGCTCCTGTTGCCGTACACGCCGCGTCATGACGATTGCGGGTATACCGAGCGCCAGCAGCACCGGGATCGCGGCGGCGATCCCGAACCAGAGGAAGAGAGCGAGATAGCCGTAGGCGGCGTCGTCCGCGTCCGCCTTCACCAGGAAGACGATGCCGGCTACGAAAGCGACCACCATGAGACCCGCGACGGCGATCGCGAGCCGGAGCAGGACGCCGGCCCAACGCCGGTACCCGGCACTGACCGCCTGGAACCGTGGTGGACCGTACCAGCCGGGCGGACCGTACCCGCCGGGTGGACCGGGCAAGGGCCTTGGCGCCGGGTGCCCGGTAGGCTGCTGATCAGACATGAGGCCCAGTTCTACGGTGCGCGGCCACGGAACACCAACTTCCGTCGCCACAGCACGCACCGCGCCCAAGCGTCGTCCCCCGCTCACTTCACCGAGTCCCACGCGCCGGCGTTGAAGCTGCGTAGGAGGGCGATCAGCGCTGCCCCGAGCCGCCAGTCGACACCAGGTGCGTGTACGTGCAGTTTGTCGCCCTTGGACCTGAACTCCAGCGGGACCTGCCCGTTCGCGCGCCACCGTATGCGGCGGGGTGCGCGGGCGAAGCCGCCCTCGTTACCAGGGACGCTGTCGAAGACACTGACCATGAGAACCAATGTCATGAAAGGCAGCAAGAGCCACCACATCCACCACCACACGATCCTCCCCTTGAAGCCGACCGCTTCGGAGCCGCCGGGCTGGTGCACGGTCCAGCGGGTGCGCAGGCCCCTGCCGCGGAGCGCCTTCTCGCGCACGAGCGTGCCGATGACCTCGCCGCGCGCGCCGAGCACGTGAAACCTCGCGACGCCGCCGCCGGCCGACAGGGTGACCACGGTGGCCACCCGTTCCCGGCGTTGGTCGTCGGCCCACAGAACGAAGGAACGGGCCCCGCCGCGCCGGGCCGCGAGGTACGCGGACGTGCCTCCCGGCGGCAGTTCGCGCTCCACGTACACGACCGACGGCGCCGGCCCAGACCCGTCGGAGAAGCTGACCAGGTCCGTCACCTTCGCCTGACCCTGGCCCTCGACTCGTCCGACTCGTCTCGGCCCGCCGTACATGGTCAGTACGTTGTTGCTCATCCGACGTGCTCCCAGAGGTAGTTGCGTGCCCAGGCCGGCCCAGTCTGTCTCACGCGCCACGCAACGGAAAACCCCGTCCTGCGGGAAGGCGGCTGCCAGTTGGGGTGACTGGTTCAGTCAGCGGGCCGCGCACCCGGAGGGCCTTGGGCGCCCACCCGCAGATCGGCTGCTCGTCCCCCGTAGCCGGTTCTAAGATTCGGACACGAGCGTGAGACAGACCGACGACGACACGGCGTTGAGACGCGTGTTCCCGCAGGTCACAGTGCCGCCTGGGCGCAACCGCGAGTACCTGCACGACGCCGTCCTGGACGAAGGCGAGTAGATGATGGCAGGCGAGACCAACGAAGCGATCGGGCAGACCCCGCCGTCCTCGCGTGCCCTCGGCTGGCCCCTTTGCGTGATCCAGCCCCCTACCTACTGATTCGTCTGGGCAAGAGGGTTGATCGTTGCTACTCTCCGGGCAGATCGATGCATCGACATATCGATGCATCCAGGGGTGGGGGCGAAGTGCAGAAGAAGCACAAGATTGGGCTGGCCGCGGCAGCGGCGGTGTTCGTGACGGTGCCCGGCGGGCTGCTGGTGACGAGCCAGGCAGCGGCGGCCGATCGGGACGCGGAACGGAAGTCTCTCGAGCAGGCTGCCGAGGATGTCTTCCAGCGGCGCGCGGATGCGCCCGGGGCGCAGTGGCGGAACTACCCCGCGCCGGCGGGCAAGGTCTGGAACCAGGCCGACGCCAGAGCCGACGTTACGGAGGTGAAGAAAAGGGGTGTCCGATTCATCGTGGACGTCAATGAGTTCACCACTCCGTACACCTCCGACACGAATGGAAGGAAGCTGGCGCCGACCACGCCCTATGTAGGGATGTACCGGCTCGTCTTCGAACGGGACGGGGACGACTGGCGGCTCGTCCAGGACCTGTCGGACCAGCTGACGAAGTAGCGCGCCCGCTTGCATCCGGCACGCCAGGCCGCTGGGCTGACCGGCGACAGGCGTCACCGACTGCACACCGAGACGCACCGCTCCCTGTGCTCAAGCGCATGGCCCGGCATGCTCGTGACCCGGTGCGCCCGGCACGCCTCTGTGTCCCGTACGCCCATGAGCCCGATGAACGGGACGTTGTGTCCGCCCCGCATCACAGGGAACGCCAGGTAGGCACATGATTCCTGAGGGGCCCCATCGTGAACGGCTCTCTGCCGTCGCCGCCCGCATACTCGTGGCTGCGACGAAGGGGGACTGCAACGCCTCGGACATCTGCAGCAGTCGGCTGCGCCCGGGGCGAGAGTGGCGGTCAATGCCGCGGTGGCCGCGGAGGTGCGATAGCCATGATCGGCTGATCCCACCTCGGGCCGATGTGCACGGTTCTCCACAGCGGCGGACACCATCACAACGGCGCTGACGACGTCCGCCTCGGCTGCCGGCGCGCGGCCGGCGAAGGCGGCAGCGAGGGCGGTCCGACGCACCTCGTCGTCAAGGGGCTGTAGCCGGAGCAGTTCGTCATGGATGCTGGTCTCACGCATGGTCAAACGCATGTTCGCTGCGGACCACCAAGGCACTTGCATGCCGTTGCTCGTGATCGACCGGACTGGCTGGAACCGATCAGGGGATCACTCCTGGGGTGGGCCGATGACGGACTGTCCGATCTGCTCTGCCAACCAGGAGGCGTGCCGTTCCTCGGACCCGTCGCGATTCCTACGGCGCACGTGGACGAGCACAGTGTGCTCACCGGAGCGCTGGTCGAGGCCTTGGGTTCGGCAGTTGAACAGCAAAGAGACCCGGGCGTTGTTGGCTTCGCCGTGGATGTCACGGTCCGGTACATCGGGCCACAGCAAGCTGGACCACCAGATCTCGCCGATGTTCGGGCCTACCAAGGCCGCGAACTCCTCCTCGACGCTGCCCACGGGCCGGTATTCCATCGACGCCCAGAGCGGCAGGTGCGAGGAGAGGAAGTCCGGATCGTTGGAAAGCTCGGGCGCGCGGACTCCGCCGTGCAAACCCGTCGGGTCAGAAGGATCCC
Source organism: Streptomyces sp. NBC_00306 (assembly GCF_036169555.1). GTDB lineage: Bacteria > Actinomycetota > Actinomycetes > Streptomycetales > Streptomycetaceae > Streptomyces > Streptomyces achmelvichensis. Next base: position 46,138 of record NZ_CP108032.1, on the reverse strand, counting down.
GCGCCCAGTCCTTGACATCCTCTTTCCGGAACCAGGCATCCGGCAGCGCCTCACGTATTCGCAACACGTCCGGGACGGTGCACAGCTCGACGTCCACTGACACCTCCGCGTACTGCCGGTCGCCCACTGCCACGAGCTGACGCGCCACGCGCAGAGCGAGTACCGGGTCGGTGGTGCGGAAGATCGGGTACGCGATGGGGTTGGACATGCCAGCACCTTGCCACAGCCGACAGCGGACGAAGATCCATTTCCTGTAGAGGCCCAATCCGGATCGCTCTCACCGAACTGTCACGTGATCGCCCGGACAGGTCCTGGTGCCCAGCGAGTGCATTTATGGTCTGTCGTAAGGGTAGTTGGCGGCCCTTGCTGTGAGTTGCAGGACTGTCACCGGTCTGACGTTCGCTTCGCGTCGTCCCGTGGCGACTCCGGCGAGCTCCAACTCTGGTTCGTCGTCGGCTTTCTCCGAGAGACGGCGCTCCGCCTTTGGCGGAGGAGCTCACGACGAGGCGCGACCGGCTCTGGCACTGAGCCCGCGCTCGGCCACACCCGGATGTCGTACTGCTCCGGTCCGTCCGCGGACCGCCGCCAGACTTTCACCTCGTGGGACCCGGAGTCCGGCAGCACCAGGGCCGGCCCAGGCTCCCGACCTTCGACATTGACCAGCGTCAGCTCTCGTTCCGCGACCTCGATCCGGCATCTGCCGAGGTACACCCCGATGCCGTCGGGCGGCGCGTCGTCCCATACCGACAGAACGGCGCTGATGTTCGCACGCGACGCCAGCGTCGGGACGCCCACCGCGGCGCCGTGGCCGTACACGGAGTCGCCCCGTGGAGTTGCCGACTCCACATCGCAGCGGGCACCACCTTCGGCCAGGACCCAGAACTGGCTGTACGAGACGGTGAGCTCGTCGAACGTGACGTCCCAGGGCTGCCGATCAGGAAGCAGGTCCTCGCCGAACGTGCAAGGTGACTCCATGGCTGCCACCGTAGTCAACGGTGGTTGTTCGGCTTGATCGGCGGTGCAGTTGACACGCGAGGTGGTCCCGAGGGAGGTAATGGGTTGTGTGCGAGAGGCTGAGTCTGCGACGTGCCTGACGTGAGCGTGGTTCTGGGAGACAAGAGCAAGTTCGCCGTCGAAGTGGGCGGGCCTGGCCAGCTGCGCCGAGTGGACCTGTGGGCCGCTGGGGTGTGGCTGACCTGCGACGACAATGTCGCTTTCGTGCCCCAGTTCCGCCGTGATGTGTCGGAGACGGCCGCTTGGCTGCGTACGGCCGGGGGTTCGCCTCAGCCGTTCGCCGGCTTAGATCCGAAAGCCGTACACCAGCGCCTCATGCTCGGTTCGCAGGCCGACGAAGAGGCCGAGACCGAGGCCGGATACGAGCTCCGTAGCCAGTTTCAGACGCTGTGCTGGGGGCCCACGACCGACAACGTGACGGCGCACCTCTTCCGTGACGCGGGCCGCGTGGTGATCACGTGGGATTTCTGGCGCGAGGAACACCTGCTCAACCATCCCGAGCACGCGGGCCAGGTTTTCGTGGCCGAGATCCCGGCTGAGGAGTTGATGAGGATCCTCGACGACCTTGTGGGTGTCCTCGACGGCGTCCCCGGCCCGAGCGGTCCATGACCGGCTATCGGCCGAGTGGCTTCGGCCGTCGGCGCAGACCCTGGTAGGTCCGGCTTCGGCACGCGCCTCCGCCCGGTTCTGAAGGACCGCAGGACGGTCTGCTGCGGCAGCCCATTACGCCACTGCAGGGCCGATGCCATACGTGGCCGCGGGGGAGCAGCACATCACCACCTATACGTACTGATGGACCCATCTCTGACCGTCAACCATCGCGGTCGCCAGCCGGATGGCGCCGCGGGCGACGACCAGGTCCGGGTTCTCGATCCGCTCGACGGTGCAGGAGTACCAGAGTTCAGGGAGGGCATTCTCCTTCGCGGCGCTCAGCGCGGCGTCCCAGTAGCCCGGGTAGCCAAGGGTTCCACCCCCGACCCGGACCACTTCAGGGTTGAGGAAATTGACCAGCGAGGCGAGCGCCAGCCCGAACGCCTCGCCTGCTGCGTGCACGACGGCCTGCACCCGGCGGTCCTTCTCGGCGAGCGCGGTGTGGATCGACCGCGGTGGCATTCCTGCCGCACGCACGATGGCGCTGCCGCCGGCCAGTTCGTCGAGGCGGCGTACGCCCAGGGGTGTGGTCATGGGAAGGCTGCCGATCTCGCCGGCCCAGCCGCGCGCCCCGCGGACGACCCGGCCTTCGGACAGGTATGCCGAACCCACGGCAGTCCCGCAGACAACCACTGCGGCGGTGGCGGATCGTGCGAGTCCGGCGGCCTCCTGGGCGAGTGCTGCTCTGATGTCGTTGACCAGGAGCGAGGGGATGGTGTGGTTCCCCAAGCCGCCCCACCCTGCGAGCTGTGGCAGTACATCGGAGACCGCGACCCGGCCGTTCTCGACAAGCCCCGGAACCGCTACCCCGAGCGCCGTCGGCTCCAGCTGGTGGTCCGCAAGGAACTCCTCGACAGCCTTATGGAGGTCACCCGGAGTGGTCTCGGGCCCGGTGTCCACGCGCCGGGTGACCGCACCGCCGCGTAGCTCCGGCCCTTCGGCAAGCATCAGCGCTTTCGTCCCGCCGATATCGACACCCACCGCCGCACGCCGCAAGTTCCCGCCCTCCCGCAGTAGTGACTGATGCACCGAACCACAATGACAGAGGGTCCCGGCCGCGTCCGGGCGACGGTGATCGCCGCGACTCAGTCGTGTCGCCAGGGCTCAACAGCTCGAGCCGCCGCGGCTCACAGGCCGAGGCCCTGCTGGTCGGCGTGCACGATCAGGAAGTCGTGGTGGTCGCTTGCCTCAGAGAATCCCGACGTGTGGGTGATCGGGCTCCTGGCTCCGCCAGCCACGCATCCGGCGAAATACTACGGAAGCATGTCTATAGGGCGAGGGTCTGACTCTGACGCGGTGACGGCGGCGGGCAACGTCCGGGAAACGACGCATGGTTGCAGGCATTCCTGCCCGTCAGCACCAGGCTGACGTGAACAGGGCAAGCGCGTGTCACGCTACCTGGCGCACCCGCCGTCCATCGGGTGCGGTGCTTCGTCGGTCGGCGTAGGGGCTGCCCAAGAGGCGTTGTCAGAGGGCCTGGCCATACTGCCTCCATGTACCTCTCCCACCAAGCGAGCCCCGCGCGTCGAGGACTGCCTGAACTGACCTGGGTTGTGTCGATGGGGGGCCCGCTCATCGTCGTTCCGGTCTCGGCCCTTCAGGATTGGGGTGGTTGCACGGAAGCCGGAATGGTGCTCGGCGACACCGATGAATCCGACGACTACGACCGTGCTTGCGCGGTGGATGACCTTGCTGGGGTGATTCCTATCGACGAAAGCGGCACCCGCGCGCTCGTGCTGGGCGACGAGCCGGCCACGACCTGCTACCTGCCAGAACGACGACTCTTCCTGCGCTGGCTCGCCGCCGACTCCGATGCCGATCTGCTCGCCGCTGCCGAGAGGGTGCTGGCGGATCCGGAGACGGCGTGGGAGAACTGCGGGGTGTGGGAAACGGATGGTCCGGCGGTGCTGATGGATTCCGCGGAGTCGGGAGCGGATCTCGCCATGCCTTACCCCGGCAGCTCGCGCCTGCCGGAGCAGGCTCCCGTTGTCGTACCAGCGGGCCGCTGGCGAATCCGCGCCTTCCACACGACAGGCGACGACACCCCTTGGGTGGGAGTGGTTCAGCTCGTGAAGGAATAGGGGTGTGACGAGACGCCTGCCGAGCCCGGCATCCTGACGTCCTCGTCGGAATGCAGGACGTCATGACAGATCATCCAACGGAGCAGAGGCACGACGGCGCCATCCCCGCCCGCAGTGACGCCATTCTCAGCAGCCTGTGTCTCCCTTGTACGGGCGATGCACACCACGCTGGTGGAGAAGATCGGCATCGTCTGCGGCGGCAGACCGGCGCCCGTACGCGATCCGCAGCCACAGTGAGGAAGAGGAAACGTCAGGTGACCCGAGTCCCGAACTACCGCCGCCTACGCCACAGTCGCCCTGCTGACTGCCGGGCTGTTAGGTGGCTGCGACAGCACCGGTGCCCCGCAGCGCGCCACCAGCAGCAGCAAGAACAGCGAAGCAGGCGGAAAGGCGAATCCGCAGGCGCAGCGTGTGCTTTCCACGCGGCTGCTGGAGGCAGCTCTGCCCGATCAGCACAGCGTCCCGGTGGACCTTCAAGCCCGCGACAGACCAAGGGCACGTGGCAACGGCGACACCGTGCACTGCGTGGATGAGGGCTGGCCGGACGAATGGTGCGGCGAAGCACTCTCTGTCGGAAGTTCCGCCTTCGCTGCCATGGCCGACCAGGAGGTGGTGTTCCGGTACATCTCCTTCCCCGACTCCACGACCGCAGCCCGCTTCTTCATAGGCGAAGGCTCGCCGGACGAGGTGGGCGAGGACCCTCCTGGCGATGAGATCGACGCCTTCGACATCGACGCCTCGTCGGACGTGCCGCCGATCTTGCCCGGCAAGGGGATCAACGTGCGGCAGGGCAACGTCATTGCAAAGATCGAGCACAGGTTTGACTCGACCGCCGACATCCCGTCCGACCGGCTCCAGACCCTCGCCGCCATGGTCGTCCAGCGGATTCAGCAGGCGCAGGCCCGCAAGCCGCCCACCGCTTCGGCCCGATGACCACGCTCGTAGGCAAGCGACAAGAGCCGCACACGCTCGGGCGCGCACTGCAGCCCGAGCTCGGCGGCTTCCTGCTCTCTCCGCCTGGCTGCCCCGGCACGATGGCGGCCCGTACCGAACACGCACACCGAACCGCAGGAGAAGGGCTGCACTGTGGGCCGTCCTCAGGCGAACGGCGACATGCCGCGCCCCATTCGTTCTGCCCCGAGAGTCGGCCCTGTGGGTCCGGCCTTCCGGACAGCTGCTCGCCGCTGCTGCCGGGCGGCCGAGATCTCCAACCATTGTGGCTGAGCATGCTTCTGGGGGAGTTGACGGTCGCTTGCCCTGTACCGAAGTCCGTCGTCTCAACAGGACGCCCCGCAGACTGGGGGTTCCTCCGGTGCGCATCGTGCCGCACGGGCCCGGCGGGGCGAAGGTGGTTCTCGGCCCCGCCGGGGCTGCCGGATCAACCCTTGGGCACACCCACCGGCGTGGGGTCGTCACTGTTGCCGGTGGCGATGGCCCACTCGGCATCGGTGAGGGGGGGCTCGGTCAGCGGGCGACGTCCCGGGCCGCGCAGGCTGGCGACGACGGTGTCCGGGTGGCCCCAAGCAGTGGCGGGCTTGGAGAGGGTGATGACGTCGAGGAACGCCGCGCACACTGCCGGTCGACCTGTGGCCGTACGCATCAACCGGTTCACGTACCGGGTGGCCACGCCGGCCCCGGCCCGGGGCGGCTGGCCGACGGCGCCGGGGTAGAGGATGTCCTGCGAGGTCGCGAGTTCCCACGCCATGGCGGCCGGCCCTGCGAGCGCTCGTTGGGCGGCGCGGGCGAGACCGTGCGCGGCAAGGCCCTGCAGGCGGACCTCGTTCCGTAGCTTGATCAGGCCTTGCGCAGCCACCGACATGCCCTGCCCGTACAGCGGGTTATAGGTGGCGACGGCGTCACCGATCACGACGAACCCGTCCGGCCAGGACTTGGCCTTCTCGAAGTAGCGGCGCCGGTTGACGGTGCTGCGGGTGACGGTGACGGTCTGGTCGAGCGGGGTCGTCGTGGAGATCAGCTCACCGACGACGGGATGGCGGATCGAGCGCGCGAACTTCTCGAACTCGTCGGGGTTGTTGGTGGGTTCACCACCGCGGGTGCCGGACAGGGTGACCAGCCACCGGCCGCCTTCCACCGGTTCGATCGTCGCGGTCTGGCCTGGCACGGGAGTGTTCGGGTCGGACTGGACGTTGACGAGAGGGAAGCTCTCGCTGCCGGCCGGCGCCCGGTACAGGCGGGAGGCGTACACCAGACCGGAGTCGACCTCGGCTTCCTCGATCGTCGGGATGCCGAGGTCGGTGAGCCAGTGCGGTGCGCGTGAGCCGCGGCCGCTGGCGTCGACCACGAGGTCGGCCTCGTGGTGGGCCTCCTGGCCATCGGGGCCGAGGACTCGCACGCCGGTGACGCGGTCGGCGGTGCCGTTCAGGCGCAGCAGTTCATGCTCCTGCAGCAGCGTGACATGCGGATGCTGGTCCATGACACGGTCGCGAACCACCAGATCGAGGAGGTCACGCGTGCAGGCGATCATGAACTGCATTTCGGACCATCGTCTGAGCCACCCCTGCGCCGTATAGGAGACGAGGCCGGTCGGTAGTGGAATGCGCCGAGCTCCTGCTTCGAGCCACCGTTCAGTGACACCGGGCAGCAAGCTCTCGAAAGCTCTGGCGCCTCCGGAGTACAGGACGTGGACGTGCCGGGCCTGCGGCAGGCCCTTGCGGGGGATCGGGCTGTTGGGCAGCTGGTCGCGTTCGATGACGGTGACCTTCTCGGCGTGGTCGGCCAGGGCCGCGGCCGCGAGCATGCCGGCCATGCCACCTCCGATGATGACGGCGCGGCGGTGCTTGGGGGAGGTCGGAGTCATCGTGTGCTGCTCTCTGTTGGCGCCGCCTGTAGCTGGGCGGCTGTGACGACGGGCGAATGCAGGGCTCGTGACAGCTGGACCAGGCGTTCGCGACCGGAGGCGAGCGTGGCGGTCAGGGCGTCGGCGGCCGCCAAGGTCTGCTCGGTGTGTTCCTCGACGCTGTTCGGACTTGCGGCGCGAGCCTTCGCGGCGACCGCGACCATCGCGGCGGTCCCGGCCAGGTTCGCGCGGTCGGACGGAATACCGGTCGCGATCGCAGAGTCCACGGTCCGTTGGCGAACGGCGTCGTCGAGGTACGGGCGCAGTCGCAGCAGTTCGTCGTGGATGCCGGTCTCGCGGACGGTCAGTCGGATGTCCGGGGCAGACCACCACGGCAGCTGCATCACGATGCGATCTCCGGGCGCGGGCCGCAGCCGCCGCCACAGCGGCCCCAGCCGCCAGTACGTGATCCAGGCGGCCAGCGGCTCGCTGATCCGCGGTCCGACGAGTGGGGTGAGGAAGCCCACGGTCACGATCAGTCCGCCGGCGGCGGCGATCGGGGGCGCGATGTTGGTACTCAGGGTGTCCCAGTCCGTGTCGAACCAGCGGGCGACCACTGCGGACAGCTTGGTGATGCTGAACGCAAGGTTGAACACGAACCCGACGATCAGTACGCCAAGGCCCAGGCGCAGCCATCCCGTCACGTGACGTGCCCATCGCGCACACAGCGACGTGGTCACGAGCGCAGATACCAAGTGCGCGCCGAGGTAGGTGACGATCATTTCGCGGATGAACGGGGTGCTGGCGTAGTACGTGTCCAGGTCACGCAGGCGCTCGACCGGCGCGTCCCCGAGGAGGAAGAAGATCGGCAGTGCAGCGATGGCGATGCCGTAGCCGGTGAGCCAGCGGCGGGAACTGCGGGCGACTCCCTCGGGAGGGCCGCCCCGCCAGTTGACGATCAGTACGAGGCACGCTGCGCTGAAGGCGCACATGATGCAGTACACCAGCGGGCCGGAGAAGTTCGGGATGCCGGTGAGGTCGTTGACCGCTGTGATGGTCGGCGGGGCTGCGAAGAAGAAGCAGATCGCGGCGGTGAAGACGAGGAAGTTGACCGACCGCACGAGCGGGTCACGCCAACCGCGGCGCAGCGCGGGCAGCTTGGCGATGAACGCGATGCCCAGAGCGATAGCGGGTAGGTAGTAGTCGCTGTTGCGCACCGGTCAGCTCCGCTGGAACAGAATTATGTCTGCCTCACGGCAGCGATGGCTTCCTGGCGCGCTTGGCGCCGGTCTTGCGCTCACGATGCTCCCCCCAGATGACACCTGTCATCGGTCCCAGGCGACACGCTGCCCGATGACGGATTCAGCGCACGCGACACTGTGATCACGCAATTGTGAACACGAGCGGTCAGAACGTCCATATTCAGTCAGCTTTTGATCATCTCACCTGACGCCGAATCACTCTAGGCGTAGGCCGTGGCGCGGACTCCGAGTGGGCTCGGTACTGGGGCCAAGGCGAGGGGGACGAGGGGCGAATCCCCCAGAACCGAGGGCAGGACATCGCGCCGCCTTCACAGTTCACGCAAATCCGGCAAACTGGGGAGAGGGGGCAACGGTCCTCCTCTCGAGGGCGGTGCCCGGCTCATGGCTGCGTCTGGAGCGGGCTATCTCTACTGTCCCCGCCATGGCGGGGCCTCCCGCTCGAGGCCGATGACGTCCGGACGAACGGGTTCACCGGCGGGTGCGTCGAGGAAGGTGACGAAGTCCCGCGCCCCCGCACGGAAACCGGAGCCGCTCGGACCGGGATGCTTCGCGCGGGCCTTCGTCGGTAGCGAGACGTGCAGGCCCCGGTGCAGGAAGGCCAGTTCCCCCAACCGGGCCGCCACCACGGCCCGCCGTTCCGAAAACGCTGGGTCGGGAAGGAGGGATATGGCGGTTCGGCTTCCGTCGCCGGTCCCATGGCGCCGGGTGGGGTCGCACCTCAACGACAAGCTCGTGCGCACCACGACCGAACGCCTGGTGGCCGCAGCCGCGGGCACTGGGTAAAGCAGGGAGCGGCCGTCCACTACACGGCCATCACGACCGAGGCTGCTGCTTCCGAGGCCGTCGAGAAGGCCACCGCGGCAGCTTCCTGAGGTCGTGGAGCCCATCACCCGCATCAGCGAATGGCCCCGACAGCGACAGATCACCGCCGGGGCCCGCGATACCTCAGCGGCGATGACCGCGGCGCGGAGCCCGCCTCCGGGCCTGCCGGGGCGCACGGCCCGGGCCGTCGTCCCCGCCCGTAGGCGTGGGGGAGGAGAACCCCACCGCCACAGCAGGTGCCGCCTGCTCCGGCACGCGCTGCTCGGCCACTTCGCTGTGCTCCGCGCGCCGCGCAGGGGCCGGGCGGGTGATGGGCGCGGGCATACCGACGACCCGGGTGTGGGTCATCAGCTTCGCGCACGCAGTACAGACCTCGGCAAGATGCCACACCCGGCCGACGGCCGGATCGTGACGCAGTACCAGCACTGCAGTGCCGCCGCAGTGCACGCGCATGCCCTCGTGCGCGGCACAACTCTGCGCCCAGCATTGGCAGGAAGCCCTCTCGCGGACCCGGGCCGCCTTCGCATGCGAGGCTGCGTGCAGCGCGGCGAACCGCCGCAGAGACGTCACGTCCCGCGATCTGGGAGGCATCGTGCAGGCTCCAGTCGAGCAGGACACGCTGGCCGTCCGGTCCGCATGCCCCGTCAGCCGCACCGTCCAGGTCCGACCCGGAGTACGGCCGGTGGGAAGTTCGTTGGGGGTAGTGCTCACACGCAGCCGTCCATTCACGGAGGTCAGAAGCCGACACATCATGACTTCCCCGCCAGGAGATCGTCAGCACCTGACAATGGCCGATGATCCGAGATCTGCCCGGAGGCGCGCCGCCTCAGTACGCGCAGCGCAGGGCGGAACGCACAGGGATCAGGCACTTCGTAAACCCGGCGCAATATCCCGGATGACGCTCTTTGCCTGCGCGAGGTGTGAGCACTGACTGCACCGTGGTCAGCTGGGGGAGGTCGGTGCCGCCCACGGGGCGGGCCGTGCGGGTGTGGAGGAACACCCTCGGCCAACGGCTCACTTCCACCGGCGCCGCACGTCCGCAGTCAGCGTGCGGTGCGACTCCGCAGATCTCGGTGGTAGTGCGACGCGACCGCCGGCTGGCCCGTGTAGTTCGGACCGGCCCCGGAGTCCGCGCCGAGATAGTCGAAAGGAAGCTCGACGTCGCGCCTGCCCCGCAGGACGAGCAGGTGCCGGCGGGAGTGGTACGAGAATCCGGCAGCCCGCAGCGCCGTCAGGACCGGGCGTGCCGCGCTGGTCCCGTCGGCATGACGTACCGACGCCGGATCGAGATGCGCGGCGAACAGCCCGTCGGCCGTGAGCCATGAGGCCGCACGGGCGATGAGCCCCAGCTTGTCGCCGAGATAGTGAATGCCATGCACACAGGTGATGAGGTCGTACAGACGGTCGGGCCGCCACTCGGCCAAGGAGGCGGCAATCAACTCGACCTGGTCTTCGGCGCTTTGGGGGACCAGGGGACCGACCAGATCGACCCCGGTGAGGACGGCCCCTGCGGGCAGGCGGCCGGCTGCCGCCTTCAGGGCACGGCCTTCCCCACTGCACAGGTCCAACCAGGACGCCTCACCGCCGCGATCCAGCAGCCACCCCGCTGGATCGAACCCGAGCTCCCTTGTGTAGCTGTTGACGCCAGTCAGCGTTCGCTCGCGGTTCATGCTGCTGTTCGCGACCACGGATGAGCGGGCCAACCGGTCGTCGGGCAACAGGTTCGTCATGGTGTCAGGCTAGACGAACGATGCTGACCGGCGGGCGGTCGCCTGGGGCCAGCCATTTCTCCGTCGCCCGCCCACCGCAGTACGCAGCGCGTCTCGGCAACGCCCAGGAACAGGGCGCCACCGAGCGCCGGTTGCAGGAGATCGCCGCCGATGTTCTCAAGGGCTCTACTGCCCGGACGGCGGCCGCCGAGCCGGCAGCTTGGGAGAAGTCCGCTTCACCGACGTCGAGCCAGGATCACCGAATCCGATGGGACGAGCCGTTCAGGGCCGCGGTGTCTTCTCGCCGTGCACGGCTGTGTATTCGGCCGCGAGCCATGGAGCCAGGTCGTTCATGAGCAGAGTGAGCACTGCCGGGTCGGCCGAGGGGGCGCGCCCGGTGGCTGCGGCCATGCGCATCTGCTCAGCGCGCTCGGGGTAGTAGCGGCCGAAGAGCGCGGCGGAATCGCTGAGGTCGCTGGTCCAGCCGCCCCAGCGGGGCATGATCAGGGTGAACCCTGTGCGGACGATGCGACGGGCGACGACGCGGCTGAGGGCCTTGCGTTCGCCGTCGGTGGCGGCTCCGGCCGCCCGGGTGCGCCAGCGGGGCAGCGCGAGGGCCAGGTCGCCGTTCGTCTCGCGGGCGAGCAGGGCAGTGGGGCGATATCGGGGGAGTTGCTCGGCAAGGTCGTTGCCGAGCAGTGGGGTGCAAAGGCAGGCGATGAAGAATCCGCCATCGTGACGTTCGAGGTCGCTGAGCAGAGTGCGTGTGCTGGTCAGCAGGATCCCGACGCCGTCGATCTGAGGGAACGCCTGGTCGAGTGTGGTCGCGATCGCTCTGGCGTCGGCGCTGTCGGCGTCGGTGGGCTCGTCGTGGAGGGCGAGTTGGAGGTCGAGGTCGGAGACCCCGGGGGTGGCGGTGCCGCGGGGGATGCTGCCGTAGAGGTAGGCGCTGTGCAGCCGTGTTGTGCTGCCGAATGTTTCGGTGATCTGAGCACGGGCCGCGGCGACGACGGGGGCGAATGCTTCGGGCACGCGATCCAGTGCGCCTTCGCGCTTGATGGTGCCGTCCTGGTCCAGCCCCTTTTCGCTCACGGGATCACTGTGCATCGCTTTGCCCTCCGGTGCCGAGCGAATTATGCGTGGCGCGTTGAGCAGCGTGCGGATAGCGCTGGGGTGCTTTCCGGAGGCCTGGTCCCGGACCAATGTGGCACGAGGGCGTGATGCCGGTGCGCGTGCGGTTCCTCTCCGGCGCCAGCGGGGTGCGTGCTTCGCGTGGCTGCTCGGTAGCCAGGATGTGTCCGGTGACCTGGAGGATCCCGGCGCGGGCCCGCGCGTGGACGGGCGCCATCTGGACTGGTAGAGAAGGCTGTTCAGTGTCCTCGGATGGCTCCGGTCGGTGACCGCGGTGGCCCGGTCGGTTGCTTCATCCCGCCCGGGATTGACGGTATGCGAGAGCCGTATGGCCGCCTGCCCCATCGGGCATGCGAGACGCTCTGTCAGCGCCGTTGCGGCAGGGCGCGCAGCCCGTCGATGAGCAGGCGCAGCCCGAACTCGAAATGGGCGGTGAAGTCCGTGCTGCTGAGCACGGGCAGGGTGGCTGTGAGGTGCGGGTACGACCCGGCCGCCACGGCATCACCCAGGCGTCCCGGGTCTGCGGGGGCGTCCGTTCCCGGTTCCCGAGCGGCGGCCTGCTCTTCCAGCGTGTGGCCGACGGTGAAGTTGGCCAGCGCCATCAGGGCGCGCGCCGCGTCCGCATCGTCGACGCCGGCTTTGCGCAGAACGCCGATCACGGCGTCGGCGAAGTGCAGGGTGTGCTTCCCGGTCGAGTGCGTGCCGGCGAACACGCGGGCGCCGTCGCGGTGGGCGAGCAGCGCAGTGCGCAGCGCTCTGGCCAGGCCGGTCAGCCGCTCGCTCCACTCTTCTCCGGCCGGTACCGCGGACGCGTCGACGTCGGACATGATCCGGTCCGCCATGGCGGTCAGCAGCTCCTGCTTGGTGGCGAAGTAGCGGTACAGCGCGCCGGCTTGGACGCCCATCGCCTCAGCCAGACGCCGCATGGTCAGCGCGTCGAGCCCAGCCTCGTCCAGCAGATCCAGGGCTGTCTCGACGGTGCGCGCCTGGTCCAGCCGTGGGGGGCGCCCCCGTGTGCGGGTTGACGGGTTGCTCATGGTCGCCATTATAGTGAACATTGTTCACGTGAACGTCGTTCACTAAATAGGGTAGGTCACATTGACGGACACCGACGTACTGGTCGTGGGAGCCGGCCCAACCGGGCTGATGCTCGCCTGCGAGCTGGCGCTGGCGGGCGTACGGACCCGGATCGTGGAGCGGCGTACCGCGCCGCAGCGTGATTCACGGGCGCTGACCCTGCACCCGCGCAGTGTGGAACTGATGGACATGAGGGGCCTCGCGCCCCGCTTCCTCGCCCTCGGAAACCCGGTGCCGGGCTGGCACTTCGCCGGTCTGGACACCCGGCTGGACTTCGCCGCGCTCGACTCCCGCCACGGCTACACCCTCTTCCTGGCCCAGGCCCGCACCGAGGCGCTGCTGGAGGAGCGGGCCGGAGAGCTGGGCGTCCGCATCAGCCGCGGACACGAGACCATCGGGCTGCGCCAGGACGCCACGGGCGTCGAACTGGAGGTGCGCGGGCCTGACGGGGCCGTCGACACCGTACGGGCGCAGTACGCGGTCGGCTGCGACGGCGGGCGCAGTCTGGTGCGGCAGGCTGCCGGCATCGCCTTCCCGGGCACCGACGAGACACTGACCGGCATACTCGGGGACTTCGCGGAGGTCGACGCGGATCCAGCGGTTCTTGCTGCCCTTCGGGCCCGCGGCGTGCTGGCCGTCCCGCTGGAGGGCGGATCACCCGGATCGTCTGCATCGATCCGGAGCGGATGCGGATTCCGGCCGGGCAGCCGGTGACTCTGGAGGAGTTCCGTACCTCGCTGACGCGGATCTGCGGCTGCGACTGCGGGATCGCGCAGCCACGCTGGCTTTCGCGCTTCGGCAACGCCACCCGCCTCGCCGCCTCCTATCGGTCCGGCCGCATCCTGCTCGCCGGGGACGCCGCTCACATTCACTTCCCCGCGGCGGGTCAGGGACTGAACACGGGCCTGCAGGACGCCATGAATCTGGGCTGGAAGCTGGCTGCCACGGTCAACGGCTGGGCTCCTTCCGGTCTCCTCGACACGTACGAAGCCGAACGCCGCCCCGTCGGACAGGCAGTCACCGAGAACACCGAAGTCCAGACCCTGCTCGCCGAGTTGCCCCTGTTGCCGCAATTCCAGCTGCCCGCCGTTGCCCTGCGCAGGCTTCTCGACGAACTCCTGTCGCTGAAGGACGTCAACCGTCTGCTCGCGGGACGGATCTCCGCACTGAGTACCTCCTACCCGCCTGCAACCGCCGAGGCCGACCCACTGGTGGGACGGCGGATGCCCGACATCGGTCTGACCGCCGTCGGTTCCGAGTCGGAACGCCTCTACGAACTGATGCCGCGGGGCTGTTTCGTACTCCTCGACCTTGCCGGTGATGCGCATCCGCCGCAGGCCCTCGCGCCCGGATGGCGCTCACGAGTCACTGCTCATGCCGTCACGACGTACGACGAGCGTGCGGACCTCCACGGCGTGACCGAAGTGCTCGTTCGCCCCGACGGGCACATCGCCTGGTGCACCCGTGCGACCGATGCCGAGATCCGCAGTTCGGAGAGGACCGCCGCCCTGGCGGCATGGTCAGGCGCACCCGCGGGAGGGTGACACCTCATGACCCCCTCACCCCCGTCCGTGAACTGCCCGTCGCACGACCACGATGTGCCCTTGGGGCCGCGTCGCGAGGGGCCGTTCGACATCAACAACCCGGCTGGTTTGGGTTCAACGACCCGCATGACGGCCTCGACCGATGACCTGACGGATGATCGCGGCATCGATCCTGTCCCCGCCCGATGGGATGAGGAAGTCCTCGGTCCGGCCGCGCGGTCAGAGACTCGCGGCTACGCACGGGCGTCGTCTTCGAGGACAACCCGGGCTCTCCATCACGCCGTCCCAAGCCCAGATGTGGGCCGCGAACCCGCCCCGTCAGGCCACGTCCGCGGCAGATCCCAGACAAGATCGTGGGGGCTCTTCAAAGGCGTGGGTCCTCGGCGGTGACGCGGGCCAGCAGCGTGCGGGCTTCCCCAATGCGGGGGTGTTTGGGGTGGAGGAACTGCTCGCAGGCGCTCAGCGCCTGACGGGCTGCGGCTTCCGCCTCGGTGCGCCGGCCCAGACCGTGAAGGGTGGTGGCGGTGACCATGTCCTGCATTCCACAGCCGGCGCGGGGCCCATCCTGCGTCATCAGACGGGTCTCGGCCAGAGCCTCCTCAAAGCGGCCCTGTCCGTTCAAGCTGCGCACCAAGGCACACTGAAACCCCGCCGCACGGTGTCCCTCCGCCCGGGACATGTTGCCGCGGGCTATGGCCTCTGCCTCTTCGTAGCGGCCCTGCCCACACAACGCATCTGCCAGGCTGTCCAAAGCCGACAACTCGACGTCCCATACCTCGGTGAGGTGCGCGAGACGGGTCGCCCCGCGCAGGATGTGCCGCGCCTCGGCCTCTGCCTGCGGATACTGCCCCTGGTCGACGAGTAGCGCCGCACGGATTGTGCGGACCGCCAGCAGCAGACTTCTGTCGGCCCCCTCTGCCTGGTCCAGCTCCGCGATCAACGCGTCGAGCTCGGCCTCCAATTCCGCCCCGCGACCGTGAGCGATGCCTGCTGCCAGGGCCATGGACTTGGTGAGCCATACCCACATGAGGCTCTTGCGGCCTCGCCGCGCCTCGGCCGCACGAGCCTCGGCCTCGGCTTCCTCGTACCGGCGCGCCCGCAACAGATCCTGGATGCGGTTGAGGACCACCTTCTGAGCACGGGAGACGCCAGTACGTGACCGAGCCACGAGCGGCCCGACACCGTTCCTATGAGCTTCATAGGGCGCGAGGCTACGTGAACCGAGCCGTCGGCATCCCCGCGATGACACCGAACGCGTTCGCGGCGGCCCGGGCATGAAACACGCCGCTACCTCGCCTGCACCCTGCACCCTGCACGGAGCCTTGAGTACGACGAGAGCGTTCCGGCCGGACCATACGCACCATGGGTTCGCCCTGAACTCGGCGCTGGCTGGTCTGTGTCGCTCCGCGGCGGCTCCATCATCCGTGTATCCGAGCCCGCAGAGCATGGACGGCCCAATCGAGCACCGGCCGCAGGCTCTCCGGCTCCGGCCAGCCGTTGATCACCGCAAGCAACGACAAGTACCGCTCTCTGCGTGGGTCGTTCACGCGTTCCAGCCGGACCAGGAGCCGGCACCGCGCCCCGGCGTCGTCACCGTAGTCGAGGAGATGTGCGCAGCGGGTCATGAGGACCGCGACGATCGGATCGGCCTGCAGCGAGGCCGGTTCGATACCCGCTGCCAGCGCCGGCGCGATCTGGTCACGGACGATCGCAGTCAAGTCGCTGTGCAGCGCGGGGGTAGCCCCGTGGATGTGCCCAGCCAACTCTTCCTCGGCCATGTGCCGCAGAAGGGCGCGAAAGTCCGGGTCCTGGGACAGCTCCGCCAGTTCCACCCACGCCTGAACCTGCTCCGTATCGGGGTTGTCCGGCAGTTCCGGTGTCATTGAGCGCATGATCCCCGCAAGCACGGAGCCAGTACCCACACCGCTGAAGGCAGCGTCGAGGAAGTCACCGACCAGCCGTTGGCGCTCGACTTCGGAGAGCTGGGCCAGGTGGTGCATCAGAGTCGCCTCCTCAGGGGTCGCCCCGCGCCTCGCCATGGCGGTCAGCACTGCACGCCGCAGCCGCAGGATTCGGATCTGCACGTCCAACGCGTCGGCATGCGCCTCGGCAACCTCCGACAGGGCGAGTTCCCGGTCCAGGACCTTCCGGATGACCGCCAGGTCCAGGCCCAGGTCGCGCAGGGTTCGCACAAAATCCAGGCGGGCGACGGCACCGTTGTCGTAGAGGCGATAGCCGACCGGGCTGCGGTCAGCGGGGGGTACGAGTCCGCAGTCGGAGTAGAACCGGACAGTCTTTACCGTGGTACCAGTCCGTCGCGCCAACTCGCCGATGGAGTAGAGCGTATGACCATTCATGTCCCCACCTTCAGGTCTCCCCCTGCTGGAGACTCAAGCTCCTGAGCTCGCGATGATCGGATTCTCACAACCGCCCCGTTCCCGGAGCAAGATCGGAGACGGTCCACGGAAGCAGCCCAGCAGCCCGGATCGCGAATTCACTGTGACGATCGCTCTCACGCAGACGTGGAATGTGGCGTGTTCATGACTGTTGCCAAGGGCGTGACCACCCCTCAAAAGGCAACCGCGTCTCAAGCGAACGACGTCGAGCGCCACGCCTGCCGACGCCGTAACGCATCAATGGATCCACCCGGCATCGACGGGCTCGGCCCAGCTGAAACAGCCCGTTACTGAGAGGCCGTGTGGTGCTACCGAGTGCCGGCCACGGGGCTACCGGTTGGGGGTATCGCCTCCGAGGGGGCCCGGTGAGGGGCGATGGGTGCGTCGGCATGGCCATTTTCCCTCAGCCGGCCGAAAGCGGTTAGGTCGTGGCGATGAGTCTGCGGGCGTCCGCCGGTCTATCTCTTGAGGGAGACAACCAACTCATCGGGAGCAAGCCATGGGCCTCATCGACATCGAGATGTTCGCGACCCTCGACCTTGTCGGGCAGGCGCCCGGCGGCCCGGACGAGGACCCGGTGGGGTTCCCGTTCGGTGGCTGGCAGGCGCCCTTGCTGGACGAGGTCTCAGGCGCGCAGGTCAGTGCCGCGTACGAGGGTACGGACGCCCTTCTGCTCGGTCGGCGGACGTACGACATCTTCGCCGCCTACTGGCCTCACCAGGAGGATGGAGAGGACAACGAGATCGCCACACTCTTCAACCGTGTCCCGAAGTACGTGGCCTCTCGCGGCAGGCCCGACCTCTCGTGGGCCGGGTCCACGCAGCTCGGCCCGGACCTCGCCCGCGCGGTGCGCGAGATCCGAGACCGGCACGAGCATGTGAAGGTCGTCGGGAGCCTGAACCTCGTGCAGACCCTCCTGCGCGAGAAGCTCTTCGACCGTCTTGACCTCTGGCTGCATCCGATCGTGCTCGGCGTCGGGAAGAAGGTGTTCGACGATGGCGCGGTGCCTTCCAACGTCACGCTCCTCGCGCCCCCGGTAGCCGGCCCGAAGGGCACCGTGTACCTGCGATACGGACTCGCCGACGGCACGCCCGCGACGGGGGACATGAGCGCACCTGACCGCGGTGCCGGAAGCGACGGCTGAAGGCCGTGCGTGAAGCTGAGCAGACGCCGGCGTCTTCACGCACGAGCGCAACTCCTGTGCAACATGGCCCTCTGTTTCCCCGTGACATCACTGGACGTTCTCACTGACCGGCCTGCTGGTGGAGCCCGATCTCCATCGGGAGGCGGACCAGGTGGGGATCGAGGAAGCCCTGGCCGCGCTGCCGGAGCCGGTCGCGAGCGAAGACGGCGTTCTGACCGGTCCGCTCACAGACGGCGTGCCTCGGCCGGCGTGACCGGCGCTCCGACCCGTACGGCGTGCAGGACGTGAGCCAGAACCTCCGCTCCCCGGACCACTCGGGGCCCCGGGCGGTTGAAGTAGGACGGGCCGTCCAAGACCCATACCTGGTCGGCGCGCACCGCGGGCAGGTCCTCCCACCCGGGCAGCCTGGTGAGCAACTCCCGCTCCCGCAGCGTCCGTTCCGGCGGAAAGCCGCACGGCAGGACGAGCAGCACATCCGGACGTGCGACGCATACAGCGTCCCACGACACCGGCTTCGTGTGCTCGCCGGGCGCGGCGAGGAGCGGCTCGCCGCCGGCTGCCGTGATCTGCTCGGGCACCCAGTGCCCGGCGGGCCACAGCGGGTCCAGCCATTCGATCGCCATCACCCGGGGACGGGCACGGCCCGCGACCGCAGCGCCGACCCTGTCGAGGCGGGCGGCCAGGTCGGCCCGGCGCTGCTCGGCGCGTTCCCGTACGCCGAGCAGTGTTCCGACCGTGACCAGACAGGCCAGCACGTCGTCCAGCGTGCGGGGCTCCAGGCTCAAGACCCGGGTGTCGGCGTTGAGAAGGCGTACGCTCCGGCTGACCTTCTCGTAGGAGACGGCGCACACGTCGCACAGGTCCTGGGTGAGGACGAAGTCGGGGCGCAAGGCTGCGAGTGCCCCGGTGTCCAGGGTGTAGAGCGAGGATCCGGAGTGCGCCGATCCGCCGACGGCGTCGGAGATCTCCCGGCTGGTGAGCCGGTCCTGGTCCAGGTCGGCGCCCGTGACCACGGGGACGGACGCAACGTCCCGCGGCGGCCAGTCGCATTCGTGGGTGCGGCCGACGAGCTGCTCGGACAGACCGAGCTCGGCCACGATGTCGGTCGCGGCAGGCAGCAGGGAGACGATGCGCATGCCGCGACCCTACGACCTCAACGGCGGCACCAGGTGCCCCAGTGCACGGCGATCGTGCCGCCAACACCCACCGTCGTACCCCGGGTGGCGGTGGCGGTGGCGAAGGCCGAGCCGTTCGATGCCGACCTTTGCAGATGCTCGGCTCAGTAGCCGGGCGGGATCCGGTCCTGCGGACCGTCAGCCACCTCTGCCGCGCCGTCGTCCAACTGCGCTTGCTTGGCCACGTCCGGGTCGGTCGAGTCCGAGACCAGCTCCGCGATGCGCAGGGTGCACTCCCACTGCGTCAGCTTGCCTTTGATCACCACCAGATATGACTCCTGGTCGGCGAAGCGGTACACGTGGCGCCACTTCTCGACGATATTCTTGCTGGGTACGTACGTGTGGAGGGCAGCACGGAGTGCCTTCAACGCCTGGTCCTTCGTTTCCTGCCCACGGCAGATGAACTCGGTCCTGTGCACGTCGCTGTAGTACTCCGCGATCACGACCCAGTTGCCCATGCCCACTCCCTCTCGGCGCCGCTGCCAGTCAGCCACAGCTCAGCATGCGGAGCAAGAGTGATGCAGACCGAGGGCTCCGCGCGAGAGCGGCGAATGTGAGGAGCGGCTGACCACCGGCGGACGGGACGAGCCGAAGTCGAGACCTCGGGGGTGGACCCTGACGTGGATGCTGGTCTGCAACTGGTCGCTCGTTACTGTCGGTGGCGCGGCCACGCGCGGAATGCGCGTGCTGCGGCTACGCCGGCTGATGGGTTCCATGCTGTGGGTGTGGCGGGTTGGGGGCCGATGACGGCGGTCAGCAGGTCTTCCGTGATCAGACAGTCCGCTGCGATCAGCGCCTCGATCGCTGCCGTCGACGGCGGTGCCTGCCTGCCTGGAGATTCCTTGGTGTACTCGGTGACGAATTCCACGGTCATCTCCGCGTTGAGTGCGGGGAGGCCGACGCTGCCGAAGCCGTCGTCGGGCTCGTACGGTGCGCACTGCCAGCGCCCGTCCTCGAAGCCGTAGACGAAGCCCACCCACTGCCCGGCGTCCTGTACGACCCGTACGGGCGGCTCCCACCAGGCGGGAGTGCCGGCCAGTAGGTCGGTCTCCTCCTCCTGGAAGTACTCGGCGGCGGGACCGTAGTACGTGTTGCTGTACTCGTGGTCGTGGCCGACGATGAGAGCCCGCCCGTCCTCGAAGTGGTGCAGGTCGAGCCAGTTGCCGCCACCGTCGTCGTAGTGCCAGCGGGCGTCGTCGGCGCGGCAGCCGTCTCCCCAGCCCCGTGCCGCGAGCACGGCTGCGAAGGCGGCCCATCGCGGACGGAGTTGAGCAGGGGCGGGGATGTCCAGCGTCTTGAGAGCCATGTGGCACACCCTTGCACGCAGGACTGACAGTGCATCGCGCATCTCCCGCCCCCGGGTCCTCCGCCCCGTCACGACGCCACCCGGCCGATCCCGAGCGCGGCCCGTCGGCCGGCCTGCTGTGCAGCCCGCCTGGCGCGGGTTCTCCTCTCGCGGAATGCTCACGAGCAACAGCCCTGGCTCGACTTCTGCGGCAGGCAGCCCGACGCTGCCACCGCCCCTGCCACACTGACGCCGTACGCGTCGCGGCATGCGACGTCGAGGGGGTAAGGAACTGATCGCGCGATGCCTCAATGGATAGTTCTGGCCGTGCCCGTCAGCGGCGTGTCGGACGCAGGTCGTGACGGACGGACCATCGCGGAGTTCGAAGGAAGCGCGGAAGAGGCGGAAGCGGCTCTCCTGCGGGCGGCGCACACATACGAGCACGGTCTGTGGAAGGTGCGCCGCCGCGAGATCTTCATGTGCTCAAGCAGGTCCTACTTCCTTCGCCTCCGGAATCGTCTGGCGGCGTACGGTTTCCTCATCCAACTTGCCGAACTGGTCCACGACTCCGATACGAAGCAACAGGACCGTCCTGCCACCTGATGGATCACGTCGTGAAGGTGCCAGAAGCGCACCTCGCCGCGCCCCGTGACAGCCCGGCCGCTCTCGCTTCGGACCGTCGCTGGATGGGTCCGTCGCCGCCCGGAGCCCTCTCCGTGAGCGAACACCTCCACCTGAAGAACGTCCGGGCCAACTGCCCAGAAATCGACGCTCACCCCAGGGCACGTCCGGTCCTTCGCGACCAGGCTCACCGAGCGTCAGGACGGGCACCTGCCGGACTGGCTCGCCGCCGTCAGGCAGGACGCTCTCCCCAGCCTTCACCCGCTCACCGCGCGCATCGCGACCGCGAAGCCGTCATCGCCTAGGCGTCGGTGAACCTCTCGACGCCGCGCATCACAGACAACCGGCCTGAAGGCGCCGCCGGTTGTGTCCGGCCCCCGGGCCCCCTGGAGCTGTGTCTGCCGTGTTGTCGATGACGTTCGGTACGTCCGGGGGAGTCCGAGCCACGTGGGTCAGATCTACGTGACCTTCGCCGTAACGGGAGTGCCGATCTCCACGGTGCGGCTGACGGTGCAGAGCTTGTCGTGGGAGACCTTGACCGCTCGCGGGAGGATGGCGCGGGCCCGGTCCCCGGCTTCGCCGTCCGGGAACGTGACAGCGAAGACCAGCTCGAGATCGGCCATCCGGTTGCCCAGTTCGTCGCTGACCTTGTGGCCGGTCACGGTGACGGTGAACCCAGTGGGCTCGCTGTGCCGGGCGGTAGCGACGTCGACGTCCACGGCCGTGCAGCCGCCGAGCGCGGCCAGCAGCAGCTCGACCGGCGTGAACTCGGTGCCCTCATCGGCGGCGCTGCCGCCGAAGACGATCGTGCCACCGCGGGCATTGGTGGCGTGGAAGCTTCCGGGTCCGGTCCGTTCGACGGTGACGGAGCGCAGGGAGTGGTCGGTCATGACAGGAGAGTAACGGGCTGACCCGCGATTGATCGTGGGGCGTGCTGGTCCGGGGGCCGGCGGGTTGGTGGTTCAGCAAGCGCAGGTCGCCCGTTACTCGTACCGATACTTCAGCGAATCCGCCTCCGCCTGCTCGATGCCGGCGATCGTCAGCTCCGGCATCCGGAGCTGGGCCAGCGTCACCTCGGCCGACGTCGGCTGGGCGTCTGCCGGCAGCCACTGCTCCGGCTTCCAGGCCCCGCTGCGCAGGAGCGACTTGGGGCAGTGCGGGTAGACTTCCTCGATCCCCACCACCAGCGCACTGGCCGGCGGCTTGCCCACGGCGGTCAGTTGCGACAGCAGGTCCGGGCGGGTGGAGACGCAGGCGCGGCCGTTCACCCTGAGCGTCGTGGTGCGCCCCGGGATGATGAACAGCAGCCCGGCCCGTCCGGTGGCGACGACGTTCTGCAGGGTGTCCAGACGCTTGTTGCCTGTCGCGTCCGGTATCGCCACCGTCCGTGTGTCCAGGACGGCGACGAACCCGGCGGGGCCGCCGCGCGGGGAAACGTCACAGTTGCCCTCGGCGTCCGCACTGGCGACCAGGACCAGCGATGAGCAGCCGATCAACCGTCGCGTCTGATCGGTGAGTTCGTCCATCTGCTTGCGCAATGCCGTGGCCTTGGGGAGTTCGTAGGCCCGACGCAGCGCCTCCTGGTCGGTCACGGCGTCGAGGCGGAGCGAGTCGAAGGCACTGCCGGCAAGGGGTTGTGTCATGCCCCGACCCTACTGGGCCGACCTGCGAGCCTCCGGGTGTGCGACCCGCTCGATCGCGCCCTGCGGTCGATGGTTTTCCCGGCGGGGCCGGACGGGCGGATCAGCGCAGTCCGGCGAAGAGATCGCTCTCGGGTACGGTCGCGCCCGTGGCGTCCTGGACACGTACGAAGGTCTCCATACCCATCAACTCGCCGAACCTCTCCTTGCCCATCTTGAGGAAGAAGATGTTCTCGCCCTGACTGGCGTGCGCGGCCAACGCGTCGAACTTCTGACCGCTGAACGCGGTGGTGTCCACCCACGTGGTGATCTCATCGTCGGGGAGGCCGATCTCGGCCATCGCGGCGGCCTCGGCAGGATCCGGCTCCGGCATGTCCTCATGAAACTCGCGCATGATCTCGCCGAACCGCTGCATCATCGAGCGAGGCATCGTGGTCCAGTACACCTTCGGTGTCAGCGCGGTCATCTCCAGCGCCGCCATCGTGATGCGGTGGGCCTGGATGTGGTCGGGGTGGCCGTAGAAGCCGTTCTCGTCGTAGGTGACGACCACATCAGGTCGGTAGTGCCGCATGAGTTCCGCGAGTCGGGCCGCGCCCTCCTGCACGGGGGTCTGCCAGAAGGATCCGGGGGCGTCGTTGCTCGGCCAGCCCGTCATCCCGGAGTCGGCATAATCCAGCATCTCCAGATCGCTGACCTTCAGGACGTCGCAGCTCACCTCGAGTTCTTGACGGCGCATCAAGGCGACCGCGGCCGGATCGTGCCCGGGATCGCCCGGCTTGACACCCCCGGGTCCGTCACCGCACCCGCCGTCGGTACACGTCACGAGAACCGTGCGGATGCCTTCCGCCGCATACCGCGCGAGGACACCTCCGGTTCCGGTGGCCTCGTCGTCGGGGTGGGCGTGTACCGCCATGAGCGTCAAGGGCCGGCCAGTCATGAAACAGTCCTCCTGCAGAAATACGTCTTGGTCCTGAATGCGCGGCGGTCGCACCGCGATCCTGGGGCCGGAACCTGGTGGGGCGGACGACCTCGCGGTCTCCGTGTCCCCGACCGTGCGGCACCGGTCCCTCGATCGATGCAACCTACCGGCCGGACCGGCTGTTCCCGCCACGGCCGCTTGGCCTTCCAGCCGTCGGCGTTCAACGCGAACCAGGTGTCGCCTCCTCCGTGGTGGTCGCTGTCGTTCTCGGCGCGGGGGCACCGCCTCTGCCGCGTCTCCTGACTCCGCGTCCCGTCAGCGCCCGACGGCCGGCGTCCATGCCGACGACAACCGCTGGGATCACGGTGTCGGCTACCAGTTCGACCTGGGGGTACGTGCCCTCGGCGACCCGAACTGGCGGATGAAAGGTCTCTGACATCGGCCGGACACGGTCCTGCGCCGGCACCGTGACCTGGTCACTCGCCATCATCGTCGCCCAGTCCCGGGAGAGACGCCATGGCAGCCGGTCGTGCCGGCCCATCGAAAGGGGCGGGACCGTGGCATGGTCCCGCCCCTGCCTTCGCTCCGCTCTCAGCGGAGGTGCGCTGACGTCACTTCAGGCCGAAGGCCCGGGTGATGGTTTGCTCCACGGCATTGCCGTCGGCGTCACGAGCGCCTGCCTTCAGGGTGACGAACTTGGCGCCCTTGGGGGCGTCCAGCTCCGTCCGCCAGCCGCGGCCGTCGGAGGTCCGCTTCAAGGACGTTCGATGCCAAGTGGCGCCGTCGTCGTAGGACAACTGCAGGGTCACGTTCTGGAAGGCGACCGGGGGCTGCTCCGTGTACGCGGTCGGCCACTGGCCCGGCATGGCAGGCTTGACGGTGAAGCTTGCACCGCGGTGCGCCTTGCCCGAGACGTCCGTGTCGACGTCGTAGTCCAGCTGGACCAGCGGCAGGGGCTCCATGTCGTGCGGCGCACCCGCCGCCGAGGTGAAGTCCCAGACCGTCCGGGTGCTGGTGGAGTAGGGGCTTGTCCAGGTGCCCCGGGACTGTTCCGAGACGATCCGGTACGGAAGTCGCTGCGGCTTCAGTCCCACCGCGGTGGCCCAATAGGTGGGCGCCTGCTCGAGCAGGGTGTCGCCCTGGTAGATCGAGGTGCTCGCCCGGACGCCCGGGTGGCTCGTGAATCCCTCGCGGTCGGAGCCCGCGTCGCCCCACCCGGCGCTGACCCACGCAGTCATGAAGTTGCTGAAGCGGCCGAGCAGCGAGCCGCCGTACGAGACGCGCGGCCGCTGGATCGGGGAGAACCAGTTCTGCGCTGTGCGGCTTCCCGCACCGTAGTGCTTGTCCGCGGCGACGACCCGGGTCTCGCCGATGACCATCGCGCTCTCCCGGTACTGCACATCGGGGGACACGTAGTCGGTGCGATTGCCTTGGCCCTGCCCCGGAAGCTCCGGCCATCCGACGGCCCACCAGTCGTTCTCCGCCCACACGTCGTAGCGGAAGTCCGTCGCCTGGGCTGGGCGATAGTTGCGGAAGGACATGTCGACCTGGGCGAGGTCGCTGGTACGCGGGCGGTAGGCGAGATCCGTCGGGATCTTGTTGTGGTACTTGCCCACCACGTCGTACAGGTACTCGGTGGTCGGGTTGGAATACACCTGCAGTGACCTCCCAGCCTTGGTGACCTGGGAGATCAGGCGGCGGCCTTCCTCGTAGTTCAGCGTCGCGATGGTCAGCGGCGCGACAATGTCGAAGGCCAGCGGCTCCACGCGGCCGGGTCCGTCGTTGACGACGAGCAGCAGCCCGGCACCGGCTGCAGCTGCGGTCGCGGCCTGGGAGGACAGCGGAACCGTGTCGTTGCGGTCGACCACGACGGCCTTGCCACGGACGTCACGCCCCTTGTAGTCCGCTTCGGCGCCCTGTTCCACGTACACGGCCGCCATCCGGTGCGACCCCTTGGACAGGGGCTTCGTCCCGCGCCGCACCAGCAGGTCGCGGTAGGTCTCGACACCCGCGGAGATCTTCAGCGCGGGCTGCTCATTGCGCCAACGGGTGCGGACTTCGAAGGTTCCGTCGGTCACCTTCGGCGTCGGCACTGCCCAGATGCTGTTCTCCGTGCGCGACGGGAGGAAGGACCAGTACTGTTCGCTCACGCCGGAGAAGGTCCGCTTGTAGTCGACCCTCAGCGCGGTCGTCTCGGACTCCCGGGGCGTCGACAGCTTGATCTGGCGAGCCCTGGTGGCATCGAACTCGACGGTCATGTCACGGTCGAGTTCGATCTGCGGCGCCGTGAGCAGGGCGCGTCCGCGGGACTGCGGACCCTGACCGCCCTGAACCTGCATCCAGTAGGCCAGCGACCAGGTGCCGGCCGGCAGTTCAAGGGTGAAGACGCCGGGGTTGTTCCAGTCCTCGAAGTCGATATTCCAATTGCTCAGGTAGGGGTGGGATTCCTGGTCGGAGACCCCGGTCAGGGTTCCGACGTTCTTGTAGATCTGGCCCGCCCGGTCCTTGGGTACGACCGTGAGCTTGAAGGTCTGGTTGGCGGTGGCGAAGCCGACGGCAGTGTGGGCGAGACGGGTGCCCGCCGCCGAGGCGTCGATACGTGCGTCGTAACCCTTTCCGGCGGCTGACTTGTCGACGTTAGCGGTCACGGTCACCCTGCTGGTGCCGTGCGCCGGGACGGTGACCTTGTTCTGCGACAGGGTGAACAGGCCGGCCGGGGCCTTCGACGACGAGACCGCGAGGTCCAATGCCACCGGAGCATTGCCGGTGTTGGTGTACGTCACCGTCTTGTTGACTTTCGCGCCGGGCTCGGCGGGCCAGGCGTGCTCGCCCAGAGAGACCGTGCCAGTGGCGAACAGCGTGGCCTTGGTTGCCGCCGCGACGTCGACCCGGCCGGCCCCTGCCTGGAAGACGGTGTAGTCCGGGGTCGGCTTGGAGGTGCTGACCAGGGCGTCCTTCAGCTGCTGCCCGGTCCAGTCGGGGTGTTCGGCGGCCAGCAGCGCGGCAGCGCCGGCGACATGCGGAGTCGCCATCGAGGTGCCGCTCATCTTCATATAGTCACCGCCTCCGCCGGCGTGCCGCGAGAGGGCGGCGAGAATGCCGACACCCGGAGCGGTGATCTCGGGCTTGACCGCGCTGTCACCCCAGCGCGGGCCGCGGCTGGAGAAGCCGGCCAGCTTGTCGTCGCCGTCCACGGCACCGACGGTCAGCGCCGCGTCCGCGGCGCCGGGCGTAGCGACCGTCTTCGCCTCCGGGCCCGAGTTGCCCGCGGCGATGGTGAACAGCGCGCCGGTCTCGGCACTGAGGTGGTTGACGGCCTGGCTCAGCGGGTCGGACCCGTCGGATGCGCCCCCACCCAGGCTCATGCTGATGACCTTGGCGCCCGCGTCCCGGGCGGCCCACTCCATGCCGGCCAGGATCCACGATTGGTATCCCTGGCCTTGGTCGTTGAGAACCTTGCCCACGTGCAGCCGAACGCCAGGGGCGACACCCTTCTCCTTGCCGCCGGAGGCCGCGCCGGTTCCTGCAATGGTGGAAGCCACGTGGGTGCCGTGTCCTTGGCGATCCACGGCATCCGTTTCGGCGGTCGCCTGTCCCTGGGGACCATCACCGCCGCCGGGGTCTGGATCCTGTACGAAGCTGGTCGCCTCGGCGACCTGGCCGACCAGGTCGGGGTGACCGTCGTCGATACCGCTGTCCAGCACGGCGACGTCCACGCCCTTGCCGGTGTTACCGCCGGCCCATGCCGCGGGTGCCCCGATCTGCGCGGTCGAGTCGGCGAGGGTCGCCTCGACCTTGCCGTCCAGCCAGATCTTGGAGATACCGCCGGCCAGGGTGGGCTGGGGTGCGGGGGAGGCGAGGAGGCTGCGACCGGGGGTCAGCGCGGATACCTTCACGCCGGAGGTGATCGCCGACCAGAATTCGGTCGCCTTGTCGCGGTCCTCGGCGATGGCAGCACCGTCGATGCTGGAAAGGGAGCGAATCCTCGTCGATCCCTTCGGCGCGCCCTGCTTGCGGGCAGCACCGGCGCTGGCGTAGGTGACGATGAGCGGCAGCCGGTCCACCCGAGCGTCGTCGTATCCGTCGGTCACCAACTGGGTAACGTTGAAAAGCTCCTTGTCGAGGAGCCCGGCGGAGACATACGGAGCGGCCGACTCGGGATACACGTACACGTCTTCGCCGACTCTGGCGGTCTTCGCCGCGATCGGCTCACCATGCGGGCCGGACACCGACACGGTGCCGGCGCCGCCTCCGGCGGCGGGGGTGACCACAGCCTTGTCACCGGTGATCAGGGTGACGGTACGGGGGCCGGACTGCGCCGCCGCCTCGCCAGCCGGGCCGAACACACTGGTCGACGCCTTGCTTTCGACCGGCGGCGTGGGCTGCGCGCCTGCGGATGTCGTGGCCGAGATGGGCAGCATGAGCACTGTGACGCCGAGCGCCGCCAGCCTCGCTTTATGGGAGGATATGAAAGGCAATCTGATTCTTCTCCGTTTTATGAAAAGTCAGGTACCGGAGCATCCTCTTACCTCGACTCGCGGTCAGCCATCATGAATCCTGGCGCAAGTTGGACATGGCACAGACGCGCCATCCACGCCAACGCAGCCGAGCTCAATTGCCCCGTTCATTCCCCGAGGCAGCTTCTTACGTCCGCGGTCGTCGACCGGGGCGGGCGCGCGATCGTCATGGACCGCACCCCGATCCGCGAATGGGCCGCCTTCGCCAAGTCCGTGGCAGAGGGCCGCTGCCAGGTCATCGGCGCCGCCAAGGCCGAGCTGTCGATGGACCCGCTGCGGGTGTTCGACGGTCCACGGTCGACCTTCTGCAGATCGTCTCCTCCAACCCCCTCGCAGCGATGGTGTTCAACGCGGATCTGCCGCCCGTGACGTTGGACGGCGACCTGGGTGCCGACATGGTCGTCGTCACCACGAGGGGGTTGACCGACCCTGCCGTGTGGACCCTGGCCCACGGGGTGTGGACCTGCGAGGACATCGCGGAACGGCTCCCACCCCGTTGTCGTTCGCGAATTCATCGAGCATGCGCATGAGCCCGCCAAGGGCTGCTCGTGGTCTCAAGTTTCCGCGTCCAAGTCCATCCACCTCGAGGCTTTCGGGACCAAGAAGGACCGGGGCGGAAAGTTCATGTTCGATGAGGGGACCATTCTCCCGAACCCGGCTCATGACGAGCCCCGCCCCTGGCCGCCGAGGAATCCGATGACCGACCTCACCACCCTTACGGCACTGTGCCGGCCCCCCGCCTCCGTGCGGCCCGCACTTGACTGGTTTCAGGTCGAGAACACCCTGGGAACGGGCCTACCTGAGGACTACTAGTGTCCTGCGCCAGAGATCCGTCGTTAATTCGTTTATGAGTGCTTCTGGGGATGTGCCGGTGTCACGTCGTGGTCCGAAGTTGGAACCGTTGTTGTTGTCGCCTGATGAGCGTGTGGTGTTGGAGCGTTGGGCTCGTAGGGCGTCATCCGCGCAGGCGGTGGCCTTGCGGGCCCGCATCGTGTTGGCATGTGATGGTGCTGACGTGCCGCCGATTGTCGTGGTGGCACGCGAGTTACATATCGCGGCGGACACGGTCCGCAAGTGGCGTCGCCGGTTTTTGGCCGCACGGTTGGACGGGCTGGTGGATGAGCCTCGGCCGGGCCGGCCGCCCACCATCAGCGTGGACCAGGTGGAGGCGGTCGTGGTCAGCACGCTGGAGGAAATCCCGAAGAACGCCACTCACTGGTCGCGTTCGTCGATGGCGGACCGCAGTGGCTTGTCGAAGTCGACGGTGGGCCGGATCTGGCGCAGGTTCCAGCTCAAGCCGCATTTGAGCGACACGTTCAAGCTGTCGACCGATCCGCTGTTCGTGGAGAAGGTCTACGACGTGGTGGGGCTGTATTTCAACCCGCCCGAAGGAGCGGTGGTGCTGTCGGTGGACGAGAAGTCTCAGATCCAGGCCTTGGATCGCTCTCAGCCTGTGCTGCCGATGATGCCCGGCATGCCCGAGCGCCGCACTCACGATTACGTCCGCAACGGTCTGACCACCTTGTTCGCGGCCTTTGACGTCGCGACTGGCGAAGTCATCACCTCACTGCACCGTCGGCACCGGGCCGCGGAGTTCAAGAAGTTCCTCATCAAGATCGACAAAGAGGTCCCCGAGCACCTTCAGGTCCATCTGATCTGCGACAACTATGGCACCCACAAGACCCCGGCCATCAAGACGTGGCTGGCCAAACACCCGCGGTTCCACCTGCACTTCACGCCCACCGGTTCCTCCTGGATCAACCAGGTGGAGCGATGGTTCGGCTTCCTCGCAGACCAGGAGATCCGCCGCGGTGCCCACAAGAGTGTGCGCTCCCTGGAAGCCGACATCCGCGCCTGGGTCAAACAGTGGAACGAGAACCCGACCCCGTTCACTTGGACCAAGACAGCCGAAGAGATCCTCGATTCACTCGCCCGCTTCTGCCAACGGATCTCTGGCGCAGGGCACTAGCAGCTCGTCGCCACCTACGGCCCCGGACAGTTCTGCGGCTTCCTCACTCTGCACTAGCCTCACGCCCCAGGGAGTGGGCTGATCTCACCGGCCCCATGCCGGAGCGGCTGCGTGCGCAGATTGAAGAAGTCCGGCAGGCCGCCCGTCGGCCCTGTCCGCTGCCGCACCCTCCTGAGGACCTCCTTGCCATGGGCGTCACCGGCAACAGCGACTACCTGTTCTGGGCAACCCAGCCTTGGGACGTCCCGGACGAATGGACCATTGCCGTCAACGAGGCGCTGCGTGCGCCCTGGTTCACCTACAACGGAACCGTGAGTGAGTTCCTCGTCGACGTGCTGAGCGCAAACGTGCGTGTCCCGATGTTCCCCTCAGACCTTCTCGACGGCGGCATCACTTTCACCCCGGCGCAACTCCGCAGCACCGCAACGGCCCCTGCCTCGCGGACATCCGTCAGCACCCACGTGATCCGAGAATGGGCCAGGGCCAACGGCTACGACTTTCCTGAGCGTGGACGTATACCGGTCGAGATCATGCAAGCCTGGGAACAGGTGAACCCTTGCTGAGTTCGTTCTGACTGAGCTCTTTGTTGGTTCGGTGGGGTTGGTGCAGGGACGGTCAGGCCGGTGTGGGTGAGGAAGGGCCGGGGCAGCTGCCGGTTCTGGTTGATGCGGTGGATGCCTTCTCCGGTGGCGTCGGCAACATCGGCGAGGTGGTCGCCGACGAGTTGGCGAGCTCGCGCTTGTTGAGCTACGACCACAGCAGTTCCACCGGGTTGGAGCTCGGGTGCGTAGGTGTGTGATTGCTCGAGGGTGAGCCAGTCCTGTTCGGCGACCAAGGACCGCATGGCCGGCTCCAGTGGGCGGACGCTCTGTCTCAGACCGCACCACCCACTCGTCAGGTAGAACACCTTGAGCTGTTCCAGGACCTCGATGAGCGCAGCGGTGTCGTAGCCACCGGGCTTGAGGTGGAAACACGGACGAGGCCCTGCTCGGGATCGGCGGCGTGGTAGCCGCGGGCCGCAGCCATCGAGGCGCGCTTCCCGTTCCCATGGAGCCTCGTGAAGGAGTTGAACATGTTCAATAGCGCTGGCAGGATGACAAGCGCGTGATCGACGCCCGGTCGAACCGCAGTCATTAGCGGTGCCGTGGCGGGAGGCCGGATGGTGAACACCAACCCCCTCGCCCCGCCACGGAGGATCGCGGCTGTCATCGCCTGCCTGTTGGTACTGGTGGGATGCAATCCGCACATGTACGACGAGGTTCCCGCAGTGCATGATGCGAAGCGGGCGGAGATCGTGGGTTCGTGGTTCGGTTTCGACCGCACGGAGGTCACTCTCCAGCCTGATGGAAAGGCAGTCATCAGTCTCCTGGACGGGCAGGAGTTCGACTTCGACGACCGGTGGCGGCTGTCAGGGACTGGGGAGTGGGAACTGACCGACGAGCGCGCAGAGTGGAACGACGGTCAGCATGTCCAGCTGACTCTCACCTCGCGCGTGTCATCGTCCACGCGCACTCCGGATCCCGCTGAGCGTCTCGACCCGTCGTCAGAGCGTGGGCCAGCACCTGAGACCTACAGATGGACCTTCGAGTTGCAGCGCGACGACAAGAAGCAGCTGATGTTGTACTTCTTCTTCGGCGACCCCGACTCCCGCAGCACCTACGGCCTGGAGCGAAGTTGGCCGTAGCACGTCGAAAGGGTGCCGGCCCTGGCTTGGAGCGCCCGGACGACACGTGTTCTGTCGTCGGCTTCATCCTTGTCACGTCGGTCCATGGGCAGCGCGCACCATGGTCAATGCTGCCCCTGCCGCGCCCGCCTGCCGCGTAAGTCCAACGGGATTCGCCTACGATCGGCCGCGTTTGTGTCAGCCGCTGATGTCATCGACAGACGGCACGCTTGACTCGCCACGGCTCGCCTCTGCTGTCTCGTCCTCGTCGCCCACGGCGTCGAGCAAACGCTGTCGCGCCTGCTCCAGGCGACCGGCGTAGCCCGGCATGAAGATCTCAACCAGCGCCTTCTCCAGGGTGCCGGAGATCGCGTAGATCGCTGACCAGACGGCGCGATCCGGGACAATCGCATCGAGCTTGTCGGACTGCATCATCACTTCGTAGAGCCAGTCAGAAAGCACGAACGCTTGATCGTGCGTGAGTTTGATGGCCACCGGCTCTTCGTTCACGCGGTCAAGATACGCGACGGTCAGGCTGGGCGACTCCGACGAGGGAGGCGTAGGTGGCAAGGTCGACGACCGGTCCGGTCCCGACCCACCGGGCGAGTTCGCTCGGGTTCGTCGTCATCCGCACTCCCAGAGCGTCGAGGACTTCGTCGCTCTGGATCGAGCACACTCTCACCATCGACGCCGTGTGCCCGACCCGACGTCACCACTTGGCCGTCTGCACCAGCAGCTCCATCGTCCGCACCATAACCAGGATCAGGCCATGCCGACAGAGGTCCAGCGCGGGCGGAGGCATCGGTGTACGTCGGCGGGCCGCAAGTACGGGCATTCCTCGATGAAGTTGCCCGTGCGAGCCCATCACAGGGCCCTGTCGGAGTCGCCGAGGCCTGGGGACTCAGCGGCGTCGGTCGCCCCGCTGACCGCGCCGAGCCTGCCGCGGCGCACGGCGCGGTGTCTCGTCCCCGCCGGTAGGAGTGGGGGAGGAGAACCCCACCGCCACCCCAACAGGTGCCGTCTGCTCCGGCACACGCTGTCCGGCCCCCTCGTGGGGTTCTGTTCGCCTCGCCGGTGCCGTGCCTGCCGGGCGGACGCTGGGTACGGGCGTGCCGACCACGCGCGTATGGGTCATCAGCTTGGCGCACGCGGCGCACACCTCGGCGAGATGCCACACGCGGCCGACAGCCGGATCGTGCCGCAGCACCAACACGGTGGTGCCTCCGCAGTGCACCCGCATGCCCTCGTGCGCCGCACAACTCTGTGCCCAGCACTGGCAGGAGGCCCTTTCCCTCACCCGGGCTGCCTTGGCGTGCGAGGCGGCGTGCAGGGCCGCGAACCTACGCAGGCCGGCCACGTCCCGCGACCTGGCCGGCATCGTGCAGGCTTTCGTCGAGCAGGAGACGGTGACCGTACGGTCGGCGTGTCCGGTCAGCCGCACCGTCCAGGTACGTCCCGGCGTACGGCCCGTGGGAAGCTCAGATGGAGTGGTGCTCACACGCAGCCGTCCGATCAGGAGGTCCAGGGTCGACACATCATGTCTTCCCCGGAAGGTGATCGTCAGCACCTGGCCGGGTGGATGACCCTCGATCGGGCCCCGTGGCGCACCGCCCCAGGCTGCTGTCCACCCGTACAGCCGACGGGCAGCCCGCTCGGTCCGGGAGACGTTCCCAGTACGGATATGTCTCCTTGCAGTCGATCACCACCGCCAGCGTGAGGCCCGGCCGGCCATGGCGAGCAAGTGGCTCGGCTCGGAAAGTTGAACGGCCTTCAGAGAAGGTCCACATGCTCGGAGTGTGCTCAGTTCGGCAGCTTCGCTGCGTAGATCCAATCGAAGCCGTCGTATCCGGTGCCGTCGAGGTGTTCTGCCCGGGTCAGGCCAGCACGTACCGCCACGCGCTGGGAGGCAGCGTTGGCCGGCCGGACTCGAGCGATCAGCGGGAGGTCGGGAACGTGCCGGGATGCCCAGCTGGTGACTGCGATCGCGGCCTCGCTGGCGAAGCCCTGGCCCCATGCTGAGGTGGCGAAACGGTAGAAGAGGTTGAGAACCTTCATGCCATTCAGTTCCATGGGCTTGACCCCGCAGAACCCCAGTTGCAGGGCAGAGTCGTGGCGTCGGACAACCCAGTACCCGTATCCGCAGCTCTGCCATTGGTCGTTCCAGCGCCGAAAGAGCTCCCCGGCCTCTTCGGGCCGGGCGAGGGCGTCGGAAGAGTTGTGCAGGCAGGTTGCGGGGTCACTGTGGATCGCGAAGATCGCATCGATGTCGGCTTCGGTCGGACGCCGCAGTGACAGTCGGGTGGTCAGCAGCTCTCCGCCTGCCAGGTTCCGGTCGGTCATATGGAGATCGTAGAGCTGTATCAGGCGGCCCTGGTGGGGTATTCGGTCCACTGACGGACGGGTGAGTCGGGCGAAGTTGGGTAGCGGTTCGGCACGGGCGTTGCGCCAGCGTATGTAGGCGCCGACGGCGGTGTTCTGCTCGCCGTGGCTGCGGTGGTCGGTGCCGTTGAGGGCGAGGTAGGGCAGGGCTGCGAACTCTGCTTCGATCTAGCGGCCCGAACTCGTCGACGCACACTACCCGGCCGTCCGTCGGCGGGGTGTCGTACAGCGCCAGGACCTGGTGCATCTTGGCGATGAAGCCCGGGTCGGTGGACGCCTTCCAGGTCGTGGTGGCCTGCCAGGAGACGGCCCTCGCGCAGAATGCGCCGCAGGGTCTCCCGGCTGATCGCCGGCACCACCTGCCGTTCGACCAGCTACCGGAACGAAACGTCCCAGCTAGGTCAAGGGCTCGGCCGTGATGTCGGCGAGAACCCTGCGGTATTCCGCCGGGCGGGAGTCGAAGTCGGCGCGGGTGGCGAGGCCGGCGGGATCGCTGTCCGGTCCCCGCAGGAGATCAACTGACGTCTGGGCGAACTGCTCTGCGACGCTGCGGGTTGCCGGCTCGCTGAGCGTCAGGCGCAGCTCGCCGATGGCGATTTCAGCCCGTCGGCGCTCTTCGCGGCTTGCAGCGAGCATCTGCATACGGCCGGCGGCAGGGGCAGCGTCGGCCAGCAGCGGGTCCAGACGGGCGGTCAGCGCGCGAGCTGTGGCGACCACCTTGCGTCCCTGTGGTCCGGTCTCCACCAGCACCCGCAGAGCGGAGAGGACTTCGGGGGCCTCCGGAGACCGGGTCTGTGTCCACGCCTCCCTTACGGTCTCCACGGCCGAGTGGTGGTCGAAGGTCACCAGCACCGCGGCGTCCCGCAGTCGCCGTGCCCGGCGGACGATCTCGGGGTTCACACCGGTCATCCGGAACAGGGTGCGGATGTTGCCGCCGACGACGCCGATGATGGTCAGGAACACTCCGGCCACCAGCAGGCCGGCGGACGCCTCGAGTTGCTCGTCGACGTCATCATCCTGACCGAGTGAATAGAGGTCGCCCTTGTTGGAGCCCTCAGCGACGATAAAGCCGGTGTCCCAGGCGAAGCCGGTGACCGGGTCGGGTGCTTTCAGAATCGGGTCCCGGTCAGCAGTGCACCGATATGGGCCCTCGCGCTCAGCATCTCGGAAGGGATCGGTCCACCGAACCGTGCACGTCCCATCAGGCTGCTCGCGGACAACCGTCAGGTCGACTTGCTTTACGTCGGGCGATCCGGCGCCTTCCAATACAGCCACACCGAGCAGCCGATGAGTATCAGGCCGAGGCTTGCCACCCACCGAAAAACAGGAATGTTCTTCACCCGGGCCCCCACCCTTGACCACCCACCTGGCCCACCATGCCCAGCTTCACCAAACGCTATCAAGGTGCAAGTACCAGGGGATACACCGTGGCAAGGCCTATGCGGAAGGAACGGCTACGGCTTCGGCGTCACCATGCGACCTCGCCTCGCGCGGTAGGTTCGGGCGCCATGACATGCAGGAGCAGGAGGTCCACTTCGCGGCCGCCTGGGGTGTGGCGGTAAGGGCCGGCCCGCAGCTGGTTGCGCCGCTGTCTGTTCGTCGTCGCCATCGATCCCACGGAACCCGCAGACGTCACGGCGGGGCTGACTAGCTGCACGCTTCAAGCAGGTCGTGGGCGCCTTCGACCTCACCCCCCTTGCTGAAGAGGAATCGCAATGGAGTCTGTCGCTGGAGGAACTCGAACACGGGATGTGGTGAGATCCGTCTGACGGCTTTTCGTTGCTGGCTGCCACCTCGAATTCCCGGCGACGCGGCGGCCGGCCACCCGCTGCGAAGCGATCTGGAGGGGCACTCGGAAGCCGGCCCGAATCAGTAGCTGGGGCGGGCCGGTCCGGGGAAGCGCCTGGCCGCCCGCTTCTGCCGTCAGTTCCGCTGCCCAGCCCCGATGACTTCTAGTCCCACTTGCGCGGCGAGCCAGTGCGCGTACGGCTCTCGCATCTGGCGGCGGTCGACGCTGGCGCTGCGGACATGGACGAGGACGGTGTGGTCATCGACGCACTCGTCGAGCTCGCGGGTGCGGGAGTTGAAGAGGAGCGTCACCTCCGCGTGCTTTGACTCGCCGCGAAATCCCACCTCGGGCGCGTCCGGCCAGCACAGAGACTCCCAGTTGATCCAGCCCATGTTCGCGCCGACGGCCGCCGTGAAGGCGTCCTCGATGCTGCCGACCGGCAGGTCGTACAGCTCGCACTCCATCGGCAGCCGCCCTTCGTACGCGGCCGGGTCGGCCGGCAAACCCGGCCCTGCACGCCGACTATCAGACCGGGCTGCTCCTCCAACGGCACCCCGTTGAACTCCAGGTACTCCTCCTGTCCCCGGAACCACCTCTCGGGCAGTTCCTTCGCCACACGCCGCACCTCGGCGACGGAATGGAACTCTGCGAACACGGAGACCTTTGAGTGCTCGCAGCGACCGAACTCCATGAGACGCCGCGCAGTGCTGAGGGCGAGTGCGAAGTCGGGGGTACGGAGGACCGGATAGGCGACGTCGTTGGACATGCGGGTGACTGTGCCACGGCCAGGTATCACAGCTCATCGCATTTTCGGACGCTCGTGCGCGCGTCCGCCGATGGCCCGGCTGTATGAGCGATCGACCACGCCAACGCAGACGCTCAACCGCCAACTCTTCGGCGGAAGCGGGCTGAGGGCTTTCGGGCCTGCTGGTGCTGGGGTGGGTTGTGCCGGGGTGTATATCGACCGGACGCGAGGTGTGCAGCTGTGACATGGCGCTGGGTGGTCTGGTGGGTCATAGTCCCGCGGACGGAGTGCAGTTCACGATGGATGTTCTCGAGTCCGTTACTGGTGTGCCCTCTTGGCGGCTGTCATGGGATGCGCGGGTTGGGCTGGGGGATGGGTTTGGGAGGTTTTGTGTTGTGTGTTTGGGGTGTGGTGTGGTGAGTTCTGGTGTGGGGGTGCGGCGTGGTTTGGTGGGGGCGGTTCCGTTTACGCGGGTGTCGAATGCGTTGTTCCGGGATGGGCGGATCAGTTTCAAGGCGAAGGGCTTGTTCGGGTTGATTGCGTCGCACAGGTCGGGGTGGCGGGTTTCGGTTGCTGCGTTGGCTGGTTGTGGGCGTGAGGGCCGGGACGCTGTGCGGGCGGGCTTGGGGGAGTTGGAGTTCTTCGGGTATCTGCGTCGTGAGCGGGTCCGGCAGGCGGACGGCACGCTGGGGCCGGTGGTCTATGTGATTACGGACCAGCCCGCCGGTGACGGGGGAGGATCTCGTGGGGGAGTCGGGCGTGCAACGTCACCCTCGCCATCGTCGTCTGCCCTGCCGCGGGCGCGGTCCGCCACCCTGCCCGCCGGTCACCTACCCCACCACGCGCCCCCGGTCGCGATGCAGGCTGAATCTGCGGGCTCGCTCGACTCGTCGGCCATGTCGACGTCGTCAGTGGTTTCACGTCCTGTGACGCTGTCACCCTCCTCCGGGTCGGCCACGCCGACGCGGCTGCTCGTGCCACCTGGGGGCTGGGGGGCGTTGGCGGATCGGCCGGTGCTGGATGCTCCTGTGCCGGGTTTACCTGCGTCGGGTTTACCTGTGTCGGGTTTTCCGACGTTGGCCGATCCAACGTTGGACGACGTGGGGGGTAAGAACATCAGTAACCAGAAGACGAAAACAGGGAAGAGAAGAAGGACCCCCCTTCCCCCCGACCGCGCCCGTCCAGAAGAGAGCCCCGCTCCCGGCCAGCCCGCGCCGGCAGCCGACCCAGACGGCACCGCACCCTCACCGTCGCCCGCCGCGCCGTCGCCCGGGATGCAGCTGCTGGAGCAAATCGGTGCCACCAACCCACCCCTGTGCCTGACCGGGACGGATCTTCATGCCCTGGCGCCGGCGGTGGAACGTCTGCTGCAGCAGGGCTGCAGCCTGCAACGGGTGGAACATGCCATCACCGACCGGCCGTTACCCCGAACCGTGCGCACCAGCGTGGCGGCCGTCATCGGCGCACGCCTCCGAGCCCTGAGCGCACCACCCGGCGCCACCACTGCCCACCCGGGCGCCGCCTCCCTCCCCGGCGCGTGGCGCCCTGACGCGACCCGCGACACCTCGCGTGAACCGTCCGCCCCCCAGCAGCCCCTCCACCGTTCCGCACCGCCGCCCGCCGACAACACGCTGTCTGCGCCGGTGTCTCATGTGTGGGTGGAGTGCGGTGGATGTGGCCGTCCGGGCACGGTGACCGGCACCGGCCTGTGCCCGGTATGCCTCGACTGGCCGGCCTGCCGCTCGTGTACCGGACCAACGCCACGACGAGCCGACCCAAGCGGCAACGGCCGCTACACCACCTGCACCCAGCACACCCCCCACCACACCCCCGAACCAGGCTTCGGTCCATGACCGGCACAGCGCCGTAGGGCTGCTGCTATCTCAGCGCCCCTATCGCGTGCTTCTCCAGGTTGCGGTGCAGGGCTGCGCTGTAGCCCGGCCCAACGCCGAGAAGAACGCCCCTGCTGCCGGAGGCTGGAGGGTCCTGGTGGATTCGGGCGAGGACGGGCAGCACAGGCAGGCGGGGTGTCGGGGAACGGACCGGCCTGCGGCGCCAGGGGCCGGCGCGTCGGCGGGGCCTCGGCGCGCTGGGGGATGGGATGGCTGAACGTGGGCCGTCTGTACCGGGCCGGTAGGCGGCGCCGAGGTCGGCCGCCAGGCGCCGCCATCACGTCATGCCCGAACCGAAGCCGAACTCCTGTGGCAGATGCGCCCAGGCGATCCCGGTGTGCAGCACGAACACAATGCCAAGAAACAGACGCCGTCGAGGCACGCGACCAATTGGTTCGAGTTGGTGGTGGTGCGCACCCCCAGCGAGTTGAAGACCGCGTCGTTCTTCAGCGGGCCCATCGGGGCCCCGGTGGTCCACCAGGCGCCACGCCTGGGCGGTCTGCGCGAACAAGTCCAGGCTCCGCACGGCTGGACCTTTGATGGGGCGTTGGCCTGCTGTGCTTGAGGGCGCAGGTTGACCGAGGCGAATTACGTCGTCAGGCACGCGCCCGGGCGACGAGGGTGCCGATGTGCCCGGGGTGGGGGGCGTCTACGATCTGGGCCTCTGCCGTGGTGAACCCGGCTCGGAGTAGGTGCCGTTCCCACACTGCCGGCTTGTAGCTGTATCGGTAGGTGAACATGGCTTTCCCGGCGAAGCCGCCCTTGTACATGCCCTGCGGTCCGTAGGCGCCCGGGATCGCGGGCGGTTGGGAGAACACGAATGCGCCGCCCGGCGCGAGACGTTCATGCACCAGTGGGAAGAGTCGGGAGGGGTCGGTGAACCAGGCCGCGCCGAAGATGGAGTACACGGCGTCGTACCGGGCCTGGTCGGTGGCGAGCCAGTCGAGGACCTCAGCGTGCTCGATCCGCACGCCGAGCGGCGCCCAGCGTTCACCTGCCAGCTCCGCCATTCGCGGCGACAGATCCACCCCCGTGGCCTTCACCCCCTGCTGGGCGAGGTGGGCCAGTGCGCGGCCGGTGCCGCAGCCGATCTCCAGCACGGACTCGGGCGAGCCCAAGAGTTCCGGTCCCGGGCCGTGGTCGGCGTACTGGGTCCAGCAGAATGAGGGCTCTGCCTCGGTGTCGAAGGCGCTCTTGGCGTAGGCGTCCCAGAGCTCGGTCTCGGCGGGGATGTCGTGGGGTACGGGCACTGCTGTTCCTCCGGTCGTCGGTATGAGGGAGCCCCCGCCCTCGGGGGAGCCGTGAGGGCAGGGGCGACTGTAGTGGGCTCAGTGGCTGTCGGGGACCTTGTCGTCACACGGCGAGCAGCTCGCTCCGTCGATGGCCCACAGCTCCCCGTCGATCGCCCAGCCCTGGGACTTGAGGAAGTCGCCGGTCCGCAGGCACAGGCCGTCGCTGCGGCGCTCGATGAACGGGGCGTGGTGCTTGAACCGGCCGCCGTTGTACAGGCGGCAGATGCCCCACCAGACGGGCGTGTCGAGGATGAGTTGATGGACGCCGATGTCGACGAGCTTGCCGACGCCGAGGTGCACGTCCGGGTTCTCGATGGAGCCCATGACGTACATGACGCCGTTGCCGAGGATGCGCTCCGCCATGTCGCGGACCATGGTGTGGTCGCGCAGCAGCAGGGCGATCTCGCGCTCCCACAGGCTCATGCCGGAGTCGAAGATGTTGGCGGTGAGTTCAGTGATGTGGGGGGCGACCGCGTTGAGCAGTTCCTGCGGGTCGCGGGTGCGGGTTGAGGCAGGGCGTTCTAACGCAACGGACATCTCTTCCTCCTGGATGTCGATGCCTCCGGTTGGAGGCGTCCACTCACTCCTGGCGCAAGGCACGCCGGGTTGAGAGGGGTCAGTGGACGGCCGTGGCCGCGTAGTCGAATCGCGGGAAGCCGTAGCTGCCGGCGGGGTGCTGATCGAGGGGTAAAAGTTGCTTCACCTGGCGACACGGCTGGCAGGCGTGCACGGTGCGGCCGGGGCCGGAGTTCGCGTGGGCGATTCCGATGGCGATCGGTTCGTCGGTCTCGTTGCCGCACAGGTAGCAGGTCTCTGTCACGTCGTCACCTCGGTAGGAGCTGCACCCATAAGCCGTGGCCGTCGGTGGTGACCCCGGATGAGTGCGACAGCTGGTTGATGATCAGAGCGCCGGGTTCAAGGATCCGAAGGACGAGGCCCGCTCCTTGGAACGGTTCGTCTCGCCTTCCGCTGTCTCACAGTGGCCGCCGGCGAGCCGCACTTTGTCGCGCATCTCGGCGCCGTGTGCTCGGTCGCGCGTGAGGCGGTCCCAGTCGCCGATCAGGCAGATCGCGGGGCCGTGCGTCTCCTGCATGGCCATGCACAGAGCGTGGAACTGCGGCCGGTGGTGGCCGAGTGCGTGATCACCGAGATCCAGCCACACTCCGGCGATGTCCCACCCTTGCGATAAGGCGTAGGCGCGGCAGCGGTCGAGACGGATGTCGAGGATTGCGGTCGTGGCCGTCGCGTGTCGGTCGTAAATGAACGCGCGAGGCGCGTCCCCTGACGGGGTGAGCTCTTCGGTCTTCACGACGACGGCCTTCCTACTACGCTGTGTTGCTCGGTCATCACTATGGCCTCGACCATAAGGAGCAATGGTCGCTGGCTGCAGTGACCGGCAGTACGGGTAATCGGCGTCAAATCCGCTGGCAAGGGGGCAGCCATGACCAGCACCTCGCATTCCGCCCTGACCGGTGGTAGGGGCAACACGTCCCGGCCGCGCAGTGGCGTCATCTCGCGGTACGTTTTCCGGCTTATCCGCGAGCAGCTCGGCCACACCCAGGACGCCCTGGCCGAGGCCTTCAACATCTCGCCCGACACCGTTGCAGGGTGGGAGTCCGGCCGTCGGCCGCTGACCGCCGTGCCCGTCGGGCAGATGCTCGTCCACCGTCACCGACTCATGCAGCTCGGAACCGGCCCCGCCCTCCTTTTGGCCTTGGAGCGGGCGATGGAGGCGGACGTGCTGCTCGCCACCGCTCTCGACGATGACATCTCGTTGTTCGACAGCCCCCTCGGCGTCTGGGTGATGCAGCGCGAGCTGGTCGAGGTCCTCGCA
Source organism: Streptomyces sp. NBC_00306 (assembly GCF_036169555.1). Classification (GTDB taxonomy): domain Bacteria; phylum Actinomycetota; class Actinomycetes; order Streptomycetales; family Streptomycetaceae; genus Streptomyces; species Streptomyces achmelvichensis. Next base: position 4,790 of record NZ_CP108032.1, on the reverse strand, counting down.
TGGCCACTCAGCGGGACGGCGCCCACCCCGCTGCGGAATCTGCCCACGGCGCCGCGGCGGCGGCGAGGCCCTGTCCCCGACCAGCCCGAACTGCAGGCCGAGGAACGCCGCCGCTTTTTCTCCCGCATGCGCCGCACTGCCGAGCAGGCCCGCGAAGGCACCCAGTTTCTCCTGCGCCGCCAGGCCCTCTACATGGCCGGCTACGACGACGCCTCGGACACAACGCAGTGGCTGGTCCACCAGCAGCGCACCGAGCGGCCCGATGACTGGCTAACCCGCTGGCTCAACTCCCGTTCGGCCGCCGCCGTCGCTGCCCGTCAGGGTGACCGCGACCGCATCAGCCACTTCATCGCCAGCACACTCGACGATGACGAGGCCGGCGAAGCCGCGAATTTGAACTACTGGGCGTACTGGATTGGCGAAGCCCCGCATGTCCAGCTCGACGACAGCTTCATCGCCACCAACGTCGGCCCCTGGCAGGGCGACAGGCTCCTCCAGCACCTCGTAGGCGGCCTCACCCCCGCCCACGGCTTCTTCGACCTCAACGTCCACACACTGTGGTCGCTGCTCACCGTCCGGCCGAACCTCCTGCGCAGCGGACCTCGCTTCTCTTGTGCACTGCGCGACCGTCTTCCCGTGATGTTGGATAGCCCAGAGATCTCGAGGCGGGCGCGCCGCGAGCTCGAGGGCATTCGATACGCCATTCGCCTCGCGGAGGCGTGAGAGGAGACGACGGTGGCTGACGACCTGTCCGCGGTCGCACACTTCCTGTACGAGGCAGGGACGTTGAAGGCAACGAAGCGCACCGGTTGGTGGATGGCTGGGGTACGGGACCCCGAGAGTGTCGCAGAGCACTCCTGGCGCACGTCCCTGATCGCCTCGATCATCGCCAAGCTCGAAGGAGCCGACCCGGCCCGCGCAGCATTCTTGGCGGTCTGGCACGACTCCCAGGAGACACGCACCGGCGACGTCAACTACTTGGGAAAGAAGTACGGCACGGCGGCCGACCCCCAGGCTGTCACAGCCGATCAGACCGCCGGCATGCCCGAGGTACTGGCAGAGACCGTGCGGGACCTCGTCGCCGAGTATGAGGAAAACGAAAGCGCCGAAGCAGTCTGCGCCCGCGACGCCGACAAACTGGAATGCATGCTCCAAGGCATCGAGTACCTGTCACAGGGCTATGAAAGCGCGCAGCGTTGGATCGACAACAGCCGCGCCCGCATCGTCACAGAGACCGGACAACGCCTCGCCGACGAACTCCTGAAACAGGGCCCGCTCGACTGGCTGCGCACCGCTCTCGGAGAAACAAAGCCGTGACGGGAGACTGCCCCAAGATGAAGCCAAGAAGGACACTTGAAGGGCTTGCGGGCAAGAGCTGTGCTCTCCGCAAGCGCGGGGGTGGTCCCGGCTTCGTCGGCCGAGTGGCCGGGTTCGACATCTGCTCCCCGCCCCACGGTGCAGAGGTAGTTCACCGCCCTTGTACCGCTGCCCCGCGCACGCGTGGGGATGGTCCCGTCATCGCCAAGCTCCCTTCGTAGCGCCTCGGGCGCGCGTGGTCTGTTGGTAACCGGTGGAGTCGACGCAGTATCTGGCGCGGTGGCCGGTGCGTTGAGCTGGGTCCCCGCGAAGTGGGCGGGAGCCCCGGATCCCTGCTTGTGGTTCAGGGCTTCTGTAGGTGGGGCTGGGGCGGGGATGTTCTCGGCGGGGCGAAGCCCTGAATGGGAGGTCAACTGTTCGGGGCTTGGCCCGCCCGTTTCCGTGGGGGAGTGCTGTGAGGCGCAACACCGGTTCCGGTGTGCGCTCCGCCGGCTGCTGTGCCGTTGATCTACGGGGCCGTGAGTCGCCGGTGCACAAGTACTGGCACGAGTGGGGGTGCAAGTAGGCGCATGGGTACCTGCACAAGTAGGCGGACACCGGGCTTTGGTGAGTGCGGTATGCGGTTGCGCTTGGGGTTGCGCATGCAGTTGCTCTTGGGGTTGCGGTTGGGGTTGCGCTGACCTGCGGTGATGCAGGCGTTGTGCAGGTGCGTTGTGCGAGGTCACCGGGCCCTCACCGGCATGGTCGGGGACCTTCCTGGGCGCTGACTTCCCCTCTACAGCCCTTTTCCGACAATCATGGTGGGGTGGGCGGAGGGTGTGCGGTGTCGGGGGACGGGGCGGGCCTGCGGCGCCGGGGTGGGGCGCGTCGGCGGGCCTCCGCGCGCCAGGGGCCGGGCGGAGCCGGTCCGGGCGATGCGTCCCGGCCGGGTGTTTTTGAGCTCGGCTCTCGGCCTGGCCGGGACGGCAACGGTCACACCATCGGTCATAGCGGCCGGCGGGGACGATTGGATGCGTGGCTGCATGGTGCGAGGTCAGCGGGCGGTCACCGATGGTCCGGTGACCTCGGACAGTGCTGACTTCCCCTCTGCAGCCCTTCTCCGACACGAAAAGAACGGGAGGGCGGAGGGCGTGCGGTGCCGGGGAGCGGGACCCGCCTGCGGCGCGCCAGGGGCGGGCCCGTCGGCGAGGCCTCCGCGCAGCAGCGCAGCAGGGCGGGATTGTCGAGCAGTTGGCCGCGGTCACGGGCCGGGCTCGGCATGGTCCTGGTGGTGCTTGCTGCGTGAAAAGGGCCGTGGAGGACCATCTGCGCACCAGCACGGCGGTGATGGCCCGGACGTGGAAGGCCGGGACCTGGCTCGGCAGCGGTCTGCTGCGCCGCCTGGCCCTCCTTCACGTGCGCGCTTCTCGTCGAGGTACTCGAACGGGGCCGAGTAGGTGATGCCGGCGTTGTTGAGCACGGCGTAGAGCCCGTCTCCTCCCACCGCCTCCGCAACGGTCGCGTACGCCCGCTCAAGATCGGCAGCATCGGTCACGTCCATTCGGATGGGGTGGACGTTGTCGATGGCCGCGAGCTCGCCTCGGTGGTCGTCAGCTCGATAGGTGGCGAATACTTGGTAGCCCTGCGAGGCGAACTCGATTGTGGCTGCGCGCCCGATGCCGGATGTGGCGCCCGTGATCAGGATTGACTTCTTCATGCTCCACCTGCCTCTTGATGTCGGGGATGGCAGACGCCGGGAGATCTGCCGCCTTTTGCCGAGGTAGTCGGGCAGTGACGCGGCGATGGGATGAACTCCGGCCGGCCGGCAAACGCGGCCGGTCCTTCTCGTCGGCGACGGAGCCGGCCGCGAGGGATCAGTCGGTCTGACGAGAGTCGCTTCCGTCTTCGTGCTGCCGCATCTGATCCATGAGGCGGCGCAGGAGTGCGCGAGCAGCGATGATGTCGTTCGGCGGGATGCCTGCTGTGAGCATCTCGTGGAACTGAGCAGCTCGGGTCGTGATCCTCCGCAGGGTTTCCTGTCCGGCAGGGGTGAGCGAGAGGAGCGGAGAGCTTCGGTGATCCGGGTTGAACCGGAATTCCGCCAGGTCTTCGCGCACCAGGTCGTTGGCGACACGTTGTACCCCTTGGCGGGTGATGCCGAGTCGTCGGGCCGCCTGCGCCACGCTCCGCGGGCTGTCGGAGACGACACTCAGCAGCTGCCACCGAGCCTGCGTCTGCCCTTCCGCCCCAGCGATGGCCTCCCCTGACCGGCGCAGCAGACCTGCCGCCTCGTAGATGTCAGCCACCAGCAGGGCCATCTCATCAGCCATGCACGCTCCCTCGTGATTCAAACTTGCCAACATGTTGTCACTCTGTATATCTATTGTCAATGAGGTCGGGCGAACCGCGCCCGGCGCCCACGCCGTACTGGAGATGTCCATGAATCACGCGATCAAGAACCTGGAGGCCGCCATGGAGCGTGCAGCTGCTGTACGACCCAAGGTCGCCGGCTTCCCGTACCTGGCCGAGACACTCCGGCAGTACGGGGTCACCCGTTGCCGGATGGCTGTCCCGTCGAATGCGATGCTCTACCTCACCGGAGCCGGTCCGGTCACCATCCAGGGCGAGCCTCTGGTCACGGGCATGGTCAACGTCTCAAGGTTCGACCGCCGAGCGCTCCTTGCAGCGCTGCGCGCGGACCAGGCGGGCGAGACCACCTTCCCCGAGTTCGTCCAGGGCTGCTGGGAGGCCGGCGTGGTCTGGTACGACGTTGACCTGGACACGCGGACCTGCACCTACTACGGGGCCGATGGGGACAGCTACACCGAGACGTACGCCGCAGTCGAAGTCTGACGGCCGCTCCCTGGGCTTCCTCCGCCCCTCAGAGGTCCGCGACCTTCCGCTGGTCCGACGGGGCGTTGAGGTCCTCGCGGTGCACCGGCAAGGCATAGGTGGCGCCGACGCCAGCAACCAGGCAGCCATCTGGAAGGGCGCCACCGTGGCAGCCTCCGCCTGCGGCCTCGGGCAGGTGTTCCTCGCGCTGTACGGTGAACTCACCAGGACAAGACCCCGAAAGCGGGCCTGAGGACGTGTCAGTCCGCAGGCCCGCTTCCCGCTCCCAGAGGACATCGAACATTTTCCCCAACACTACATGTGCATCAATTCGATGCACTCCCACCCCGAAGACAAGCAGCCACCCCTCCCCACCTAGCCAGCCGGCCCGCGTCAGCGGGCTTCAAGGTCCTGGAGGCGGAGCCGAAGGACCGAAGGCGGGGGAGCGGAGCGGACCCGTCCGGGGTCTGGAGCGAAGCGGAAAACCCCATGTGGTGGCGTAGCCACCACGGCTCCGGGAGCGCAGCGGACGGAGCATCACCCTCCTTGCGAAGCAAGGAGGGTGAGCGGGACGCGCAGCGTCCCGCCAGCGCTCCCGCGGAGCGGAGCGCAACGACCGTGCGAAGCACGGTCGTTCGCTTGCACATCGCGCAGCGATGTGG